>DATNMH010000018.1:0-8995 GCA_035602395.1 Candidatus Acidiferrum sp.
TCGTCGGCGACTAACGCCGCGCGCGAGTAACCAGTACCGCGACGGCAACGTTCTCACTGCGTGCGACGTCCGCGCCGACTGGCAAGACTCCTGCTCTATGGCCTCGGCGCGATCGGCCTAATTCTCCTCGGCGTCGCCGCACTCGTGACGTCCTCCGTCGACAATGCCGTTCGAGGGCGCATCTATGCCAGCCCTGCCGATGCACCTTCCAGGCCATTGGCCTTGGTGCTCGGCGCCGAGGTATATGCCAACGGAAATCCGAGCCCCGCGCTGGTGAACCGCCTGGACACGAGTATCGAGCTCTATCGAACCGGTAAGGTCGACGCGCTCCTGCTGAGCGGCGGACATGGCAGTGTCGAGACCTCCGCGATGCGGCGGTATGCACTCGCGGCCGGCGTGCCCGACGATACGATCCGCCTGGACGATGGCGGACTGCGGACGCTCAGCAGCTGCCAGCGCGCCCGCGATGTCTTTCATGCAACCCGAGTGACGGTCATCAGCCAGGCTGAACACCTGACTCGTGCCGTCTACATTTGCGACAAGCTCGGTCTGGATGCGATCGGCGTGGTTGCGCCCGACTTCCCCGGTCCCGCGCTGTGGACCTACCGGTTGCGGGAACGAGCCGCGGTTCTCTTGGCCTGGTGGGAGGTCAATGCCCCGGGGTTCCGTTGACGTCCTGGTCGCGTAGGAGTCTTTCGAATCCGTCCAAGAGGAGATCCAGAGCGAACTCGAACTCGTACTGATCATCGCAACCCGGACCGACGACCGACTCGCCTTCGTGCGAGGCCGCCATCGCGATCGCGAGGACGTTTGGAAAGCTCGGTCCCAGCTCGCGCATCATGACCTCCTGCATTTCCGGATCGACCGTTCGCGAGTCGTTGAAGAGCTCCTGGGTGAACCCCAGCACGCGGCTGCCGATGGTATGCATCACGTGATGCGTGAGACTGACGGAGAAGCCGCCGCCCCGGAATAGCCCGATCATCGAGTCCATGTACGCCAGCACCATCGGTGTGGGGTTCTTCTTCGACTCCATCACCTGCGACGCCCAGGGGTGACGCAGCAGCGCACGTCGCGCGGAGAGGATCCTTTGCCGGACCGCGCTTTTCCACCCCGCCCCGGTCACGGGAGGATCGACCTCGCCGACGACCACATCGATCATTCCGTCCAGGAGTTGTTCTTTGTTGGCGACGTGCTTGTAGAGCGCCATCGGCACAACCCCCAGCTGTTCGGCGAGCCTCCGCATGCTCAGCGACTCGATCCCTGCTTTGTCGGCAATGGCGACGGCGGCCCCGAGGACACGCGCCCGGCTCAGGGGGACCCGCCTTGGAGTCTCGATCTTTTGAGCCAAATCTCTCTTACCTCTTGACAAGTGTACGTCGTACACTTAAGATGCGCGCTAGGTGTACGGTGTACACCAAGGAGGGACAGGATGAAGGCGATCGCATACGAGGCGTACGGCTCGGCCGATATTCTCGAGGTCAAGGACGTTCGCAAACCCTATGTCGAGGCTGACTTGGTACTTGTCCGGGTTCGCGCCGCGTCGGCGAATCCCTACGACTGGCACTTCATGCGGGGCGTCCCCTACATCGCCCGCACGGCGATGGGTCTGCGCAAACCGAAGTACTCACTACTCGGCACCGACGTGGCGGGCGAGGTCGAGGCGGTCGGCAACGCAGTGACGCGGTTCCAGCCGGGCGACGCGGTCTTCGGTTTTGTTGGATCGGGTGGCTTCGCGGAGTATGTTTCGGCCCCGGAAAAACTCCTCGCCTTGAAGCCCGACAATCTGAGCTTTGAGCAAGCGGCGACGGTCCCTCTCGCGGCGGTGACCGCTCTGCAAGGCCTTCGTGATGCTGGAAAGATTCAGTCGGGGCAGGAGGTCCTGATCGTCGGTGCGTCGGGAGGGGTCGGGACGTTCGCGGTGCAGATCGCGAAGTCGTATGGCGCGGATGTGACCGGCGTCTGCAGTACCAGGAACGTGGAAATGGTCCGCTCGATCGGCGCCGACCACGTCATCGACTACACCCGGGAGGACTTCACGCGGACTGGTCAACGGTACGACCTGATCTTTCAGCTTGCGGGCACCGCCTCCCCTTCTGCGTGCCGACGCGCCCTGGCTCCTAGGGGCAGGCTTGTCCTCAGCAGCGGCGATTCCCCCGGTCGCATCATCGGGCCAGTCGGCCGGATCATCAAGGCCATCGTGATGTCGCCGTTCATCGGCCAGACGCTGGGTCCGTTTGTCGCGAAGCCAAGTAGCAATGACCTGGAGTTCCTGCGCCAACTGATTGAGGCCGGCAGGGTCGCACCGGTCATCGACCGGACGTATCCGCTGACCGAAGCAGCAGACGCCATCCGCTACCTCGAAACCGGGCACGCTCGGGGAAAGGTCGTCATATTCGTTTCTGCCTCGCCAACGGCTACCACGCTGGTTGGTATCAAAGAAGGGAGTCTGGCGTGAATTCAAATCGAAGGATTGCGGTGCATGCTGGCGTGTTCTTCATTGTGGCTGCAGTCACAGATGCTTGTTGAGACTGGCAGTTTCATGAGACACATCAGCCGCAGGCCCAATGGGACACCTCAGCCGACTACTGCAGGTGATGGAATAGGGGCGGAGAGGATCGAACTCTCGACACCCTGCTTAAAAGGCAGGTGCTCTACCACTGAGCTACACCCCCGCCGACGATTATAGGTAGGGGTCTCCGCCCAGCCGGGCCGTCAGGTCAGAACTTATTGAAGAGGTTGAAAACCGGGGAATACGCCTGCGTGAGCGCCTGCCAGGTCAGCCAGGCAATGGCGAGCAGGATCCCGATGATCAACAACGCTTCCACCATTTCAAGCCAATGGTGGAGATGCCGTGCCATGGAACAAGCCTCCTGTTCATGAGCGTAGGTGGTCTCCGCAAGGGCGTCAATAGCCCGAAGTGCCTATTGGCCCCTGTTACACTCGACCACCATGCCGAGCAGCCGGGAGGAAGCCTTGGTGACCCTCAACGAGTTCACCAAAAGCCCCCACTTGATCAAGCACGGGCTCGGGGTGGAGTCGGCCATGCGCCATTACGCCCCTAAGTACGGTGGCGATCCCGAGGTATGGGGGATCACCGGTCTCCTTCACGACTTCGACTACGAGCGTTACCCGGAGGTCGGCGAGCACGCCATCAAGGGGGCCGAAATCCTGAAAGAGCGCGGCTGGCCGGAGGAGATCTGGTACGGGGTCCTTTCACATGCGGACTACGCCAATGCTCCACGGACGACGCCAATGCAGAAGGTGCTCTACGCCGTCGATGAGCTGGTCGGCTTCGTGGCGGCGGTCGCCCTTGTTCGGCCGAGCAAGGCGGTCGCCGACGTCGACGTGCAGTCGGTCAAGAAGAAGTTCAAGGACAAAGCCTTCGCCCGGGGCGTCCACCGTGAGCAGATCTTCACGGGGGCCGAGCAACTCGGCGTCGAGCTCGATGGGCATATCCAGATGGTCATCGACGCCATGAAAGGCAACGCGGCGGCCCTGGGGCTGGCCGGAACCCCCGCTTAAGCCGAGCTCAGGCGCCCGTCCCGCATCTGCAAGACGCGGTCGGCGCCGGTCAGCATGGCCGGGTCGTGGGTAACCACGACGACGCTCCCGCCGGCCCGTGAGCGGTAATCGACAAGAAGGTTGATCACCTCCCGGCCCGTCGCCTGGTCCAGCGAGGCGGTCGGTTCGTCTGCGAACACGATGGCGGGGCGGTGCACCAGGGCGCGCGCGACCGCCACGCGTTGTCGCTCGCCGATCGAGAGTTGGTAGGGCCTCTGACGCAACTTGTCGCCGAGGCCGACCCGCCGCAGTAGCTCCTGCGCATAGGCGACCACGTCGTGATTGCGTTTGACCGCCCCCACCATCACATTCTCGAGGGCGGTCAGGTAGTTGATCAGGAAATGCTGCTGGAACACAAATCCGTACCGCTGGCGGCGGAGGCTCATCAGGCCGGGCGTCGAAATCTGTCGGTAATCCTGGCCGTCGAAGGCGACCGTCCCCCGGGTGGGGCGCTTGAGGCCGGAGAGCAAGTACATCAATGAGCTCTTCCCTGAGCCGGATGGACCGATTAGGCCGACAAAGCTCCCCTGATCAACTGACAGGGAGACGGTGTCGACGGCGTGCGCGACGCTGGCACCGGTCTGGTAATCGAGCGCGAGGTCCTGGCCGCTCAGCATCAGTCTCTCCGCTCGATGATGGAGATCGGATCCAGGCGAAGCAGCTGCCAGGCGACGGTGCCCATCCCGAAGGCGAATACCATCACTGGGATAGGGAGCGTGTGCAAAGCCAACACGTTCCAATCGAAGATGTTCATCAGCAGGCCGTGCGGCACGATGAACGTCAGGTTGAACCAGCTGAGCACCGCGATGCCGAGGCCGACGCCGATGAGCCAGGCGGCGAGCGTGACGCCGAATGACTCCAGGGCGACGCGCATGATCAAGCCCCAGCGGCTGTAGCCGACCGCGGCCAGCAGGCCGAATTCGTTCATCCGCTGCCGGAAGAAAAGGTTGTTGAGGAGGCCGACCACCAGCGAAAGCACGATCGTAACCAGAAGGATCAGGAAGGTGTTGATGGCGTCGAGGTTCGCGATCAGGCTGTCGATCTTCGATTTGATATACGCCCAGTCGAAGAGCCGGAAAGCGCTTCCGCCGACCAATTTCTGTAGCTGGTCGTGCACGGCCTGCTCGTGGCCGGGCTGTGGTACGACGACCAGCCCCTGGTACCGCCGCTCGAAGAGATAGTGCTCGGTCATGTAGTCGAGCGGGATGACGCCCAGCCGCGTCGGCCCTTGAATGATGCCGACCACCGTGAAGGTATCGGGCAGCCGGTCGAGTTCATCCAACGCGTTGCCGAGCTTCCCGCCGACCCAGACGTGACGTGAGCGGGCGATCTCCTCGGAGACGGCGATCTCGTTGGCGTTCGCTGCGGGCAAGCGGCCGGCCACGACCCGGTCACCGTAGAGGGTAAGCAACTGCCCCATGCCCGGCGGGTCGAACCCGTAGAGATCGAACTGGGCGTTGCCGGCGAGAAGATTGATGTCGAGGTTCGAGTAGGCGTCGCGCTTGACGAAGGCGGTGCCGGGGATGCGCTGGCTATCCGCCAGCAACTTGTCCAGGCCCGGTTGCGGCGCCTGGATCGCGCCCAGGCTCGAGGTTAGGCGATCGAGCGCCCCCTTGAATTGATCGATCGTGGCACTCGGCGACGGTGGGATCCGAATGTCCGCCACGCTCTGGCCGGCGGCATTCAGATTCGCCGTATCGCGTCCCATCGCTTGCAATGACTGCTGCAGGCCCGAGGCATCGGACGAGGCATTCGAGACGGCGCTTTGCAGGCGTCCCAACTGAGCGCTGTCCGGGAGCACCGATTGCAGCCAGGTCTGATGCTGCTGCAGGTAACTGAGCAGTGGCCGCGGGTCGCTCGGATTCTGGGTCAGTTGCTGGACGAGCTGATCGAAGGATTTCTGTTCCGCTTGCAGGCGTTGCACGCGAACGATCAGGTCGCCCAGTGGCACCAGGTCACCGCGGAGACGCGCCGCGTAGTACCGCGCATTGGCGGCATCGACCTGGAGTTGCTCTACCGCCGGCAACTGCGCCCGGACTCGTGCCGGCAGCGCGACGACGGCATCGTAATAGGCGGTGAGGCCGCCCGGGCCGTCCAGGGTATCGACCTTGAGCTGGACGTCGCGCAGCTGGCTGAGCGAATCCGCGAGGGGGTTGGATAGGTCCTGTTCGCGGGTCGCCCGCGGGGCGACCAGGATCAGCTTCTGGTAGCTGCCGTAGGTGGCGTACGCCGTCTCACGGGCGGAGGCGAGCAGTGAGTCGGTGACGACGACACCCAGAATCGCCAGCGCCAGGATGCCGATGACAGGGAGCACCTTGCGCTTGTTGCGGAAGTAGAAATGCCACAGGGAGAGCGGATTTTCCATGCACGCTCCTCCAATGATAGGTGGCGTCCATGAGGCGACCGTAGAATGAGCTCGCGTTGTCTGAGACGGTTGATTTCTATCGCATCGACGATCTGCTGACGGAGGAGGAGCGACTCGTTCGTTCGACCGTCACCCGCTTTGTCGACGACCGTTTCCTGCCGATCGTCGCCGACCATTACGAGCGTGCGAGCTTCCCGACAGAGATCGTCCCTGAGCTGGCCCGTCTCGGCGTCTTCGGCATGCATCTGCAGGGCTATGGCGCGGCCGGGCTGAGCAACGTCATGTACGGGCTCGCCTGCCAGGAGCTCGAGCGCGGTGACAGTGGGCTGCGCAGCTTCGTCTCGGTGCAGGGATCGCTGTGCATGTTCCCGATCCATCGCTACGGCTCCGAGGAACAGAAGCAGCGCTGGCTGCCGTTCTTGGCTAGGGGTGAGGTGATCGGCTGTTTCGGCTTGACCGAGCCAGAATTTGGCTCGAACCCAGCCGGCATGGCGACCCGGGCCCGTCGCGACGGCGGCGACTGGGTGATCACGGGCACCAAGCGCTGGATCACGAACGGTAATGTCGCGCACCTGGCCATCGTGTGGGCCCGGACCGATGAAGGAATTCGCGGCTTCCTGGTGGAGGCGGGCACGAAGGGTTTCCAGGCGCGCGAGATCCATCACAAGCTCTCGATGCGCGCCTCGGTGACCTCGGAGCTGATCCTCGACGATGTGCGCGTTCCGGCGCGCAACGAGCTGCCCGGCGCCCAGGGTCTCAAGGCGCCGCTGTCGTGTCTCAACGAGGCCCGCTACGGAATCGTATGGGGTGTGCTCGGCGCTGCCATCGCCTGCTATCGCAGCGCGCTCGACTACGCGAAGGCGCGGGTCCAGTTCGATCGGCCGATCGCCGGCTACCAGCTGACCCAGGAGAAGCTGGTCAACATGCTGACCGAGATCACGAAGGGGCAGCTACTGGCGTTGCAGCTCGGTCGCTTGAAGGACCAGGGCAAGGCGACGGCCACCCAGATCTCGATGGCCAAGCTGAACAACGTGCGCGAGGCGCTACAGATCGCGCGCGAGGCTCGTACCATCCTGGGCGCCAGCGGGATCAGTCTCGAGTACCCGGTGATGCGGCACATGAACAACCTCGAGACCGTCCTGACCTATGAGGGGACGAGCGAGATCCACATGCTTGCCATCGGCGAGGAGATCACGGGCCTCAGCGCGTTCAAGTAGTCGTCAGGCGCTTTTCTTTTCGATCCCGAACATCGATAGGCACGGGTCCAATCCATGGATCTGGATATCGTCGCGGCGGTTTTTCTCCCAGGCCTGACGGGTCAGGAGCCACCGGACCTGGCGCACAGGTGTGCCACGCGGTGCGCCGATGTCGTCACCATTCTCGACGTAGCCGAGGGCCCGCGAGACCGCGAGCGATGCGGCATTGTTCTCGAAGGCGGCGCTGGTCGCGCGCTCCGCCCCGAGTCCCGCGAAGGCCAGGTGCAAGATGGCGGCGCGCATCTCCTTGCCGACGCCTCGGCCCTGGTAACCCTGCCCGACCCATGACCCGGTCCCGACCTGGCGCTTGACCGCAAAATCGGTCGCGAGCATCCCTTGCACCCCGACGACCGCATCGCCTTCCTTGACCATCATCGTCAGGTGCCAGTTGGTCGGCTTCCAGTTGGCCCGCGTTCCCCAGTAGAACTGCAGCGAATGCTGGGGACGGATGTCGGGCGGCTCGTCCGTCCATGGCGTATCGAACGGCATGACGGCCGGATCGTGGATGCCCTGGTTAGCGAGCGCGTTGAGCGCGCCGAGGTCCGCCTCGATCGGATAGCTCAGGCTGAGTCGTGGGGTGTTGATCCACAGCCCGAACAACGGCCAATCTCGCTCGAGGTTCATCGAGCTAGGGCCGGATCGTGCGCGGCTTGTTGGTGTAGATCGCGTTTGCCGGCAGAGCCTTCGACCAGGCCAGCGACACGGCGTCGTCGACCGTCCAGACGCCAATCAGCTTGCCCGCGGCGTGCAACTCCTGCGCGGTCTCGGGTTCGATCGACGCCCAATGCGGACAGAAGACGTCCGCCTCCGCGTCGTCCATGACGCGCAGGATGTCAACCGGCCGCGAGGCCTCGAGCACACCGGTCAGGATCTGCGGCTCGAGCTCGGCGATGCGCTTGATCGAGCGGTGGTCGAACGAGATCACGACGACGTCATTGACCATGTCCGCTTCTCTGACGGCGGCGACCACGGCGTCCTCGATGCCGGGGTAGGGCAGCGGCAAGTTCTTGATTTCGATCGCGACACCGACGTGTGCTTTCGCAAGGGCCAGGACCTCATCGAGCGAGGGAATCCGCTCGCCTTTGAAGCGCGGATCTTTCCAGCTCCCAGCGTCGAAGCGCTTCAGCTCGGACATCGTATGGTCCCGCACGAATCCGCTGCCGTCGGTGGTCCGGTCGAGGAGATGATCGTGGATCACGGGAAGGCCGCCATCCTCGGAGCGATGGACGTCGAGCTCGATCACGTCGACACCGAGGTCAATGGCCGACTGAAAGGAGGCCAGCGTGTTCTCGGGGCACTCATCAGCGTTTCCACGGTGCCCGCCGAGCAACATGCGGCCACTCCGAAGCTTTGCCGCGAGGCTCTCCGCGTGCGCGATGGTCATCGGCCCATCGTACGTGAACCGTCGCGAGATTTTTACATCCACCGCTACGCGCAAGAAATCTCTCAGACGGCCGTGACATCAACAACGGGTTCGGTGCGTGCCGGCCGGTTCAGCCATGACCCTACCCAGGATCCGATCGCTGGCAGTGCGACGGCGGGTACAGGTGCTGGCGATCGCCCTGCTGGTTCCCTTCCTGGCGGTGGCGCCGCTTCACCTCTTCATGCCGGCAACCGCGAAGGCCCACGGCATCCCGGCGCCGGTGCAGGTCGGCATCAGTTTCAGTCCGATGCGCGCCGCCTACCTCGGGCTCAACTACCAGACGGCGTTCAAGCGGCTGGAGGCACTGCATTTCCGAGTGATCCGACTGAGCACCTACTGGGACCAGGTCGACCGGGATGGCTATGGCCAGCTCGACTGGCTGATGAACGA
>DATNMH010000019.1:0-45378 GCA_035602395.1 Candidatus Acidiferrum sp.
ACGTCGGCCTTCGGCGCGACTCGCCAGAACCGATGCAGCGCTGCATGCCAGTCATCGAGGATCCCTCGGGCCGCGAGCGACCCCGTGTAGCTCGCGTGCTCCCCGATCAAGCCTCGCAACCGTAGGATCTGCTCGGCCAGCAGCTGGTGCTCACCGCTCAGCCGGTGGGCATCGACCAGCTCGGCGTTCACCATCGCCGGCAGTCCGATCCCGGTGTCGTAGACAAAGACTTCGCCACCCGTCATCCCGGCGCCCAGGTTGTGTCCGACGGGGCCGAGCACCACCAGCGTGCCTCCGGTCATGTACTCGGCGCAATGCTCTCCCACGCCTTCGACCACCGCCGAGGCGCCACTATTGCGCACAGCGAACCGCTCGCCCGCTTTTCCAGCGCAGAATAGTTCGCCGGCGGTCGCCCCGTAGAGGACGGTGTTGCCGAGCAAGTAAGGATCGCCCGCATCGTTGGCAGGCGGCCGCACGATGATCCGCCCACCGCCCATCCCCTTTCCGACGTAATCGTTCGCCTCCCCGACCAGGACGAACTCGATCCCCTCGGTAAGGAAGGCCCCGAAGCTCTGGCCGGCAGCGCCGGTAAACGTGAATGATGCCGACCCGGCCGGAGGGGCTGCGCCGCATTCTCTGGCCACAGCGCCACCCAACCGAGCTCCTACCGAGCGGTCCGAATTCTGGATCGGGTAGCTGGCCCGGACGTCGGCGCCGGTTAGCACTGCAGTCAGCGCATCGAGACAGACCCGGTCGCCGAGCGCCGATGACGGCTTCTGCAGCGGAATCGAGGCGACGAATCGGCGCGGCTCCGAGCCCTCGTCACTCAGCAGTGGTGAAAGGTCCATGCGGTCGGCGCGCGGATCCCCGCTGACCCGCTGCGAGAGCAGGTCCGTCCGACCGATTGCATCGTCGAGCCGTCGCAGGCCGAGTCCCGAAAGGATGTGACGGATCTCCTCGGCGACGTGCGTCAGATAGGCCTCGAGCATCTCCGGCGTCCCGGCGAATTTCGCCCGCAATGCCGGGCGCTGGGTCGCGATCCCCACGGGGCAGGTGTCGAGGTGGCAGGTGCGCACCATGATGCAACCCTCGGCCAGCAGCGCCGCGGTGCCAAAGCTGTACTCGTCGGCGCCGAGCAGCGCGGCGATCACGACGTCGCGACCGGACTTGATGCCGCCGTCGACGCGCAGCCGGACCCGATCGCGCAGGTCGTTGATCCGCAGCGTCTGTTGGGTCTCCGCCAGTCCGATTTCCCACGGGATCCCGGCGTTCTTGATCGACGACAGTGGGCTGGCGCCGGTGCCGCCATCCATGCCGGCGATGTGCACCACGTCCGCCAGACCCTTGACCACGCCGGCCGCGATCGTCCCGACCCCCGCTTCGGAAACGAGCTTGACCGAGACCGCCGCGAGGGGATTGACCTGCTTGAGGTCGTAGATCAGCTGCGCGAGATCCTCGATCGAGTAGATGTCGTGGTGGGGTGGTGGCGAGATCAGGGCAATCCCTTGCTGCGTATGCCGAAGCCGGGCGATCTCCTCGGTCGCCTTGTGACCGGGCAACTGTCCGCCCTCGCCGGGCTTCGATCCCTGCGCCATCTTGATCTGCAACTCGTCGGCGAACACGCAGTACTCGGGCGTGACGCCGAACCGCCCCGACGCCACTTGCTTGATTCGCGAGTTGCGGTCGATCGGCAGTCCCCTGGTGCGATAGCGGGCCGGGTCCTCGCCGCCCTCGCCGGTGTTGCTCTTGCCGCCCAGCCGGTTCATCGCGATGGCAATCGTCTCGTGGGCCTCCGCCGCGATCGATCCGTGTGACATGGCGCCGGTTGAGAACCGCCGCAGGATCGCGACGGCGGGCTCAACGTCATTGAGCGGCACCGGTGGGCCGGCCGGCCGGATTGCCAGCAGATCCCGCGGATAGGTCGGGGGACGGTCGTTGACCAGCCGGGCAAAACGCTCGTACGACGCATAGCCGTTTCCGTCCGGCCCGGTGGCGACGGCACGCTGCAGCGCGTGTGCCGCCGCCATCTCGATCCTTTCCCCTCCCCCTCTGGGGGAGGGTAGGGTGGGGGCTGCCAGCGCCACCTCTTCTCCCACCATCGCATCGTGCAGGGCGTCGACGACATCAGGGTTCGTCGCGTGATATTCGGTCCCCTGCTTGTGATGCTTGAAGAACCCGGGGCTCTTCAGCGCCGGCGCCGTTGCGGCAAACCCCTCGGCATGCAAGGCGAGCACCTGCTCCCCGAGATCGGTGAAAGTCGCGCCACCCACCGGCGAGGGCGTTCCAGAAAAGGCGAAGTCGACGACGCCGGCATCGAGCCCGATGATTTCGAAGATCTGCGCGCCCTGGTACCCGTCGAGCGTCGAGATGCCCATCTTGGCGAGCACTTTGAGGGTGCCGTCCTCGAGCGCCGTGACGTAGTGCTCCTGCGCCCCGCGCCCGTCGCTCGTCTCGCCTTTGAGATGGCCGGCCGACGCCAGCGCTCGGATCGACGCCAGCCCAAGTCGGGGACAGATCGCCTGCGCCCCATAGCCGAGTAAGCAGACGACGTGGTGAACCTCACGGGCTTCGTCCGTTTCGACGACCAGGCTGGTGAGCCCGCGCAGGCCGTGGCGCATCAAGTGATGATGGACGGTTCCGACCGCGAGCAGCGCCGGGATCGGCGCGCGCTCGGGGCCGGCCTCGCGATCGGACACGATCACGATCGAGGCACCGAACCGGGCGGCGCGCTCGGCGTCCTGCGCCAGCCGCTCGCAGGCCGCCCGCAGCCCAGACGGTCCGTCGGCAACCGGGAAGGTGGCGTCGAGATCGCTGGACGCGAACGGGGAGCCCATGCCCCGGACGGCCTCGAGCCCGGATGGATAGAGGATGAATGAGTCCAGCTGGACCAGGCGGGCACCGGCCGGTCCGCCCGAGAGCAGCGGCGCCGGCGGCCCGAGATAGCTCCGCAGCGACATGACGAGCCGTTCGCGCAGATGGTCGATCGGCGGGTTGGTCACTTGCGCGAAGCGCTGCTTGAAGTAGGTGTAGAGAAGGCGTGGCGGCTGAGCCAGCACCGAGAGCGCGGTGTCGTCGCCCATCGAGAAGATCGGCTCCTTGCCCTGCGTCGCCATTGGTCGGAGCACGTAGGTGAACTCTTCCTTGGTGTAGCCAAAGGTGGCCTGGCGCGCCACCAGGTCGGGCATCACCTCCTCCACCGGCTCCCCGGGATCGAGCGACGTCAGGTTGTCGTCCAGCCACCGGCCGTATGGCTCCTGCGCGGCGAGCCGACGCTTGATGGTGTCGTTCTGCTCCAGCCCACCGCGCTCGGGGTCGACGCAGATCATCTCGCCGGGCCCGAGCTTTCCCCGACGGACGGTGCCGTGCCCGGTGACGTCGACCGCGCCGGCTTCCGAAGCGCAAGCGATAAGGCCGTCCTCGCACACCGCGTAGCGCAGCGGCCTGAGTCCGTTGCGGTCGAGCACGGCGCCGACCCGCATCCCGTCGGTGAAGACCAGCCCGGCGGGCCCATCCCATGGCTCCATCAGGCAGGCGTGGTAGCGATAGAAATCGCGGACCGCCGGGTCGACGTCGAAGCCCTCCCAGGCTTCCGGCACCAACATCGCCAGCGACTGCCGGATGTCGCGGCCCCCCCGGACCAGCAACTCGAGTGAGTTGTCGAGCATCGCCGAGTCGGAGCCGGTTTCGTCGATGACGGGCACCAGCAGGCCCTCGTCGGTCCACTCCTGGGCGCCGAGGCGCCCCTCGCGAGCGCGCATCCGATTGACGTTCCCCTGGATGGTGTTGATCTCCCCGTTGTGGCAGAGCATGCGGAACGGCTGAGCCCGCTCCCACGACGGGGCGGTGTTCGTGCTGTAGCGCTGGTGGAAGATGGCGAAGGGAGCGATGAATCGCTGGTCGCGGAGGTCGGGGTAGAAGGCGGCCAGCTGATCGGCGGCGCACATCGCCTTGTAGGTCAGCGTGCGAAACGACATCGACGCCACGTACGCGCGCAATCCCGCGGCCCGGACGGCGCGCTCGACGCGTTTGCGCGCACGATAACATCGGGCCTCCGCCTCGGCGTCCGACACCGAACTCGCCGCGGCGATGATGGCTTGCTCGATTACGGGCGCCGTAGTCCGGGCCAGGTCGCCCAGCGCCTCGGGCTCGACCGGGACCGGGCGCCAGTCGATCAGGTCGAGCTGCTCGGCCCGGCAGGCCTCATCGAAGAGCCGGCGGGTGAGCCGCCGCTGCTGATACCCATCGGCCGCCGGCGCGTTGGAGAGGAACACCACGGCGACCCCGAGCTTGACGGCCGGCTCGACGTTGATGGCGGCGCGCTGCATCCAGTCGCGCAGAAAGGATTGCGGGATGGATAGCAGGAGACCAGCGCCATCGCCCGAACGATGGTCCGCGGCCACCGCTCCTCGATGACGGACACGATGCAGCGCTGCGAGGGCGGCGTCGACAATACCTCGACTGGCTCGCCCTCCAGCGTCAGCGACGAAACCGATCCCGCAGGCGTCGTGCTCATAGCGCGAGTCGTACAAGCCTGCGTGTCGCAAGATTCAGCTTCTGACGCTATCGGTTCCCGACGCGACAAGCCACGGACGATTGCACCAAAAGGACGGCGCACAGTCGTACCCTCCACACAAGCACTCAGCGGGCGGAGATTTGCTCACCTCCACGAAGCAACCGCTCTGGGATCCGGTGCAGGCTCGCGATGCCGTTGTCCGTCACCCGCACCAGCTCGCCGACCTGGACGCCGGCCCGCTGGTCGGTCGTCACGACGTTCGGCTGGATAACCAGCGTCATGTTGCGCTCGAACACGAAGTCCGGCACCGGCCCATGGCTCGTGCGCGGGGTTCGAAGTATGGGTGGCAGATAGCCACCACCGTAGCCGTGGACGAGGTCGTCGCAGATCGTCAAGCCCTGGGCGTCGATCAGCGATGCCGCCTCGACGACCGCCGCCACGGAAATCCCGGGCGCGATGGTGCGGGCGACCTCGTGAAAAGCCTGCCAGGCGACGTCGTGCAGTCTCCGGTAGGTCTCGGTAAGCTCCGCCTCGACCGTCACCGTCCGGAGAACCTGTCCCGAGTAGGCGGTGTAGGCCGCGCTGAGCTCGAGAATGATCGCGTCGCCGGGTTGAAGTCGACGGTTGGTGAGGTCCTGCTGCGGCACGATGCGGTCGGGATTGGCCATCGGCGTCGAGCTCAAGTAGAGGAAGTGCGGCTGGCCACCGGCGCGGATCGCGGCGGCAGACGCTTCCGCCTGCAGCTCGAGCTCGGTAATGCCGGGCACGGCCGCGCCAACCAGCGCGTCCAACGCCTGGTCGGTAATCGCCGCGGCGCGCGTCATCCACTCGAGCTCTTCCTCACTCTTGACCAGCCGCAGCCGGAGAAAATCCGCCGTTGCATCGACAAAGGTCCGGTCACCAAGGCGACCAATCAGCCGCTGCTGCTCGACGTACGGCACCGACCCAACCAGCCCCACCCGGAGGGTGGGTGGCATAGCAGCGAGCTCATCCGCCACCGCGTCGACCGAGTGCGTCCCGCCCCAACGGACCTCGGCACGGGCGACACGCTGCGCATGTGGCACGTGATTGAAATATTGGACGAACAGCATCGGGTCGCCGCCGGGCTTCCACACCACGTAGGCGTCCTGGTGGCCGAGGAATCCCGTCAGGAAGTGGATCTGCGCCTGCCCCTGCCTCGCATTGGCCGAGGTGCCGAAGACGACGATGACATCGAGACGCTGATCGGCGCAGAGTTGGTCGACGGCGCGGCGCCGTCGCTCCCACTCGGCGTCGGAGAACCCCCCACCCCTACCCTCCCCCGCAAGGGTGGAGGGAGCATCAGCCAAGCTTCTCTTTCAGCCAATCGGCCATCAGTGGCCGGTACTTGTAAGAAATGTTGTTGCAGACGTGCGTCCCGTCCGGGTACATCACCAGCGTTGCGTTGGGGGCCTCCCGCGCGATCCGTTCGGCGTCCGCCGGCGGAAACAGGCCGTCCTTGGCGCCGTGGATGACGAGCAGCGGCTGGGTGACCTTGTCGAGCACGCCCTCGAGATTGAGCGTGTAGGCCTTGCGCCTGGCTTCGGCCTCATCCGCGGACTTTGTATAGAAAATGTACCCGCCCCTGGTCAGGGGATTGAGGTTGTCCCAGCAGTCCCCCAGGTTGTAGGGCCCCGATAGTCCGACGACCGCCCGTAACCGCTTTTCGTAGGCCGCCGCGTGTGGACCGTAGATCGCGCCCATGCTGATCCCCATCAGCCCGATCCGATTGAGGTCGGCGCCCAGATCGCGTTGCTCCAGCGCATCGATCACGGGCGTAATGACCGATTCCCAGTTGACCCGGATCGGGAAGTGCACTGAGTTCTCCGACTGACCGGGGCCGTCGATCGTCAGGGTCGCCATCCCGCGTCGCAAGAACTCCTCCTCGATGAGAAAGAGCTCTTCCTTGGATGAGTCGAGTCCCGGGACGAGAAGGACGAGCGGCGCGTGGTCGATATCTCGGGGGCGCCGGAGGTGACTGGGAATGATGTGGCCCTCGAAGGGGATCTCGAGGCGCTCCGCCGGCGGATCGAGGTGTGGCAGCGTTTTTCGGTACACGGCGACCGATCGGTCGCGCAGCTCGGCGTGCTGGAGCGGGTCTTCGAACCAGAGGAACTTTCCGAGGTGATAGCACCAGGAGGCTCGCTGATAGCCGGCAGTCGCAGAGACGGTGCGGCGGTGGTCCTCCGCCTCACGCCCGAGCGCTTCGTGGACCTCGCCCACCGCCCGCCAGTTGGGTCCCCAGTCCTTCCACTCGGTGGTCTTCCCCACTGTTCGGTCGAAATCGTTGACATCGATGCCGTTGGCGACGAAGCGCGCCCGCCAATGGTGAGCGGCGACCTGGACTCTGTTGCTGGTTTCCACACTCATCTGACCTTCTCCTTTAGCTGGATGGCCTGGTCGAGGCTCGAGCCGAGGTCCTGCAAGAGGATCGCGGCACAGTTGCGTCCCGCAAGGCCGGAGACCGATCCGCCGGGGTGGGTGCAGGCGCCGGTCTGGTAGAGGCCTTCGACCGGCGTTCGATATGTCGACCAGCCCTCCACCGGACGGAAATAGCCGCTCTGCTCCGGTGTGTTGGCCCCGCCATGACACGATCCACGCCAGTTCGCCGGGTTGCGGCGCTCCATGTCGAGGGGGCTGGCCACATTCCGGCCGAGGACGATCCGTTGCGAGAGGTTGGTCGTCAACGGCGCCAGCGACTCGAACAGCCGGTCGGCCACCTGGTCTTTGACCTCGTCCCAGCGCTCCGGCCCTTCGGCGAGCTCGTAGGGCAGAAAGCTGATCAGCTTGAAGGTGTGCTTGCCGGCCGGCGCTCGCGAGGCGTCGATCACGGTGGGCGTGATCGCCAGGAGCACCGGATCGTCGAGGTCCAGCCGCCCGGTCCGGTAGCCGCTCAACATTCGTTGCAGCGAACCGAGCGATTGGAGGCCTCCCATCGTCACACTTTCCATCGGGCCGCTCTCCGTGCGAAAGCGCGGAGCCTCGCGCAACGCATAATGGACCGCGAACATCGACAGGCTCGGCTTCCAGCGATCGATGCCAGCGCGGTACTGGGGCGTGAGGTTCTCCTCGCCGACGATGCCGGGTAGCTGCGCGATGTGGATGGTCGAGACCACGGCTTTCGACGCGGCATAGGTCGAGCCGTCGGCGGTCTCGACGCCGGTCGCACGTCCACCTTCAACCACGATCCTCGTGACCGGCTTCGACGTCAGGATCGTCCCGCCATTTTCTTCGATGATCGTGGCGAGCGCGAGCGGCAGGCGGATCGAACCACCCTCGGGAAGGATCCAGGAAAAGCGCTGCCGGCCCGCGACCAGCGAAAACGCCAGCAGCCCGGTCTCCGGCTCATCCAGCGGTTGCAGCGTCATGAACGCGATCCACGCGAAGAAGGCGCGGACGTGCTCATCGCGGAAGCGTTCCATGATGATGTCCAGCGCCGTCGACCGACGAATGTCCAGCATGCGCTGACCGAGCCTGCTCCCCGCGGTTCGGCTGGCGATCTCCTGCGGCGGCCGCGGCGGATTCTCGCGCTCGTCGTTGACGACTGGCGCCATCGCCTGCCAGTCGTCGAGCAGTTGTCGGTATGCCTCCGCGTCGGCCGTCGAGAAGCGCGCCAGCTCGGCGCAGGTGCGCTCCAGGTCGCGCCACATCGTGATGCTGCGGCCGTCGCGGAACGGCATGGTGAACACCGGGTCCGGGTAGAGGTAGCGCAAGCCATAACGGTCGAGTTGGAACTCGTTGTTGCGCATCAGCGGGTTGCTCTGGATCAGGTTGTGTGCCGTGGAGCACGGATCGTGGATGAAGCCAGGCAGGGTCAGCTCTTCGCACGTCGTGTCGCCACCGATGCGGTTAGCCCCCTCCAGCACCAGCACTTTGAAGCCGGCCTTCGCGGCGTAGGCGGCGGTCAGCAAGCTGTTGTGGCCGGCGCCGGCAACGACGATGTCCCACTCGCTCACGCCGTGGCTCCCAGGTAGAGGCGCCCAATCTCGGGGTTGCTCAGCACCGCCGAGCCCAATCCTTCGAGCCGGATGCGCCCGCTCTCCATCACCACCCCGTGGCTCGCCAGCCCAAGTCCGGAGCGCGCGTTCTGCTCGACCAGCAAAATGGTGCGGCCGGCCTGGTTCATTGTGCGGATGGTGTCGAAGACGATGGTGCGCGTCTTCGGATCCAGCCCCATCGATGGCTCGTCGAGGATGACGAGCGACGGGTCGAGCATCATCGCCCGGGCGAACTCGACGATCTTCTGCTGGCCACCAGAAAGCGACGCGGCCGGCTCATGCCGCCGTTCGCGCACGATGGGAAAGCTCTCGCATACGGCGGCCAGACGCCGCTCCACCAGCGCCCGGTCGTGGACGGTGTAGGCGCCCATGCGGACGTTCTCCCAGACGGTCATGGTGGGAAAAAGGCTTCGCTCCTGCGGCACCTGGACGATCCCGCGGCGCAGGATTTGCCGCGGGCTGAGCCCCGCAATCGAGACCCCGCGAAACCGCAGGCGGCCGAGACGCGGTCGCAGCAACCCGCTGACGACGCGCAGCACCGTCGACTTGCCGGCGCCGTTGGGCCCGACGATGCAGGTGATGGCGCCCTCATCGACTGCGAGATCGAGCTCGTGCAGGATGTCGCCGCCGCCGTAGCCGGCCGTCACCCCCTGCAGCTCGAGCAATGCCCCCACCTCAGGTCCCCAGGTAGGCGTCGAGCACGGCTGGGTTCTCGCGGACGTCTTTCGGCGTCCCACTGGCGATCGCGCGGCCCTGGTGCAACACGACGACCTCGTGGCAGAGATTCATGACAAAGCCCATGTTGTGCTCGACCAGCAGGAAGGTCGTGCCCTGTTGATTGAGCTGCCGGATGCGCTCGGCGATCCGCTCGAGCAGGGCGGGGTTGACGCCACCGGCGGGTTCGTCGAGCAGCACCAGCTCGGGGCCGGCCATCATCACGGCGGCGAGCTCCAGTAGTTTGCGCTGCCCGTAGGAGAGAGCGCCGCCAAGGGTGCCCGCCACCTGGTTGATGTCCATGAACGACAGCATTTCCATCGCCCGCTCTTTCTCGTGCCCCCACTGCCCCCGGGAGAGGAGCGCACGGAGCCCGGCGCGGCGCACCGGCACGAGCATGTTCTCGAGCGCGGTCAGCCGCGGGAAGATGCGAGCCAGCTGGAAGGTCCGCCCGATGCCGAGCGCGTAGATCCGGTCCGGACCCAGCCCGGCGATGGACCGGGCTTTGAAGCGCACCTCGCCGTCGTCCGGCGCGATGAAGCCGGTCACCAGGTTGAACACGGTCGTCTTCCCCGAGCCGTTCGGACCGATGAGGCCGGTGATGCTACCGGCCGGCACCGAGAGCGAGCAAGAGTCCACCGCCACCACGCCGCCGAATCGCTTGGAGAGGTCGTTGACCTCGAGCAGGCTCATGGTGAGGCGAGTCCTTGCTGCGCCGGCGTCGCTGGCTCCTCCCCCGCGCCCGCCGCCGAGGCCGTGCGCGAACCGCCCGCCGTCGGTCCGACCGCGCGCCGGCGCCGCCAGTCGCGCAGCAGCTCGACAACCGAGGGCACAATGCCGCGCGGCAGCAGCAGGATCACGATCAAAAAGACCGTGGCATAAAAAAGCAGGTACAGCCGGCTCGCGCCGAAGCGATAGGCAAACTCCAGTTGCGCCGGCTCGAGTAGCAGCGCGCCGATCACCGGCCCGCTCAGCGTCCCCAGCCCGCCGAGGAAGGCCATCAGCACCATCGAGATGCCGATCAGCGGGTCGACCACGAACTGGGGGTAGATGTAGGTGATGTAGTAGGCGAAGACGCCACCGATCATCCCCACCAGCGCCGCGCTGATCACGAATGCCGTCAGCTTGAAGGTGCGCGTCGGGACGCCCACGGCGAGCGCCTTGTCCTCATCGTCGCGAATCGCCAGCAAACCGAGGCCGAACTTGGATCGCCGGATCCACCACGACACGAACAGGGCGATGACCGCCAGCGCCAGCATCGCGTAGTAGTAGGGCGTATTGAAGAAGGCACCGCCCCATTCCCGGGCGTAAGGAAGGCCGAGGCCGGCGCCGCCCCCGGTCACTTTGACCAGGTTCTCGGCCAGCAGTTGCACGATGAACATGAAGGCAATGGTGACGATGACGAAGGTCGCCGCCCGCGTGCGCAAGGCGACCCAACCGATCCCGACCGCGAGCGACGCGGTGAGCAGGCCGGCCACGGGCACCAGCAGGAACGGCGCGTATCCCGGCGTGATGTTGAGGTGGATGAGGAGCAGCCCGAAGGAGTACGCGCCGAAGCCGAAGAACGCGGCGTGACCGAGCGAGATGTAGCCGGTATAGCCGCCCATGATGTTCCAGGCGGTCGCCAGCCCGACAAACATCACGGTCAGCACAGCCTTGTTGGTCGTCGCCGGGTCGGGGGCGATCACGGGCAGGAGTAGCGCAATGACCGCGAGGACGACCAGCCCCAACGCCTTGACCGCCGCCGTCCGATTGATCCTTTTCGCAGGCGCTCCGGGGCCCGTCATATGCGATCCCGCACGCGAACGCCATAGAGCCCTTGCGGCCGGATGATGAGGACGGCGATCAGGATGATGAAGAAGACGAAATTGGCCCAGACCGGCGAGATCACGACGGCGGTGATGTCCTCCGTGACCAGCATGATGAGCGCCGCGATGATCGCGCCGCGCAAGCTGCCCAGGCCGCCGAGCACGATGATGGTGAGGAGCCGCGAGATCAAGTCGTAATGACTGTTGGGATTGAAGGAATTCGTGATCCCGAAGACCACGCCGCCCGCGGCGGCCGTGGCGACGCCAAGGCCGAAGGCGAGGGCCGAGACGCGGTCGACGTCGACCCCGACGAGTTGGGCAGCGGTCCGGTTCAGCATGGTAGCGCGAACCGCGCCGCCGAATGATGTCCGGTAGAGCACCAGGAACAGCGCACCCAGGATGGCGAGGCAAAGGACGAAGCCGAAGACGTAGACGTAAGTGATGTGAAAACCGAAGATCTCGAAACTGGCGGTTTCATACCACGCCCGCAGCTGCTGGTAGTTGGTGGTGAAGATGTAGCCGAGGACGCCTTCGATGCCGAGGGCGAGCGCGTAGGTGACGAGCACCGACAGCGCTTCGCGATCGGTCTTGAGGGGCCGGATGAAGACCAGCTGCAATAACACCCCCAGAGCGAACATCACGGGCATGGTCACGACCAGGCTGAGGAAGGGGTCCATGTGCAAAGTCCGGAAGAGCGCGAAGCTGAGGTAGGCGCCCAGGATGACAAGCGCGCCGTGGCCGACGTTGATGATGCGCATCACGCCGAAGATCAGGGTGAGGCCCGAGGCCATCAACGCATAGACGCCACCCGTCAGGATGCCGAGCACCGCCGCTTCTAGGACCAGGGTCATGCGGCGATCAACGCTACGAGGAGGGACGGCGCCACGTGGTCACCGTCCCCGTTCTCGTGTTATGGCCAGTTCGGCTTCGGGTACTCGGGCTTGGCGGCTGCGACGCTCGACGGGTAGACGAAGATCGCCTGCGCACCTTGCCATTGTTCGATATAGACACCGACGCCACCCTGGGGCCGTCCCACGCTATCGAAGGACATCGGCCCCTGGATCGTCTGGTAGGTGCCGGAGTGAAGCGCGTCGATCAGCTTCTTGTTGTCGATGCTGTTCGCCTTCTGCGCAGCCTGGTCGACCACCTGCCCAACACTGTAGGCCTCGGCGGCGTCGGCGCTGATGTCGCCGGAGGCGCCACCATACTTGGCCACGAACTCGATGGTGAATTTGTCGTTGCCATAGGCCTTGGCGGCCGGGGTCCAGCCGGCGGGCACCATGATCCCCTCGGTGTTCTTGGCGCCGACCTTATCGGCGAAATCCTTGCCCTGGTCGGGACCCGTCGTCTCGATCATGGACTTTGGGTTGTAGTGCTGTTGTTGGAAGACCTTTGCAAAGGCGACCGCGTCCGGCTCTTGCGTCCCGAGGATGACGACGTCGGCGTTGGCATGGATGACCTGCAGGGCGAGGGGCGACCAGTCCGTCGTCTCAGCCGGGTACACCTTGTACGAGGCGGTGGTAACGCCGCCCGCTTCGAGCAGGCTCTTGGCCTTGTCGACCTGGGGCTGCGTGAATGGATCATCCTGTGTCGCGTAGGCCGCCGTCTTCGGTCGCTGGTTGCTGGGCAGCGACAGCAGGAACTTGGTGTAGCTGACGAGGTTGTCTTCGACTGCGGCCGGCTGCACAAAGAAGATGGAATGTAGGCCCTTCGCGAAGACCGCTGGTCCGCCGCCGGCCGGCTCCGGGAAGGCGTAGCCGTTGCGATCGGTCACGACCGAGGCCGGGATCGTCAACAGCGAGCTGAACGGCCCGAACACCAGCGCCACCCTGTCCTGCGTGATCAGGTTCTGATAGTTGGTGACGACCTGCGATGTGCTGCTGGCGTCGTCGACGTATTTCATGGTGACCTGGTGACCGAGCAGGCCGCCTTTGGCATTGACGTCCTTGGCCCACAGGTCGTACCCCTGGACAAGCGCCTTGCCGTCACCCGAGAAGTCACCGCTCAGCGAGACCGATACCCCGATCGTGATCGGCGCCGCCGCCGCCGGTGAGCCACTCGCGTTGTTCGATGAGTTGCCGCACGCTGAAAGTCCCAGGGCGAATCCCGCCACGATCATCGACACGGGTTTGCGCATGCTCCCTCCCTTCCTGTCGAAGCCGATTGAACCGATGGGCGGCGTTTGAGTTTGTGCGGTTTGTTCCTTGCGTTGAACAAACGATTGCCCTATGTTAGGCACGGGTGAAAGGCTTGTCAATGAGGAGGTGGGGATGCCGGTAACGCTCAAGGAGCTGGCCGCGCTCGCCCAGGTCCACCCCTCCACCGTCTCCCGGGTGGCCAACCACGACCCCAAGCTCCGGATCGCCCCACCGACCCGGCTGCGGATCGAGGCGCTGCTCCGCGAAACCGAATACCGTCCCAATGGCGTCGCCCGCGGGCTGAAGCTCCGCCAGACGCTGGTGCTGGCGGTCGTCATCCCCGACATCACCAATCCCTTCTTCGCCGCCCTCTTCCGCGGGGTCGAAGACGCCGCCTCGCCCCGCGGCTACAACGTCCTGCTCTGCAATACCGATGGCAGCCCAGCCCGCCAGCGCTCCCACCTGCAGAGCCTGCATGCGCGCCGGGTCGACGGCGTCATCATGGCTAGCAGCTTTCTCAAGGATCCGACCGTACGCTGGCTGCGCCACCAGGCTATTCCCTACGTCCTGGTCAATCGCTTCAGCGACGAAGGCCACGACCCGTTCGTCGGATCGGACGACCTGGTCGGCGGCCGGCTTGCCACCGAACATCTCGTCGAACTGGGTCACCGGCGCATCGGCCACCTGGCCGGCAAGCTCAGCGTCAGCACAGGGATGATGCGGCGGCGGGGATACCTGGCGGCCCTGTCGGAGCAGGGCCTGACCCCGGAAGCACGGCTCGTCGTGGAGTCCGGCTACACCGAAGAGGGTGGCGCGCGAGCGGCCGAGCGCCTGCTCGCGCTGGCCGATCGCCCGACCGCGATCTTCGCGGTGACCGACATGACGGCCGTCGGCGCGTTCGGGGTGGCCCGCCGGATGGGTCTTCGCATCCCCGAAGACCTGGCGATTGTCGGCTACAACGACATCCCGCTGGCGACCCGGATGGTGCCGTCGCTGACGACGGTGCACGTGCCCATCCACGATTTCGGCGCCGCCGCAGCGCGCCTCTTGCTGGAGCAAATCGCTACCGGTGAGCCATCGCGGCGGCGCGTGGTCTTCAACCCTGAGTTGATCGTCCGCGGATCGACGGTTGCCGGCGCCGGCAGCCCGCTGAGTCCGCACCTGATGCCCGCGCTTGCAATCGAATGAGGAGACTGTAATGACCGCTGTCAAGACTGACCATCGCACCCTCGGCTGGATCGGGACCGGACGCATGGGATTCGCACTCGCCTCGCGCCTGCTCGAGCAGGGCTGCGACCTCTCGGTCTACAACCGCACCCGCGCCAAGAGCGAGCCGCTGGCAAAGCGCGGCGCGCGCCTGGTCGATCGGCCGGCGGACCTGAGCGACCGCGACATCGTTCTCACCTCCGTCGCGGGATCGAACGACTTCGCCGACGTGATGACCGGGCCGCATGGGCTGCTGTCGAACGGCGGCCGGGTGCCCTCGATCGTGATCGATACCTCCACCGTCTCGATGGATGCCTCGCAGGCGATCCGCGGGAAGGCGGAGCGGCTGGGGTCGGCACTGCTGGCCGCGCCAGTGAGTGGCAACCCGAAGGTCGCCCGCGCCGGCAAGTTGAGCCTGGCGGTGTCCGGACCTCGTCGGGCGTTCGAGCAGGCGCTGCCCTACTTACAAATGCTGGGCAAGAGCGTGACCTATGTTGGGGACGGCGAGGCGGCCCGGTTGGTCAAGATCTGCCACAACCTGATCCTGGGCGTGGTCACCCAGATCCTCGCCGAAACCACCGTGCTGGCCGAGCGCGGCGGGATCACCCGGGCCGACTATCTCGAGTTCATCAACGGCAGCGTGATGGGGTCCATCTTTAGCCGGTACAAGACGCCGGCCTTCGTCAACCTCGACTTCACGCCGACTTTTACCGGCCACCTGCTTCGCAAGGACTTCGAGCTCGGTCTGGATGCCGCCCGCCAATTCAACGTCCCGCTCCCGGTGGCGGCGCTTACCCACCAGATCGTCGTTAGCCTGATCGGTCAAGGCCTGGGGGACGTCGACTTCGCCGCCCTGCTCGAGCTCGAGGCTCGCGGGGCCAACCTGGCGCTGAAACCCGAGCACCGCGACGTGTCGGACGGTCTCGAACCGTCGCGCCCCCCGACCCGCTGACCTTAGGAGCGGAGCGCCGCTGCTTCCACGGTCTGCGCCAGCTTCGGCATCGCCGCCCCGCCCACCCCTAATGTAAGGCCTTGCAAACGTTTGCGCCAGACCAGATCGGTTAACAAGGGGTTAACGTGGTGGTCGGGCGGCGAAACCGCCTGGGCGAATGCAGCGAAGGGGCGGCGGGGCGGGCGGGGGCGAAGGGCCTGGGGAGCGGACGATCGTGACCCTCGAGGATGTCGCACGCGCGGCAGGCGTGCACTACTCGACGGTCTCGCGAGCCCTCGATCCTGACACGGCCCGACAGGTCAACGTCGTGACCCGAAAACGGGTCGCGGCCGTCGCGAAACGAATGGGCTACCAGAAAGACATGGTGGCCAGTGGCCTGAAGCGAGGGCGGACCCACACGGTGGCTGTCGTCGTCGGCGATCTTGGGAATCCAAACATTGGTCCGCTCCTCCGGGGGATCTCGAACCGGCTCGAAGCCGCCGGACTGATGCCGCTCATCGTCGAGACGCAGAACGATCCGGCTCGCCTGGAGCGCATCGTCAGCCACCTGCTGAGCCGCCGCGTCGACGCCTTCATCTTGACCGCCGCGCGACTCGGTGACGGTCCGAAGCTGCGCCGGATCCGGCGTCACGGCATCCCGGTCGTGCTGGCGGTTCAATCGGTCCCGGGGATCCGCTTGCCGGCCTTCACCAACGATGACATCTTGGGCGGCACGCTGGCCGCCCAACATCTCCTCGCCCTCGGGCATCGGCGGGTCGCCCAACTGCGCGGGCCGGCCGACATTTACTCCTGCTTGCAGCGCGCCCAGGGGTTCAGCCAGGCGATCGCGGCGGCGGGCGCGACGGAAGTCGTGCTCCGGTCGACAGCGCCTATGGGGACAGCCGAAGAGGGTAATCGCCTCATGAGGCAGCTCCTCGACAGCAAGCGACCCCTGCCGACCGGCATCTTCGCCCATCACGACCTGATGGCCTTCGGGGCATTGTCCGCGGCGGAGGAACGCGGGCTGGCCTGTCCCAGGGACTTTTCGATGGTCGGCTATAACGATTTGCCGAACGTGGAGCGCATGGTGCCGCCGCTCACCTCGATCCGCCTTCCACGCGAGGAACTTGGCGGTCTCGCCGCCGAGGTCATGGTCAAAATGCTTTCCTCGGCGGACCGGGCACCAGCATCACGCAAACTCGCCCCCACCCTGGTGGTCCGCCAGTCGACCGGGCCGCCTCGAGATTTTCGTTAACCTTGTGCCCGGTGGCACGAACGAAATCCGAATTCACCGTGACGTCCGTGCCAGCACCCGGGCGGATGCACGTCGATTGGGAGGAGCGCGTCGACTTCCGCCGCCTCCACGAATACCGGTTGGGGCGGGCTCGCCAGGCGATCGCGGATGCCGGCCTGGGTGGGGTGCTGGTGTTCGACATGAACAACATCCGCTACATCACGAGCACCACCATCGGCGAGTGGGCTCGCGACAAGGTGGCACGCTTTGCGCTGCTGACCCGCAGCGGTGACCCCATCCTGTGGGACTTCGGCTCGGCGGCCAAGGCGCATCGTTTGCATGCGCCCTGGCTCAAACCGGAGAATTCGCGCGCCGGGATGACCGGCCTACGTGGCTCGGTCGCGCCCGAAGCCGGCCTTTCGGACGACGTCGCCAAAACGGTCAAGGATCTGATGCGCGAGCAGGGCGTCGCCGGCGAGCCACTCGGCGTCGACATCGCCGAGATGCCGATGGTCTTCGCCCTGCAGAACTGCGGCATCAAGGTCGTCGATGCGCAACAGGCGATGCTCGACGCCCGGCAAATCAAGTCGCAAGACGAGATCACGCTGCTCAGCATGTCGGCGGCCCTGGTGGACGGCGTCTACCAGACGATCTACGAAGTCCTCAAGCCGGGCATCCGCGAGAACGAGATCGTCGCCATCGCCAACAAGCAGCTTTACGATATGGGCTCGGACGATGTCGAGGCGATCAACGCCGTTTCCGGCGAGCGCTGCAGCCCGCACCCGCACGTCTTCTCCGATCGGCTGATCCGGCCTGGCGACCAGGCCTTCTTCGACATCATCCAGGCCTACAACGGCTATCGCACCTGTTACTACCGGACCTTCAACGTGGGCCGCGCGACGCAAAGTCAGCGCGACGCCTACAAGAAGGCGCGCGAGTGGATCGATGCGGGGATCGACATGGTCAAGCCAGGTGTGACGACCGACATGATCGCCAAGGCATGGCCGAAGGCGCAGGATTTTGGCTTCGACAGCGAGATGGAGGCCTTCGGCCTGCAGTTTGGGCACGGCCTGGGGCTGGCACTCCACGAACGGCCGATCATCAGCCGCCTCAACTCGCTCGATCACCCGGTCGAGCTGAAGGAAGGCATGGTCTTCGCGCTCGAAACCTACTGCCCGGCGTCGGACGGCCATTCGGCGGCCCGCATCGAAGAGGAAATCGTGGTGACGGCCACGGGGCACGAGGTGATCACCCTCTTCCCCGCCGAAGAGCTCGTCATCGCGAATGCCTATTGAGCACCCAGGTCGAAAAACCGGCGGCAGCTGACGTCGACCGCCCGACTCGGCTGCGCCTCTATCAACTGATGGTCGAGCTGCGCGACTTCGAGCAGCGCGCCTACGAGCTCTTCCTCGAGAACCTGGTGCGCGGCACCAGCCACCTCGCCCTCGGCCAGGAGGCGATCGCCGCCGCTTACGGGGTGGCGATGCGATCCGATGACTACACCTTCTGCACCTATCGCGGCCACAACCACACGCTGGCCCGCGGCGCCTCGATGGCCGCCGCGATGGCGGAGCTGCTCGGCCGAGCAAACGGCATGCTGCACGGCAAGGGCGGGTCGATGCACCTCACCGATGTCACACACGGGGCGATGGGTTCGTATGCGATCGTCGGCGCGCATCTGCCGATCGCGGCCGGAGCGGCGTGGTCGGCGCAGGTGCGGAAGTCGGGTCAGGTCGCCGTCTGCTTCTTCGGCGATGGCACCACGAATATTGGCGCCTTCCACGAGGCCTTGAATCTCGCAGTGGTGTGGAAGCTGCCAGTGGTATTCGTGTGCGAGAACAACCTGTACATGGAATACACGCCGATCGATTCCGTGACGGCCGTCAAGCATCCGGCGGCGGATCGCGCCTCGGCCTACGGGCTCGAGTCGATCCTCGTCGACGGCAACGATGCCGATGTCATGTACGACATCGCGCGCCAGACGATCGGCAAGGCGCGCGCCGGCGGCGGCCCCTCGCTGGTCGAGGCGTTGACCTATCGCCACGGCGGGCACTCGCGCGCCGACCCGGCGAAGTACCGGCCAGAGGCAGAGGTGCGCGAGTGGATGGCACGCGACCCGATCAATCGCTACCGTCCGCGATTGCTCGAAGCCGGCGCCGACGAGGCGGAGATCCGCGACATCGAGACGCGCGCGCAGCAGAAGGTAGATGCCGCGACCGAAGAAGCGCGCAACGGCGCCCCGGCGACCGTCGATGCCATCGAGCGCCAGGTATGGAGTGACGGGAGCGCGCAATGGCGGAACTGAGCTATCGGGAGGCCATCGCCGCCGGCATCGCCCAGGAGATGGCGCGCGACCCCATGGTCTACTTCATCGGCGAGGACATCGGCGCGGCCGGCGGCGTCTTCAAAGCGACCGTCGGGTTGTTCGACCGCTTCGGCCCGGACCGGGTGCGCGACACGCCGATTTCCGAGCAGGCGATCATCGGGGCGGCCATGGGCGCAGCGATGACAGGGTTGCGGCCGATTGCCGAGATCATGTTCTCCGACTTCCTCGCCACCTGCTGGGACATGATCGCCAACCAGATCGCGAAGACGCGCTACATGACCGATGGCCAGGTCTCCCTCCCGCTCGTGATCCGCACGGCCAACGGTGGCGGCACCCGCTTCGGCGCCCAGCACTCGCAGAGCCTCGAGAACTGGGGGATGGCCGTCCCGGGCCTGAAGGTGGTTGCGCCCTCGAACCCCGCCGACGCTAAGGGCCTGCTCGCGGCGGCGATTCGCGACAACGATCCGGTCCTCTTCTTCGAACAGAAGTCACTCTATGGCGTTAAAGGTGACGTCCCTGACGGCGAGCACGTTGACGCGCTGGGCAGGGCAAAGGTGCTGCGTGATGGCAAGGACTGTACCATCGTCGCGCTGGCCGCGATGGTACCCAAGGCGCTGTCCGCGGCCGAGCAGTTGGCCGCCGAGGGCATCCAGGCCACCGTCGTCGACGTCCGCAGCTTGGTGCCGCTCGACACCAGGACCATCCTCGGCGAAGTCGTCAAAACCGGCCGCCTCTTCACCGTGGAGGAAAACCCGCGGCTCTGCGGCTGGGGCGCCGAGATCGCGTCGCTCGCGGCCGACGAGTGCTTCGATGACCTGGACGGACCGATTGTCCGGATCACGACCCCCCACGTGCCCCTCCCCGCCGCCGACGTCCTCGAAGACGCGGCCATGCCCTCCGTCGAACGGATCGTGCAGACCGTGCGAAAATCAATGCGATGACCCCGGTCAGTGAGCTGATCTCGGTTCGCCACACAGACCTCTATATCGATGGCACCTGGCACGCCGCCTCGGACGAGCAGCGGATCGAGGTGACGGACCCGGCCACCGGTGAGGTGATCTCGACAGTGGCGAGCGCCTCGGTGCAGGACGCACTGGAGGCGGTCGCGGCCGCCGACCGAGCCTTCCGGGGCTGGGCAGCGAAGCCGCCTCGGCAGCGCGCCGAGATCCTCCGCAAAACCTTCGAGTTAATGATGCGCGACCAGGAAAAGCTGGCCGAGCTCATGGTGCGCGAGAACGGCAAGCCGATGGTCGAGGCCCGGGGTGAAGTCGCCTATGCCGCCGAGTTCTTTCGCTGGTTTTCTGAAGAAGCGGTCCGTAACATCGGCTCGGTGTCGATCGCACCGAGCGGCGCAAACCGGATCCTGGTGGAGCACCAGCCGATCGGCGTCTCGGTGCTGGTCACGCCCTGGAACTTCCCGGCGGCGATGGCCACGCGCAAGATCGGACCGGCGCTGGCTGCAGGCTGCACTGTCATCTTGAAGCCGGCCTCCGAAACGCCGCTGACCGCACTGGCCGTCGCCGACCTGCTCGAGCAGGCGGGCGTGCCCAAGGGCGTCGTCAACGTTATTCCGTCGAAACGCTCATCGGAAGTGGTCAAGGCCATGCTCAAGGACCCGCGCGTGCGCAAGCTCTCCTTCACGGGCTCGACCGAGGTCGGCCGCATCCTGCTGGCGCAGGCGGCGGAGAACGTCATCAGCTGCTCCATGGAGCTGGGCGGCAACGCGCCCTTCATCGTGCTGGCCGACGCCGATCTCGATGCCGCCCTGGAGGGCGCGATGATCGCGAAGATGCGCAATACCGGCCAGTCCTGCATCGCCGCCAACCGCTTCTACGTCGAGGCGCCGATCGCGGAGAAATTTTCGACCATGCTGGCGGGCGCGATGGGCGCGCTGGCCGTTGGGTCCGGGCTCGACCCGAACGTCAAGGTCGGCCCGGTGATCAATCAGCCGGCACGCGAGAAGATGCTCGCGCTGGTCGACGAGGCGGCGGGCCACGGCGCCCGGGTCCTGACCGGCGGCAAGGCGCCGAGCCGCCCGGGCTATTTCGTCCCGCCGACCGTCTTGAGCGAGGTTCCGCCCGATGAGCACATTCTCAAAGAGGAGATCTTTGGTCCGATCGCGCCGGTCGTGACCTTCCGCGAGGTCAACGAAGCCATCGAGTTCGCGAACAAGACCGACCGCGGCCTCGCCTCGTATGTCTATAGCCGTGACCTGGCAAAAGGGCTGGCGATCGCCGAGGCGATCGAGGCCGGCATGGTGGGCTTGAACCGTGGCTTCATCTCCGACCCGGCGGCGCCCTTTGGCGGCGTCAAGCAGAGCGGCGTCGGCCGCGAAGGCTCACACGAGGGGCTCATGGAGTTCCTCGAAACCAAGTACATCGCCACCAACTGGTAGCGTTGACAGTCCGCCCCCCACCGGTTAGGTTGTCGGTGGGGTTCGAGGTGGGGAAATCCATACGGCTGGCGGGTAGTGTGATGGCGGCTGCCATTGGATTGGCTGCTTGCGGGAGTACGTCGTCGAACTCGGCGGCTACCCCGACGCCGGCGCCAACTCCCTATGTCGCCACCGATTCGGGCTTTAGCGCAGTCTTCCCGGCCACGCCGGCGCGATCAACGCAAGCCATCAACCAGTCAGGGATCAACGCCACCCTGACGCTGTATCAGGCGACCACCAACACCGAGCAAGTCGCGGTTGCCTTCGAGCAGCTTCCGGTGGCACCCCAGGGCGACGCCATCCAGGCGAGCCTCGATGGCGGCGTCGCGGGATCGGCGAAGAACGTCAACGGAACGGTCGTTTCGAAGTCCAACACTCAGTTCCTGGGGCAACCGGCGGAGGATGCCGTGGTTCAAGCGCAGGGAAGCGTGATCCGCGAGCGCATCTTCTTCGTTGGCTCGAAACTGTATGTGCTCGAGGGGATCACCAGCAGTTTGGATGCCAAGCATCCGGCCTACGACAAGATGCTCGCAACCTTCAAGACGATTTAACGGCGGTTGCCGTAGAGAAGGCGTAAGTCAAGAGGGGCCTGGGGTGCCTAAGGAGGGAGTGCCTATAGGTGGATGAGCGGCGTCGCTTGTTCGCGCCATCACCCGATTTGGAGGGAGGAACTATGCTCCGAACACTCAGTGCGTTGACGATTGCCGCCGTCGTCCTTGCCGCGGGCATGATCGCCGGCTCAGCAGCAGCGCCGTACTCGCCACCGAGCAAGCAGGAGATCGCGAAGCGAATCCTGGGCACGGTGGGGCTCCTTGACCTCTTGCGGCCCCTTGATTCCTGCCGAGAGTCCCGCGAGCGAGCAAGAGTACCGATGAACCGTTACGGCGGCAATCCGTTCACGCGTGCCCCCACGCTGCCCTACGCCCCTTCGGTCTTCTCCGGCACCTCGCCGCCCGAGACCCTGACCCAGGGCGGAAGGTTCTGGGCTGGTCCGGCCACGCGCTCGGCGATGGCGATGCGCTCCCTCCCATCGAAGATGCGCCGGCCATCGTCGGGCATGTGCCAATCGGTGGGTCTGCGGGCCGTAGTCGATATCTCTTACGTTGGTTTGTTCGTGTCCCAAGGTGCTTTAGCAACAGCTGTCTCGGCAACACGCTAGTTCGCTTGTTGTAACACGCACTTGACTTATGGATTGATGAGAGTAGCGTGGGCTCGTTAGGCGGAGGCGTCGTGGCTGGCCGGGGGGCATCCGGCAAGGGGGCAAATCATTGCATAGGAACGAAGTCGGTTGGCGGCTACCTGTGAGCCGCTGCGGCCGCTTGCGATCTCGTTTCCCAGTACAGGCTCAGCCTCGGTCCCCCGTTACATAAGCATGGCCGGCCGTCGAGGGGTGACTTTGTGAGAGGTGTGAGAGGACTGTTGGCGCTGGTTGTTGGGGCGATCCTGCTCTTCGTCGGGATCGCCGGGATGCTGTACGCCATGCGTCCGCATGAGTTTGGAGGGTCCATCCGAAAGTCTGTGGCTACATTGGGATGGCTGGGAGAGTCATTCAGATTGGGTAAAAGGGGTTGAAGTACATGCGTCAGGCCTTTATGCGGGCTGCCAGCGGGGGTCTGTCGATCTTGGCAGTCGTCGTCGGCTTTGTGGTGGCAGTCCTGTTGGTCATGGCCGTGATCTTCGTGCTCTCGGTAGCCAACGTCAGCCACCACACGATCAATCCGCCGGCGGGAGTACAAACCCGCTAGGGAGGGACAACTTAATGAAGCGTCGCCTCGCACTCGCAGTCGCGATCGCGTCGGCACTCTGGATCGGGCAAATCGCGGTGGCATTCGCCATGGTGCCGGTCCACTCGACTACGACTCAAGCGTTGCCGCGGGACCAATGCTCGTTCTTGCTGGCAGTGGCGGCACAGGATCCCAACCTGTCCGCTAACCAAAAGGCGAACTTCGCCACGGTATCCGACACCCAATGCACCGTCAAGATCACGACGGGGCTGCACCCGGTTGATTCGATGAGTGCGGATGCGTTTGGTCCGAGCTGCCAAGGCTACTGGCACTCGATGACCTTGTATGGCCGCTGGTGGTCGATGGGGACGGTCCATGCCAACGTGGGGCTCTGCTACGACGGCAGCACGGTCTGGCGCAATTGGGGGGTGGATTGCCCATCTGAACCGACGTTCGGCTACTGGATTAACACAAGTTGGTGCGGCACGTTCTACGACAACCCATATTGGGGTAATGGGAGGCAGACCATCCAGGCCGGTCAGAACTTCTCGTACGGAGCCTGCATCACCTGGAATGGCAATTGGGGCTGCTATCGCTGGAACGGTTATATGCGTTATCAAGTGAACGACTATGGTAGCGACACCGGTGTGTGGGGCGCCTGGTAAAAGCCTAGTCGTCGTGTGAGTCGAGGCCGGGTCGCCACCCGGTCTTTACTTTTTCTACACAAAACTGGTGACCCTGCTCGGCTTCTTCTGCCGTCGTCGGCTCTCAGAAGACCGAACCCACGCTCCGCCACCAGTTGCTTTACCGTGCCAGTCTGCATCAGCGACTCCCTCGGAGCAGCATGCGCACGCCGATGGGCAGGGCGGGGTTGTCCTCCGCCTCACTGATGCCCGAGCGATCCATCAGCCGCCATGCGGCGGCGACGGCGACCTTCTCTTCGCTCGACAGCTCCGGGCTTCCGAGCCAGCGGACCAGCATCGCCCGACAGCCATCGGTAGAGCCGACCGCCACCCTGGGCGTGGCCAGCGCGGGGTCGAGGGCGCTCGCCATCTGTTGCGCCGCCGAGTAGTTGAAGGCCGAGACCGTGCGCAGGAACCACATGCGCGCCGGCTCGGGAAACTCGCGGGCCTTGGTGATCAGCCGTGCCCATTCTTCAGGAATAACCGTCGATGAGCCTCGGGTTCCGATTGCGTATTCCATGTCTGACTCCTTACCTGTCCGGCAACTTCAGGCGCACGACCTGGAGCACCGCACCGTTCTCTAGCGTCACGCGGCGCTCATGTTCGTTTTCCGGCAGCGCGGCCTCGATCAGCGCCGCCAATTCTGCGAACGTTTGCTTTGCCATTCGTCCTCCTTACTCCGGCACCGGCATGCCACCGGCATACTCGCCACTGAAGCGCACCGGTCGAGCAATCGGGCCCATGATCGCCGCATTTGCGCACGTCCTCCAGCGAGAGCGTGTCTCCCGGGATGGGCAGATCGCCAATCGTCAACCCGGCGGACCCTTCCGACTGCGCCAGCATCCGCTCGGCTGGAGGCGACAAGCCGCCCTGGGGCGTCTTCGGCCACAGGTTGACCAGTCGCTCCTCGAAGGTCAGCGGGTGATCACCCGGGATCGCATCCTCCATTCGGATGTCCTCCACCACGGCGGGCTCACTGAGAATCTCGGTCGGGTAATCGCCCGGCGTCGGAAACGATTCGGCGACGAGGTACCATGCGCGGAGCAGCATCAGCATTACTTCGGGTTCATAGAGCGGGCGACCTCTCGGCAGCGAGAGAAACGAAGCGCTGTTGGCGTTGACGGCTTCAGCCCTCCAGAGAATCACCTGTCGACCGTCGCGCATCGTCACTACCCGTCGATCTTCTAACTGGTCCACTCGGGCCACGAGCGAGTCGTCGCTGATGACCAGTCCAATGGCGTGGGAAACCCACGCCCGGCGAATTTCGTCTCCCCGAGTTCCGCCGCCTTGCCAGCGCTTCTGCTGTCTCGGCCAGCGCCTCGGCATCAGGCGATCCGATAGCGAATCTGCATAGAACCAGCGTGCAGACATTCGTCGCCTCGGACGGAACGGTGTATGACGCCGCCCTGAAGGTTGGGGTGGACGACCCGACATGCACCGGCGCTCCGTTCACCGAAGAGGAGTGGATCTTCGTCTCGCACGATGGCGGCCAGACCTTCCCGCAGAAGGTAAAGATCGCCAGCGTGTCGCCGTCGACCGGCGTGCCATTCGGCGCCTTCGAGCTAGGGCCGGCGCAGTTCATGCGGAACGCGGAGTTTCCGACGCTGGCCGAGCGCAGTGGCAATCTCTACGCCACCTGGAACGATGGCGCATCCGGGCACAGCCATGTCGTCCTCGCCACCTCGAGTGACGGGGGCGCCACATGGTCGACCTCGCAGGTCACCTCGGGCGACAACGATGAAGCGCAGCCCGCGCTGAGCGCAGACGCCAGCGGGTTACATCTCCTCTATTACGAGATCAGCCCTGCCGGAGACGGCACCAGCCAGCTCGACGTCCTGGTCGCCAACTCGAAGAATGGCAACAAGTGGACGACCAGCCGCGTCAACAGCCAATCGTTTCCAGGGGTCTATACCCTGCCGCAGTTCGACCCGATCATCGCCTACACCTACATGGGTGACTACATTGCAAACGTCAGCGATGGCACCCACCAGTACCTCGCGTGGGGCGACAACCGCGATTCGGTGAGTAACTTCCTCTGGCCGCAGGGCCGGCACGACCCGAACGTCTACTTCGCCCGCCAGTAGTTCGCCCGATGTGGAACGGAGGGCGGCCCGGGCCGCCCTTCGTTCATCGCGACACGGTCAGCCGGCTACGGGTAACCAGCTTGGCCGGCCGGACTCGAAGCGAGCGATATCAGCTTCGTCGCGCAGCGTGAGCGCCACCTCATCCCAGCCGTTGAGCAGGCACTCTCGGTAAAACGGGTCGAGGGCGAAGCTGGCTTCGAGACCACCGGCGGCGACCCGCTGCCGCTCCAGGTCGACGGTGATTTCCATGCCCGGCTCCTGCAAGGCCAGCTCGATCAGCTGACGGACCGCCGGCTCGGGGAGCTCGACCGGCAGGAGGCCGCAGCGGAAGCTGTTGCTCTTGAAGATGTCGGCAAAGGAGGGCGCGATCACCGCGCGGAACCCGGCGTCGAGCAACGACCAGGGCGCGTGCTCACGCGACGATCCACAGCCGAAGTTGGCGCCGGTGACGAGGACCTGGGCGCCGCGATACTCAGGCCGGTCGAGGATGAAGTCGCCCTGGCGCCGCCAGTCGTAAAAAAGGAACGGTCCATAACCCGACCGCTCGATGCGTTTGAGGAATTGCTTGGGGATGATCTGGTCGGTGTCGATGTCGGCTCGATCGAGCGGAGCCAGGACCCCGGTGACGCGGGTGAAGGGGTCCATCAGTTGAACTCCCTGACATCGACCAGGTGCCCGGCGATCGCCGCCGCCGCTGCCATCGGCGGGCTGACCAGGTGGGTCCGCCCTCCACTCCCCTGCCGTCCCTCGAAATTTCGGTTGCTGGTCGAGGCGCAGCGCTCGCCCGGACCGAGGATGTCAGGGTTCATTCCCAGGCACATCGAGCAGCCGGCGTCGCGCCACTCGAAGCCGGCTTCGCGAAAGACCGCGTCCAGCCCTTCGGACTCGGCCAGACGCTTGACGCTCGCGGAGCCCGGCACCACCATCGCCCGAACCTTGGGGTGCACGGTGTGGCCGCGGACGACAGAAGCGGCGATGCGGAGATCCTCCAAGCGGGCATTGGTGCAGGAGCCGATGAACACCCTGTCGATCGGAATCGATTCGATCGCGGTGCCGGGCTCGAGCGCCATGTATCGCAGGGCGCGCACGTCGGTCTCGGTCCGAGGCGCGGGCACCCGGCTGGTCACCGGCACCGACTGACCCGGATTGGTTCCCCAGGTGACGTACGGTTCGAGCTGTGTCGCATCGATCGAGACTTCAGCATCGAATTGAGCGTCGGCATCCGTCGGCAGCGCGCTCCAGCGCGAGAGGGCCTGCTCCCAGTGCTCGCCGCGGGGCGCGTGCTCGCGGCCCTTCAAATAGGTAAAGGTCGTCTCGTCGGGCGCGATCATACCGGCGCGGGCGCCGCCCTCGATCGTCATGTTGCAGACCGTCATTCGACCCTCCATCGACAACGCACGAATCGTGGACCCGCGGTATTCGATCACATGCCCGCGTCCGCCTTCGACGCCGATGCGGCCGATGATGCCGAGCGCCACATCTTTGGCGGTCACGCCGAGGGGCAACTCCCCTTCGACGGTCACCGCCATCACCTTCGGCCGACGCTGTCGCAGGCACTGGGTCGCGAGCACGTGCTCGACCTCCGAGGTCCCAATGCCGAACGCGAGCGCGCCGAAGGCGCCGTGGGTCGACGTGTGCGAGTCGCCGCAGACGATCAGCAGCCCCGGTTGGGTGAGCCCCAGCTCGGGGCCGATGACGTGAACGATGCCCTGGCGCGAGCTGCCCATGCCGAAGAGCGCGATGCCCTCCCGCCGGCAGTTCTCCTCCAGCGCCGACATCTGCCGCTCCGCGATCTCGTCGGCCGCGGCGCGCCCACCGCGCGTGGGGACGTCGTGGTCCATGGTGGCCACCGTCAGGTCGGGCCGCCGGACCCGCCGGTTGTTAAGCCGTAGGCTCTCGAAGGCCTGCGGCGAGGTCACCTCGTGAACGAGGTGGAGATCGACGTAGAGAAGATCAGGCTCGCCATCACGGGCGGCGACCACATGGTCCTCCCAGATTTTCACTGCCATGGTCCGCCCCATCTGCCGTGTTCCTTACTTGCTCTCCGCCAGCGCGCGGACGCGCAAAGCTAGCAGCAGGTCGAGCCTGGCGTCGGCATCCTTGAGGTCGAGACCGGTGACCTCGCCGATCCGCTTCAACCGGTAGTGCAGTGTGTTGAGGTGGATGTGCAGGTCGCGCGATGACTGCCGCAGATTGCCATGCCGCTGCAGGTAGACCTCGAGCGTTTTCAGCAGCGGCGTGCCGCGCGCGCGGTCGTAGTCGATCAATGGCGCCAGCATGCGGCCGGCGAAGGCGTCGAGCCCGGCCCGATCTTCGACCTGGGCCAGCAAGCGGTAGACACCGAGACGCTCGTAGTTGATGACCTGCTCGCGCTTGCCGAAGCGCACCATCAGGTCGAGCGCCCGCTGCGCTTCGACGAAGGCCGGCTTGAAATCATCCGGCTTCACACACAGCCGGCCGATCGACACCGACACGGTGATGCCGAGCTCCGATTCGGCGACCGCTTCGCGGATCCGCGCCGCGAGCCCCTCGCCATCCGGGTCCTTGGTGTCAGCCGGTTGCGGCACCAGCACGATCACGCTGTCGCTGTGGGCGCTGACCAGGTGTCGCGGGTGCAGCCGCCGGACGGCGCCGGTCACCACCTGGAAGAGCTGATGCTTGACCGCGATGACCCGACCTTCCTCGTAGCGTCGTTCCTTGATGAACTGTCGAAAATGGTCGACGTCCACTACCAGCAACCGGTGCGGCACCGAAAGGTCGTAGCGAAGGTGTCGGGCCCGGCGCTGCACGTTGGCCTGGTCGCCGAAGGTCCCGTTGAGCAGGTCATCGACCAGCTCGCCGCGCACTCGGTCCTCGGCCTCGGCGACCTCGCGCTGCTTGATCATCTCGAGCGCGATCACGGTCGCGGCGTGTTCCACGGCCATCATCGCCAGCTCTTCGAGATGCTGCGGAAGATCGATGATCGAGAGGTAACCGAGGTTCTCGCGACCGGCGAGGACCGGCGTGATGATCCGGGGCGCCGTCAAGCCGAGATCCGGGAAGGGCGGGACCTTGCGCGGCGCCCGGCCGCGGACCACCTCTTGCAGCATGTTCTTGATGGCGGCCGCCTGGCGCACCTTGAGCGGCGTGCCGTGGTGGGCCAGCGTCTGCTGCCGGTGCTTGTCGGTGACGCCCGGAACCACGTGGCTGGCCAGCAGGTGGAAGTTCACGTCCTCGAGGGCGATCGAACTCTCGACCAGCTCGCCCAACGTCTTGACGATCGCGTCCAGGCCCTGGCCGTCGAGCGCCAGGTGGGTGAAGTGGGTGTGGATCTCGATCGAGCGACGGAGCTGGGTGTTCTGGGCGTTGATGATCCGCTCCAGGATCGGGTTCATGATCTCCAGGTAGGAGACGTCCGGCGGGATCCGGATCAGGGGAATATTGAACTCGTCCGCCTGGCCGAGCATGTCGTCGGGGATCTGGGGCAGGTAGCGCTCCGGCTTGATCACGAGTCCGGCGGAGCCGACCCGGGCCAGGTTGCGCATCAGGTCGCGCTGGGCGGCCCGGTCGTCTTTGATGGCGAACGCGACCGTCAGCAACAGCTCGCCCTCCGCCAGCCAGCTGATCGTTTCGGGGGATTCGAGGACCTTCACCCAGGTGATGGTGCGATCGAGGCCGCTGGCCCCCGCCAGCACCTCGCCCCTCCTCAAACCCCCTAGCGCCATCGCTTCCCGGACTGTCAGCGCCATGGGAGGCATAGTATGCCTTAACTCGGGGCTGGCGTGAAGGACCAAAAGGAACAAAGACTTTTAGATGGTTTGCACAATAGACGAGTATGCCTCGGGCTGCTAGCGTACTCGTCGAGTCAACCGACGTTGATGGGATTACTCACCCCCAGAGTGGGTTGACTCGACAAGAGCGGCGGCCGGGGGCCGCAAGCAGGGTGGTACCGCGGGAGGCATGCCTCTCGTCCTTGCAGCAGAGCGTGTCGTATACCAAGCCAGCTGCAAGGAGGGTACCGATGGCCAGTTACACGATCGAGATTCCAGACCCGCTGCACCACGAGATCCAGGAGCGGCGGTACCAGATCGACGTCGCCGGGATCTGCACGGAAGCGTTGACCGCCGCGGTCGCCAAGCGCGCATCCGGGACGACCGGGTTCGGGCATGACGTCACCGATGACATCAACCGGATGTTCAGCGGATGACTGGGCATGGGGATCAAAATGATTGACCGCGTCGAGGAGGAGTTGACCCCGTTTACGGCGGCCCCGCTGGAGCACACCAGCGGGAACTACTGGCTGATCGAAACCTTACGACGGTGGGGCATCACCGGCTACGCCGGCGTCAACGGTGGCGGGTTGATCCACGTGACCAAGCACCTCCAACCGTTCTCTGACCCATCCGAGGCGCGAGATGGAGTGCCGCGGATGCTGACCATGGCCGAATACGTCGCCGGCTTCGTTCCGCTGGGCTACCACATGGCCTCCGGCAGGGTCGGCGGTTGCATTACGACGACGGGTGCAGCGACCAAGCTCGGCGGCAGCGGCTTGACGGACGCCAAATTGCACAACATTCCGTCGGTCTTCCTCGTCGCGCTGAACTCGACGATGTCGATCGGCCAGAGTCCCCTGCAGGATGTGTCGATCCATGGCATGAACATCGTGCCGCAGCTGCAGGCCGAGCTCGGCGACGGCTGCGTCGTCATCGACGACATCGACGCCATGGAGGAGCAGCTCGAGCGCGCGCAATCCGTACTGCTCGAGTCCAAACCAGTTGCGATTTGCTTTTATCCTGACATTCTTTCCAAGTCCGCCACAATTGACGTTCCCTCCCGCAGCCGACCCCGCGGCGTCCGCCAGCAGGATGTCGATCGCTTCGTCGACGAGTTTCCCCGCATCGCGGACGGGCGCCGAGTCGTCATCTATGTGAGCAGCGAGGCCGCGCGCTGGCCCGGCATGCAGGCGATCACGACGCAGCTCTCGGAGCTGCTGCAGGCGCCGACTGTGTGGTCGGTGAACGGGGCGAACGCCGTGTCTCCCTCGAACGAGTTCGGCTTCGGGTACATCTCGTTTGGCGGCAACGACGAGGCGATGAAGCTCTGGCGGAGCCTTGGCCCCGAGGATTGCGTCATCACCCTCGGTTTCGACTCGGGCGAGTACTCGCTGAATCTGGGCGCCATCCCGGCCGGTGATGTGTGGCACTTCACCGGATGGACGGAGCCCTATGGCCACATCGCCGACGAGTTCCGTCATCGCGTGCGCGGCAACTACACGGTGGTTCGCGGGGATCTCGACCTCACGCTGGGGCAGATCATCCCGCGGCTGACCCAGCATGGCGTGGGCCGCCGGCCGGCTGTCGATGTCCCCGAGCGTCTCAACAACCGGCACATCACCCGCGATGTCCGCGACGGCTCGGTGGATTTCATTGCCTTCTACGAGCAGCTGCACAAGTCCTGGCGCCCCAACAGCATCGGCTTCGACGATGTTTGCATCGCCTACAAGGACCGGCAGTACGTGACCCAGCGACCGCATCCTTACATTCCATTCCATACCGCTCACGATGGGTCGGCCATGGGTGGCGGCTTTGGGCTCGGGGTCGGTGCCAAGATGGCGGATCCGAGCCTGCATACGTTCGTCTTCACCGGTGACGGTTGCTGGCGGCTGTTCGGCGGCACGCTCGCCGATGCCGCCAACCTCGACCTGCGGGTGTTCATCATCAACAACGGCGTCTACGGCATCGTCGACAAGGGCCTCGAGGTCGTCATTCCCGACGTCGAGAAGCGCCGCTACCATTCGACCCTGCCGTCGATCGACTTCGTGGGCGCGGCCAGGGCGCATGGCTGGGACGGCTTCCGCGTGAAAGCCGATCTCAGCAACCTCAAGGAAATCATGGACGCCTGCTACGAAACGAAGGGCCAGTCGATCCTGATTGACGTTCCAGTCGACGCCGACCAGGTCATCGGCCTCAACCCTCGGTTGAACAATCTCACCACCCAGACCTACCTCTGATGGGGGCTAACCGCGAGCTCCAGGTGGTGGGCTGATGGCCAAGGTCTATTACGACGGCGATGCCGACATGTCGGCGCTCGCCGGACAGCGGGTCGCCGTGATCGGCTACGGCAGCCAGGGCCACGCCCATGCGCTCAACTTGCAGGACAGCGGCGTCGACGTCGTGGTCGGCCTCTACAAAGGTAGCAAGTCATGGGAGGCGGCCGAGCAGGAAGACCTGCGGGTGGAGACGGTCGAGAAGGCGGTCGAAGCCGGCAACCTGGTGATGATGCTGGTGCCGGACCAGACCCAGAAGCGGCTCTACGACGAGGCGGTCAGGCCGAACCTGAAGCCGGGCGCCGCCCTGATGTTCGCGCACGGGTTCAACATTCATTTCAGCCAGATCGTTCCGCCCCCCGAAGTGGATGTCGCGATGGTTGCCCCCAAGGGGCCGGGCCACATCGTGCGCCGACTCTTCAAAGAACGGGTCGGCGTCCCAGCCCTTTTCGCGGTGCACCAGGACACGACCGGACAGGCCCGCGCCCGCACCCTCGCCTACGCGCGCGGCATCGGGTCGACCATGGCCGGAGTGCTCGAGACCACCTTCAAGGAAGAAACCGAGACCGATCTCTTCGGTGAGCAGGCGGTCCTGTGCGGCGGGCTCACCTCGCTGGTGCAAACCGGGTTCGAGACCCTCGTCGAGGCGGGCTACCAGCCGGAGTTGGCCTACTTCGAGTGCCTGCACGAGATGAAGCTGATCGTGGACCTGATGTACCAGGGCGGTATGAGCTACATGCGCTACAGCATCAGCGACACGGCCGAGTTCGGCGACTACGTGAGCGGGCCGCGTGTGATCAGCCCTGCGGTTCGCGAGGAAATGCGGCAGATCCTTCGCGAGATCCAGGATGGGACCTTCGCCCGGACCTGGATCCTCGAAAACCAGGCCGGCCGGCCGGCCTTCAACGCCTATCGCCGGCAGGCGAAAGAGTCGCTGATCGAGAAGGTCGGTGCCGAGCTGCGCGCCATGATGCCGTGGCTCAAACCCGACGGCAAGGCGCGCAACTGATGGGCGCCATGCCGGATCGAGTAGACGACCGGGTCTTCATCTTCGACACCACCCTGCGCGACGGCGAGCAGTCGCCGGGCGCCTCGCTGAACCCGGACCAGAAGCTGGCGATCGCCCGCCAGCTGGCCCGCCTCGGCGTCGACGTCATCGAGGCGGGCTTCCCGCTGTCGTCCCCCGGCGACTTCGAGGCGGTGCAGCGAATCGCTCGCCAGGTCGAGGGGCCGATGATCACCGCGCTGGCGCGCGCGGCCCGGCCTGACATCGACGCCGTCTGGCAGGCGGTTCGGGAGGCGCCGCGGTCGCAGATCCACATGGTGCTCTCGGTGTCGGACATCCACATCGAGCGCAAGCTGCGCTCCAGCCGGCGCGAGGTGCTCCGACGTGGCACCGAGGCCGTCGCCTATGCCCGCACCCTCTGCAACGACGTCGAGTACTCCCCCGAAGATGCCGGCCGCGCGGATCCTGAGTACCTCTTCGAGACCCTCGAGGCGGTCATCGACGCGGGCGCGACCGTGGTCAACATCCCCGATACCACCGGCTACACCCTGCCCAATGAGTTCGGCGCCTTGATCGCCGCCATCCGCGCCAACGTCCGCAACATCGACGAGGCGCTCATCAGCGTGCACTGCCACAACGACCTGGGGTTGTCGACGGCCAACAGCGTGGCCGCCATCCTTAACGGGGCGCGCCGCGTCGAGTGCACCATCAATGGCATCGGCGAGCGCGCCGGCAATGCTTCGCTCGAAGAAGTGGTCATGATCCTGCGGACGCGCGAGCGGTCGCTTAAGCTTCGCACCGGCGTCGACACCACCAGGCTCGCCGACGTCAGCGCCCTGGTCTCGAAGCACACCGGCGTCCCGGTGCAGCCCAACAAGGCGGTGGTCGGCGCCAACGCCTTCGCACATGCCTCCGGGATCCACCAGGACGGCGTTCTCAAGGACAAACTCACCTACGAGATCATGCGGCCCGAAGACGTGGGGATGGGCGAGAGCCGCATCGTGCTTTCGCCTCGCTCGGGACGCCACGCCTTCCAGTTCCGGCTGGCCGAGCTCGGCTACCACCTGCCGGACGCCGCCTTCAGCCGCGCCTGGGAACAGTTCCTTCAGCTGGCCGACCGCAAGAAAGACATCCTCGATCGAGACCTGGAGGATATCGTGCGTTCCGTGCAATCCGCTGTCCCTCCCCCGGTCGGAGTGGTCGTCTGATGGCGATCGAAGCGCTGCCGCAGCCGGAGGCCGCGCCACCGCCGACCACGGTCGTCTACGACGGCTTCGCCTACTTCCAGGGAAACATCGTTCCCTTCGCGCAGGCCAACGTGAGCATCGGGACGCATGCGCTGAACTATGGGACGGCCTGCTTCGAAGGAATCCGTGGCTACTGGAACGCCGAGCACAACGAGATCTACTTGCTCAAGCTGGCCGAGCATTACCAGCGCTTTCTCAAGTCGACGGCGCTCCTCAAGATCAAGCTCGATGAGACGGTCGATCAGCTCTGCGAGCTGACGCGCGAGGTCGTCCGCCGCGACGGCTATCACACCGACGTCTACGTTCGGCCGATCGCGTACAAGGCGTCGGCCATCATCAAGGTCGACCTGCATTCGGCCGAGGACGCGGTCGCGATCTTCGCCATGCCGATGGGCGCCTACTCGCGCATCGATGGGCTGCGCGTCACGATCTCGTCCTGGCGGCGGACCAGCGACAACAGCATCCCGGCGCGGGCGAAGATCACCGGCGCCTACATCAACACCGCGCTCGCCACCGAAGACGCGAACGCCGCCGGTTACGACGATTGCCTGATGCTCACCGAGGACGGTCACATCGCCGAGGGCAGCGCCGCCAACTTCTTCATGATCCAGGGGCGGACCCTCGTCACGCCGCCGGTCACCGATGACATCCTGGTCGGCATCACGCGCGCCGCGGTGATGCAGCTGGCGGCCGATGTCGAGCTCGATGTCGTCGAGCGCAGCATCGACCGGACCGAGGTCTACCAGGCCGACGAAGCCTTCCTATGCGGCACCGGCGTGCAGCTGGCGCCGATCGTCGAGGTCGACGGGCGCGCGGTCGGCTCCGGTCGGCCCGGGACCACCACGCTGCGCCTGCAGGAGGCCTACTTCCGTGCCGTGCGCGGCAACGATGCCCGCTATCGCCAGTGGTGCACCCCGGTCTATGGCGGGATGCCCCGAATTACGTAATCGAATTGACGAGGACGGTGAGGGACTGGTAGTCTTTTCCGACAACTGAATAGCGACCGTTATCAAGAGTGTGCTGAGGGGCCGGCCCTGTGAAGCCTGCCAACCTACCGGGTTACCCGGCAAGGTGGAAAGTCCGTCAGACGAAAGTCTGAAAGATGATGCAGTCACGGACAAGACGGCCCCTCTCCGCAGGGGCTTTTTTTATTTCAAGCGTCGAGGAGGAAGTCGGTGAAGCAGTTGCGATGCCGGGAGTGCGGACGGTTGCGGGACTTCGAGCCCGCCTACGTCTGCGAGCACTGTTTCGGCCCGCTCGAGGTCGCCTACGACTTCGAGGAAGTGAGGGAGCGGATCAGCCGCGACTCGATCGCCAGGGGCCCGAACACGATCTGGCGTTACCGCGAGCTCCTACCCGCTCCAGCCGGCGAGCCAATCGACCTGGGAACCGGCTTCACGTCGTTGGTCAGGGCGCGCAACCTCGGGAAGGAGCTCGGGCTCGATCACCTGTACCTGAAGAACGACACGGTGAACCCGACTGGGTCGTTCAAGGACCGCAACGTGGCGGTCGCCACCAATTTCGCGCTCTCTTACGGCTTCGACACGCTCTCCTGCTCCTCCACCGGTAACCTCGCCGGTTCAGTCGCCGCCTACGCCGCGCGCGCCGGCATGCGCGCCATGGTCTTCATCCCGGCCGGCCTCGAGCCCGGCAAGGTCGGCGCGGCCAGCGCCTACGGCGCTACCGTGGTCGAGGTCGGCGGCACCTACGACGACGTCAACCGCCTTTGTGCCGAACTCGCCGACCTGTACCGCTGGGCGATCGTCAACGTCAACCTCCGACCCTTCTACTCGGAGGGGAGCAAGACGTTGGCGTTCGAGGTGGTGGAGCAGCTCGGTTGGCGGGCACCCGACCATATCGTGGTGCCGGTGGCCGCCGGGTCGCTGCTGGCGAAGACGGCGAAGGCGTTCCAGGAGCTGGTCGGCGCCGGTCTTCTTACAGCGGCGCCGACCCGGATTCACGCGACGCAGGCGGAGGGATGCGCGCCGGTGAGCACGGCCATCCAGCAGGGCGCCGACACTATCACCCCGGTCCGGCCGAATAGCATCGCGAAGTCGCTGGCGATCGGCAATCCCGCCGACGGCCGATACGCGGCGCGGGCGGTGCGCGCATCGGGTGGGTGGGCGACCGCCTGCCGCGAGGAGGCGATCCAGGAAGGCATGGCGCTGCTCGCCGAAACCGAGGGCATCCTCAGCGAGCCCGCGGGCGGCGTGGTGGTGGCCGGACTCCAGGAACTAGTCGCGCAGGGCCGCATCCGGCGCGAGGAAACCGTCGTGATCTGCATCACCGGCAATGGACTGAAGACGACCGAGCTCTTCGACGTGCGCGACGGCCACCGGCTACAGCTGGCCAGGGCCCGCTCGTCGGACTTTGTGCGCGCGCTGGCCGAGGTCGAGAACGTGCCGGCCGTCGTCGCATGACCTCGCCCCTTCGGGCCGGCGTGCTGGGCGCGACGGGAATCGCCGGGCAACAGGTGCTGGCCGCGCTCGAGGGGCACCCATGGTTTACGGTCGCCGCGGTTGGCGCCTCCGAGAAATCGGCGGGCAAATCGTTTGGCGACGCCCTGCGCGACGCGGCGGGTGCCAGCCGCTGGTTCGCCGAAGGCCGCCCCGGTCCCTCGCTCCTCGCGCTCAGCTGCCTCAGCGATGCCCAATTGCTCGCGCAGCCGCTCGACGTGGTTTTCAGCGCCGTCTCCAAAGAGGTTGCGCTGGAATGGGAGCCGCGTTTCGCCGAGCGGGTTCCCGTCATCAGCACGGCCTCGGCCTTTCGCTATGAGCCGGACGTTCCGATCCTGATCCCCGGGATCAACGACGCGCATGCGGAAGCGCTCCACGACCAGCGGCGCAAGCGCGGCTGGCGGGGCTTTATCGCACCGATCCCGAACTGCACGACGACCGGCCTGGCTGTGTCGTTGAGGCCGCTGCACGATGCTTTCGGTGTGCGCGCCGTGACCGTGACCTCATTGCAGGCCGTCTCGGGCGCCGGCCGGCAGGGGGGCGTGCTGGCCCTGGACGTGATCGACAACGTCATCCCCTTCATCCCCGGCGAGGAAGAAAAGGTCGAGCGCGAGACCCGGAAGATCCTCGGCCACGGGGGCGAGCCGGCGCCCTTTGCCGTCTCCTGCACCTGCACCCGGGTCAATGTCAGGGATGGCCACCTAGAGACGGTCTACGTCGGCACCGAACGCCCTGCGGATGCCGCTGCGGCGACCGCGGCGATGAACGCCTTCGGCGTCGATGGGTTGAAAGGCCTGCCGTCGGCCCCCGACCGGTTGCTGCGCGTCGACCCTGACCCTTTCCGGCCACAGCCGCGGCGAGACCGAGACGCCGGTGGCGGGATGACCGTCACCGTCGGACGGATGCGCGACGAACCAGTCCTCAAAGGGATCAAGTACGTCGTCCTTTCGCACAACACCAAGCTGGGCGCCGGCAAGGGAGCGGTACTGCTGGCGGAATGGCTGTCGCGCGAAGGATACATTGGCCGCCCTGCCTGAGACCGTGACGCGACCGGTCCTGGTCCAGAAGTTCGGCGGCACCTCACTAGGTACCCCTGCCCGCATCAAGAAAGCTGCCAAGCGCGTCGCCGCCGCCCAGAGAGCGGGCTATGACGTCGTCGTCGTGGTCAGCGCCATGGGCGATTCGACGGACCGCCTGCTCGGCCTCGCATCCCGCGTCGCCAAGGAGCCAGCCGCGCGAGAGCTCGACCAGCTGCTGTCAACCGGCGAGGGCGTCTCGGCGCCGTTGATGTCGATGGCGCTGACTGAGCTCGGGATTCCGGCGGTTTCGCTGCTCGGCTTCCAAGCCGGCATCCAAACCGACCAGCGCCACGCCAAAGCTCGCATCGTCGGGCTGACCCCCGCCCGCATTCAGCGCGAGCTTGCAGCCGGACGGGTGGTCGTGGTCGCCGGCTTCCAGGGAATGGGGCTCGAGATGGAGGTGACCACGCTCGGCCGTGGCGGCTCGGACACCACCGCCGTCGCGCTCGCCGCCTCGCTGAAAGCCCAGGCCTGCGAGATCTTCACCGACGTCGACGGCGTCTACACCGTCGACCCGCGGTTCGTGCCATCCGCCCGCTTGCTAACCCGCATTGCCTATCCGGAGATGCTCGAGCTGGCAAGCGCCGGCGCCCGGGTCATGCATCCACGGGCGGTCGAGATCGCCGAGGCTTATGGCCTCGAGCTCCATGTCCGGTCGAGCCTTCACAGCGGGCCCGGTACCATCATCACTTCAGAGGAGGCGATCATGGAGGACCGGAATCGGGTGCGCGGCATCGCCCATGAAGAGCAGGTGGCCCGGCTCTCCGTGGTCGGCGTGCCGGACCGTCCTGGTATCGCGGCCTCCATCTTCTTGCCCCTCGCCGAGGCGGACATCGCGGCCGACGTTATCGTGCAAACCGCCAGCCACGAGGGCGTGACCGACATGTCGTTTACGGTGTCATCGGCTGATGGCCGGCAGGCGAAGCGCATCCTGGACGGCGTCGCCCATGAGATCGGCGCCCGAACCGTGCTGGCGCAGGACGGCCTGGCCAAGGTCTCGGTCATCGGCAGCGGCATCCGCGGCCAGCCCGGGGTGGCGGCCAACATGTTCAAGACGCTGTCGGGGCTTGGCATCAATATCGAGATGATCTCGACCTCGGAAGTCCGTATCACCTGCATCATCCAGGCCGATCGCATCAAAGACGCTGTCGCGGGCCTGCACGAGGCCTTCAAGCTCTAGTGCCCCGCACCGCCTCAGTCCGGGTGCCGGCCTCATCGGCCAACCTCGGTCCGGGCTTCGACGTCCTCGCGCTGGCGCTCGACTTGCACCTCGAGGTCGAGGCACGCGAATCGGCCAAGACGAGCATCACATGGGATGGTGAAGGCGCGGACGAGGTCCCACTCACCCGCAAGAACCTGCTCGTCCGTTCCACTCAGGAGCCATTTGCCGGGTGGACTCGTCCGCTCGAGGGCATCGAGCTTCGGGTCCGCAATCACATCCCGATCGGCCGCGGCCTGGGCAGCAGCGCCGCTGCGATCGTGGCCGGCATCACGCTCGGCGCGAAATTACGTAGCCATCGAATCTCCCCGCAACGGATCCTCGAGCTCGCGTTTCCGCTCGAAGGACACGGCGACAACCTGGCGGCCGCGCTCTACGGTGGCTTCTGTATCGCCGTGACGGAAAACGGTGGGGTCCGCGTGCATCGCCTCGATTGGCCACCTCGCTGGCGCGCTGTGCTCTTCGTTCCCAACGAGGTCTCCCCCACGCAGGAGGCCCGCCGCCTCGTGCCCCGCCGTCCAGCGCGCGAGGACGCTGTCTTCAACCTCGGCCGCGTCGCCGAATGGGTACTCGCGTGTTCGCGGCGCGATCGCTCCCTGGTCAGAAGCGCCATGGACGACCGATTGCATCAGCCGGGCCGCGTCCGCGCCTATCCCTATCTCGACGATGCGATCGCGGCGGCCGAGCAGGCTGGCGCGCTGGGTGCGGCGCTCAGCGGTGCGGGAGGGAGCGTGATCGCGCTGGCGGATCGCAATCACGACCCGGTCGCGCGGGCGATGTCCAAGGCCGCCCGTGCCCACGGGATCAACGGGCGGGTCATCAGGGTGGCCGCGGCGGCGGCGGGAGCGGTCGGCTAACTCACCGGGCGTGGGCTTTCATCGCCCCATCCAGGATGCGCGCACGAGCTTCCACACGGTTTCGCGCAAACTCGCTGACCTGGCCAAGAAGAACGCCCGACTCGACTACGACGGACGCCGCCGACGTTGCCCAGGCCATGGCGCGACGGAGATCCTGGTCGGCCGCGTACACCGCTGCGAACGCGCCCGCGTAGACATCGCCGCCGCCTATCCCGCCGCCCCTGGCCACCACGGGAAAGGCTGGCATCGAGAGGATTTCACCCTGCCGCATCCCAAGCGAGCCGCCCGCGCCAAGCTTGATCACGGCGGCCCGAACGCCAGCACGCGCCATCAGTCGCAGCACCGCGCGCGGCGTTTCACCGGGCCACAGCTGCGCGACTTCCGTGCTGCCTGGCAGGAACGCGTCGCATTGGGCGGCCAGTGCCAGCAGGTCGTCCACATCGGGCTGATCGACGCCGGTCAGGTCGAGGTCGAGCGTGATACACGCGACGCGCCGGCTGACGGCCTTGATGATTTCGCGTTGGCGTCCCGGCGACAGCCCCCCGATATGGACCGACCAGCGCGGACTCAGACTCGCCAGCTGCTCGGGCACCGGCTCCAGGTCGGCCCCGGGCGATCCCTCGCGAGGCCCGACTGGCTGGATGCGGCTGGTGTCGATCCCGGCTCGCGTGAACTCGACGATTAGCCGAGTAGGAAAATCCGGCCCGATCACGGCGCAGATGGCGGCGTCGACACCCACCAACCAGGCGCCGACGGCCGCTGCTAGAGCGGGACCATCGGCGCTGAGAGGAGGGCCGGCCCCGACCGTGGCATCACGGTCGATCGACAAGCGGCCAACGGCGACCACGCCACGGGAAGACTTCCCCATCCCCCTGTTGCGTGACATTATTGAGGCGCAGACCTGGCCGAACAAATAGATTTGTTGGAGATTCGGCTGCAAACCGAGGTGGGGTACCTAGGCAATGCCAGGCGTGTACAAGATCGGCGTCGTCAGTCAGAAGACAGGCTTGAGCCCGTCAACCCTGCGGATCTGGGAAGATCAGTACGGTCTGGTGGCGCCCTCGCGCACCAGGGGCGGCACGCGTCTCTATTCTGACTCGGACCTCGAGCGACTGTTGTACGTGCGTCACCTGGTTCGTGAGCGCGGCTATGCCCTGAACGCCATCGCCGACATCATCGACGAAGCCGCCTCGAAGTTGCCGTACACGCTGGATCGTGTGGCCATCGAGAACATCTACCTTCGTGACGCCACCAATCACTCCGACATCGAGGAAGGCCGCCGCATGGCAAGGGTCCACGCGACGGTGCGCAGCCTGATCCGTGCGGAGTCCGCCGAGCGGGCGGCCGTCACTTTGGTCGCCGGAGTCAAGGCCATTACCGGGGCACACCGGGCTAGCCTCGCCCTATACCGACGGAAAAGCTACGCGCTGGATTTCGTGGTGATCGCCGGCGTCCGCGGCACCGGGCCGCCGTCCCGACCGTCGCTTTCAATCTCGCGGTTCCCTCGCACGTGGCAGGAGGCGATCGACGCCCGCGAACCCTACGCCGACGCCGATCTGCTTCGTATCGACCTGCCGGGCGAGGTGAACTCCCTGGTAACGCGGGAGGACGCGCGCAGCTTTCACGCAGAGCCCTTGACGATTGCCGACGAGATGGTCGGCGTCCTCATCATCGGCAGCTCACGGCCGAATGGCATCGGGCCCGAGGCCCAACGGGTCTGCGAAGAGCTGGCCGTCGCCGCCGGCCCCGCGATCCACTACTTCGCGCAACATCTCGAGCTGCCGCCGGCTTCAGCACCCAACCTGTAACCCTTCTGAAAGGTTGGCGGCCACAGACTGGGGACGCGATGGAGACACGCATTGTCCACGCACGCCAGTCTTTATGAGAAGGAGGTGAGAAGCATCTTGACGCCAACCCAACGAATCGTGACCGTTGCCGGGATTGCAGGATCGCTGATCGCGGGCGGCGTGATCGGCGCGACGCTGGCCGGTCCGCTCGCGGCCGCCGCGGCCAACAACGGATCGAACACTCAGCTGGCCGCCGCATCGGCGAGCCCCAGCGCGAGCGCCGGAACCTTCAAGTCCAACGAGAACGCGACCCATGAGGCCGGCGAGAGCGCCACAGTCGAAGCCCAGGAGAATTCCGGGCAGCGGCCTGGTGGCGGAACCGGCAAGTTCACGCCCAATGAAAACGCGACGCACGAATCCAGTGAGAGTGCCGCCCGTGAGGCACAGGAAACCGCGGGCCAGCGCCCGACCGTCCCCTAAGACACTTCCCTCCCCTTGGTCAACCGTTCCCTCCCCCGCTGCTGCGGGGGAGTGCAGGGTGGGGGCTGCTAGGTGCGCGCTGCCGCGGCGGGCGCCGGCATCAGGCCGAGCTGCTGTAAGCCTCGAGCGGTGTCGAAGTATTGCCGCAGAGACTTCAGCTGCCCTTTGTCGTCCATGACGCCGATATCCAAGGCAGGTCCTGACAGGGTCTTGTTCGTGGGCGGGATGACGTCGCCCGTGGGTGTCCGCATCGGACCTTTGTGGGTACCGGTGAAGGTGTATTCGACGACGACCGTATTGCCTTCCGCGACCATGTTGTGAATGTCGATGTGCGCGTCAGGGAAGGTGACGCGCATCTCCTCGAAGTAGCCTTTTATCGCCTCGCGACCCTTGATCGTGCCCGCCATCGGTGTGACGAGCTCGGCATCGTCGGCCACCGTCTTCATCCAATCGTCGACCTTGCCCTGGTTGAACGCGTCGATCGATTGCCGCGCCATCTGCTTCGCATCGGCCATCGCGTTTCCTCCTCTGCCGTGTGTCCCGGCAGGCGCATGATGCGCCCTTGAGTAGGCGTTCAGCAACCTCAGACCCGGCGGTTCGCTAGCTGGCGGCGCGCAGGCTCTCGAGCAGCGGCGAGCTGATCAGCACGTCGGCGGTCGCGATGTTGGTCGCCAGTGGAACATTGCGCACGTTGCAGATGCGGAGCAACGTCTGGATGTCCGGGTCGTGCGGGTGCTTGTCGAGCGGGTCGACGAGGAAGATGACGGCATCGACCTCACCTTCGACCACGCGGCTGGCGATCTGGACGTCGCCGCCGTGCGGACCGGCGGTGACCCCTTCAACCGTCAGGCCGACCTTGTCCCGCAGCAGGTCGCCGGTCGCGCCGGTCGCGACCAGGTCATATTCTGCAAGGCGGTCGCGATTGAAGGTCGCGAAGGCGACCAGGTCGGCCTTCTTGCCGTCGTGCGCGATGATGGCGAGGCGCGGCCGGTCAGACGAGGGCATCGATCTCAAGCCTCCAGCAATAGTTCTCACAGCTGATCAAACGCCACCGTCACACGGCGTCGGACCTGCCCGACGAAACGATCCCGACACAATCAGTGTGCCTGTCGACAGAGCGTGATGGGCCCGAGACATTCCCCACAACGGTCCGTCATGATGGCGTTGAAGATGCGCCGCGCACGACTCTCGAATTGGCGGCGGGCATCGGGCTCATCGAGCCCTCGGTTCCACGCCTCGGCCAGGAAATGTCCGGTAGCATGCCAAATCTTCCTGATGTCCACGATGCCAGTGTGACGGAACTCCACCACGAAAACTTCGGACACTCGTCCAAAAAACTGACAGGCTCTTTGACGAGATTGCACATGATGCATCACCCTGCGTGCAATTCTTGCTTAGGTAGTGCCCTGCCTCCACCCTCTCGCATCCTGCAGGAAGTTCGCGAGTAGCGCATGGCCGTGTTCGGTGAGGATCGCTTCGGGATGGAATTGAACGCCCGCAAGTGGATACTGACGGTGCCGTAGCCCCATGACGGTGCCGTCATCGGTCCACGCGGTGACCTCGAGGTCGGCTGGCAAATTCTCGCGATCGACGACGAGCGAGTGGTAGCGGGTGGCCGCGAAAGGACTCGGGATGCCGCGGAAGACCGATTGCTCCATGTGCGTGACGCGGGAGACCTTGCCATGCATGACCTGCGATGCGCGGCGAACCGTTCCGCCGAAGGCCTCGCCCAGGCATTGATGCCCGAGGCATACGCCCAGCATGGGAAGCGTGGGGCCGAGCTCGACCAACAGGTCCTTGCAGATGCCGGCCTCGGCTGGCGTCCCCGGTCCGGGCGAGAGCACGACCGCCACCGGATGCAGCGGCGCGATCTCCGCCAGCGTGATCTCGTCGTTGCGGCGAACGACCACCTCCTCGCCCAGCTCCCCGAGGTACTGCACCAGGTTGTAGGTGAAGGAATCGTAGTTATCGATGACGAGGACGGCGTCCTTGCGCTGCACGTCAGTCCCCCGCCTGACCGTCCGTTGGCAGTGGGCCGGCGCCGGCCAGCGCCTGGAGCAGCGCGGATGCCTTGTTCTTCGTCTCGAGCAACTCTTCCGCGGCAACGGAGTCGGCGACGATCCCGGCGGCTGCCTGCACCGTGGCTTGCCCCTCCTTGACCACCATGGTTCGGATCGCGATGCAAGTATCGAGATCACCGGTGAAACTCAGATACCCGATGGCGCCGGCGTAGACGCCCCGCCGTTCACGCTCGAGCTCGGCGATGATTTCCATGGCGCGAATCTTGGGCGCGCCGGTCACCGTGCCCGCCGGAAAGCAGGCGCGCAGGGCATCCATCGGGGTGCAATCCGGTCGCAGCGTCCCGACGATGTTGGAGACCAGGTGCATGACGTGGGAGTAGCGCTCGACCGTCATCAGCTCGGTGACCTTCACGCTGCCGATCTCGCACACTCGCCCAAGGTCGTTGCGGCCGAGGTCGACGAGCATGACATGCTCGGCGCGTTCCTTCTCGCTGGAGCGGAGTTCCTCCTCCATTCGCCGGTCCGCGGCATCGTCCCGGCCCCGGCGTCGGGTGCCGGCAATTGGCCGATACCGGAGCTGGCGCCCTTGCACGGTGACGAGGATCTCGGGCGACGTTCCCAGGATCGTGAGGGACGGCAGCTTGAGGAAATACATGTAGGGCGACGGATTCAGCGCCCGCAGCAGCCGGTAGACGTCGAACGGTTCGGACTCGAGCGGCACCGTGAAGCGCTGCGCGAGCTGCACCTGGTAGATGTCTCCAGCCAGGATGTGCGCCTTCGCCTCCTCGACCGCCTTGAAGAAATCAGGCTGCGACACGTTGCCCTGCGGGCTGACCGCGGCGGGCCGGTTGGCTGGCTCCAGCGCGCGAAGGCGAACCGTTCGATTCAAGCGGCGGGCGAGGTCGTCGATCCGTGCGACGGCCTCTGCGTACCGGGCCTCGATCGGGGCTCGCTGGGTGCGAACGTGCGTCACGAGTTTCAGCTGGTGGCGCACATGGTCGAAACAGGCGAGCGTGTCGGTGATGATGAAGACCCCGTCAGCCACGCCCAGCGGATCCGCCGGCGGCACCGGCAGGCGCTCGAGGTAGCGCGCGGCTTCGTAGCCGAGGTATCCGACGGCACCGCCGCAGAAGCCTTCGGGCAGACCGTCCGCCGGTTCGGCGGCGAACGTCCGCAAGTAGGCTTCCAGCGCCCGCAGCGGATCTTCGCCCTCGAGTTCGCGCCGGCCGTTGGCGTCCTGCACCGTGGCAACGCCGCCCGCGATCGTGACGATCGCCATCGGGTCCGCCGCGACGAAGGAATAGCGACCGAGGTGTTCGCCACGCTCGACACTCTCGAGCAGATAAGCCGGGCCGTCACCCGCCAGCGCCGCGTAGGCCGTCACCGGGGT
>DATNMH010000020.1:0-16528 GCA_035602395.1 Candidatus Acidiferrum sp.
CCAGCCAGATCCCTTCCAGGTGCACGATGCCGCCGGCACCAACGTTCCAGCCCAGCTGAATGCCATAGCTGGGTGCCACGCCCGCCGGGAAGCGGATCAGCCCGCCGATCCAGACGATGTTGCGACCGCCTTCGATGATGACCGGATGGGTGAGTACGACGGGGTCCTTCAGGATGTAATCCTGTCCGACGTTGAGCTGCACCATGATTTGCCCGTTGACGATGTTGCAGTTACAGAGCGTCTTCGTGATGGGCTGGAGCAACGCGGGGGAACGCCAGGTAAGCAGCGTAGGGCTTGACGGTGCTGGTAGCATCGGCCCTGTAGCCTGCATCGGCCCTGTAGCCTGGGATCGAGGTTTCGGAGCCGGTGTCGTGGTCGGCGTCGGCACCGGTGTCGATGTTCCAAGCGGAATTGGCGCGGCTTCGGCGACACCGCCTGAGCAGCCATCGCTGGATAGCCCACCAGTTGACCTGGCGCCACAACTCGGCTGATGGGTCGAGATGACAGGGGATGTCAGGCCGCTACTGGCGGCTTGCGCCAATGCCGTAAGGGTTAGCAGGGCGAGAATGACGGGTCGATGACGCCTGCTCATCAAGACTGCGCCGCGAGCGCGGTGGTGGGCTTCAGGCGTAGGTGCGAGAGAGTAGTCCGGTGGTGGGGGATGGCATTCCAGCTGGGTCAATGATAAGCGGCCACGAGCGGTCAGGCTGCAGCGTGGCCCCAGCTGGGCGTCAGGGTGGCCCGCTGTAAACCCGGCTGAAAAGTGGTAGCTAGCAGTTGACAACCACACCGGATCGGCGTTGAAGACGAGGGCCGACGGCCGCCCGCCGTTTTCAGCTGACCACACGGGGAGGGGCCGTGGCGGCTTCATGGCAGGTCCTCGATGCGAGGAAATGTGTACCCTGCGATGTGTCAATTGGTTGCACTGTTTCCCGCAATTGTCCTTTACAGCGGAGGGTGACGGGCGACGAACGCGGCCCCGATCCGACCTGGTGGGGCCTTGACGGGGATTTCACAGATGGTAATCTCACTCCCGCAAGCGCTGCTTCGGATCAGGGCCGAAGATCGCTGAGGAGGCAATTTGAACGTACAACGCCCGACGTCCACGGGCGCCTACTCCACGCCACACCGAGTGGTTGAGGCGGTCAGTCGATGGGGATGAGGACGACTCTTTCCCGGCCTGAGCGCCTTACATCGAGCAACGGGTCAGGCCTCCCTAAGGCCAAGGCGCACAAAAAAGGACGCCTTCGCGTGGGCGTCATTGGCTGCGGTTACTGGGGGCCGCAGGTCATTCGCAATTATTACGAAATGCCGGAGGTCGATCTGGTCGGCGTTGCCGATACACGGACGGATCGCCGCGACTACGTGCGTCGCCACTTCCCTCGAGTGCGAACCTTCGCTGACCATCGGGCGCTGCTCGATGCCGGGATCGACGCCGTCGTGGTGGCGACGCCCATCGAGACCCACTATGAGCTGGCCCGGGAGGCGCTGGAACGAGGCAAGCATGTCCTGGTTGAGAAGCCGTTGACGTCGTCATTGAGGGACGCCATCGAGTTGAACAGAATCGCCGACGAACGGCACCTCACGCTGATGGTCGGCCACACGTTTCTCTACAATCCGGCGGTGCAGGCCCTGCGTCGGATCATCGATCGTGGGGACCTGGGGAGGATCTACTATGCCGACGCTGCCCGCCTCAATCTGGGCTTGTTTCAGCGGCACGTCAACGTGATCTGGGACCTGGCCCCGCATGATGTTTCGATCCTCCTCTACCTGTTGCAGTTGCGGCCAAAAGCGGTCAGCGCGCGGGGCAGCGCGCACGTCCAGCCAGGCGTCCTTGACGTTGCCTACGTCGAGCTCGTCATGGAGCAGGACGTCACCGCACAGATTCATGTCAGCTGGCTGGATCCCTGCAAAGTGCGACGGCTCACCATCGTCGGAAATCGCAAGATGGTGGTCTACAACGACGTGTCGCTCGCTGAAAAGATTCGAATCTACGACGCTGGCGTCGAATCCCCCGTGACGGACAATTTCGGAGAATTCCAACTTGCGCTCCGCCACGGCGATATGACTGTCCCCTATATCCCATGGCAAGAGCCGCTACGCCTGCAGTGTGAGCATTTCCTGGAATGCATCCACAGCGGCGACACGCCACGCACCGACGCTTACCAGGGACTGGTTGTCGTAGCGGTGTTGGAGGCAGCGAGTCGCTCGTTGGCCAACGGAGGCATGCGCGTTCCCGTTGAGCTGCCCGCGACATTCGCTCCGGCGGTTGCGGCACAGGAGGAAGAGGAGGAAAAGATCGTCCGCCTGGAAGCAACGGCCAGCTGAGGTAGCCGGGATCTAGGCGAGCTTCTCCTATCGGATGACGCCGGTCGATTCGATAAGCTCTGTGCGCGTCAAAGTGGGCTCCTTCAAGGTTGTCGAAGGCTCGGGCACATCCTGGCTGGCATTTGTCCAATCGCAACCAGAGGCCACCGTGTTCCACCACCCCGCATGGTTGAGCCTGATAGCGACGACCTATCATTACAGTCCGCTGGTGCTGACTCAGACCGATGGGGCCGGCCGTATCGTGGCCGGGCTGCCGATGCTGGAGGTGCGCAGCTGGTTGACCGGACATCGGTTCATCGCCTTACCCTTCACCGACTACTGTCCACCGCTGGGCCTTGACAGCGAGCGGTTGGAACAGTTCGGGATCGGCCTGCAGCAGTGGTGGGAGAGCATGGGACATCCCAATGTCGAAGTCCGAAGCCCGCTTCCCAGCCTGCCACAGATTCGTCGGATCGGCGAGGGCGTTCGGCATATCCTGCCGCTGGGACCCGACCTGAGCCGGTTGGAGCGCGGATTGACGAGCAGCTGGGCGAGGGCCATTCGCAAGTCTCGAAACGCGGGCATCGAGGTCCTGCTGACCCGATCCATTGCTGCGCTGCCTGCCTTTTACCGTCTTCACCGCCTGACCCGCCGGCGGCAAGGGGTGCCGGTCCAACCCAGACGCTACTTTGAGCAGCTATGGAAGATGATCATCGAGCCGGGTTTGGGGTTCGTTGTCCTGGCATGCAAATCAGGACGGCCGATTGCGGCTGCCATTTTTCTATCATGGAACGGCAACCTGATCTACAAGTATGGGGCGTCTGACCCAGCCTACCTGGAGCATCGACCGAACAACCTGGCGATCTGGGCCGGCATCGAATGGGGAAGTCAGAATGGCTGCCGGCTGCTCGACTTCGGCAGAACCTGGCTTGATAACCCTGGTCTTCGCAAGTTCAAGTCAGGAGCAGGGTCAACCGAAGTACTGCTCGAATACTCGTTCATGGGGAACGTACCCCAGCGGGCTACCCGAGGCACCGCGATGCGGGCCGTTTCCCGCGTCATCCGGAGTTCCCCACTGGTGGTCGGTCGCGCGATCGGCGAGTTACTGTATGGCCATTTCCCGTGATGGAGCTCTACCAGGCAAATAGCCCAGCCGCCTTTTGGCGGCTGCTGACGCCTGAGCCTGACGAGGCTGAGTGGGCGCGCTCGATTCAGGCGACCGTGGTCGAATTGCCGGCACAGGTGCAGAGCGGAGGGGATGATCTGGGTCACATCCTGCTCAACACCCTCGGGGAGGGCCAGTTCGGGCCCGACCACTGGCAATTGGGCCTGGCGCAGAAGGCCTTCTACGCGTTGAGACCGGTCTTGCCCCGCTCGCTTCGAAGCCACGTCCGCCGGCTGCGTCAGGCTCTCCGGGGACGGAGCTTCTCACTCGATTGGCCCGTCGAGTCGCGATATGCCGCCTTTCAGTATGCGATCCTGCGAGATCTCCTGAACAAGCGAGGGACCGATGGGAGGTTCATCAATTTCTGGCCCCGGGGCCGTCGATTCGCCTTCGTGCTCACCCATGATGTCGAAACAGCAGAGGGGCAACGCTATGTGAACGCCGTTGCCGACCTCGATACCGCCTACGGCTTTCGCTCATCCTTCAACTTCGTTGCGGAGGACTACCCACTCGACCGCGGTCTGTTCCGGGAGCTGGTGAGCCGTGGGTTCGAGATCGGAATCCACGGGCTGCGGCACGACGGGAAGCTCTTCAGTTCCTACGACGCGTTCATGGGGAATGCGCGACGAATCAATCAATATCTCAAGGAGTTCGGTGCGGTCGGGTTCAGGGCACCGTCGATGCATCGGCAGCCGGCCTGGATGCAGGCTCTGGCGGTTGAATACGATCTCTCCTTCTTCGATACCGATCCTTACGAGCCGATCCCGGGTGGAACGATGAGCATTTGGCCGTTCGAGCTGGGCCACTTCGTTGAGCTGCCGTATACCCTGGTCCAGGATCACACGCTCACGGTGATTCTGGGGCAAACAACGCCGAAGATCTGGCTGGACAAGGTCGATTTCCTCGAGGCATATGGCGGCCTGGCGCTCCTCAATTCTCACCCCGACTATCTCCGCGACCCCACCAGCTGGCGCGTCTACGAGGGATTCCTGCAAGCCATGCAGCAACGAGCCGGCCGTTTCTGGCACGCGTTGCCCCGCGAGGCCGCCCGCTGGTGGCGGACCCGCCGGAATGCCCCAACTGTGGAGTCGCTCCGTGATGGGACCCTGGCAGAGTTCTCGCGTGACTCCTCCGGGGGAGAGGGAATTATCGTGGCGGAACCGAATACTCAGGAACGGCCCACGCCACGGTAGACGAATCCCAGGGCTTTCATCACCATCGGATCGAACAGGTTGCGGCCATCCACCACGATGGGCCGGCGCATCGACCGTTTGATCCGCCCGAGGTCAAGGGTCCGAAAGGCGGCCGACTCGGTCACGACCAGCAGGGCGTCAGCTTGAGCCCCTCCGAATAATCGGTTGTAAAGCGCAGACGTTTGGCCGCGATGACTCGCTGCAGGAGCTCAGCAAGGCCCGGCGCGAAAATCGTCGGCGTGCCGCCCTCGAGGCGGGCGATCTTTTCCGAGTCGGTATCCACACCGGTGACGTCATGGCCGATGTCGGCGAGGCACGCCGCCGTGGTGAGACCGACATACCCCATGCCGATGACGGCGACCGTGCTCATGCTCCGGCCTCAACCATAATATGACCGCAGAAGCCAGATGGCTTGGTAAACATGGAGATACTCCGCCTGCGAACGGCTGCGTGGTATGGCGACCACCTGGTGACTGTCCCTTTGCCCGCCACCTGGCAGGTGACGGTCTTCAGGCCCCAGCCGCTTCCAGCTCTAACGGACGGGCAGATCGCCGAGCGCTTCGAAACGCCAGCCGGCCAGGCCCGACTGCGGGAGCTGGGTCGCGGAAAGGCTCGGCCGCTGATCATCGTCGATGATCTCAATCGTCCGACTCCCGCCGCGCGCATAATCCCGGCGATCCTGAAGCAGCTCAATGATGCTGGCATTTCCGCCCGGGACGTGACGATCCTGATGGGCCCCGGGACCCACGGGGCTCCACGGCCAGATGCGCTGCTGAAAAAGGTCGGGCCGGAAGCCGCCTCGTTGTGCCGAGTGGTGGTTCACGATTGCTACCGCGACCTGGTGCACTTCGGTCGAACGTCATTTGGAACCCCCATCCTGGTCAACCGCCAGGTTGCCGCCAGTGATTTCGTCATCGGCGTCGGCGGCCTCTATCCCAACTTGACGGCAGGTTTCGGTGGCGGATCGAAGCTGGCGCTCGGCGTTCTCGGCTTCACCTCGATCGCCGGACTGCACTTTGGTCACAAGAGCATGGGTTGGGGGACACCGAATGCCGAAAGTAATTTCCGGCGTGATCTCGATGAGATTGCGCGTCGGGTCGGGCTGCGGACGACCGTCTCGCTGCTGCTCAATGCCGATCGCGAGGTCGTGGATATCTTCTGTGGGGACCCCTGGGTTGCGTACCCCGCGGCGCTGCAGATGGCCAGATCGGTGTTCCATGCGCCGACTCCGACCAATGCGGACGTGGTCCTGTCCAATGCCTATCCCAACGACCTGTCGGTGACGTTTGTCCGCATGAAAGGGATGCGGCCACTCGCGGCCGCGCCGCCCGGCGCCTCCCGCGTCGTGGTCGCCGCATGCCCCGAAGGAATCGGTTTCCACGGCCTGTTTCCATTGCTGAAGCCTCCCCGGCGGCACCGTCGCCGGCTGGCGAGCGCCAAAGTCCGCGTCCTGCTCCGCCAACCCCACCGGCAGCTACCAAAGGTGGTCCGACGGCTATCGCGACGGTTCAGGCCGCCGGCGTCGCCGGCCGCCAATCCGACCTGGCTCTTCCGTCCGCACGCTACCGAGGGAGAGCGTCTGCCGAGTACGATCGCTGAAATCAGGGTTGGCTCGTCCTGGGAAGAGATCGTAGAGGCCGTTACGCGCGAACAGGGCGGCCGCCTTGAGTTGCAGGTGGCGGTTTACGCATGCGCGGCGCTCCAGTGGCTCGGTTAAGGGCTGGATATCTCGGCGCTGTCGGCCTTGAGCCGTTCCATGGAGCGCCGAAGTGTCGGGGTTATTCGTATCGCGGCGTTCATACCCCCCGACCGCAGGCCATTTTGATCGACGCTAACCTGCCGCCAGCCGAGCCGTTCCAGGGCTGCGAGGAGATCTGGCAGCTCAGGGTCGGCGGTCAGTCTCCGCGTATCTTGGCGAGGAATCTCGATGGTCGCCGTCGTGCCAAAATGACGGACCCGCACGGAGGGAAACCCACGAGCACGGACCAGCTGCTCGGCGCGGTCGATCCGGTGGAGGATCTCGGGAGTGATCCGAACCCCGTAGGCGACCCGAGACGATAGGCAGGCCAGAGCCGGCTTCTTCGCAGCCGCCAGCCCAAGTTGTCGAGCCATGGCGCGGACGGCCGCCTTGCCGATCCGTTCCTCCAGCAGCGGGTTGCGGACACCATAACGGCGAGCGGCCAGCAACCCTGGTCTGAAGTCAGCCGTATCGTCCAGATTGGCGCCGGCGAGCATTACCTCCCCGGAGCCGGCTAAGGGCGCCAGCTTCCGCAGGAACGAATAGAGTTCGAGTTTGCAGTAAAGGCAACGCAGCGGATCGTTCTGTGCGTAGGACTCCTTCTCCACCTCGTGGGTTATCACGGTCTCATGGCGGACCCCCAACCTGCGCGTGGCCGTCCGAGCCAGCTCGAGCTCGCCGTCCGGATAGCTCGGTGATAGCGCAGTCACGGCCCTGACGGCCGCCCTTCCGAGCGCTCGGACCGCCAGTGCCAGGACGACACTGGAATCGACACCTCCCGAAAACGCCACGATGGCACCTCGGGTGCGATAGGACCGGATGCGCTGCTCGACTCGAATCGCTGCCTCCCCGCGGGAATCATCGCCCACTGTCATCGGCTCACCTGGGCTCGACATTGCCGTCGGTCGGCGGCGTACCCGGCGGCCAGTGGTTACGAGCGGCGGCGGTCGCCTCATCGTGCACCATCCGGACGGGCCGGTTAATTCGGCGGGCCAGCGCAGCAACGTCATCATGCTCAGGGGTCGCGCTCATGACCCGGCCATTCAGAATCCCGAGCTTTACGCTGACGCTGCCGTCCGGCAGGGTCAGCGTCCTCACGGTGCGTTCCAGTTCGAGGCGGCGGATGGTATTCAGGCGCACGCCAAAGGTGGGCGTGGTTTCGAAGAAGACGTGGGCGAGGGTGGCCTCTGACGACGGTTCGCACAGCGCCGCCAGGAGAACGCCGGCTCGATCCTTCTTCATGTGCACGGGTGTCGTCCATACGTCGAGGGCGCCGGCCTCGCGCAGCGCTTGGACCGCGTCAGCCACCAACTGCGGCGACAGATCGTCGACGTTGGCTTCAAGCAGGCTGATCTGCCGCCCCTGCGGAATTTCGGCCACGGTCCCCATGATTACGCGCACGATGTTGGGGCGGTGGTCCCAATCGTTGGTCCCGGCGCCGTATCCGATTGCCTCGACGGTCATTGGCGGCGGCTGCGGAGCGCGGACCGCGAGAGCCGCAAACAGTGCGGCGGCGGTCGGGGTGACCAGCTCACCATTGGTCACGCCCCGAATATCGAACCCCCGGAGGAGTTCAAGAGTTGCCGGCGGCGGTAGGGGCCAGTTCGCGTGGCTGCCGGCAAGCGTGCCCCCAACTGCGATCGGGAGGGACGAGACCAAAAGCCGTTCGATACCAAGTGCATCCAGTGCCGCCGCGACGCCCACGACGTCGAGGAGCGTATCGTCGGAGCCCAACTCGTCCAACTCCAGGTGCGCGACGTCGCGCCCATGGACTCGTGCCTCCGCCTCGGACAGCCGCAGTATGACCTCGGCGGCCGCCCGGCGCACGCCGTCCGGCAGGCTGGCGGCCTGGATCGAGGCGAGAAGCTCGCGGGCACGGCGGCCGGGGCTAGGCTCCGGGCGAGGAGAGCCACCGGCAGTCGGCAGCGCGCGGAGCATGCTGGCGCGCAATCCGGCGCGGTGCACCGAGTCCACTGAGATGGTGAAACGGCCCGGCAACACGGCCTCGATCGCCTCCACGACGGCGGCCAGGGGCGCGCCTGCATCGAGCAGCGAGGCCAGCAGCATATCGCCAGCCGCCCCGCCGACCACATCGACGTAGGCGATGCGCGTCACGTACGGCCACGACGCGCGATCAATCCCGCCGCGTATCCGGCCCCCACGCCGTCGTCGATGTTGACGCACACGACGCCGGGGGCGCATGAACTCAGCATGGAAAGGAGCGCGGCCAGCCCTCCGAAGCTTGCGCCATACCCCACGCTCGTCGGGCATGCGATTACCGGACAGGCCACCAGGCCGCCAACGACGCTGGCCAGCGCCCCTTCCATCCCGGCCACGACCACCACCACGTCCGCCTGATCCAGCGCCGGACGGATGGCGGCGAGCCGGTGGAGACCGGCGACCCCGACATCGGCTTGTAGCTCGACCTCGGCGCCGACCACGGCCGCCGTGAGGGCCGCTTCCTCGGCAACCGGTAGATCGGCGGTGCCGCCGGTCAGGATCAGGACCTGCCCGGCAGGCCTGGTTGCCTGGCGCATGATGGCCACTGCGCCCGACCGCGTCTCCCGCAGCGGCAGGCCAGCCGCAGCGGCGAGTGGCCGCAGGGCAGCCACTTGGTCGGTGGCCGCTCGAGTGACAAGAATCGTGCCAAGGTTTCGGTCGAGTAGCCGCTTCACGATCGCGACCAGCTGGACGATGGTCTTTCCTTCCGCGTAGACCACTTCGCAGACGCCCTGGCGCAGCTCACGATGGTGGTCGACCCGGGCAAAGCCAAGATCGGAGAAGGCCAGGTCGCGCAATCGATCGGTCGCCTCTTCGACGGTAGTGTTCCGCTCAGCAACGCTCACCAACAGCGCGCGAAGCCAGGCTGGAAATCCATTAGCACGGCTCCGGGTTCCAACCGCTGGCCTCCGCGAGTCTTCAGTCGAGTTTATGGCGAACTCCCCCGGATCGCGTTCCATCGGTGGTGGAAAGTATACGAGGCGTTCCTGGCCGCCAACGGGCTTCACGGTGGCACGCCCGAAGGCTGGCCCATACCGGTCTCGAATGCGCATCCGGTCCCTCCGTTCGAGTCGCCGCAACGGCTTCGGTCAGTTCCGCATAGTTGCAGGGAAAGTTGCTGGCCTGTATGATTTTGAAAGCCGTCGTAGGCACCCGGGAAGGAGAGGGCATGTCGCGCATTCGTCGGCGTCTGGTCATGGCATTGCTTTCGTTGGCCATGACGCTGGCGCTAACCGCCCCGGCTGCCGCCTCCCATCTCTCAGGCCGCCAGATCGGTCAGCTCTTGCCAAATGGCGTCGCCACAGTCGCTGAGGTCATATGGCCCAACGGCGCTCTTTTTGACGACATAATCTGGCCGAATAGCGCTCTGGTCGACGACGGGTCCGGAAATTAACGAGGCTGGAGAGGGGCACTTGGCGACGCAGACTCGCGTAAACCACCGGAGTCCAAGGGTTCCGGAGCAGATCGGTGCCCGGATCCGCAAGGCCCGAATGGAAGTGGGACTCAGCCTGGCGGCGGTGGCGCAGCAAGACTTCAGCCGTGCCTACTTGAACCAGATCGAGCTGGGGCGGGCACAGCCCTCCACGCGGATCCTCCAGGTCATCGCCGAACGGCTGCGCCGTCCGGTTGAGTACTTCCTTCAGGATCCGGGGAACTCCGCCTCGGCCCTGGAGTTCCGCCTGGCTGAAGCCGGGACGCGGATCCGCCAGGGCGACGGCCAGCGGGCCCGCCAGCTCATGACCGAGCTGCTGGCCCAGCCGCAGATCGCCCCCGAGCTCCGGGCCCGGGCACAGCTGGTGCTCGCGGAAGCCTTGCTGAAGCTCCGAGCAATCCCGGAAGCCATTGAGGTGCTAAAGCTGGCGATCAAGGCCAGCGAGGCGTCCGGATGGCGGGGCTTGCAGGTCGAGCTCTATGACCGCATGGGTGCCGCCTATTACAACCTGCGCCATCCCCACGAAGCCGGCCGCTGGTGGGACAAGGCCTTGGGCGGGTACGAAGACGCCGAGCTGACGGATCCTCTCCTCAAGGCCCGAATCCTTGGGCATCGGGCCAACCTCCATTACGTCGCGGGCGAGCCGCGCGAGGCCATCGCCGGTTACCAATCGGCGATCGCTGCGGCCGAAGATGTGCTCGACATGCCGGCTCTCGGTGGGATCTATGAAGGCCTGGCTATGGCCTTCCAGAAAACCGGCGATATGACGCGGGCCCTAGAGTATGCGCAGCGCAGCCTGCGCCTGTTCGACACGCTTCGGGACGTGCGGATGAGCGCCCAGCTGCGCAACAACATGGCCGAGATTCTGCTGAGCCAGGGACGAGCGGCGGAAGCAGAGACGCTCTTCCTGGCCGGGGCGGAGCAGCTCCGGCATGTCGGCGACCGGGACCTCCTGCCGCATCTGCTGGCGGGCGCGGCCGAAGCAGCCCTCGATCGGGGCGAACCTAGGCTCGCGTCCTCGCGGCTGACGGCCGCGATGGAGGCTGCGAAGGCGTCGACCGACGCGACCGCGAAGCTGGCGGCCGAGCGGGTGGCCGGTCGGGTCACCGCCGCCGTAGGTGAGGCCGACAAGGCACGCGCGCATTTCGAGTGGGCGCTCGAAATCGCCTCAGGGCTGGACAGTCCGACCGATATCAGCCGGGTCGCCTTTGACTATGCCCAGGTCCTGGAGGAACAAGGTGATGCTACCCAGGCACTGTCGCGCTATCGCCAGGCATTCAAGTCGAGGCGCGCCGCCGCCCGCCTGTCCTGAGTCGCGATTACCTGGGGAGGACTCCGGTCCCGGCTTCGCAGCCGGCGATCAAGGTAATGGGAAGCAGGACGATGGCCGCGATCGACCAGATCGGCGGCGCACCACGCTCCGGATCCGGCGCCCGAATCAGCGCCGCGACGATCGCGCTCCCCAGCAGCCAGCCGTAGAACACGAAGCCGAAGAAGAGCGACACCAAACAGCACGAGGGAGAGCAGCCTAGCGGCTACCAGCATGAGGCCACCCAGGGCACTCCCAATCCCGAGCAGCCACCATCGAGGATGACCACGCATGCGCAGGATGATGCCGGCCACGAGTGCCGGACCAATACCGAACGGAACGATCATGGCGCCGTTGCCGGATAGGGACCAGCCATCTCCAGAGAGTTGCCACGGCTGACAGCGATCGTCAGGACTCAAAGACAGAGGCCGGCTACCAGCCCGGCCAGCGCCATCAGGCCGGCAAACCAGGGGCCTTCAGAAGGGTGGGCAGGCGATGAACACCGGACACGACGGTGCCATGAGCACCATCCACGCCAACAGCCCGCGGGATCCGCTTTCCCGCATGGAGACCTTGATGTTGATGGCCGGACTCGATCTTCCGGTCCGCGTTATCCGACAACAGCTCCGCGGCGCACTCAACCTTCTGGTGCATGTCGGGCGCCTGGCCGACGGCCGCCGGAAAGTGCTGAGCATCGCCGAGCTGACCGGATTCGACGACCAGACGATCTCGTTGCAGGAACTCTTCGTGTCGGAGGCGACCGGCGGCACCGTCCCAGGCCGTACGCGCCTGACGCCGACTGGCATCCGGCCGCAGCTGATGGACAAGATCTACCAGCGGGGCATCGAGGTGCCGGAGCTGAGCCGGCTATTCCCGAAGAATTCCGCAGCCATCGCTGACAGTGGTCGCCGGCCCGCCAGCGCGGCGCAGACTGACGGCGGGTTTCCAACCCGCGATCGTCGACAGAGCTAGTACTCGGCACTACTGCTGGTTCTTAACGGACGCCCGCCGGCGTCTTTGTCCTGGCGGCGCGTAGACGGCCTTCGTCGCCTTCGCCTTCTCGAGGACCTGTCGGCCTTCCTCGAGCGAGATCAACTTGATCGTGCGCAGGTTGCGCAGCGTCCCGCTGGTGCCAACGGCGACGGAGAACGCGGCCGCGGCGATATCGTCAGGCGCCTCGATAATCCCGAGGAAGTCGTCATCGCCGAAGCTCCGGTAGAACGTTTCGAGTTGCCGCCCAAGCAGCGCGATGTGCTACAATGTAGTCCATTGATCCGAGCAGGCATTCGCGAGTTGCGCCAGAACGCCAGCGGGCTAATCCGACGTGTGATCGAAGGCGAGACGATCGAGGTGACCGAACGCGGTCGGCCCGTCGCGCGAATCGTCCCGCTCCGCGGGCGCAGTGTCCTGGACCAGATGATTGCCGAGGGTAGGTCGACCGCCGGGCGGGGCGACCTGCTGAAACTGCGGCCGTTCCCGCCGGTTACTGGCAAGCGTCCGCTCTCGGAAGTCCTGGCAGATCTGCGGGCTGATGAGCGCTGAGGTCGCCTACCTCGACGCGTCCGCCGTGGTTAAGCTTTTGGTGCGGGAGGCCGAAACCGCAGCGCTTCGGCGCCGCCTTAGAAGCTTGCCGCGCCGGGCGTCATCTGCACTCCTGCGTGTCGAGCTCCTCCGCACCGTGAGACGGGCCGGATTGCCGCGACTGATGGAGGGAGCGCGACGGCAACTTGCCAGTATTGACCTCATTCGACTGGATGACGATCTTCTCGAGCGGGCTTCGACGATCGAGCCGTCTACGGTTCGCTCGCTCGACGCCATCCACCTCGCTACCGCGTTAGGCCTTGGAAACGATCTCGCCGCCGTCGTGACATACGACACTCGCATGGGCGCTGCCGCCCAGGCGCTCGGTCTTCCAGTCATCGCCCCGCGCTAGCGCAACCCCCAGCCCGACCCTGCCCCGCAAGGGGGGAGGGAGATAAGCTGTGGCGATGCCGCCGGTGAAGCAGGACGCGGTCCAGGAGATCAAGGACCGGCTAGATTTGGTGGACCTGGTCTCCGAACACTTGCGGCTGCAAAAGGCCGGGCGGGACCTGAAGGGACTGTGTCCCTTCCACCAGGAGAAAACCCCATCCTTCTATGTATCGCCGGAAAAGCAGCTATGGCACTGCTACGGCTGCCAGAAGGGTGGCGACCATTTCACCTTTATCCAGGACATCGACCACCTCGACTTCAAGGGGGCACTGCGGCTGTTGGCCGACAAGACTGGCGTCGTGCTGGAGGAGTCGCCCGGCGCGGGCCGGCAGCGTGAACTCAAACGCACCATCCAGCGACTGAACCTGCTGGCGGCCCAGTACTTCCATCACATCCTGCTCGAGAACCAGGCCGGGCAGCGGGCGCTGATCCAGCTCGAGTCACGCGGAGTTACCAGGGCGTCGATGACCGAGTTCCAACTTGGATTTGCGCCGGCGGGGCAGCGGAAAGACAACCTGGTCCGCTTCCTGCGAAAACACGGGGTCTCGGATACCGAGCTGCTCGAGGCGGGCCTCGCGATCAAGCCGGACGGGGGAGGGGAGCTGTGGGACCGCTTCCGGCAGCGGATCATCATCCCGATCCACGACGAGCATGGTGAGCTGGTCGCGTTTGGCGGCCGGGTGATCGACGACACCAACCAGCCGAAGTACCTGAACACGTCGCAGACCGCGCTGTACGACAAGGGCCGGACCCTCTTCAACCTGCATCGGGCCCGCAAATCGATCCACGAGATGAAGCACGCCGTCCTGATGGAGGGCTACTTCGACGCCATCACCGCCTGGCAGGCGAACGTGACCAACGTGGTCACCACCTCCGGCACCGCCTTGAGCGACCATCAGGTCCGGCTCTTAAAGCGCGAAACCCAGGAATTGGTGCTGGCCTTCGACCGTGACGACGCTGGCCTTAACGCAACGCAACGTGCCATCGAGCTGGCGTCGAAATCCGGCGTATATATAAAGGTTGTGCGGGTGCCCCAGGGTAAGGACCCGGACGACTACCTGCGAGCCAATCCGGACGGCTGGGCCAACCTGAGGGAGCACGCGCTGCCGGAGTGGGAGTACCTCCTCCGCCAGGTGCTGGGCAACCTTGATCTCACCGACGCCGGGGACCGCCGGCGAGGTGCCGAATTAGTAATCCCGGTGCTGGCGAAGATCCCGGAGGCGTCCGTGCTAGAAATCTATGCCCAGCAGGCCGCAGGATGGCTCCGCATTGAGCCCGCGGCCCTGCTTCGCGACGTCCAAGCGTTGAAGTCGGGAAGAAGCCCCCACCAGGGTCCGCCACCAAATGGCGATGGGAATCGGGCCCGCAACCAGGGATACGCCGCGACGATGGCCGCTCCCGTTGGGGCTGGGGGAGGGAGGTCAGATGCAGGCGGGCCGGCGTTCCAGAAGGACGAAGGGTACCTGCTGGGGCTGTTGATCGAGCGGCCGGACCTGGTCGCTGAGGTCGCCGGGGAGCTGCGCGAGGTCAATTTCTCGTCCCCGGCCTACGAGCAGGTCTTCGCTAGGCTGCAACAAATGGTCGAAGGCGATGCAACGGCCCGGCCCACCGATCGGCTGTCCGAGTTCACGCCGGACGAACAGGGGCTGATTTCGGCGGTCGCCATGACCCGCTACCCCGAGCTGGACAGTGGTTCGGAGGCGGCGCTGCACCAGTCACTGGAACAATGTCTCCAAACACTTAAAATAAACGCCTCCCAACGACGGTTGAAAGCCTTAGTGGCTGAGATGCGTGCCGTGCGTGCGTCGGGGGATGAATCTCGGCTCGTTGCTCTTATGCAGGAGAATGACCGCTTGGCCCGTGAGTTGGACGCGCTGAAAGCTGTGAGATATGGCTCGGGTTAACGTCAAGGACGCTCCCGCGCCGAAGAAGGTCCCGGCGCCCGGCGGCAAGCTGAAGCGCGCCGAAGACCCGATGGTCCTGGCCGCCGAAGCCCTGATCGTCAAAGGCAAGGAACAGGGATTCCTCAGCCCCGACGACATCCTCGCGGGCTTTCCCGACGTCGAGCTCGACCCGGACCAGATCTTCCGGATCTTCAACGTGTTCCGGGACATGGGCATCGAGGTCTCGGACGGGGAGAAGGACTTCGAAGAAGTCGTCGAGATCGACGATGACCTGATTGCCACGATCGAAGCGATGGACTCGGTCTCGCTCGACGACCCGGTCCGGATGTATCTGAAAGAAATCGGGCGCGTCGCCCTGCTCAAGGCGGAGCAGGAGGTGACACTGGCCAAAGCGATCGAGGCCGGCGACGATGATGCCAAGCACAAGCTGACCGAGGCCAACCTGCGGCTCGTGGTCTCGATCGCCAAGAAGTACATCGGCCGCGGCATGTCCTTCCTCGACCTGATCCAGGAAGGCAACATGGGCCTGATCCGGGCGGTCGAGAAGTTCGACTACCACAAGGGCTACAAATTCTCGACCTATGCGACGTGGTGGATCCGGCAGGCGATCACGCGAGCCATTGCCGACCAGGCGCGCACCATCCGAATCCCGGTGCACATGGTGGAGACCATCAACAAGCTGGTCCGGGTCTCCCGCCGCTTGTTGCAGGAGCTGGGCCGCGAGCCCACCGATCAGGAGATCGGCGACGAGATGGGCATCTCGGCTGAGAAGGTGCGGGAGATCGTGAAGGTCTCGCAGGACCCGGTCTCGCTCGAGACCCCGATCGGTGAGGAGGAAGACTCGCACCTGGGTGACTTCGTCGAGGACAAGGACGCAACCTCGCCGTCGGACGCCGCGTCGCTCACGATGCTTCGCACGGAGGTGGAAGACATCCTCGATACGCTGACGCCGCGCGAACGGCGCGTGCTGCAGCTGCGATTTGGCTTGATCGATGGGCACCAGCGGACGCTGGAGGAAGTGGGGAAGAGGTTTGGCGTCACCCGGGAGCGCATCCGCCAGATCGAGGCCAAGGCGCTGCGCAAGCTGCGGCATCCGAGCCGCAGCAAGAAGCTGAAAGACTACCTCGAGTAGCGCCGAGTGACCTCACCCGGCGATCGGGATCAAGAGTCGCTGGAGGCGCCGGCTTACCTCGGGAGGGCGTTCTACGAAGGACCCGTCAGTCGTACACCTCCACGGCATGGGTTGGTGTGGTTGCGCTGCTCGACCAGCAACGACGCGCCCAACCCTAAGGGACGAGGACGTCGTGGGCCATGAAGCCCTGCTGGTGGTTAACGCTCCACCAAATATGGCCATCGACGTAGCGGGGAGGGGTCGTGTCGATGGATACCGTTGTCCCGTTCTTGAGGCAGGCGACAATCTTTGCCGTGATACTGGGTTGCTGGCGGACGTTTCCGCACCCGCCTCCCGTCACCTGGACCTGGTCTTCGTAGCCGAGGATCGGGTTCAA
>DATNMH010000021.1:0-52060 GCA_035602395.1 Candidatus Acidiferrum sp.
GGCGTCGACTGGACGACGTACACGCGAGAAGCGCCCGGGATGAGCGCGTTCACGCTCGAGGATGGCGTCGTGTACCACACTTACTCGGCGTACGCGCGCGGGATCGACGGCCTCTGGGGCATGTATCAGTGGCTCGACCGCGCGCCACTCGGTCGCAACGAGCACGGCATCTGGTTCCGCCGCCATGATGAGTACGTAAGCCCGTAATTGTTTGTGCCTAAAGGGGCCTTCCAGATTCATCCGATGCGCTGCTGATGGCCGAGCGAGATAATCCTCGCATGTCGAATCCCGTATTCGAGGCGGTTCGCACCGTTATGGCCGTTCGCGACTATCAGGACAAGCCCGTTCCCGGCGAGGTCGTGGACCGCATCATCGATGCGGCTCGGCTTACCGCCAGTGCAAGCAACCGTCAGCCCTGGCATTTCGTCGTCGTCCGTGAGCGGGTGCACCTGCAGGAGTTAGGCACACTGGTCAGGACGGGTCCTTACACGGCGCGGGCTGGTCTCGCGGTTGTCGTGGCATACCTGAAGGAAAGCCCGATCGCGATTTCAGATGTCAGTCGTGCCATCCAGTCCATGATCTTGACGGCCTGGGCGGACGGCGTCGGCTCCAACTGGACCGGGTTCGGCGGCCTAGAGGGTGTTCGAAAGGCGGTGGGGTTGCCGGAAGAGTACGAGGTCCTGGCGGTCGTGCCGTTCGGGTATCCTGCGCGGCCCGTCAAGGGAATCAAGAAGCGAAAGCCTCGGGGTGAGGTTGCGTCCGCCGAGCGCTTTGGATCGCCCATCTCCTGAACTGAACTTGCTGCGGCGCTAACATTTGGGCTGCACAGTAGGAGGACGTGACATGTTGAAATCACAAGACGTTCGGCGATTCCAGGATCGACTCAAGGCGGACCGCGATGCGATTGAGTCGCGTATCGCAACCAACAGACACGGTATTCAGGAAACGGTGCAGGACGAGTCCGGAGTGGGCGATTCAGGCGATGAATCAAACCTCCTTTACGAGCGAGAAGCAGACCTCGATGAAAATGACCGGGATCAGAAGGAACTAGCGCAGGTCAAGAGAGCGCTCGACCGTATCGAACAAGGAACCTATGGGCTTAGCGAAGTTTCCGGCAAGCCCATCCCAATCGAACGCTTAGAGGCCGTCCCCCACGCGACAACGTTGGTTGACGAGCGCCCGCTCGAAGGAGAGTAGCTTCATTCTTCGTCCCAGAGCGGGGTCGTCTGCACGGCGGCTGCTCGGATCGGGCCACTATCGATTTCGCGCCTCGTAAGGGGAATTCCCAAGGCTGGCCACTCGCACACGAAGGCGAGGAGGCCAGGGGGTGGGAGCGGCCAGACCCAATAACCTGCGTTCAAGTGCCCAGGGCTTGAGCCGCCTCCACCGCTCGGTTGAAGCCAGGGTGAAGGGGGGTGATTCGGACCGTGGTAGGCGATGTGCTGATCCTGGAGCGTCGTCGCCTTCGATCCATCGGCGAATTCGATACCAAAGCGAAACAATCCATCAGGCAGACGGGACGGGTCCTCGTTCCTTTCCGAGTAATATGGTCGGCCCACGAATCCGCCGACTGCCTCGTCGTTGCGCGCAACGGGATGCACGAGCCCCACGAGCTGGAATTCAATTCCGGTGGGGTACGCAATCAAGTGACGAAGGACGATCCTGACCTTCGCGGAGCGCGCCAACTCGATGTCGGTCGGAACTGGCTGGCCAAGGTAGTTGTCGGGCAGCATCCATTCGGGCCGGCGCCAGCGTTCCGGCGGTGCGGGCGGTGGCGGTGGCGGCTTGAAAAAAGCCATCACACCGGAGCCTTTGCGGCAGTGCGGATTGGTTCGGTGTCGATCTCACGACGAGTGAGCGGCAGGTCCTGCGCCGGCCATTCAGAGAGAAAGGTGAGCCTGTCCGGCGGTGGCAACGGCCAAACCCAGTAGCGCATGTCAAATCGCCCATCCCCTCCACCCCCGCCGCCTCCGGCCAGGATCGGTCCTCTCGGTCGGTTGGGTCCGCCGATTCCTGTCACCTGAAGGCTGGTCACCGTCGAGCCGTCGGCGAACTCCAGACCGAACCGAAAGAGTTCGTCAGGGAGACCATTGTGAGTCCGGCGCTGTGCCCGCGGTCCGAAGAAGCCCGAAGGGTCGGTGAGCTCGCGTCCGGGAAGCAATCGCACACTCACTTCAAAAGCGAACCCATTCTGGTAAGCGGTAATCCTTCGCACGGCGATAGTTACCGCCTGCGAGCGACCGATCACGAACTGTAGCGGCACTTCTAGGCCGAGGGAGTCATCGGGTTCATCCCACTCATGGAGGACCGGCTGACGCGGTGCCGAGGGGGGCTGGGGTGTAGGCGGCTCGAAGAACGCCATGCCAAGCAGCTTAGCTAGCGTTCGTAGCTAAGGCGCCATTGCCCAGGTAGCCAGGCGCGCGCCGAAGATCGCGAGATCGCCAGACGTAACCTTTTGGCCATGCGAGCGGTTTGGCGGGTGTAATGCGGTGGGGTCCTCGCTTGACCCTCGGCCAGCGGGTAACTGGAATTCTGATCGTATTGAGCTCGGTCTCGCTGGCAGGCTGCGCCGCGCTGACCGGCGGCAATTCGGGCAGCGCGCCCCAGGGCACGGTCGTTTCTGCAACTCCGCCCTACCCTACCTCGATAGAGGAACTCCGACAGCGCCCGCTGCGGCCGCCCAGTGCTGGCAGCAGCACGACCTGTCCATCGATGCCCGCCCATCAGGACCTCCACGTTGTTCTTGCCACCGATCTGATTCCTGGAAAGCCGGGACCAAGCGGACCGTTCGACGGCTACGGCGTCGGTCCCGTTTATCTAACCGGCCAGCCCACGTTCTATCCAGGCGCCTAGGATCTGGCCCTCTGGTTTGTTAAGGCACCCTATGCCGGGCCGCTTGTGATTCGCGGGCAACAAGTCAACGGCACCGCCCACGCACGCTTCTCGCAGCAGCTGGACGGGAGGGCCATGCCGACGGGTCCAACGCCGGGAGCGCCGGTATCGACGGTGTCGGGCTACGGCGAGTCCGCCCCTTTCTACAGCGAGCTCGATTTCCCGGCTGAGGGAACGCCAACTTACTGGCGCGCCTACTTCGCCGACACGCATTTCGACGTTGCTGGTTGCTACGTCATCCAGGTCGACGGCTCGACATTTAGCGAGACCCTCCTCCTCGAGGTGCCGGACGCGGCCCGGCCGCCGGCTTAAGCCGCCGGACTATGCTCGGAGCGTGGATAGGGATGAGCTACTGCGCACGATCACTACAGCCCACCGCGAGCTGGCGCAGCTCGCGGAGCGCATCAGCGACGACCGGCTGCGAGATCCGGCAATGGGCGACTGGAAGGGCAAGGACGTGCTCGCGCACCTAGCCTGGTGGCACGACCACTCGGTGCTCGTGATCGAGAGCCTGCGCGCCGGACCGTACGACGGGACCGATCCCGCGAACACGACCGACGCCTTCAACGAGCGCGTGCACCGCGAGCACCTCGACGATCGCCCGGACGTGACGCGGGTTGCGTTCAGTCAATCGTTCGAGCGGCTGCTGGCCTCAGTCAAGCCCTTGACCGATGACGACCTGTTCGGCGCGGACCGGTGGCCGTGGTTGGGCGAAGAGGCGCTGGCGGAGACGCTGCTATGGGACACCTCGCGTCATTACAAGGCACACCTCGAGAACCTGGCGCCGTTGGCCTAGAACGCCAGCAACCGTCCTATTTAGGAGGATTGCCCTTGCAGGGCGCCGGCCGCCAAAAAGGCGGCCGCCATCACGGCGAGGATGAGCGGGGCAAGGATGAGGCCTGCAGCAGTTGGATGAGCCTCCATCCAGCTGAATGATCCGGGGATCTCGCGACGCACCGCGGCAAGGTCGGCCGGCTCGTTCCACGATCCTTCAACCGGCACGCGTAACGCCCTGGCAAGCAGCTCAATGTCAACCGCTGACCAGTAGGCGCCGTTGATCCGCAGCCAGGCGCGGTCGTCCTGGCCGACCAGAAACAGACGTCGGATCTGTGTGGTGCCATAGCGGGTCGTCGACTGTTGCATTGTCAAGACGACTTTTCGAATCGCGGTCCGGTCAAACGTCCGGGTCTGGCCAAACAGGCCGCGCTTACCGACATTGAGCTCGTCGACGAAGATGTCGGCGTTGCGCAGGTAAAGCCAGAGGAAGGTCACGTACGCGAACAGACCCACCCCGAGCACGACAAGGCCCAGTGGCGCCCAATTCCCCAGGCGCATGACCACCAGCAGACCGGCAAAGGCGAGCGTCCCGAGCCCAACTGCGTGGCCTTTCGCGTTTTTCGAATCCGGTCGCAACACGAGCGGCAGCGTCGGCGTCTGCTCCGCCGGTTGGCGCATTGGCTGGATTGACCCTGAGGGCGAAGTGGGACTCAGCATCGATAACTTGGCGACGAGCCCAGTCAGCAAGACAAGGCCCAATCCCGCCAGAACGACGGCCGCGAGAACGATCAGCCGTGCCTGGACGATCGGGTTATCGGCTTCAGTTCCAATTGCGTAGCCACCGACCTCAACGGCGGTGATATGCCCGCGATACTCGCGAGCGATCACGGAGTTGCCCGGATCCAACTGGCCCTCGACGCCATCCACAGGGTTGATCGTCGCTTGGCGCGACTGGCCGCCGGTGATGGCGAGGTCGACAACGGCGCTGTTGGAACTCTTCCCGTGCCGAATGTTTATCGCTCGCAGGGTCGCGGGCTCGAGGGCGAAGCAGTTCGGTCCGGCAACGCGCGCATCTGGTGGGCATTGCCTTGCCGACTGATAGGCCGTCGCCTCGGCCTGCGCCCCGATCGCAGCTCCGGCGAGCGCGGCGCCAGCGCTGAAGAGCAGGAGGCCGGCGGCTACCGTCAAACGAGATCGCAAGTTAGGGTGAGGCGCGCTTGGTTCCCCGACTTCCGGAACCTGCGACGCTCTCAGCGCGGTCATCCCGGGAGCTCGCGGTAGTTACCGCCGCTGACGTGCTCCACGACGAGTGGGCTGCCATCGCCTGCGGGCGGGACGTAGACGCACGTCTGGCGCTCCCCGTAGGAGATGAGACCCTGATACCGACCCGGAGGCAGGCGGCCTCCGTAGTTCTGCCGCGCGGTGTCCTGATGCAGCGTTCCGCCTCCGGCTTTTTTGGTGGTGGAGAGCATCCGGACCGTGAAGCAGACGGCGTCGTACGAGCCATTGACCGAAAACTGGAAGAGAGGATCGGCGGTATCAGCGGAGTAGGTCACGCCGCCGACCAACCCCGTGCGCTTTTCCCAGGCGAGCCGATCCTCATAGATCGCCTGGCCGCTGAGATTCACGAATGTTGCAGAGGCGAAAGGGGATCCGAGCGGAGGGGTACCGGATTGGTACGCGGCCGTCCAGTACGAAGCGAGGGCATTCGGGAGATCTAGGGGCGCGACGGCGAAGGGACCCTTCGGGGCCGTCTCGTACGGACTTCCGCCCGTCGCGGTCGGGAACACTGAAAGAGGCCACTTGGCCAGGTATGCATCCGATTCCAGGGCAGCTTTCCACGAGTCAGAAGGTCCGGTGCGCTGGAAGACCAGGAACTCGACCACCATGGTTCCCGGCGGATGACTCTGATCAGTCGCGTAGGGGGTCGTCTCGACAATCGCGAGGAAATCGGCCGGGTACCTATCCTGGCGTGGAACGAAGAGTCGCAGGTCGACCAGCTGCCGGTCGGTTCGCCATTTCAGTTGCCGGCCAACCAGGTCGAGGGTCTGGCCGTCGGTAAATTCCTGGAAGCCCCCGCTCTCGAGCTGGTCCGTGGCGACCATGTTGTTGCCAGCCAGGGCCTGCTCATGCACAGGCCACCAGGCACGGACGATGCCACCCGCCTGGTCGGGAGTTATGACGGGTCCGCTCGCGTTGATCGCTGTCAGGGCGCCGGGGAGGGCGATCGGCTCGCCCAGCCGAGGTGGGTCCGGTAGGGAGCTGATAATCGGCGCCGGTGGGACGGTTGGGCTGATCGGGATCGGCCACCGTCCGAGCTGGGACCTCCAGGGGTCGACCTGTTGATACCCATAGAGGCCCATCGTGGCGAAGAGCACGCCCAGCGCCAGGACGCCCGCCACCGCCGTGACACCATACTTGGCCCGCCGAACTGGAGACACCACTTCTGGCACAACGGCGCAGCGGGCCGGTCCCGTTGTCGTCTGTTAGCTATCCGACGTCCAGGGCGGCGATCAGTTCCGCCAGAAGCCGACTGGCTCCCTGATCAGCCAGCGAATCATCCCATCCTTCCGGTGCCCCGGGCTATGCGATCAGGTCAGGGCGAGGAGCCAGCCAGAATGCTTCCTCAGCGCCCACCATCACCCGCCGGCGTCAGTCTCGTGGATGAATCGGATCAGCCCGCCGACGTAGGTTTCCTGGTCGTCGTACATTGCCAAATGGCTGCCCTTGCGGCACAACAGGAAACGCCCGCGCTGCACCTGACCCGCCATCCACTCCATGTGTTTCGGGTCCATGGTGTCGTAGGTCGAGCCGATGGTGAGCGTCGGCACCTCAATCTTTTTGAGATCCGCAGTTCGATCCCATTCGAGAAGGCGGCCGCTTAAGCCCAACTCACTCGGTCCCTGCATGAGCGTGTAAATCGTCTGGTTCAGATGCTTGAACAGGCGGTTCACTGGATCCGGCCATTGCTCAGCCGGCATGCGCAGGGCGTGTTCCTCGTAGTGCATCGGGATCAGAATTTCCATGTAGCGCGGATTGTTGGTGTCGCTCTCGGCTTCCATCCGCTTGACTTCGGCGAGTGCCTCCTGATCCATCGCCGGCATTAGCACTTCGTGTGCGTAGGCGTTGTACGCGGGGCAGCTCGCCATCATGTTCGAGACGATCAGCCCCTTGAGGTGCTCCTGGTACTTGAGCGCGTACTCGATCGCGAGGATGCCGCCCCAGGAGTGCCCCAGCAGGTAAAAGTTGTCCCGACCGAGGCCGAGGGCTCGGCGAACCTGCTCCACTTCTTCGACGAACCGGGGTAGTTCCCAGAGATCCGTGTCGTCGGGCTGATCGCTATAGGCCGAGCCGAGCTGGTCGTAGTAGTAATACTCGATACCCGCGTTCGGCAAGTAGCTGTCGAAGGCTTCGAAGTACTCGTGCGTTCCGCCCGGTCCGCCGTGAAGCAGCAGGAGCCTCTGGGTCGGATTGTTGCCGATGCGCTTCGTCCAGACGTGGAAGCTACCCTTCGGCGTCTCGATTGGAATCAGCTTGACACCACCGCTCAGCAGGTCGTCGCGTCCGGTGTAGTCGAGGTAGCTGCGAGTCTGTGTCTGCACCTGGGTCCCTCCCTTGGCTTGCTCGCTGTGACGACGCTAAGTTTTGCACGGCTGGCATTCCCTGACCTCGGGGACGGAGTGGCCAGTTCCGGAATCTTTGGCGGAATTGGCGGGTGCGCGACGGGAACGATCCGTCCGTCGACATCGCCAAGGATGCCGACTAGCGGTTTTGAAGTTCGAGGAACTTACGCTTCAGTGCGTCCGTAGACGTCCATCCGGGGTTGTTCTGAACATGACCGGCGAGGCCGACATGCTGGATCGTGCTGTCGCGTCCATAGGCGTCCACCGGCGTTGCTTTCACGGTTGCTTTCAAAATCGTGACGATTTCAGCTCGTCCAGGCTGCTTGGGCGCCCGGCGCTCAGCCGCGCCCTGGAACCGGGCGTCCGACCGCGGGCTCGATCGATAGCAGGGCAAGTGCAAGTCAGATGGGGCACGGGTCGCCGCACTCCGTCTGGTGGAATCTCATAGGCGGGCTCACGCAATGAACTGATCGTGGGCAGTCTATTCCGGCAAGCGTGAGATTGCGAGCCCTCGGGTAACGTTAGGCGATGCAAGAGCGACGGAAGGCGAAGCCTAGCAGTAACGAGATCCGCCCTGCTGTTGAGCAAGGTCGGCGGCGCGGGATTAAGCGCCGGCTTCCCAGCGTCGCGGAAGTCGCACGGTTTGTGGGGCCCGCATTCACGAAGAGAGCGGCGCGCTGGGAGCGGGTGCTCACGGTGGCGGACTTCCGGCGGCTGGCCAAAGGTCGAACGCCCCGGCCGGTTTTCGACTATGTGGAGGGCGCCGCCGAACAGGAACTCAGCGTGGACCGGTCGGTGCAGGCTTTTCAGCGTGTGGTCTTCCACCCGCATGTGCTACGCAATGTCGGCTCTGTCGAACCCTCGACGACTATTCTGGGTCGCCGGGCGGCACTGCCGATGGTATTGGCGCCCACCGGCTTCACGCGAATGATGCGAACCGAAGGCGAACCCGCGGTGGCGCGCTCGGCGGCTCGCGCAGGTATTCCGTACGCACTTTCGACGCTCGGCACAACCTCGGTTGATCGGCTGCGCTCAGAAGCCCCTGATACCGAGCTTTGGTTCCAGCTCTATCTTTCGCGTGATCACGGCCGCAGCCGTGAACTGCTGGATCGCGCGAAAGCAAGCAGTTATACGACGCTTGTTGTCACCGTCGACGTGCCGGTGGCCGGAGCGCGCCTTCGCGACTCCTACAACGGGTTGACGTTGCCGCCCACGCTTACCCTGCGCACCCTCGTCGCGATGGCGGCGAAGCCGCGCTGGTTGTTTGACACCCTGACAACCGAACCGCTCGCCTTCGAGGCCCTCGGCGCGGGCAACGACCTTGTGAGCTTGTTCAAGAACGCCTTCGACCCTGGCGTCACATTCGCCGATCTCGAGTGGCTGCGCGCTCAATGGCGCGGTTCGTTGGTGGTGAAGGGGATTCAGCGGCTCGATGACGCGAAAGCGGCCACCGCAGCGGGTGTCGATGCGATCGCTGTTTCGAACCATGGCGGCCGTCAGTTGGACCGTGCTGCCACGCCTTTGGTGCTCTTGCCGGAGGTGGTCGACGCAATCGGCGGCAAGGCGGAAGTGTTCCTGGACGGCGGCATTCGTTCAGGCGCGGACGTAGCTGCGGCAGTCGCCCTCGGTGCCCGGGCGGCATTCATCGGTCGTCCGTATCTCTACGCGCTGATGGCCGGAGGCGAGTCAGCCGTTGACCACCTCCTGAAGCTGTTCGCCGACGACTACGTTCGCACCCTCAAGCTCCTCGGCGTGTCGCGAACGGCGGATCTGTCTTCCGATCTCGTAACTGCTACCTAACCCTGATGGTTGCCAGTGGACGGGCTTGCCGGTCGCTGGTTTTAGCGGTGCCGCCGGTAGTGCAGCCCGACGGTCCCGTTGCTCCACGCGGTGCTGGAGACCAGGTCGAGCTGGCAGGACTTGGGATCGTCGTCGAACAGCCGGGTGCCCTCGCCCGCCACGTAGAGAAACAAGTCCAGGTGGAACTCGTCGATCAGGTCGAGCCGCATGAGTGACCGCCAGAAGCTGACGCCGCCCCAGACGACGATGTGGCCGTCGCCGCCTCGCCTGAGCTTGTCGATCTCCTCTGGCGTGTCACCAGCGGCGATGGTGACCACGCCGGATGCCTTACTGCCAGCGCCAATTCGCTGAAAGTCGAGGTCTTGGGCAACAGTCTCCGGTTGCTATCAAAAGACACGCCCAAAGGGGCTTTGATGTCTGCAGCTGGCGCCTCTATTGCAAGTACCGCGGCCCTTCAGCCATTGGCGACTAACAGACTCTAGACAAACCTACGACCTGGTTGCGCTACGCCGCGGCCAGTTAGAGGCGATTCATCTCGCGGTTGTCTCGCGGAGGGATCGTACGCTGACCTCGCGGCGCTGGAGTAACAACCATTCCAGCCAGCGACCGCAGTAGGAGGTATCCCATGGCACTGTCTGACAAGCTAACGGATCTCGCCAGCCGTATCAAGGAGCTCGAGGACGCCGCCGCTGCAACCAAGGCAAAGAACCATGCCAAGCTCGAGCAGCAGCGTGAGCAGCTCAACTCCAAGATGAAGACGCAAGCGCAGAGCATCCAGTCCTCGGCCACCAAGGCCAAGGGGGAGGCTCGCTCGTGGTGGACGGATACGACGGCGCAGTTCGAGCAGCAACGGGCCAAGACGCGGGCGAAGATGGACCAGCAAAAGGCCAACTTCAAGAGCGACCGTGCCGAGCTCGACGCCGAGGATGCGGAGAATTACGCGGCCGACATGGTCGACTGGGCCATCTATGCCGTCGACTCGGCACAGTACGCCGTGATTGACGCGTACATCGCCCGAGATAAGGCCGATAGCCTGACCGCCGCCCGCGGCTGACCTGGCTAACGGTATCGGGGTCAGTGGGCACGCGCACGTGCTCACTGGCCTCCGAGCTTCAGAGGCATGGTTCGAAATTTTGAGCGCAGGAGCATATCGATGAATCTTGTCGTCCTGGGAGCCACCGGCCGCACCGGACGGCTCGTCGTCGAGCAGGCACTCGCCGCCGACCACATCGTAACGGCACTCGTTCGCTCGCCAGAGAAGCTGGCGATTCGCAACTCCAACCTTCGCGTGGTCACCGGCAAGGCGACCGACGCGGGCGACGTTGCGCGAGCGATGGTGGGTGCCGACGCCGTAATCAGCACTCTCGGCGGCGGTGGATCGGTGATCGTCGACTCAACTCGGGCGATAGTCGAAGCTGCGCACAAAACGGGAGTCAAGCGCGTCGTCGTTCTGTCGTCGTTTCTCGTTGAGCGCGATCGGATGGGTGCGCTGTCTCGGCTGATCACGGGATTCGCGAGTAGTTCGGAAATCGAAGACAAGAAGGCCGGCGAGCAGCTGCTCCGGCAGAGCGACCTCGATTGGACCATCAGCTACCCGGGCCCGCTCACCGACGCCCCCGCCACCGGTTTTGTGGGGGTGCTACCCGAGGGGACGAAGCGCCGGATTTCGGAGAGAATCTCGCGCGCGGACGTCGCCGGATGGTTGGTCGAGGCGGCCACCAGTCATCAAACCAGCCGCCGCGGCATCGACATCACCGGCGGAGCGCGGACGAAAAAGCCTCCAAATAACGCCGTCAGAGTTGACTGAAAAGCTCGCCCTCTAGCCTGCACCTGGCTGTGCTGGCCCTTGCGCCCTTCTGTGCAGCGGCATCCACTCATTCATCATCATGCTGGTGCACTCCGCACAGGCCACCCAGGCACGGTCCGGTTGCCCTGGCACATCGACCACGGCATGGAAGGTGGTGGCAGACCGTCGCTTGCCACGGTGACGAACCGTTTCACAATACCTCGGCATCTCCACCCGCGGGCTCAGCTGCTCGACCTGCGCAATGGGAAGCTGGATCCAGCTCAGCCGCGCATTGTCGGGGTGCTTGCCTGTCGCTCGCCAGGCCTGTCGAATTTCACAGAGTACGTCAAGGATCACGGGGATTCCATCCAGCCGCGCGCTGAGACTGTGGGGGGCGACGCCCCGGCCTCCACTTGGTGCCCGCGCAGCTCCTCGAAAAGAAGTCGAAGGGTCTCGGCGACGGGGATCGCAATCAGTGCGCCTAGGGCGCCCATCAACGCCCCGCCGATCATGACAGCAAGGAAGACGGCCCGCTTCGGCCGTCTTTCCCCTCCTGGCTCTTTCATGAGGTAACAATGGGCCCGGCGCGGTTTGATCGAATCCGCGGAATCCATAGTCCCTGATCCACAGTGCATCGAGGGTGTGGTCCACACACGAGGCGTGGGACTGGCGGCAGGCCTGAAGAGGAGTTATGGTCGTTTCCCAGGAGGGGCTTGGTCATGACTCCGCCGGTGGCTTGCGGATCTGCCGCCGTTAGACCGCAGCTTATCGGCCACACCCGTGAAGCACTGCTTGAGCACCTAACCTCAACCCGGAGGATCGTCGCGTCGAGCGCGGAATACGCGGCCTCATCGACGGCATACCCGGCAATCGTCGCGATCATCGAGGCGTGATCTTCCGCGGCCTCAGCCTGCCACGGTGAGCCTCGCCCTTGTCTTCGCTGCGCTCGTGCGCAGGCGATCTGCGTGCGCCTCCATCGCTGACTTCATCTCCGGCCGCTGCTCTTCGAGCCTGGCGGCATTCTTTGCGTGAACCGTCGCCGCGGCCTCTTCCAAGCGCTTCGTCCGCCCGGCGAGATCCTTCAGGTGATCAGAGAGCGCCATCTTCGTACCTCCTTTGTCGACACGCTGTCGGGAACCGTCATCCGAGATGCTCGGCGGTACCGCAAACAAGCGTCAGAACCGGCGAGCCTCTTTAGACAGCCTTGACGTTCACGGTGGTGCGTGGTACCGCGGCTTGGAAGGTTCGTTCTGGATGACCGCCGCGCAGCTCGATGGCCACAAGGCGAATGATCTCCGCCACCGGAATGGCGATCAACGCGCCGAGGATGCCCATGAGAACGCCACCGACTAGTACCGCAAGAAACACGACGAGACCCGGAAGGTGGACACTGCGCCCGTAAACCAGTGGGTTGAGCACATGATTCTCGAATTGCTGGTAAACGATGATGTACACGAGCAGCACCAACGCTTTGAGAGGCGAGATGCCGAACGCGGCAAGAATCGGTGGAATCGCCCCAAGGGTGCCTCCGACGAGTGGGATCAGGTCACAAATCGCTAACAGGACGGCCAGGGCCAGGGCGTACGGAACGCCGAGCAGTGTCATCCCGACGAAGGCGCCGGCTCCAGCGATGGCACTGATCGCAAGGTTGCCCGTGATGTAACCGCTGACGGCCCGCGCTGATTGGTCCAATACTCGCCGCATTCGTGGCTGGATCCTTTGTGGAAGGAGACCGACGAATCCGGTCACCAAGCGTTCTCCGTCATTCAGCAGGAAGAAGGTCAGAACGATCACGGTTCCCGTCGCCGCTACTGCACTTACCGTGTTCGCCGTCACCCTGGTTAAAGGACCGATGGCACTCGCCAGCTGCCCGGGAAGCGAATCGATTTGCCCGCGGAACGTTTGGACTAGTCCCGAGAGCCCAATCGGTGTGGCGAGCCTCTGGACTTGCTCCGTCAGTCCTCCTGGCTTATGTAAGACGCTGATGATGCTTCTGAACTGCTGGACCAATGACGGAAGCGCCAGCGCAACGACGAGGGCGATGATGATGAAAACAAGCAGGAATACGATCAGGATGGCCGGTCTACGCCTGACGCCACGCTTGCAAAGGACGCTAACCGCCGGTTCCAGCGCGACCGCGAGGAAGATGCTGAGGATGAGCCACTCGATGACGGTCGACAGCCGATAAATCAGGTACGCGGCGACAAGAACGGCCATTGCCGTGAGCAGGATGACGACCACCGTCTGAGCCGTGCGTTGGGCGCTCGCCATCATCGACCACGCTCTGCCGCGCCTGCCGGGTATTCGCACGCCGCAGCGGTGGTCCCAAGCGGAGGGCGCGTGAACGAAAGGAACAGTTCACGCGCATTGACGGCCGTGATCAGGCGCAGAGGAACCACGATTGGCTCCTCGAAAAACGGGTTGGTTGCAACCCGCATCGTACCGGCTGTCCGGTCGATCGCCTCGACGCTCCCCAGCAGAGACCCACTGGCGTCGTAGGCGTTCAGACCAGGGACGACCACGGAGAGGTCCCCATCATCGTCACGCTGCTCGCGGCTCACTTCGAATTCCTCCTCAGGTTTCGCGTCATTTCGCAGAGGTGGACGCGGCCGCGCTTCAGCTTTGCGACCATCCGCATGGGGATGAAGAGGCAAACCTCTGCTTGAGCCACTTTGGCCACGAAGCCGTCCCCTCTTCGGTCGACGTCCAGCACGGTGCCGAGCGGCTTTCGGCAGGCGTCATACACGTCGAGTCCGTTGTCGAAATACTCACGCACGAGCGCCTTCGCCATCGTCTCGTCAGGCGGCCTCAGCAAGGTCGATGTCATCACCCCGCGCTCCATTCCCACTCGATCTCCGGGTCGTGGGTTTCCTTGCCGTGCTCGATCACCTGCCGGACCTTGTTTCTCGCCTCCTCCAAGCTGTCAGCCTTGACAAAAAACCTGACCGGAACCGGAAGTTTCTTCTGCGGCTTCTCCGCGGATGGACAGCCCTGGCCGCCGGCGTATGGCTCCGCTCGAAGCTGAAATAGGTTGCCCGCCTGCATCTCAGCTCACCCCCGTATATGCCAGTCGACTACGCTGACTCCCGTCGAAGGGCGCCAGGATACCGTCGAACGTCCCCACGCCCTCGGCAGCTAGCGGCGTGAGTCGCAGCTGCGTAATCCTGGTCTCGCCTTCGAGCGCGGTAATCCACGCCTGCAGATCGCCGGTCATGGGCACCGCGGCCACAAGGACAAGCAAGACCGGCGTCGCGGTCTCTGCCCAGCGGCGCACGGCGTACTGGACGAGATCTCGCGTGTCTGGATCCGCCCACTGGGCATCGTCGATCACGATGGCAAGTGGCTGGCGGCGCCCGAGGGCGATCCCGAGCCGGCTAACCGCCTCGAAGATCTTGCCACGCGTCAGAGGGTCGGCCTGTTGGACCGCCAGGTCCGGATAGCGATCAAGGAGCTCGGGCAGAAGGCGAGCGAGCTCAGTAAGCCACTGATCGTCAAGCAAATCCTCAGGGGCATTCTCAGTCTCGAGCCGGCGGCGCAGACCAGTGATCCACGGGATGTAAGGCAGGGCACCAGTACTGCGGAGGCAGCGGCCCACAATGAGGTCGGCCCCTTCCGCCCCCATGGATGAGGCAATTTCCGATGCGAGCCGACGCGTCACAGGTCCAGGCTGGCCGCTGATCACGAGGACCTCGCAGCCCCCGCGTCCAACTCGCCGATACGCGGCATCGATCTGCGCCCACTCACGGGGCCGACCCGCCAATGACCTTTGCCGCCCATCGAAACAAGACCGCCCTGACGTGCTGCGCCCCCCGACAAATGAGGCATCCATGATTCGGTGGTGCAGCTCGGCCATCATTTTTCCCGGTGTTGCCTCCATATCCTCCAGCGTCTGGCGGTAGCGTTCCCAGGCAGCATGCGCCCCGGCCAGGTTGCCCTCGTCAAGCTGGAGCTCGATCAGCCGTCTCCAGGCGAGCTCATCGTCGGGGTCGATCGCCGTCCACTGCTCCAGGCTCGCGACGGACCCAGAGTGGTCACCGGCCTCCTCTTGCAGGGTTGCCAGCAGGCTCAACAGCTCAGCCGTGACGCCTCGCCAGTAGGCCCGCTGGGATTCGAGCCATGTCTCGAACTCGGGCGCGTCTGGAAGGGAAAGTTCAGCGAGAAGGGGACCGTGATACTGATTGACGGCGGCCTGGATCTGATGGCGAACGCTGCCGTCGCGTCTCTGGCGGGCGACCTGGCAGGCCCGCCGCAGGGCATCAACGTCGCTCTCGACGGCCCCGTGCGCCACTCCCACCGTGTCTTTGGTCGTGATCAGAACGGCCGAGGCCGCCTGGCCAAGCGTCTGACGAAGGTAGACCAGCGCCGTGCGCAGGTTATCCCGGGCTGCCGAGCTGTCGGCCCCAGGCCAGAAGACATCGGCGATCCGCTCACGCGGGTGGGGACCGCGATCCATGGCCAGGTAGGCCAGCAGCGTCAGCGTCTTCTTGGTCCGAAACGAAACCGGGCGGCCATCGACGGATGCCGTGCCCGGTCCCAGGCACCGGAGCTGCAATCTGCCCGACCCGGCGGTTTCGACGTGTCCCTCTTCCATGCGCACAGGATCAGCTCACAGGGCCGTCATCGCATCTGCGGAATCCACAGTCTTTGGGCCGTAGCCTCCTTGGCAGCTAGCAGCGAACTATAGTTCGGCCCGCGAAGACAGGATCCCTGCCCTGTTGCAAATCGTGCGGTCCAGCGATAGGCTCCGATGAGGAGGGGTTCCATGGAGGCGCCGCCAGGCGGATCCGCCGCGAGGCTTGTCGGCCGTACCCGCGAGCTGGCAACGGTTGACGCGCTGTTGGAGGCCGTGCGACGTGGCCTGAGCGCCACCCTTGTGATTCGGGGCGAGGCAGGGCTCGGCAAGACCGCGCTCCTTGTCTATGCGGTGAGCAGAGCGAGTGAGTTCCGCGTCGTCAAGGCGATTGGGATCGAATCCGAGACGAATGTCGGTTTCGCCGGCCTGCACCAACTGCTGGTCCCCTTCTTGCCTCGGCTCGATCGACTTCCGCCGCCACAGCGCAACGCGCTCGGAGTTGCCTTCGGGCTCGCCATGGGACCGACCCCCGAGCGATTTCAGGTGGGAGTGGCCACCCTCACCCTCCTGGCCGTCGCAACCGACGGACAACCGCTCCTGTGCATCGTCGACGACGCGCAATGGCTGGACGTCGAATCCGCCCAGGTTCTCGGCTTCGTGGCCCGGCGACTGCAGGCCGAGGGCATCGCCCTGCTTTTCGCCGTACGGGAGCCACTGGAGCGCCCGGTCGACTTTGGCGGCATACGTGAAATCCGTCTCGGACCATTGGACGCCGGACATGCGAGGGAGTTGCTCGCCGTCGTCCATCCGGATGGGCTCGATGATGCGGAGGCTCAGCGGCTGCTGGAGGAGACGGGGGGAAACCCACTCGCCATTCTCGAGCTGACCACTGTCCGAGGCTGGCTTGGGCGCCCGCTGGCGATGAGCGAGCCGCTCCCCATCGGTGAGCGGCTTCAGCGGCACTTCTTGCGCCGGGTGAATGATCTTTCGCCGCCGTCTCAGACGTTTGTGCGACTGGCCTCGGCCGAGCCCTCGGGCGACGCCGTCGTCTTGTGGCGCGCGGCCGGCGAGCTTGGTTTGGACAAGGAAGCCGTTGCGGAAGCCGAGGCGCAGCAGCTCATCGTGATGGGACCGCCGCTGTCGTTCCGGCACCCGCTGATCCGATCGGCGATCTATTACGCGATGCCCCCAGCAGAGCGGCGGCGGATGCACACTGTTCTCGCCAATGCCACTGATCGCCGCTTCGAGCCTGAGCGTCATGCCGGACACCGGGCCCTCGCCGCCGTGCAGCCGGATGAGGACGTTGCCGCCGAACTGGCGGAACAGGCCAAGCGAGCGCAGCAGCGCGGAGCTCACGCCGCCTGGGCGTTGTTCGCCTCCAGGGCGGCCGAGCTCACTCCGGATCCGGCGCTGAAGGCATCGCGGCTGCTCGTTGCGGCCCGGGCATGGATCGCGGCCGGTAGTCCGGACAACGCCCAGAAAGCATTGAACGAGGCCAGGCCGGCCCTGAGCGATCCATATCAGCGTGCGCTATCTCAAGCCCTGGAGGGCGGCGCCCGCTTCGCGTCTGGACAGCCGGGCGATGCGCCGGGGATCTTGCTGCAAGCGGCAAGAGCCATGGCGCCACTCGATGCGCCAGCTTCCCGGCGAATCCTGATTCGCGCCCTCGAGGCCGCGGTATTCAGCCGGCCAAGCATGGCGGGCCCGGTGATGCAGGGCATCGCCGAAGCGGCGCTTGTTCCGGTGCCGGCTGCAGTCTCGCTGGAAACAGCCAGCGAGCTGATCCTCCGTGGTTACGCCACGGTCATCACATCGGGCTATCGTGCCGGAGCCCCCATCGTCAAAGAGGCCATCGCGGCGACGCTGCGCGAGGGGCCAGCTCCGGAGGCTTTGCACAGTCTCCCGACGCTGGCGGCGTACAGCCTCTTCGACGACACATCGGCTCATGCGCTGGCCGCTGGGTGGGTCCGCGTCTGCCGGGAGCGGGCGGCGCTGACCGCCCTTCCAGTCGCGCTGCAATTGCTCGCGGCTGCGGAGCTGCACTCGGGCCAGCTCGAAGAGGCCGAGGTCCTGACAAAACAGTCGCTCGAAACCGCTGAGGCCACGGGTAATCTTGGATTCCTCGGCTCCTCCCGAGGGACGGTCCTGTTCACAGCATGGCGGGGCGACGAGGCAGAGGCTCGCCAGCTAGCCGCCAAGCACGTCGCCGAGGCGCGAGCACACGATGAGCCCTTCTGGGCCAATTTTTCCGGCTATGCCCTCAGCATCGTCGAGCTCGCCTTGGGCCGCTACCGGGCCGCGTTGGATGCAGCGCTCCCGACATATAAGGATGATCCGCCGTGGACCGGCTCATGGGTTGTCCCCACCCTGATCGAGGCAGCGGCGAGGGTGGGCAATCCCAGCACCGCGCAGGACGGCCTCCAACGATTGACCGAGCGTGCCGAAGCGGGCGGCACACCGCTCGGCCTCGGCCTTTTGGCGCGGTGTCGCGCGATACTCGCGGATGACTCCGGCGCTGAGGCGTTCTACCAGGAAGCCATCGGCCGACTCGGTCAGTCGCCCACCCGGCCGGAGTTGGCTCGGACGCATCTCCTGTACGGCGAGTGGCTCCGCCGCCAGAACCGAAGGCGGGAGGCGCGCGATCACCTGCGAACTGCCTACGAGACGTTCATCACTATGGGCATCAACGGCTTTGCCGCGCGTGCTCGGGGAGAGCTCATGGCAACCGGCGAGCACGTGCGACGCCGGACGATCGAAACCCAAGATCAACTCTCGCCCCAGGAACTGCAGGTGGCGCGTCTGGCCGCCCGTGGCGTTCGAAACCAGCAGATCGCCAGCGAGCTTTTCATCAGCGAACGCACCGTCGAATACCACCTGGGCAAGGTCTTTCGAAAGCTTGATGTCAGCTCCAGGACACAGCTGGCCCAGGCTCCCAAGGTTGTCGGCGGGCCGCGTTGACCTGAAGCTCGTCTCGCGATCCTTTAGCGGTTCGCCGTCACGCTGGCCTTGCGGCGCTGAAAAAGCAAATCAACTCAGCGGCCGCAAGGAGGTCCAAGAAATGGATCAGGCATTAACTCGAGGGTCTCGACTGCTAGCAATCGGCGGCGTCGCATCGGTTCTCTTCGGGGTCGGAGCACTCGTTTGGCCGGGGATCACCCTGGCGGTTCTCGTGGCCTTGTTCGGCGCTTTTGTGCTGGTTGTCGGCGGCCTCACGCTCGTGTATGCGCTGGAAATGGCCAGCCAGCACGTCGGTCACTGGGTGCCGATGGCGGTCAGCGGAGTCTTCGGTATCGCGATCGGCGCCTTTACCTTCTTCCGACCGGGGATCACTGCCCTGGCGCTGCTTTACACGATTGCCGCCTGGGCGATCCTCACCGGCGTGCTCGAAATCGCGGCCGGTGTTGGGTTCACGGGGCAGGTCAAGGGCGCATGGGCGCTCTGGCTGGGCGGCCTCGCCTCGGTGGCGTTCGGGTTCATCATCGCGCTGCAGCCCGCCAGCGGCCTGCTGACCATCGTTTGGCTGATCGGGATCTATGCGATCGCCCTCGGGGTGACCCGCATGTTCTACGCGTACCAGATCCAGCGGGGCAAGGATGCGGTCAAGACCGCCATCAAGTCTTTCCAGGAGCCCGTTCCGACGGGTACCCGATAAACCCTTCCCTTCTCCGGAATGAGGCGCGCTCGCTTCCCGCGAGGCGCCTCGCTTCGGAGGGAGGCGCGCGCCAAACGGAAAAGCAAGGAGATGTCAAATGGAAACCGAGAAGCTGACCATCACGCAAAACGTGGCCGACAACCTGATCCCCGAACAGACGGTGTACGACGTCACGGGGGAAAAGGTGGGCACAGTCGACGATATCGACCGGGACACCGGCTGGTTCACGCTCCAGGTCAATCCCTTGTCTGACAAAGACCTGTACATCCCCTTCAAGGTGGTCACCAACATCGATCCAAAGGAGGTCTATTTAGGTGCCACGAAGGAAGCCATCCATCGTGAGTTCAGCGAGCCACCGCCCCGGGCGACGCAAGTCCAGAGCGTCGACGGCCAGGAGATCGCCACGACGCGGCAGGCGAGCGGGTACGACGGCACGCCCATCATCGTTGACGAGGTGAACGTCGGCAAGCTGCGCAACGGCATCGGTGAGGGCTATGCAGTTCTTACCTCGGACGATGTCAGTCTGGGCACGATCAAGCGGTACGACCCGGTAACCGGCTGGATCCTGCTCGGAAAAACCGCTTTGACGAAGTATGACCTCGTCGTTCCGGTGACTGTCGTGAGCCGCATCGACCGGCAGTTCGCATCGGTGCATCTCGCCGTCTCTGGGGCAGACCTCAAGGCGATGAAGCACCTGGAGCCGGTTGACGTGGTGTTCGTCGGCATGAGCCCCATCACTACCGCCAAATGACAGCAATGGAGTAAGAGACTGATTCCTTACGGCACGGCAAGCGAGCTCTGAGATCAGGCGGCCTGAGCCTCGCGAGGAAGCGTCGGCCTCGGGTTGCGCTCTTCGGCCAGGAGCAGCGCGTCGAGCACAGCCAGCAAGACCAGGTCGAGGGCGAGATAGCCGAGCGCCTCGAGCTGTTGGTAGTAGAACGTGAAGAGGTCCGTGAGAAGGATCGAGGCGAGCACGGATCGGCGGAACCAGCGAAGTGCGCCTGGTTTGTTACGGAGCAGGTAGACGAGCCCGATCAGGGCCAGAATGCCACTGACTCCACCGGAGATCAGGAGTGGTAGATCAATCGACTCTCCCGGTCCCGTGGTTTCGGGGGCGACCAGAAGCGCAACGCTGACGATGCCTGCCGCAGCAGTTCGAAGGACGATGACCGTAATCGCGATACGAGCCGCCCAGGGCGAGCGGACCGCTGCCCGGATGCGCTTGAACACTGGACGAAGGCGACGGGCGACAGGATTGGGCTTAACCACGTCTGCCGGACGTGAGAGGATCGAGCGTTCCGGATCACCGAGCAAACTTCGCCCTGTTTCACCACTCTGCCGCAGCCAGTTGAGCAAGCGATACTTCTCCCGCGGATCCAGCTCGTGGAGTGCTGCGTCCTGCATCAGCATCAGCGAGTTCGCCAGGTAAGTCTCTTCAGTCGCCGTCCCCCGCCGCTCGAAGGCCCGCCACCAGATGAACAGGAGGACGAAGACCGCGTAGATGAGGGCAATCGCCGGCCGGTAGAAGTAGTTGTTGTCGCTGGTGATGAACTTACCGAGCTCGTCGATAAAGAGGCCGAAGCCGATGCCGCCGACTACGGCTGCGGCCTGCCGCACCCGATGGCCGAGGTACGCGAGCAGCATGAAGATAGCCACAAGCATGAGGAGGCCGCCCCAGAGCATGTGGGCGATGTGCAGACCACGTCCTCCCAGCTGCGGAAAGCCGGTCAGCCGCAGGTAGAAGCGGACGGCTAGTAGAGCAACGACCGCCGATATGAGGAAGTTCTCAACCAGCTGGCCCCCATTGAGGTTGCGGAAAAAGATGGGACGCCGCGACTTGCCGTCCGTCATGGGAGCGAGCGTACACTCACCAACAGGCTACTTTGAGAGCTAGCGTGTGGGGATCGTATTCAAAGATTGGCGGGGGCGCGACGGGAACGATCCGTCCGTCGACATCGCCAAGGATGCCGACCACTGGTTTTGAAGACCGTGGAGCCCACCTGAGCCCATGCACCCCCGTCCCGCGAATGAGGCTACAGGACGGCGTCGATCTTCTGTTTGAGGTAGGCCTTGGGCTTGTAGCCGACGATCCGATCGGCAGGTTTGCCGCCGCGGAACAGGATGAGGCTGGGAATACTCAGCACGCTGAACTTCGAAGCGGTCTGGGGATTGGCGTCGACGTCGAGTTCGGCCACCGTGACACGGCCAGCGTACTCGGCGGCCAGCTCTTCGACAACGGGCCTGAGCATCTTGCACGGGGCACACCAGGTGGCCCAGAAGTCGACGAGAACGAGCTGCTGGGCCGCTCCGACAGTCGCCTCGAAATTCTGATCGGTGACTTGGACGATGTTCTTCGTCGTCATGCCGCTCCTTCCTTCGGGCTGGTCTTGTTGTCAGTTTTAGCAGGTGGCGTCACAGACGGTTTCGAGTCGCCGCTGTCGGGGGCGGCCTTCGCCTTGGTGTCCGCTTTCCCGTCGGGCTTGGCGTCGACCTTGGGGATCTCCGCCGGAGTAATGCTCCCGTCGCTGGATGACCCCCTGGAGTCGGTCTTATAGAAGCCGCCACCCTTGAAGATGATGCCGACCGGGTAGAAGACGCGAGTGACCGGCGCCCCGCATTCGGGGCACTGGGTTAGCGGCGGTTCGGTGATTCGCTGCTGGATCTCGAAGTGGTGGCCGCGGGTGCAGCGATATCCATAGACGGGCATTTCGAATTAACCTATACCCGGATTCCGGGGGCCAGAAAACGCCGGGCGGGAGCCGGCCCTCAGTTGATCCAGAGCTTGCTTTTCGGCCTTGGCTCCTCGGTCGCCGGGTCGCTGAAGTCGCCCGGCTGCAGCAAGCCGCTTTGCATCATCTCGGCGACGCGGTCGAAAAAGGCCTCGTCCGGGTTGGCGGGCTCGGCCGCCGGGTGGGTTCCCTCCGCGAGGTACCGCTCGACCGCCGCGCTGATGATCTCGCTTCGGCTCCGCGGCGAGACGGCCGTGACGCGGTTGAGCGCGTCGACAAGGGCATCGGGCATGTAGATTACGACGCGCTTCGCGCTCATCAGCCCCAGCATAGTAGCCAACGGCTGGGAGCCCGGCAAGCCGAATCGACTCACGAAAATGAAACAAAGCAACCGACCAAATGCATTAGGCCCCCACCCGTATAGCGGCGTCGAGGGGGTTGAAGACGATCCCGGACGCCGGCTTGGGGAAGAAGTAGGTCGATTTCTGCGGCATTACCTGGCCCGCCTGAGCGACCTCGACCACATCCTGGACCGCCGGTGGCCGTAGCAGGAAAGCGGCCTGGGCGGTTCCGGTTTCGACCCGCGTGAGGACGGCCTCGACGTCGCGGGAGTAGCTCAGGTAGCGCTCCTCTTCGACCTCCGCCTGCTGGAGCCCCAGGAGACGACCGAGGATCTCGCGATGCAGCACCGAGACGTCGAGCCGAGCGACTGGATCGTCAAGCGCCGCCTGATCGAAGTCGACGGTGTAGTAGGAGGCCCCACCGTGCCCTCCCCCAGACGGGTTCATAGCGCCTCCCCCAGACGGGGAGGGAATTAATGGGAGGGCCACGCCGATGCGGTGGGCCCCACCCTCGTGGCGCATCGCCACGAGAAGAGCGGACCGGCTATCGCGAGAAAGCACACGGTGGCGCTCGGAGAGCCGACGCACGAGGTTGGCGGCATCGAACCCCTCCAGGTCGTGTAGGACCCGGTGGGTGGGCAGAATGGTCAACCCCGGGTCGCTAACGTCGACGAGCAGCATCAGCACGTAGTTGAAGGCGGCGTCCGGCGTGGCCTCCGGATGTTGTTGCCGCTGGAAGTTGCGGAAATTCAGCGCCGTCTCGTAGCGATGATGGCCGTCGGCAATGTAGAGGGTCGACGTATCGAATATCTCGGCCAGCTGCGCGCAACGCTGGCCTCCCTCGAGTGACCAGATCGTGTGGTGATCCCCATCCTCACCCGTGATCGACATCCTTGGCGGATCCGCCATGGCCGGCGCGATGATGGGCCCGACCGCCGACTGGGGATCTTTGTAGAGGGCAAAGACCGGGCTGAGGTTGGCGATCACGGCGCGGGTTAGCGACAGTCGGTCTGCCTTGGCGCGCGCATGCGTTTGCTCGTGGGGAAGCACCCCGCGGCCAAAGGGTTCGAGCTCGACAACGCCCATGATGCCCAGCCGCGAGCGCGACGCGCCGTTGGCCGGATCGACGAATTGGTGGCGGTAGATATAGAGACGAGGACTTGTCTCGCGCCGCAAGATCCCCTCGGCCAGCCACTCGCGGAAGAAGGCCGAGGCGCGCGTGTACTTGTTGTCCTGCGGCGTGTCGGACGGACGCACCTCCCCGGCGATCAGCCGCACGACATTGTGAGGATCCTGCTGGTAAAAGCGCTTCTGGTCGGCGGGGCTGATGACGTCGTAGGGCGGCGCGACGACCCGCGAGAGGTCGACCCGTTGCGGGTCATAAAGAACCCCTTGAAACGGCCGCAGCGTGGCCAACGACGTCTAGAGGGTGACGGACAGCACGTCGGCCATCCCGGGGATCCGGCGAATATCGGCCATGATCGACTCCGGGACCGGATCATCGACCGAGACGATCATGACCGCGTCGCCGCGGGGACGATCGCGGCCCACCTGCATGCTCGCAATATTGATGTTCTTCTGACCGAGCAGGGTGCCGATGGTGCCGATGATGCCGGGACGATCGGCATGCCAGCTCATCAAGAACGTCCCCTGTGGCACCAGATCGATGCGGAAATCGTTGAAGGTCACGATGTGCGGCTCGTTGAGCAGCAGCGTGCCGCCGACCCGGCTGGTGCCGTGGTCGCCAACGGCCTGCAGACTGATCAGGTTGGCAAACTCGCTAGCCCTGGCCCCGCGCTGCTCCACGACCGTGATGCCGTGGGCGACCGCAACCGCGCGGGCGTTGACCGGATTGACGCGCTCGGCGCTGAACCGGCTGAGGAACGCCGTCAGCAGGGCGGCGGTGAGAACCGAGCAATCGTAGTCGGCGATTTCGCCGGCGTAGTCGACCTGCAGGCGCGTCGTCGGTTGCCGGCCGACTTGGGCGTAGAAGTGGCCGATACCTTCGGCGACCGGGATGAAGGGTCGCAGGAACGCCATCGCTTCGGGCAGCGCAACGGGCGCGTTGAGGGCAAAACGCGGGTGGCCACCCTCGAGCACGGCGACCACCTGGTCGGCGATCTCGAGCGCCACGCTGATCTGCGCTTCCTCCGTCGAGGCGCCCAGGTGCGGCGTCACGACCACCTGCGGCAACGACAGCAACGGGTTCTCGCCCGGAGGTTCCTGCTCGAAGACGTCGAGGGCCGCGCCGGCGACGTGACCATCACGCAACGCATTCCAGAGCGCCGACTCGTCGACGATTCCGCCGCGGGCGACATTGATGATGCGGACACCAGGCTTGGCCGCGGCCAGTGCCCGCGCGTCGACCAGGTGATGGGTCTCTTTGGTCAACGGCACATGCAGGGTGACCAGGTCCGCCTCCGCCATCAACCGTTCGAACGGCATCAGCTTCACATTGAGCTGGGAGGCGCGTTCCTCCGAGAGCATCGGATCGCTGGCGATCACCCGCATGCCAAAGGCCTGCGCGCGGTGCGCGACCTCGCGCCCGATGCTGCCCAGGCCGACCACACCGAGAACCTTGTCTTTGAGTTCGTTGCCGAGGAAGCGTGACCGCTCCCAGCGGCCCGCCTTGACCGCCTGGTCGGCCTGGGGGAGGTGTCGCGCCAGCGCGAGCATCATCGCCATGGTGTGCTCGGCCGCCGCGATCGTATTGCCGGAGGGTGCGTTGACGACGAGGATGCCGGCCCGGGTGGCGGCGGGGACGTCGATGTTGTCGACGCCGGCGCCCGCGCGCCCGATCACCTTGAGACGATTGCCGGCCCGGATCACCGCTGCATCCACGCGCGTCTCGCTGCGGACGATCAGGGCGTCGTAGTCGGGGATGCGTCCAGCGAGCGCGGCCGAGCTTTGCCTCAGCTCGACGTCGACATCGGCGTGCTGGCGCAACCGGGCGAGACCCGCCTCGGCGATCGGGTCGGCGACAAGGACACGAAGCACCGGCTCAGGCGACGAGGCTGGGCTCGGACGACTCCAACGCACGCTGCGCCGCGGTCAATGCCGCACCGCGCGTCACCGGGTGACCATTGGCCTCGAGGCCGCGTTCCAGCACCTCGACGGTCGCCACGACGTCGTCCTCGTGCACAGCGCCGAGATGACCGATGCGGAAGATCTTGCCGGCTAGCTTTCCCTGGCCCTCGCCGACGACGAGCCCAAGATCGCGCCAGCTCTTGAAAACCGACTCGGATTTTTCGCCGCTCAATGCATCCGGTAAATAGAGTGCGGTGACGGTGGGCGACGCCGTCTCAGGATCGGCGGCCAGCAAACGCAGTCCGAGCGCGCGCCCCGCGGCGCGGAACCCGGCGGCGATGCGTTGATGCCGCTGGAAAATCCTGGACAGACCTTCCTCGCGCATCATCGCGAGCGACTCGCGTAACCCGAAGAGGATGCTCATCGCGGGCGTGGTGAACGTCATGCCCTTGGCTTGCAGCTTTTGCGCCCGCTCCCAGTCGAAATAGAAGCGGGGGGCGCGCGCCTTCGCCTGGCGCTGCCAGGCGGCCTTACCGACGCTCAGCATGGTGACGCCTGGCGGGAGCATCCATCCCTTTTGCGATGCCGTGATCGCGACATCCACGCCCCAGCGATCAACCGGCAGATCGATGGACCCGATCGAGCTGACCCCGTCGACCACGAGGAGACGCTGACGCCGCTTGACGACCTCGGCGAGCGCCTGCAGACGATTGGTGACACCCGTCGAGGTCTCGTTATGAGTGATCAGGACAGTCGCGACGTCAGGCTCTTTGCCCAGAAGGTCATCGAGGTCCTGCGGATCGGCGGCTTCACCCCAGGGAAGCGCATATCGGATCACCTGGGCGCCAAAGGCTTCCGCCAGATCGGCGAACCGATCGCCAAAGGCGCCAATCGTGACCGCGAGCACCCGCTCACCGGGCGAGACGAGGTTGGCCACCGCGCTTTCGAGGCCGCCGGTTCCGCTGGCCGGAAAGATCAGCATGTCGTTCTCGGTCTGGAAAGCCCACTTGAGGCCCGACTCGAGCTCCGGCAAGAGCGCCTTGAACTCGGGACCGCGGTGATTGATCATGGGGGCGGCCATCGCGCGGTTCACACGCTCCGGAACAGGCGTCGGGCCGGGGATACGGAGCTGTGGAGTCTGTCCCATGAGTGCTATAGCTTACTGTGCGACCGACGCCGGCGATAGGTTCGGCGGCGATACGCCGGCGGCCGTGGTGTTCGAACCGCTCGCCGGATCGCGGTACGCATGACGACCCACAGGACCAGGATGCCACCGATGATGAGACCCCACCGCGTCGCGGTCGCTGTCCGGGCTGCATCGGCGGCTGAGGTCGCTTCGGCCTGGTGCTGGGCGGCCGCCGCGGCTTCGGCATGCGCGATCTGGATCCTGGTCAGGTCGATCTGCGGGTCGGCGGACAGCATCCCCTGGAAGATGCCCATCGCGATCGCATCGCGAAAGTCGTTCTGCAGCAGCAGGCTGCGCTCGCGTGGATTCGTCAGATAGGCGGGCTCGATTGTCGCCGTCGGAATGTCGGAATGCACCCATAGCTCCGGCTTGGAAACCACTCCGTCGTCCTGGATCTGAAAGCGGCCGAGCGTTTGCGCCAGGCCGGTATCGATCGCCTGCGCGAACGGCAGGCTATCCGGCTTGGGGTAGAAGACGGCGGCGCCGTTGATCGACGGGTCGCCATCGAAGGCATTGACGTGCAGACTGACGAACATGCGGGCGCCCGACGCATGGACCCGATTCCAGCGCTCCGAGATCTCGACATACTCGTCGCTAGTGCGCGTCATGACGACCTTTACGCTCTCTTTTTGGAGGAGCGTGCGCAGCCGAAAGGCCAGGTCGAGGGTAATTTCCTTCTCCATCACGGCGCCGACCACGACGCCGGGGTCCCAGAGGTGCGTCGGATCGCTGGTCGGGCTTCCCCCATGACCGGGATCGATCGCGATCACGTAGGGAGACGGCATGACGAAGGAGGGCTCTAAAGCTGCTGCCCGAGCCGGTAACAGGGACGTGAGCAAGACGACCCCGGCCGCGAGCACGGCCGGGAACCGCGGGGATCGCAACTGATCGCAGTATACGGCCCGACGTTAAGAAGTCCTGAGCCCTCAACTTGCCCTCCCCTCAGAGGAAGGGAATTTATCAACGCTAGCGCTGATCCGCGGTGTAGGGCAGGAGGGCGACGTGCCGCGCGCGTTTGAGCGCAACCGCGAGACGTCGCTGGTGGCGGGCGCAGGTGCCGGTCACGCGGCGGGGCAAAATCTTGCCCCGCTCGCTGACGAAGCGGCGCAGACGCGAGACCTCTTTGTAGTCGATGAAGTGGACCTTCTCCACGCAGAAGTTGCAGACCTTCTTATGCGGCTTGCGGTCGCGCTTTTCAGTCGGTGGTGGCATGTGGCGCTGTCAGGTGCTCCTTAAAACGGAATGTCTTCAGGGTCGACGTCGCGCGAGGGTTCCTCGCCATGAGCGGCGGGCGCGGCAACCGCCGCCTCAACCGGCTCGGCCGCAGACGGCTGCGATTGGCCGCGGGGCTCGAGGAACTGGACTTCGGTGGCGTTGATTTCGGTGGTCTTGCGCTTCTGGCCATCCTGCCCTTCCCAGGAACGCGTCTGGAGCCGCCCCTCGAGATACACGAGGCTGCCCTTGTGCAGGTACTGCCCGCAGATTTCCGCGAGGTTGCGCTTGCCGATGTTCCACACCACGATGTTGTGGTAGTCGGTGTACTCCTTCTTCTCGCCGTCGGGCCCCTGGCCATATCGGTTGGTGGCGAGCGAGAAGGTCGTCACCGGCGCGCCGCTCGGTGTGTAGCGCATTTCCGGATCGCGGGTCAGACGGCCGATCAGCATGGCTTTGTTCAGGTTCATGATTTCCCCTCGTCTTGACGGACCAACAAATGACGGAAGACGCTGTCCGAGATCTTCAGGACGCGCTCGACCTCCTGAACTTTGGCGCGGTCGAGGTCGAACTCTTCGACGACGTAGTGCCCTTCCCGCTGATCGTTGACCGTGTACGCGAGCCGACGCTTACCCCACGGGGTGACCTTCTTGACCTGGCCTCCATTCGTCTGGATCAGCTGGCCGACCTTCTCGATCTCCTGCTGGACCTGCTGGTCGTCAAGCTCGGGCTTGACGAGGTACATGAGCTCGTACGCTGACAAACGCTACCTCCTTTCCTATGGATTTGCTCCGACTATGGCCTTAAGGCGGCAGCGGAGCAGGAAAGCGTTCGTAAGTCTAGCAAATCGCAGCATTTGAACCCGAAAGAAAAAAAGCGCCCGAAGGCGACCGGTCCGCGGAGGGAGAATTCCGATCTGGCAGGCTAACGGGGTGGCCGCCTGGCACCTGAAAGCCGTGCTACTGCCCGACGGGGTCGAGGCCGAGGATTTGTGGCTATCCCCTCGGGGCTGGCGAGATGCGGTTGTTGATGAGGCTGAGACGATTCCTGGACGATTTGCGCTTCCCGGATTCGTCGACAGCCACAGCCACGTCAGTTTCGGGATCCTCGAGGATGGCCCGGTGCCCCTGGACAGAGGCCAGGCCGAAGCCAACCTTGACCGGTATGCTCGCGAGGGCGTCGCGCTGATCCGTGACGCTGGCGGGGCCCCAAACGTCGTCCTGACACTCTCCATCACCCCCGGGCGGCCGTTCATTATGGCGGCCGGACGGCACCTCGCCCCGGCCGGGATGTACTTCGAGGCGGTCCATGACCCGGTCGAGGCCTCCAACGTCGTCGCGGTCGCCCTCGTTGAAGTCGCTGCCGGCGCCCGCTGGGTGAAGCTGGTCGCCGATTTCATCCCGGCGGACGCGCGCAGCCTTCCGACTGCCGTGCCGGTGCAGACCTACGACCTCGGTGTGGTCGGCGAGCTGATCACGGCGACGCATGCCGCGGGCGCTCGGGTCGCCGCGCACGTTACCACGTCGCTGGTCAGCGAGCTGGTCCGGCTCGGCATCGATTCCGTCGAACATGGCACGAACCTCGACCGCGACACCATCGCCGAGATGGCACGGCGTGGCACCGCCTGGACGCCAACACTTTGCGCGGTGCTGTCCAGCACGCCAGACACGGACGAACGGCGCCGGCGCGTCGCAGAACGCCGCGAGCGTTTCAGCGAACTGCTCCCGCTGGCGACCGAGCTCGGTGTCACATTGCTCACCGGAAGCGACGTGGTCGGGTCCATCCCGCGAGAAATTGCCCTCCTGGTCGAATGTGGCGTCCAACCCACGGCCGCGCTTCGCGCGGCAACCACTGCCGCGGTCCGGTACTTTGGCGCCGACGCGGCCACGGCCCCACCTTCGGTTGTCACCTTTGACGCCGACCCACGCGATGCTCCTGGGGTGCTCTCGCAGCCGGTCGCGGTCGTGGTTGCGGGCCGGCGCATTCTCTGAGCTATAGCAATATCGCGAAGTTGGTGGTCGGCGGGGGACTCGAACCCTCGACCTCTTGGATGTGAACCAAGCGCTCTAACCAGCTGAGCTAGCCGACCGGTGCGGTGATTTTAGCCCCCACCCTGCCCTCCCCCGCACGAGGGGGAGGGTTAGTGTTTTGCGGCTTTGGCGAGGGCGCGAGTCACCGCCTCGGCGGCCTCCATCGGCAGGTACTGGATCGCTTCTGTGACGACGCGGTCCGCTTCCTCGGGCGGCAGTTTGCGCCGAACGACCTCCAGCTGCTGATCGACCAGGTCGGCCAGGATCTGCGCCATCTCCTGCCGCCGGCGTCGCTTGAAGAGCTCCTGCTGGGCCGGGTAGCCATTGCCAAAGGTGACCGGAAATCCGAGCCGCTGCAGCTCGGCCAGGTCGCGGAAGACGGTTCGCTCGCTGACCTTTAAAATCTCGGCCAGGTCGAGCGCCCGGATGCCCGGGCGGGCAGTTGCCATCGACAGGATGACCAGGAGCCGATGCAAGCGACCCGCTCGATTCACGTTGCTGAACGTAGCACTGCCTAGATGGGTCTGCAATTCGACGACGCTGCCTTCAATCGGCCGACGAGCGCCGTGGTAGGCGAGCCACGCCGTTTCCGAGGCCGGATTCCGGGTGCGGTCTGGCTGGCAGTCGCCATCCTCCTGGCTCTGGCGATCATCTACCTGGCTCGCCAGATCATCCTCCCCTTCGTGCTGGCGCTTTTCCTGACCTACCTCCTGCTCCCACTGGTCAACGCCATGAGCGCGCCGGCCCACGGGCGCCGGGGCACCCCGCGCCTGATCGCTACTTTCCTGGCCCTCGCGGCCTTCATCGGCGTCCTGGTGGTCGCGATTCTGCTCCTCGCGCCCCTGGTTGCCGGCGAAGCCAGTCGCCTGGGCAGGGCGATGTTCAGCACCGGAGGGAACGAGCCCACGCTGGCCCGCCGGCTGGCCGCCACCTTCCAGGCATGGCGGGACACGATCTATGGCACCGGCGTCTTCCCGCCCGACGTTGAGCGACAGCTCGACCAGGAGGTGCGCGACGTCGTCGCCGGAATCGGGGAAACCATCGGCAACATGGTGCAGGGTTCCTTCGCGCTCTTTCCCAAGCTCCTCGAGCTGATCGCGGTCCCCTTACTCACCTTTTACATGCTGCTCGATGGACCCCGGCTCGTACGGGAAGCGCGGGGGTTTCTCCCGCCCGCTCGTCAAGACGACGCCAAGGAACTCATGAAGCGGCTGAATCGGACGCTGCAGGAATACGTGCGCGGCCAGCTCCTGACCAGTGTGTTCATCGGCGTGGTGGCGACCCTCGGTCTCTTCGTCATCGGGCTGAAGATGGCCCTGCTGGTGGGTGTCATCGCCTTTTTCCTCGAGGCGGTGCCGTTTTTCGGCCCGCTGATCTGGGGGGCTCTGGCGGTCGTGCTGGCACTGGCCCAGGCAGGCCCGGGCAGCCCGCTCCCGATCTTCGTCGCTGTCTTTGCGCTGGTCGCGCAGCAAGTCGATAGCCACGTGTTCGCTCCCTGGATCCTGGGGCGGTTCACGCGGGTGCATCCCCTGCTCTTGATCTTCAGCACACTGCTCGGCGCCTCGCTCTTTGGGCTGATCGGGATGTTCCTGGCCGCGCCGATCACGGCCCTCGCCAAGGAGACGTTTCTGTTCGCGATGGAACGGGTAAAAGCTAGACGCGGGACGGCCAGTCTGAGCGTGTCCGCCTGATCGCGATTCCAGTTGGTAAGGTGAAGGATTCCATGCCCAAAGAAACAAAGGACGGGAAGGCGAAGGCCCCCAAGGAACCAGTCGTAGAGGTGCCTTCGGAGGTCGCCGCAGAGAACGGCGCCGGCGGCTCCGCCAAGGCTCGCACGGCGATCGACGACGTGATCGCCGCCATTGAAGGCGCGCGCGACAAGGTCATGGCCGATGAGGTCAAGGCCCTCACCAAGCTCGGCATTCCGCGTGCGATGGCGTACCAGATGGTCGCCGCTCGATTCCACCAGAACGTCGTGACCGACGGCGAAGGTGGCGGACCCGAGTTCGAAAACAGCCACTGGAACGATCGGTAAGAGTGAACCGCGACCGTTACTGACGGTCGCCCAGGCGCGTGACCAAATCCTCGATCGGGTTGCTGCGCTCAATGCTGAAACCGTTGCCCTGACCGAGGCCCGCGGTCGCGTACTGGCCGAAGAGGTTCGCTCCGAGCGGGACGTTCCGCCCTTTGCCAACTCGGCGATGGACGGCTATGCCGTCCGGGCGCGCGATGTCGCGCAGGCGTCGGCGGATCAGCCGGTGCGGCTGCGAGTGCTGGGTGAAATCCGAGCCGGCGCCGCCCCAACGGGCGCCGTGCAGCCGCAGACCGCGCTGCGCATCATGACGGGCGCCATGATTCCCGAGGGCTCGGACGCCGTCGTGCGAGTCGAGGACACGACCGAGCACGATGGCACGGTCGAGGTGCGGGTTCCCGTTCCATTCGGCACGAGCCTGCGAGCCGTTGGCAGTGATCTGCATCGCGGCGACCTGCTCGCGAGCGCGGGACGCGTGGTGACGCCGGGCCTGATCGGCGTGCTGGCGTCGGCGGGTCGGGTTGCGATGCCATGCATCCGCCAGCCACGAGTGCTGGTTTTGACCACCGGCGACGAGCTGCGCGAGCCCGGAGAGACGCTGGGCCCCGGTCAGATCACCAACACCAACCGCTACACGTTGCTTGCCGCAGTCCAGGACGCGGGGGGCATCGTGGTCGATGCCGGCGTGGCGCGCGACGAGCGTGGCGATCTGACCGAGCGATTAGCCGCGGCTGGCAAGAGCGACCTCGTGGTGACGAGCGGCGGCGTGTCGATGGGGGGCTACGACCTGGTCCGGGGCCTGCTCGAAGAGCGTGACGCGGTCACGTTCTGGCAGGTCGCGTTACGCCCGGGCAAGCCGCTGATGTTCGCGAGCGTCGGCGGCGTGCCGCTGATCGGGTTGCCGGGCAACCCGGTGTCGACCCTGGTGGCGTTCGAGCTCTTCGTGCGACCCGCCTTGCTCAAACTGCAGGGACGAACCGACGTCCACCGACCACGGCTGACGGCGATCACCGAGGAGCCGTTGCAGAACCCCCCGCACCTCGAACAGTACTTTCGGGGTATCGCGCGGCACGATGGGGCGCGGATCGTCGTTCGCCTGACGGGCGACCAGGGCTCGCACGTTCTTCGTTCGATGGCGGATGCCAATTGCCTGCTCGTCGTGCCCCTCGGGACCAGCGAGGTGTCCGCCGGATCGGCGGTTGACATCATCCCGCTCGGGCCGATCGACTAAGGGGACCTTTAGATTTACACTCTCTTTCGAGGGAGAATCGATGGGGCGAATCGACCCGGAACGGATCCGTAACGTCGCCTTACTCGGCCATAGCCACGACGGCAAAACGAGCCTGGCCGAAGCGATGCTCTATGCCGGCGGCGCGGTCGATCGGTTGGGCCGTCCGGACGCGGGCAACACCACCTTCGACTTCGAGCCGGAAGAGGTCAAGCGGAAGATCTCGATCGGCACCGCCGTGGCGCATCTGACCTGGCACGACCACAAGATCAACCTGCTCGACGCGCCAGGCTTTCAGGACTTCGCCGGCGAAGTCGTGGGTGCCTTGCGTGCAGCCGAGGGCGCCCTCCTTGTGGTGGGGGCGACCACCGGCGTCGTGGTCGGGACCGAGCTCGGGTGGCACCAACTGCGGGAACGCAATCTGCCGACCCTGATCGTGGTCAACAAGATGGACAAGGAGAATGCCGACTACTGGCGGGCGGTCGATAGCTTCAAGGAGTTCAATCCTCGCCCGGTCTCGATCCAGGCGCCCATCGGCCACGAAGCCGGCTTCAAGGGCATCGTCGATCTGTTGACGCGCAAGGCCTACGAATTCGATCAGCAGGGGCATGCGAAAGAGGTTCCGCTTCCCGGCGAGCTGGCCGCCGAGGTCGAGTCCCGCCGCTCACCGCTCGTCGAGGCCGCCGCGGAGACCGACGATGCGTTGCTCGAGAAGTACCTGGAAAGCGGTGAGCTGAGTGATGCGGAAGTCACGGGCGCACTCGCCAAAGGGGTGGCGGCCGGCACAATCGTCCCGGTGCTGTGCGCCGCGGCCGGCAAGTCGATCGGTATCGGGAGCCTGCTCGATGGGATCGTCACCCTGCTGCCGTCGCCCACGCACGCCCCATCGGTCGAGGCGGTCAATCCGCGTACGGACCAGTCTGAAACCGTGACCGCCGACCCAGCTCGGCCGCTCGCGGCGCTCGTCTTCAAGACCACCGCCGACCCCTTCGTCGGCCGGATCAGCTACGTCAAGGTTGTGTCGGGGACGCTGACACCCGGAACGCCGCTGCTGAACGCCTCCAAGGATCAGCCGGAGCGTCCTGGCACCATCGGATATCCGAAGGGGAAGACGCTCGAGCCGGCGACCGAAGTCGTAGCGGGAGACATCGCGGGAATCAGCAAGCTACAGATGGCGGCGACGGGTGACACCCTGGCCAGCCGCGACCATCCCCTGCGGCTGCCAGCGATCCAGTACCCGGAACAGACGTACAGTGCTGCTGTCAGCGCCAAGAACAAGGCCGACGAGGAAAAGGTCAACGCGGCGCTCGTCAAGCTCGTCGACGAAGACCCGACACTGACGCTGGAACACGAGCCGATCACGAAGGAGTCGATCGTGCACGGCATGGGCGACGTCCATCTCGAGGTCGTGCTCGAGAAGATGAAACGCAAGTACGGGGTCGAAGGTGTGCTCGCCGTGCCTCGCGTGCCCTACCAGGAGACGATCACCAGCAGCGCCAAGGCCGAGAAGAAGTACAAAAAGCAATCCGGCGGCGCGGGGCTCTACGGCCACTGTGTCATCGACATTGCCCCGGTCCCGCGCGGGACGGGCTTCGTCTGGGAAGACAAGATCTTCGGCGGAAGCATCCCGCAGAACTTCCGACCGTCGGTCGAGAGGGGCGTGCGCGAAACGATGGAGCAAGGGGTACTGAGCGGCAACCCGCTGGTCGACATCAAGGTCCGGCTGCTGGATGGTTCAACCCACCAGGTCGACGGCAAGGACATCGCCTTCAAGTTGGCGGGCGCGATGGCGATGCGCCAGGCGGTGATGGATGCCAGGCCGGTCCTGCTGGAACCGATCATGGACGTTGAGGTGTTCGTCCCGGAGCGCAACATGGGCGACGTCATCAGCGACCTGAACGGGAAGCGCGGCAAGATCGCGGGGATGGAACCCTCGGGTGACCACACGGAAAAGGTGCGCGCGCAAGTCCCGCTCTCCTCGATGTACCGGTTCCCGATCGACCTGCGGTCGATCACCCAGGGACGAGGAAGGTACACGATGAAGTTCTCGCACTACGAAGAGGTGCCGGCGCACGCGGCCCAACCGGTGATCGCCGCGTATCAGAAGTCGCGGGGCGGGGAAGAAGAAGAGTAAGTCAGCGGGCGCGCGGCTCCACCCACAGTGGCACCCCGGCCCAGGCGAGCCCCAGGAGCGTTTTTGCATCCTGCAGCTCGCCGCTCGAGCGGAGCACCTGTAGATCGTGTGCGTCGAATGGATTGACCTTGAACGATTCGTCGAGCTCGGCGTGGGCCTCGGTCGGCGACAGATCCTCAGCGAGGAAGAACGTCATGCGCTCATCGCAGTACCCCGGCATCAGGTAGGCGCTGCCGAGCATCGTCCATCGCTGCGCCTTTAGGCCCGCTTCCTCGGCGAGCTCCCGCTTCGCGGCCGCCGGGATCTCCTCGCCCGGTTTGTCGAGGGTGCCCGCTGGGATTTCCCATAACTCGCGACCCGTGACATAACGAAACTGGCGAACCAGCACGATGCGACCGTCCGCATGCCGCGGGATGATCCCAACCGACCCTGGGTGCCGGACGATCTCCCGCGTCGTGATACGTCCGTTTGGCAATCGAACCTGATCGCGGTACACCGTGAAGAGTTTGCCGCGATAGACTTCCTCGCCCTCGACCCTTTCCTCCATACCGGGATTATCATGGCTGCTTAGGTCATGATCGAGCGCACCGTTCTCGAAATCGCACAGCATCGCTTCTGGGCCTGGCAACGTCGCACGGCCCCGACACCACGCAGCCAGCTCCGTGAGACCGATCAACTGCTGGGTGCCGTCGAAGAGTGCCGGCTGCGAGAGATCACGTTGGTTCCGACTCACATCTGGCGACGAATCGTTCAGCTCCTCGGACAGCTGGACGGCAAGTACACCGAGAAGCTGGGCATCGACCGGTCGGTGGAGCGCTCCGCCGAGGTCCTCTTCGAGGCCCAGGAAGACCTCATGCTGGCCGCTCGAGGCCGCTGGCGCGGCCGGGCCGGCAACATCGTCCCGCTCTTCCGCCGCCCCTAAGCACCTACGAACATATGTTTGCTTTTTCGCTCGATTTCTGCTAGCCTGCACCCATGGGCGAGATGGCAATGTTGGTCGAAGGCACCCCGGGAAGCCGCCAGGTCAGCGATCTGACGACGGTCCCGCTGCTCCGACGAGTGGTCGAGAGCCTGGCGACGATGCGGCCGGGCCGGTACACGGTGTACCTCGGCCGACCCGATCCAGCCGCGGTTCGGGCCGAGTGGGATCAGGAGGTCGCCCTGCTGCGCTGTGCGCGACGGGCTGTCGTGACGACACCTGACACAACCCCGCTGCCGCAGGAGGCCGATCGACGCGATCCCGGTCTCGGCTGGCTGGCTCACGTCTGGTTCAGTGCGGTTATGGGCGACGATACGGCGATGGCGGTCCTCTGCCAGCCCGATCCGATCCGTCCCCAGGAAGCGTGGTTGCTCACCGATCCCACCGCGGTTCGACGTTTCGTCGCCGCGGTCGAGGGCGAGCTGGCTCGACCCGACCCTCAGCTGCTCGCGGTCTAGGCCTCCGTACAATTGGGGCCGCGTGAAGCTCCCCAATCAACCGTGGCCGTTGCTCGTCGCCGGCACCATTACCCGTGATGACGTCCGTACGCCGATGGGCGCGAATACTGATGGCCTCGGTGGGTCCGCGACCTACTTCACGCTCGCGGCGCGGCTCTTCGCGCCGGTGTCGGTTGTCGGCACAGCGGGTCCAGACTTCATGCCGGCGTTCGAGGAGGCCATGCGCGGCACCGGCGCTGACCTGCGCAGCGTCGTGCAGTCCCAACTCCCTACCTATCGCTGGCATGCCGAGCACGACTACGAAACCGGGACCACACGCAACGAACGATCGGACCAGGGTGCCTATCGAGGCTTCACCCCGGTGCTCACGGCAGACCAACGCAAGGCGAAGATCGTCTTCCTCGGGAGCATGGAGCCTCGCCATCAGATGCGCGTGCTCGAACAGCTCGAGGCGCCCTGGCTCGTTGCGGGCGACACCATGAAGCTCTACATCCGCGAGCAGCCGGAAGCGCTCGAGCCCGTCCTCCAACGCCTCGATTACCTCTTTCTCAATGCCTCAGAGGCGATGGCCCTGGCGAAGGTCAACACCATCGAGGAGGCGTCGGAGCAGCTACGGCATCGGTTCACGCTCCGCGGGCTGGTCATCAAGGAGGGGCCGAAAGGCGCGACGCTGTACCGCCATGGCGAGGACATTCACCTTCCGGCGCTGCCCGTTGATCCCCCAACCGATCCGACCGGCGCCGGCGATGCGGTCGCGGCCGGGTTCCTTGGGTGCCTCGCCGAGCAACAGGTCGAAACCGATGAATCGGTACGCCTTGCCCTTGGGTACGCGATGGTGATGGCGTCCTTCGCCATCCAGCACTTCAGTGTGCGAGGACTGCAGCCGATCACCCGGGACGATGTCGAGGCCTGCATGGCGTCGATGGCCTGGCAGGTCCAGCCAACCGGTTGACCTGGCGAACCGGCAGCCTGACGATCGATGTTTTGCAAGGCGATCTGACCGAGCAGGATGTCGACGCTATCGTCAACGCGGCCAACAACGACCTGGTCCTCGGCGGGGGTATGGCCGGCGCCATTGCCCGGCGCGGCGGACCGGCGATCCAGGCGGAGTGCCGCGCGATTGGCCCGATCGAGGTCGGGGGAGCGGCCATCACCACGGGCGGCCAGCTCAAGGCTCGCTTCGTCATCCACGCGGCGAGCATGCGGCTGGGCGGACGTACGTCTGCGGAAAGCCTGCGGAGTTCGACCCGACGCAGCCTCGAGATTGCGAGCGAGCGGGGACTGCGGTCGATCGCCTTCCCCGCGGTTGGCACGGGCATCGCCCACTTCCCGGTGGATGACTGCGCACGGATCATGCTCGAGGAAGTCGCGCGTCACGGCGCACACGACACCTCGCTGAAGGAGGTGCGCTTCGTCCTCTTTGGCGATGAGGCGGAGGCTAAGTTTCGGGCGGAAGCGGAGCGGCAGCTACCCGTGAAATAGACCGGGAAGAAAGATCGAGGCGAGGAAGACCACCGTCACGCCAGTCAAGAACACGAAGACGACCCCGGACAGGGCGTTGGTGAACAGGCCGTTGCGGTAGCGGCCCAGCACTCGCTTGTCGTTGGCAAGGATCAGCAGCAGCGGAAGGAGCAAGGGGAGCATGACCCCGTTGACGATGTTCGGCAGGTTGGTGATCAACGCCAGCGGCGCGCCCGGAAACATCGCCACCCCGGCGCCGAGCACGATCAAGGTCGTGTAGATCGTCTGGAAGGCTGGGGCTTCGCGGAAGGACTTGTCGATACCGCGCTCGAAGCCGAAGGCCTCCGTGATGGCGTAGGTCGTCGTCAGTGGCAGCACCGAGGCGGCCATCAGCGACGCGTTCATCAGCCCAAGGGCGAACAGGAGCGTGGCGTAGTGACCGGCAAAGGGCGCCAGCGACAGCGCGATCTTGTTGAATGCGGACGGGTCGCTCGGATCGACCCTGACGTGGTGAACAAAAATCGTCGCCCCGCAGGCCACGATGATGAAGAACGCGACGATCTGCGTCATGAAGATGCCGATCCCCGTGTCGACACGTTCGTAAGTCAGGTCGGCCGGATGGAGACCCTTGTCCGCGACGTTGGATTGCTGGAAGAAGGCCATCCAGGGCGTGATCGTAGTGCCGACCACCGAAATAAAGATCAGGATGAAGGCGGTCGTGGGCCGCACGGTAGGGACAAAGGTCTGGCGGATGACCTGGCCCCAGGACGGGTGCGCCATGAAGGCGGAGATGGCGTATGAAACGTAGACCAGCGTCAGCACAAGCAGGACACGCTCAACCACCCGGAAGGAGCCGCGCAACACGAGGAACCAGACCAGGAAGGCCGCGATCGGCACGGCGATGTAGCGCGCCAGGTCGCCGGCAAACGGGAACAGAAGCGCGGCTGCGGCCGCGATCCCGGTGAACTCCGCGACTGTCGTGGTGGCGTTGGCGATGAAGAGCAGGATCATCGCCCACACCGTCGGCGTGACCCCGAACCGCTCGCGGATGAGGTCGGATAACCCTTTGCCGGTGACGACGCCCATGCGAGCGACCATTTCCATGATCGGCCACAGGCAAATGGCAGTTACCAGCAGCACCCAGAGGAGGTCGTAGCCGAACTGCGAGCCGGCCAGCGTGTAGCCGGTGACGCCGGTGGCGTCGTTGTCCGTGTTGCCGGTGATGACGCCGGGACCGATGACGGAGAGCAGCATCAGCAAGCGCGTTCGCCGGCTTCGGAGAAGTCCTAGGGGCACGGCCAGGCCCTTCGGCTGCGCCAAGATGCTTAGAAGATCCGCCGGCGGCGTCCACCGGCCCGCGCCGGCATGACCCGCGCCATGATGTCGTCGACGGTCACGATGCCCTGGATCCGATTGTGTTGATCGACAACGGGCACGGCGAGCAGATTGTATTTCGACGTCACCTCGGCGACCTCGCGCGGCCCGGCATCGACGCCAACTGAGATGACGCTCTTGATCATGAAGTCACGGATCTTGGTCTCCGGCTTGGCGACGATCAGGTCGCGCAGGGAGAGGACACCGAGCAGGTGCTCCTCCTCATCGACGACGTAGACGTAATAGACGCTCTCGGCATCGGGCTCGAGTTCGCGCAATCGGTTGATGGCCTCAGCGGCGGTGAGGGTGTGGAGCACGGCGACGTACTCGGTCGTCATCAATCCTCCGGCGGTGTCCTCGCGGTAGGCAAGCAGCTCTTCAACGTCTTCGGCTTCGTCTTCCTCCATCTTCTGCAGCAACTGCTGCGCCCGTTCCCGCGGCATGTCGGCGAGCAGGTCGGCCACCTCATCCGGCGCCATCGCCTCCAAGATGTCCGAGGCCCGTTCGACGTCGAGGCGTTCCAAGATCGAGGCCTGCATGTGCGGTTCATCGATCTCCTCCAGGGTATCGGCGGCCTTCTCGTCGCTCAAGGCGGCAAAGACCGCGCTCCGGTCATCCGGGCTGAGCTCGTTGACGATGTCGGCGATGTCGGCCGGGTGCAACTTGGCCAGCTTGGTGTGAGCGATCCGCAGCTTGACCGAGCTGACGTCACTGCGTACCGGGTCGACCGCTTCCCAGGAGATTAGCCTTTGCGGCCAGTCCAGATGGATGGTGGAGGCGACCCTGCGGCCGAGGCCTTCGAGCCCAACCCGCCGGGCGAGTCCGCGACTGCCAACGTCGACCCCCACCAGCAACAGCGATCCCTCGACCTGCGAGAGCTGAAGGTCGTTGACCCGCACCACCCGGCGCCCGTCCATGTCGACGATCTGCTTGTCGAGGATCTGACGGGAGAGCCAGAGCTCGTTCTCGACGTGGGCGTGTGGCTGCAGGCTGGTTTCATCGACCTTCAGGCTCAGCTCCTTGTTGTCCCAGCTGCGCACCACCGGCCAGTCGATGGAGCGCACCCTGCGGTTCCCCTTGAGGATCACGCCGGTCACCCGCGGGAACGGTTCGGTCATGACGACCACGAGGTCGCGGACTCGACCGATCCGATGCTGTCGAACGTCGACGACCTCAGCGTTGAGGAAATCGCTGAGGAAGATCAATACGCTAGCTCCGGAATTGCTTGAACAGTAGCGAGGCGTTGTGCCCGCCGAAGCCGAACGAGTTCGAAAGCGCCAGCTTGATGTCGAGCTCGCGCGCGCCCTCCGGGATGTAATCGAGGTCACACTGCGGGTCGGGGTGCTCGAGGTTGATGGTGGGTGGCGCAACCCCCTCCTCGATCGCTTTGACCGAGATCACCGCCTCGACGGATCCGGCGGCTCCCAGCAGGTGGCCCATCATCGACTTGGTGGAGCTGATCGGAATCCGATAGGCCGCCTCCCCAAAGATGTCCTTGACCGCAAGCGTTTCGGCGACGTCGCCGAGCTGAGTCGCGGTGCCGTGCGCATTGATGTAGCTGACGTCCTCAGGTGCAACCCGAGCCTTGATCAGCGTGCGCTTCATCGCCTGGGCGGCACCCGCACCCACCGGGTCCGGGGCGGTGATATGGCTGGCATCGGCCGTGGCTGCGTAACCCACGATCTCGGCGAGGATAGGCGCGCCACGCTTGAGAGCCGACGAGAGCTCCTCGAGGATCAGGATGCCGGCGCCCTCTCCCATAACGAAGCCGTCGCGCTCCACATCAAAGGGGCGGCTCGCCCGGCTTGGCTCAACGTCGCGGGTCGAGACGGCGCGGACGGCGCAAAAAGCGGCAAGAGCGAGGGGCGTGACGCAGGCCTCGCTGCCTCCCGCAACCATGGCCGTCGCATCGCCACGCTTGATGATCTCGAAGGCTTCGCCGATCGCATGCGCCCCTGAGGCACACGCTGACACGGTGCAATAGTTGGGGCCGCGCGCGCCGATTGAAATCGAGATCTGTCCAGCGCCCATGTCCGCGATCATCATCGGCACCGTGAAGGGGCTGATGCGCGAGGGACCGCGCTCCTTGAGCACGGTATGCGCCTCCTCGATCTCTTCCAGGCCGCCGATCGCGCTGCCGACTAGCACGCCGACCTGGTCGCGGTTTGCCTCCGTGATCTGCAAGCCCGACTCCGCCAGGGCTTCCTTCGCGGCGACCATCGCGAACTGCACGAATCGAGACATCCGGCGCGCCTCCTTGCGGTCGAGGCGAGTTTCCGGCTTGAAGTCGATCACTTCGCTGGCCACTTTGCTCGGGGTGGCGGAAGGATCGAAGGCCTGGACACGGCGAATGCCGGAGCGGCCGGCCTTGACCGCCTCCCAGGTCTCGCGGGTCGTATGACCGAGCGAGGTAATGGTGCCGGTGCCGGTGACGACGACGCGTGTCCCGTTTAGCATGTCACGCTCGCCTTTCCACACCGGGGCTCGCTTCTGCCAGCCCTCCGCCGCCCCAACGAAGGCAGGCCGCCGCCCAGGTCGGGCCGCTCCCACACGCGAGCACGAGCGCCGTCATTCCGTTTTGCAACCGTCCCTCCTTGATCGCATCGTGCAGCACTGTCAGGGGCGCCGCCGCCAGCAGGTTCCCGTATCGCGCCGGGTCGATCAGCAGCCGGGACGGCGAGATGCCGGCGGTCTTGCTCCAGGCCTGCATGATCTCGGGCGCCGACTGTTCCCCGATCACCAGGTCGATGTCCGACATGGACAGGCTCGCCTTCCGCAGGCATTCGGTCGCCCCGTCACTCAGGCCCCGCAGTACGGTTCGATCGTTGGCATCGCCATTGCCTTCCGGTCGGGCCGCGCCGCCAGCCATGGTCGATAACACGCCCCCGTCCCCGCCGGCGCGGGTGAGCACCGCGGCGGCGGCGGCACGGCTGTGAACGCTCCCGCTCTGACCGGGCAGATCGACCAGCTGGTTGTCCGAGTCCGCGCCGATCAGCAGGACGCTTCGGGCACCGCCCATCATGTAACGGATCCCGACATTGAGGGCGGCCAGCAGACTGGTCTCGGCCGCGTAGAGGTCGAAGCTCGCCACCATCGGCAGCTTGAGCTCGTTCTGCACCAGGCAGGCGGTGGTGGGCCAGAGCACGTCCGGTGTGGTGGTCCCGACGATGATCATCTCGATGTCGGCTGGGTTCACGCCCCCAGCCTCTAGCGCGGCGCGCGCTGCGCCGGCGGCCAGCGACGCCGTGTTCACGCCCTGCTCGGCCTGCACGCGGTAGGACACGCCGGTCAGATCGCTGCCGGTCACGCGCCGCGCCGATGGCGCATCAGCCGATGGACGGTAAACACCCAGGCCGGCGATCGCCGCTAGGGCCAATCCTCGGCCCGCCTTGGCGAGCGAGGGCATCGAGGCGGAGGTCACGCCTCATTTTAAGTCCGGGTTTTGCGTGTGGTTACGTTCGGGCCGTAACCAAGCGCCACCTGAGGGGATACATTCCCTGCGAGCTTGCCTAGGTATTCGCGCAGCCACGCCTGCCGGTTCGCTATTGTATAGACCGAATTCAGGCACCACGCGGTGCCTCGTACTCCAAAAACTAGCAGGAGGGACCGATGGCCGAAGCAAGTTTTGACAAGTTCCGCGGCATCATCGCGGAGCAGCTTGGCGTCGACGTCGACAAAGTGACCGCGGAGGCCTCCTTCACGGAGGACTTGCAGGCTGATTCGCTCGACCTGGTCGAGTTGATCATGGCCTTCGAAGAGGAGTACGGGATGGAGATTTCCGACGACGATGCCCAGAAGCTTCGTACCGTGGGCGAGGCCTGGAATTACGTCAAGGGGAAGGTGTCCGTCGCCTGATTCGGACGTCTCGATGAGCGCCCCCTATGGCGAGGGCCCCCTGGCGTTCGTGTTCCCAGGGCAGGGCTCGCAGTACGTGGGCATGGGCAAGGCCCTATACGACGCATCGGAAACGGCGCGCCGCGTTTTTCGGCGCGCCGATGAGATCCTCGGATTCGGACTCACCCGCATGTGCTTCGAGGGTCCGGAGCAGGATCTGAACGACACCATCAATGCGCAGCCTGCGATTCTCACCGTGAGTGTTGCCTGCCTGACCGCCATGCGAGAGCGCTGGCATGCCCTGGGCCAAGTGGTCGCCCCGCGGTATGTCGCCGGCCACAGCCTGGGCGAGTTCACCGCGCTGGTGGCGGCCGATGTCATCGACTTCGAAACCGCCCTGGTGCTGGTCCGCGAGCGTGGCCGCTTGATGAAAGAGAATGGGACCGAGCGCCCCGGCGGGATGCTGGCCGTGCTTGGGCTCGATCGTGAGGTGGTCGAGGGGGTGGTCGCCGACGCCTCCGCGATGGGCGTCATCACCCTGGCCAATGCCAACTCGCCAGGACAGATCGTGCTGTCCGGCGAGTCCGCGGCGCTGGACCGCGCGGCGGAACTCGCGCGCGCCCGCGGTGCCGCCCGGGTGGTCCGCTTGCCGATCAGCATCGCCTCCCACTCGCCGTTGATGGCGCGGGCCGCCGCGCAGTTCGGCGAGATCGTCGCGCGGCTCCCGCTTCGCCAGCCACGGATCCCGGTGGTCGCCAATATCACCGGCCAGATCCTCACCAGCGCCGACGACATCCGGAAGGAGCTCGCCGACCACATCCTCAAGCCCGTGCAGTGGACCGCGTCGGTGGTCGAGATGGTTACCCGCGGCAGTGCGGAATTTCTCGAGATCGGGCCCGGTCAAGTGCTCTCCGGCCTCATCCGGCGCATCAGCCAGGAAGCCCACGTCGTGACCTTGAGCGACCGCGAGGTCGCCCGCGTCCTCACCCCGTCCCCATTGGGATGAAGCGCGTCGTCGTGACGGGCGTCGGGGCGGTGACGCCAGTTGGTCTCGATGCGCCCAGCACCTGGGCCTCCATGCTCGAGGGGCAATCGGGGGTGGGCAAGGTGACGCTCTTCGACGCCAGCGAATATCCCGTGCAGATCGCCGGCGAGGTGAAGGGCTTCGACGCCACAGGCCGGATCGAACCGAAGGAACTGCGCCGCATGGACCGCTATGCCCAGCTCGGGCTAGTCGCGGCCCAGGAGGCATTCTCCGATGCCGGGCTCGTCAAGAATGGCCTCATCGATGACATCGGGGTGATCTTCGGAAGCGCGGCAGGTGGACTTGGGGTCTTCCTGGAGCAGCAACGCATCCTCCAGGAGCGCGGGCTGAAACGGGTCAGCCCCACCTTCATTCAGAACATGCTGGTCGACACCGCTTCAGGGCATATCGCGATCGCGCTCGGCCTGCGTGGCCCGAACATGGCGGTGGTCTCGGCCTGCGCGACCGGAAGTGGCGCGGTGGGAGAGGCTTTTGAGACGATCCGTCGGGGCGATGCAGCGGCCATCGTGACCGGTGGATCGGAAGCCGTGTTGGTCCCGGTCGTCTACGCCGGGTTCTGCGCCATGCGGGCGCTCGCCCAGCACGAGGACCCAACCCAGGCGTCTCGCCCCTTCGATCGGGATCGCACCGGCTTCGTGATCTCGGAAGGGGCCGGGGCCCTTCTGCTGGAGGAGCTGGAGCATGCCCAGCAGCGCGGCGCGCGGATCTACGCCGAAGTGATCGGCTATGGCTCGAGCAACGATGCCTTCGACATGGCCGCGCCGGCCGAGGGCGATGGGGCGGTACTGACGATGCAGCGGGCGTTGCGCAAGGCCGCGATCGAACCCGAGCGGGTCGACTACATCAATGCGCACGGGACTGGCACACCGATGAACGACAAGTTCGAAACCGACGCTATTCGCCGCGTATTCGGCGAGCACGCCAATCGGCTGGCGGTCAGCAGCACCAAGTCGATGACCGGCCACATGATGGGCGCCTCCGGCGCCGTCGAAGCGGTCGTCATCGCACTGACGATCCGCGACCAGGTGATCGCGCCCACCATCAACCTGCAGACGCCCGACCCCGAGTGCGACCTCGACTATGTGCCCGGCCAGGCTCGGCGGGCCAACGTCGGCGTCGCGCTTTCGAACTCCTTCGGACTCGGTGGCCACAACGCCAGCGTGATCATGTCGCGCTTCGGATCGTAGCCCTGAGCTGTTCCGCTTTTCGACGACTTTTCTGAATACAAAGCGAATTGGAGAGGTTGTGGTATAGTCAGGCCGATTTTGGGGGCGCCGGGGCCTTCCAGTAGCCAGCAAAAGGAGAGTGTTATGGCCGTTAGCGGATATTGCCTAAAGTGCAAGAAAAAGGTCGACATCAAAGACCCGCAGCACATCACGATGAAGAACGGGAAGCCGGCCACCACCGGAACCTGCCCAACATGCGGGACGAAGATCTATAAGATCGGCAAAGCTTAACGCTGCGTAGTCGGAATTGAACAGCCGGTCCAGTACCGGCTTTTTTCTTTTCTAGGGCTGGGCGGCGGAGCGTTTCGCCGGTTCCTTGGTCGCCAGCTCGGATTCGATCAGGTCGAGCAGGACCTCGGTCGCGCTCAGCGCGACATCGACGCCCAGGGTCTTGAAGATCCGGACGTTGGCGGGGTTGTTGACCCGGGCGACCGTCTTTGGCACGTTGAACTTGCGCTTGGCCAGCTGGCAGGCGACCAGGTTGTCCTCATCGTCGCCGGTGACCGCTACCACGACATCGGCGCGCTCCATGCCTGTCGTCGACAGGAACGCCATCTCGTCGCCATCGCCCACCATCACGATCTCACCCAGAGCGGAATTGAGGACCTCCGCCCGGCGCGGATCCTTCTCGATCAGCGTGACCTCGTAGCCCCGGTCCAGCAGGTGCTTGCTCAGGTAGTAGCCGACCTTGCCGCCGCCGATGACGATCACGTACATGGGCTGGTCATCCTTTCAGCAACGCATGAATCTGCCGCGCCCCCGAGAGCGTCGGGCAGACGGTATTGAGGCCGAGCTCGCGATAAACCGCCTCGCGCATCGGATCATAGATCCGGGTGATGACCCGCGGGACCTTGAAGATCTCGAGCGCGATCTGGGCCGCCATGATGTTGCGGTTGTCGCCATTGGTCAGGGAGGCGAAGCCGTCCGCCGACTCGATCCCCGCCTGGCGCAGCACGTCTTCGTCGATCCCGTTGCCGAGCACCATCTCACCCTTGAAGTCGCTGCCCAGCCGGTCGAAGGCTCGCCGATTGCTGTCGATGACGGTGACCTGATGGCCGGCCTTGGAAAGCGCCAGGGCGGCCATGGCGCCGACCCGCCCGCAACCGACGATCACCAGCTTCATGAATGGAAGACCCATTCTAGACACTACCGGCCGTCACTCAGGCGAGCCGCCTCCACCTCCGGGAGACCGGCATCCCGGATCTTGGCCTGGGTGGTCGCGACGTCATACGGCACGCGCTGGAAACGAACGGCCGACGCGCCCAGGTCGACCAGCGCGAAGGCGGCCGCCGGGTTTCCATCACGGGGCTGTCCAACGCTCCCCGGGTTGACCAACGCGGAGGGCGGCAGGGGGATCCACTCGCCTGGATGCGGCACCTGTTCACCCTCCTCCGTGAAAATGCGCGGCAGGTGAGTGTGGCCAAAGAAGCACCACCGCGACCCCAGCCACATGAGGAGCTCGAGGGCCTGCAGCTCCTCGAGGATGTACTCCCACAGGTACGGCTTGCGCGGGCTGCCGTGCACGAAGCGGTGCCGCGCGATCCGGCCGTACTTCGGCAGGGAGGCGAGGTATCGCCGGCTACCCGGGGTGAGCACCGTCTGGGTCCAGCGGGCGGCGGCGGCTGCGTGGGGATTGAACCAGTCGAGCACCGACGCGTCCAGCATCGCCTGATCGTGATTGCCCAGCACCGCTCTGACACGCGCTAACCGAAGGCGGTCGATGACCGCGTTCGGATCGGGTCCGTAACCGACCGTGTCGCCGAGCACCAGGATCCCGTCGACTGGAGGCAGCGCCGCAAGCACGGCCTCGAGCGCCTCGAGATTGCTGTGGATGTCCGAGAGCAGCGCGAGGGTCGGCCCGCCGGCGGGCTCAGGCGTAGACGCGTTCGTGAGCGTAGGTGAACAGGATGCGTAGCGCGGCGGCGACCGGGACCGCCACGAAGAGGCCCAGAATCCCACCGAGATAGCCGCCCACGACGAAGGCGATGATGATGATCATCGGGCTGAGGTGCACGGCGTCGCCGAACACCTTGGGTGAGATGAAGTTGTAGATGACGTTCGAGATCACAAAGTAGATCACGAGCACCAGGATCACCTTGCCCGAGGACTGCGAGACGAAGGCGGCGATCGCCACCGCCGGAAGAGCGCCCAGGAACGGCCCGATGAAGGGAATGAAGGCCGTGGCGCCGGCCACGATGCCCAGGGCCAGCGCATAGGGGACGCCCACGATCCACATCGCAATCCCGGTGACCAATCCCACCAGGGCGCAGATGGCCAGTTGGCCGCGCATGTAAGCGCCCAGCATGCGGTAGATGTCGGCCGCGACCTCGTGGACGTCGGTCCGGTAACCGTGCGGCACCAGCTCCTTGAAAAAGCGGCGGATGCTGTGGGCATCTTTGACCAGGAAGAAGGCGATGAGCAGCACGATGAGGGTCTGGAAGAACCAGTTGACCAGCATGAACACGTTTTCCACCACCGACGACAGGTGGCCGGCGAGGAGAGCCGGCAGATTGTGGACGGAGTCGTTGTAGGCCTGCCGCAGGTCGATCGGGACCCCGAGCACCGACACGACGTGCTGCCTGTCGGCCAGGTCCTGAAAGTAGCTTGCGATCGCCGGACCCTGGGCGACGAGCGAGCTGAACTCCTGCTGGATGAGCGGGACCAGGAAGAGAACGCCCGCAGCCAGGGCTGCGGCGAGAACGGCGTAGAGCACCAGCACCGCGACGATCCGAGGGACGCGACGCCGCTCGGCGGCGTTTACGACCGGGTTGACCATGAGGGCGAGGATGCCGGCGACGATGAACGGGCCGAGGATGCCGCGGATGGCAATCGCCAGGATCAGCGCGAGGGTGGCCAGCACCCCGAGAAAGATCAGGGCGCGGAAGTCACGACTCCGCCAGAGCTCATCGACCCGGCGGCGCTGGATCATATGGGCCTCACGTATAGGGGAAACGATTGGAGGGCGGCGCGGCATGCGCGCCTGAGGACGGGCACCGGGTTATTTTGCCGGACTGGACCCGTAGGCGGGCAGCAGGGCTGGCGCACGCCGGCTGCAGCGGATGATCAGCCACGCGACGCCGGCCGCCATGAGCAAGTCGCCGATGCTGACCAGGGACGAATGCCCGCCTACGCCCGGGATGGCAAAGACGTCGCCGATAAACCAGAGGCCCTGCGGATGAGCCAGCGCGACGTGCAGCGGGTCGAGCCCGGCCCGAAGCACGGCCAGCACCGACGAATTGGGGTCGAGGTCATGCGGCAGGAGCACCGGCATCCGGCCGCCGAAGGCCACGATCACGATGAGGTTCAAGGTGAGGCCGGTCCCGAAAAGCAGGGCGCCGGGTATCTGGCGGTTGAACCAGACTACGGCTAGAAGGAGAAGGGCGCCGATGACGTTCAATGGGCGGGCGACCGTCACCGCTGCCTGGGAATGCCCCGTTCCGAGTAGGGCAACCGCTACTTTAACGGCGAACGCCGCCAACAGCAGCTCGAGGTGCTGGATCTTGACTTGGCTCAGCCGCCGGACATCGCCTCCGATCAGGACGGCAATCACCAGTGCGGCGGCAATCACCGCAAAGAATAGAAACAAGCCTAGCCTACGGCTTTCAAAATTGACGTCTCAGGGTCTGCCCTCAGACTGGCCTCTCTTAGATTCTTGAATGCAAGGCCCACAAGGGCAGCGATCATGATCATAACGCCTGCAAACACGAAGACGAGCGACGCGCCTAGTCGGTCATTTAGCGGACCAGCCAATGCCATCCCGCTAAGAAGGCCTCCCTGGGCAAGAAGGAATCGGGTGGACATCACGCGACCTCGGACGAAGTCCGGTGCCTCCCGCTGCGTGATAGAAATTAGCGGGATGATATAGACGGCGTTGGCAGCGCCACACAGGAAAAGAAAGGCTACGGCCAAGGCTACGCTGTGGGTCAATCCAGTGAGGGCGTACGACAGACCAACACCTGCGACCCCTGCCAGGATTAGGACGCCCGCCCTATAACGATTCATGAGTTGGGGCGCAGTTACGGCACCGACGATTGCTCCGCCGCCGATGATAGCTTCTAGCACGCCGTATCCGGTTGGCCCAGCATTTAACGCTCCGTAAGCCAAGACGATCAGCGTCGGAACGGTCATGCCGCCAAAGAGCGCGCCCGTTAAGGTTAGAACCATTGTTGACCGCAGAACGGGATTAAGCCGAATAAAGCGAACCCCGTCAACGACGTCGGTCATGATCCGCAATTGCTGCTTAGCGGTTGAGCGCACTAGGTCCGGTACGCCCAGAAGCGTTGCTGCCGAAAAGATGAAGGTCCCAGCATCAATCAAGAACAATGGAATCCAGCTAATTGCCCCCGCGATGATCCCGGCAGCCGAGTAGCCGAGCAATTCCATGGCTCGCTCCGACGACACTACCAGTCCGTTTGCCTTAACCAACAATTGAGGTGGAACCAAATTTGGGATAAGCGCCTGCTTGGCTGGGTTGAAGAACGTACTTGCCGTGGCCACCAGGAACACGGCTACGAACACACCTGGTAGCCAGTGCAGCGCCATGAACGGGATCGTGATCGTCAGAAGAGCCCGAGTGATGTCCGCACCGATCATGACCCGTTGACGATTGAAGCGATCAACGATAGGCCCGGCAATCAGGCCTAACAGGATGGTCGGCACTGCCTTGGCGATTAAGCCAAGTGCGACTACAGACGCCGATTTGGTTAGGACATAAAGCATTATTGCCAGCCCGGTCGTATTCATCATGTCTCCGAAATAGGAGACGGCTTGACCAAGCCATAGGCGGCGGAAAGGCCCAATTGCCAAAACCTGCGAGTACTTGGGACCGGATAGGGGAGGCGGCGAGGGCGGAGCCACAATCCCCCAGCGCTCGGCGACGATTTTCTCGAGGGCCGTGATAACCGCGGGGTCGTACCATGTGCCGGCGAGCTGCCGCAACTCCCGGATTGCTTCAGCAGGCGTTTTCACCGTTGGGCGAAAAACGCGGGCCTGAGTGATAGTGTCGAAGGCATCACAGGCATTGACGATTCGGGACCCGAGGGGAATTTCCTCGCCTTGTAGACCCTCCGGGTATCCGGCACCATCCCAACGTTCATGATGGTGCATGACAATTTCCGAGACCTCTTTCTGTTCGGGGTGCTCCGCGAGGATCTGAGCCCCTTCGACCGGGTGCGTCTTGATGATCTCGTACTCTTCTGGCGTCAACTTCCCGGGCTTAAGGAGGATCGAATCGGGAATAGCGATCTTGCCAAGATCGTGGAGGATGCCGCCGACGCGGATCACGTTGCACTGGTCCTCGCTCAGGTGCATCATCCGGGCAATCGTTTCGCAGAGCTCGCCAACCCGCTGGGAGTGCCCGAATGTTTGTCCGTCTCTCTTGTCTACGACCCGGCTCTGCATGATGAACGAGTCACGCAGCCATTCGTCTAAACGGTTCTGTTTATGGAGGCTAGCTCTATAGACCAGCAGCGGTCCGTACAGTAAGAAAACGACCAGCTGATCTGGGAAGTGCTTGTTCTCCATCAGTGCCCAGATCATGTAGCCGACAAGCGGCAGCGCAACATAGGTGAGGACGCTACTCGCGAGCACCTTCTGAGCAGCGGCGGGAATGGAGGATTTGCTCACGAGCCATACCGCCGTCGACATCAGTCCAACATTGAGACCGGCGACGATCGCCACGGCAACCGGCAATGCAAGGTACCACGCGCCTTGATGGGGTGTAATGTGAGCAATCGCCAAAGAAACGGCTGGGAGCCCGTACATCAACGCGAGCATTCCTCGGTTGAAGAGGAACCGATCCCAGGGGATGTCCCGCCCGGGGCGGCGAAGGTCCATACTTCCAATGACCGCAATGCTTGTCGCGGCCCATGGGGGCAGAAGTAACACGGCGCCAAACATCGGGGCCATGCCAACGGTCAACTTGGATCCAACCCTGGTCTGAACGGGCGAAAGAGACGACATGATCGTCAGGATCAGGAGAATTGCACCATTCAACAGGGTGCTTTGAAGCTTGCTTCCCTCTTGCCAAGGAGCCGCAAAAACAATCGTAAGCACCCAAAAGACAATGCCGATCGAGGCAATGCCATACGAGTACAGTAGGGCGACCCGTTGGCGGCTCATGTCGCGAGTATCTTAATTAGACAACTCGAAAATGACCGATATCCGACAAAAAACCCCGGGCCGAAGCCCAGGGTTTCTTCTTAACTCAGGTCGGACCTACCAGGTAGCGTTTGCGCCGCCGGCCACAATGGCACCAAGCAGGCCGGCGACTACAACGATCCACTTCTTCATCGCGACCACCCCCACGTATTTGATTCCCCGAAAGCCGCGCAGAGGACTCCCTTGGTGTCGCTCACGCTACCCCCCTCTAGGCCGAACGTAAATCCGCCGCCTGGGTAGCTGCTTGCCCTGTCGGCAGCGAACGAACGTTCGCTACAGGTCGAGTTGGACGGCGTGAGCGGCGGCTTCGGTCCGCGTCTGGACCTGCAGCTTCCGGTAGATGTTCCGTAGGTGCGATTTAACGGTGCCCTCGCCGAGGCCAAGCCGGCTCGCGATCGCCTTGTTCCCCTTGCCTTCCACGACCATCTTCAGGATCTCGGTTTCTCGTTCGGTCAGAGGCTGGGCGGGTGGCCGCCGAGTTCTCTTAAAGGCGGCGCCCAGC
>DATNMH010000022.1:0-32979 GCA_035602395.1 Candidatus Acidiferrum sp.
GGCCGCGGCCGTTGAGGCCGATCGCCTCGAGTCCATCCACAAGCTCGACCTGGGTGGCGCGGAGCATCGTCTCGTTGCCGACCTGGACGAGAGCGTTCGGTTCCTCGACGCCTGCGCTGAAGATGCCGCGAGGGCGCCCGAACGTCACGCTACGCGCGATCACGGCCACGTCGTTCGCGAGCAGCGCCGACGCAAGGGTGTCCCCGTCGTAGCCGCCATATCGGATGCCGTCGAACGTGAAGTGAATAGGCCGTGTCCGGTCGATGCGACCACCCGATGCCAGGCGGCTCATGGTGGCGTGATCTCGTGGGTGACCGTATCGCGGACCAGGTTGAACCACCGCCGGCAGCCCGCGGTATGGACCCAGCGCTCGGCCATCTTGCCCTTCGGATTGGGGCGGTAGAAGACAAAGCGCGCCCAGGTCGCATCGTCCACACTCGCTGGATCCGCGGGGTAGGCGACCTGCGCCGAGCCGCCGTATTTGAACTCGATCTCCTCGCGGTCACCGCACCAGGGGCAGGGGATGAGCACGTCTAGTGCGCCACGGCGGCCGCGCCGTGTTCGTCGATCAGCGCACCGGTGGTGAAGCGCTCGAGCGCGAAGGGGGCGTTCAGCAGATGCGGCTCGCCGTGGGCGATTGTGTGCGCGTAAACCCAGCCGGCTCCTGGCGTGGCCTTGAAGCCGCCGGTGCCCCAGCCGCAATTGATGAAGAGGTTCTCGATCGGCGTCAATCCCAGGATCGGAGAGGCATCGGGAGACACGTCGACGATGCCGGCCCAGGTGCGAAGCACGTGGGCGCGCCTGAATATCGGGAACAGCTCGCAGGCGGCCGCCAGCTGGTACTCGATGACGTTGGGCGAGCCGCGCTGTGCGTAGGAGGTGTAGGGATCCATGCCGGCGCCCATGACGAGCTCACCCTTGTGCGCCTGGCTGACGTAGACGTGGACCGCGTTCGACATCACGACGCAGTCGAGGACCGGCTCCAGCAGCTCGGAGACAAGGGCCTGCAGCGGGTAGCTCTGGATGGGTAAGTCGAGGCCGATCATGTCCGCCAGTACTGTGGAATGACCCGCCGCGCAGAGCGCGACCTTGTTGGCCGCGATCAAGCCGCGGTTGGTGTGCACGCCGCGAACGCGATCGCCATCGAGGTCGAACCCGATGACCTCGCAGTTCTGGATCAGGTCGACGCCCATCTCGTCCGCTTTCCGGGCGAAGGCCCAGGCGACGTAATCGTGCTTGGCGATGCCGCCCCGCCGTTGCAGCGTCCCGCCGATGATGGGGTAGCGCACATCCGGCGAGGTGTTGACGATCGGGCAAAAGGCCTTGACCTCCTCGACGGTGAGCCATTCGGCATCGATCCCATTCAGGCGGTTGGCGTTGACGCGCCGCATCGATTCGCGGCGGTCGCCGACGCTGTGCACCAGGCTGAGAACGCCGCGCTGGCTGAAGAGGATGTCGTAATCGAGCTCTTGCCCGAGCGATTCCCAGAGCTTGAGCGAGTGCTCGTAGATGGCGGCGCTCTCGTCCCAGAGATAGTTGGAGCGGATCACGGTCGTATTTCGAGCCATGTTGCCGCCGGCCAGCCAGCCCCGTTCGAGGACAGCCACGTTCGTGATCCCGTGATTCTTGGCGAGATAATAGGCGGTGGCGAGCCCGTGACCACCGCCGCCGACGATGACGACGTCGTAGGCGCGCTTCGGTTCCGGATTGCGCCAGAGCCGATCGGGGTGCGGGTGTGGTTCAGCCATCCTCGGAGAGTCCCTATATATAAAGGTATGGCCGAGGCAGCTCCCGAATGGTGGCAGACCGGGTTCGGGCCCGAATATCTCGCGCTCTATGACGTCTTCCTCGCCGAGCGAACGCCGGTCGAGGTCGATCAAATCGAGGCCCTACTGCAGCTGCACCCGCCGCGAAGAATCCTCGACCTGCCCTGCGGCCAGGGGCGGCACGCGATCGAGCTCGCTCGGCGCGGCTACGACGTAACCGGCGTCGACCTGTCCCCGTACATGCTGGGTGTAGCCAGCGATCGCGCGAACGCGAGCGGCGTCCGGGTCCGCTGGCTCGCCGGCGATATGCGGGAGCCGTTAACCGGCCAGACCTTCGATGTCGTCCTCAACCTCTTTACCAGCTTCGGATACTTCGAGGATGAGTCCGACGATCGCCGGGTGGTGCGCGCCGCCGCCTCGATGCTCGAGCCGGGTGGCCGGTTTCTCCTGGAGGTGATCAATGGGCAGCGGGTCATGGGCAATTTCCAGGAACGCGAATGGTTCACGGTCGGTCAGACGGCCGTGATGGAGCGGCGATCGCTCGATGCGCCGACCCGTCGAATGGTTGTGGAGCGAACGGTGAGCTCCGAGAACGGAGAAGAGACCAGCGTCCATGCGGTGCGCCTCTATCGCGGCCCTGAGGTGGAAACCATGCTGACGGCGGCTGGCTTTGCGCGCGTCGACCTTTACGGGGACTGGGACGGTGTGCGGCTCACCCCGGAGAGCCTCCGGGTGCTCGCCATCGGTACGATGCCGACATGAAGCTTCTGCTCGAAATCCTCATTTCAGCCTTCCTGCATCCGCTCGCGTACGTGCTTGCGCTCATCAACATCCTGGGGCGCGACGATCTCAGCGGAGGCCAAAAATTGCTCTGGGCGATCATCTGCATTGTTTGGGGCATTGGCCCGATCCTCTACATCCTGCTTGGCGACGGCGGCCTCTGGTAGACGGTCAGGCGACCGCCCGCAGCACATTGGTCGCGCCCGCGATCCGGAGCGGACCTGTGCCGAGCTCCGCCTCGATCGCGCGGGTGGCGCGCTCGAGCAACGTGACTCTCTGGGCGGGGGCGAGGCCGTCGAGCCGGATTGCCATCGACCACCAGCCGGCCGACATATCGATGAAATGCTGCGGACTCGCCCAGGTGGTCGACTCCTCGTAGCGCACGACCTCGGCCGCACTGAAGCCGGCCTGCCTGGCGGTGGCGCCAAAGGCCTCGGCATCGTCAACGATCTGTCGGGTCGCCACCTGGTCGCGCGCCTTCGGCGCCGGCGGCAGCGCGCCACCGACGGCACGCTCGAGGATGGCCTGCGCACCGCTAGGCGTCGCCGGATCGACCGGCACACTCGCCGCCATTCGTGCGCCGGGCTTGAGGACGCGCCTAGTTTCCATCAGCGCGCGTCGGAGGTCGGGAACGAACTGCAAGCCATGGCCGGAGACGGCGGCATCGAAGCTTAGATCGGGAAACCGAAGGTCCTCCATGTCCATCAGTTCGAACGTGAGCGGGAGCCCGGGTGGGGCATCGCGCTGCGCCAGCTCGATCATGCCGGTCGCAAGATCGATCCCGACCACCTCACCGCCAGGTGTGACAGCTCTGGCGAGGGGATAGCTGAGCGTCCCTGGACCGCAGGCCAGATCGAGGATCCGCTTTCCCGGCCGGGGATCGACCCAGCCGATCACCGCGATCCGGCCACGGGCTTCGCCGCGGGCCATGACCTCGTCGAGCCGTCGCTTGTAGGCGCCCGCGTGGCGGCTGAAGGTTCCGGGGTACAGATCCTTGGCGGCTGGCTGGTCCAAATAAAAAAGGCGGGAGCCGAGCTCCCGCCCTTCAGGATAATCAGTCGTTAGTCGCCGTCGCCGTTAGTCTTGGGTGCTTCCTGGATCACAATGATCTGGATTGTTTCTGTGATCGTGATCAACACAGTCTGGCACGTGACCGTGATGGTGCCTGTCGAGTGACCGTCACCCAGGGCGATGATCGCGATCGTGTTGAACTCGCCGAGCTCGTTCTCTTCGTCCTGCTGCGTCACGAACTTGAGGTTGGCAAACCGGGCTTCGTCGCTCTTGATGGCGGCGACGATCGGCGCAACGCTACCGTGGATCTCCGACTTCGCTGTCGCCAGCTGCGGCTGGACCTTGGAGGCGACCTTCGAAGTGGTGACGACCTGCGTCACCTGCGTGGTGCACGAAGACTCGCTGGTGTTCAGCTTGGTGATCAGGTCATCACCGGCCTTCTTGACGGCGCTGACCAGCACGACTTTCGAATGCTCGTCGGCCGGTTGGATCACGGCGACCGTGTTGTGGTCGTCGTGCGAAACGATGATCAGGGTGGTGGGGACAGCCGCGACGGTCAGCACGGTCACCGCGGTCACGGTGATGATCCGTTCGCTGATCCACGTGGTCAGGATCGTCAACATTACGCAAGGCCTCCTTGAGGATCGGGTCCTCTGGAAGAATGAACGTCGGGTAAGAGCCTGCCATCGACGCTGGACGGCGGCTGTTACCAGCTCGTACCGGGCTGGTTAAGCGGCGCGACGCCAGCGTTGGCGGCCCGTCACCCCGCGGGTGTCCCGGCGTGGCCGGTTTGTGTTGACGCCTAAACTTGAGCGCGGCTATACTTCTGCGCAATATGGGCTCCAGGCAGAGGGGGTGCAATCCAGTTGTCGGAGATCAAGGTTCGCGAGAACGAGACCTTTGAGAGCGCTCTCCGCCGCTTCAACAAGAAGATCAAGCAGAACGGTGTCCTCTCGGAAGTCCGCCGGCGCGAGCACTACGAAAAGCCCAGCGTAAAGCGCAAAAAGAAGATCGCAGCAGCGCGCAAGCGGCGGGCTCGCACCACGTAATCCGGCCCGCCGAAAGGCAGAGGCGATCCTGGTGAACACATGAGGCAGCGCGGCTCCTCAGCGATCGATCAACTCCGGCGGCGCGGGCGTCTATTCGCACGCGATCTGAGGCTGGGACATCTCGGCGCGGGCCGGCGCTGGCCGCCGTATGTGCGCTCGGCGGCGATCACGCTGGTGCTGGCGCTTGCCACCGCGCTGGTGGTAGCCCAGAACTTCCTGCCCAACCGGCTCAACCTCCGCGCCGGTGACGTGGCCACCCAGGACGTGGTCTCGCCACGCTCGGTCCACTATGAAAGCCAGACCAAGCGTGATGAGGCGAGGGCTGCCGCAGCAGCGCAAGTCGCCGACCAGTTCGACGGATTGGTCAGCAGCCAGCAGCGACAGGCGATCGATTCGCTCGCGACCAAGGTCGCCGACCTGCGCGCATCGTCGAGCTCAGGGCCGGACCGCTCGGCACAGCTGAGTCTGCTGGAGCCGCAACTCAGCGATGCCCAGCGGCAGTACCTGCTCCAGGCGGACGAGGGCACCGTGGCCACGATCTTCAAGAGTGCGGGCGACATCCTGCAGCAGCTGGAGAGCAACGGCATCAAAGCGGACACCCTGAACAGCGCGCGTGACTCGGCCCAGACGCGAGCAGCCGTGCTTCACCTTGACGCCACCGGTGCGTCGGTGGTGACGACGCTGGTGCGCGCTCACCTCAAGGTGAACTTCCTGCAGGCCGAAACCGAGCTGAAGCAGCAGCAGGCGCGAGACGCGGTGCAGCCCGTCTTCGTCACCATTGGGCAGGGCCAGACGATCATCCGCTACGGCGACCAGGTCACGCCCTTCCAGTTGGAAGAGGCACAGGCGGTCGGGCTACTGGCGCCCACGACCGATTGGGCTCGCATTCTTGCCGTGTTCATGCTGGTGATCATCCTGTTCGCGCTCGCGCTGGGATACCTGGGACAGTTCCGGCCCGCGATTCTCCGCGATCCACGACAACTCGCCACGCTCGGGGGGCTGATGCTGGTGCTGTTGATCGTCGCCAAGGTGGTGGTGCCGCTCAATCCCAACGCGCAGTACATGGTGCCGATGGCGGCGGTGTCGATGCTGGTGGCTGCCTTGATGGACACCGGGCTCGGCATCATCGTGGCCCTCGCCGTGGGCCTGCTGACCGGGATCATCGCGGACAACGTCCTGCCTCTGACCCTCGTCGGGTTCCTGGGTGGCGCCATCGGGTCGATCTACGTCCACCGCCTCGAGCGGCTCGGCCAGTGGGTCACCGCCGGCATCCTGGTCGCCGGCGCGCAGTTCGTGACGCTGGTGTCGCTCTCCCTGATCGAGCGCCACCAGTCGCTCGACGAGATCCTGGCGATCGGCACGCTCGCGCTGGTCAACGGCCTGGTGTCGGCCCTGATCGCCGCCGGATTGCTGCCGTTCCTCGGAGAGATCACGCGGGTCATCACGCCCATGAAGCTGCTCGAGTTGATGACCCCCAACAACCCGCTACTGAAGCGGCTGATGGTGAGCGCGCCGGGCACGTACAACCACTCGATCGTGGCCGCGAACCTGGCCGAGACGGCGGCCGAGGCGGTCGGCGCCAACCCGGTGCTGGCACGCGTCGGCTGCTACTTCCACGACATTGGCAAGATCCGGCGGCCGCACTTCTTCGTCGAGAACCAGGCGGACATCGGCAACATTCACGAGAACCTGTCGCCGACCACGAGCTCCGACATCCTCAATGCACACGTCACTGAAGGCGTTGAGCTGCTAAAGCAATACCACTTCCCGACGGCGATCCGTGAAATCGTGCAGCAGCATCAGGGCACCACGGTGAAGCGCTACTTCTACCGCCAGGCGCTCGACCAGGGACTCGATGTTCGCGAGGACGACTTCCGCTACCCAGGCCCGCGGCCGCGGTCGAAGGAGGCGGCGATCGTGATGATTGCCGACACCATCGAAGCCTCGGCTCGCACCCTGAAGGATCGCAGCACCGAAGGGATCCGCGACCACGTGCACCGGATGATCCAGGGATTCATTCGGGACGGTCAGCTCGACGAATGCGACCTATCCTTCCGTGACCTCCACCTGGTGGAGGAGGCGATGTCGAACATGGTGGTCAGCATTTACCACGCTCGGATCGAGTACCCCGCGCCCGTGCAGGAGACGGCCAAGGCCGGGGAAGCGGTCGACACCACCGGAGGTGGCCACGACGGCACCCTCGACGCCGACGACAAGACGATTCCGTTGCCCAGGCCCGCGGCCAGGCCACGCCCAAGCCCCTCCTAAGCGACCGCGAATTCAAACCTGCGGCCGCAGGGGCGGGCCGGCGCAATGTTGCTCCCCTGATTGCGATATGTATTCAGTGGTGCTTTCGGGCTCGGTTATCGTCCTTGCCTACGTGGCGGCGGCTGCCGTGATCATCCCCGCCATCTCGATGATCGGCTTCGGCAGGGTTCCCAAGTTCCTCCGCCGCGGCCCGGACCCCGGCAAGACGCGGACCCGGATGGAGGGTGGCGGGCTCTTCTTGATCGGTGCCTTCATCCTCACCGATGCGCTCGCGGCCGACCTCGGCCGGCGCTCAGAGGTTCCGCAGGATTGGATCCTGCTGGTCTGGGTGCTGCTGGCCGCCGGCCTGATCGGGATCCGCTACCTGGCGGGTCGGACCGACAGCGACTCCCGCACGCCAATCGCGTAACCGACCCGCGGCCCGGTTACGATACTCGCGTGCTCATCCAGATGAGCCGTTGGGGTCCGGCATCGCTGGCCGCCGGCGTGGATCTGGATGCGCTGGAGCAGGTCTTGCAGACGGGGGCGCGCATACTCAAGGTCCCCGACGAGACGGTGACGGTGGTGACGCTCACGGGTGATGCGGATCTTCGGGAATACAACCGACGCTATCGGGGGCTCGACGAGCCAACGGACGTGCTCGCTTTCGCCGCGCAGGAGGAGCCCGTCGACCGGCGCTTTCAGGCGCCCCCCGGAACCGAGCACTGGCTGGGTGACGTCGTGATCTCCTTGCCGCGCGCCCGCCAGCAGGCCCGCGACGCGCATCACCCGGTCAACGATGAGGTCCGCCTGCTCGCGGTGCACGGCTTCCTGCACCTGCTTGGCTACGACCATGCCGAGCCGGACGAGGAAACCACGATGACCGCCCTCACCAACCGGATCCTCAAGGCGGCCCCGTGACGCCGCGTTCCGACGCCGAGTTCGAAGCGGAACGGATTGGCAGCCCCGGCCGGGCGCGCCGCATCGACCTGCGGCGGACGCTCTACAGCTTCCGTCATGCGGGCCGTGGCATCGCCTGGGCGCTGTCGACCCAGGCCAACCTGCGCGTCCACTTCACCGCGGCCGTGGTTGTGCTGATCGCGGCGTTACTGCTGCGCTTTTCGGCGATCGAGTTCGTCGGCCTCGTCCTCTGCTTCGCCGTCGTGATCGCCGCCGAACTCTTCAACACTGCGCTCGAAGTGCTGATCGATTACGCGTGGCCCGAGCATCACCCGATGATCGGGCGGGCCAAGGACGTCGCGGCCGCCGCGGTCCTGATGGCCGCCGGCGGGGCTGCGGTGGTCGGTATCCTCCTGTTCGCGCGGCACATCTTTCACCTCTCGTGACCTTCGCCACGGAAGTGGTGAAGGGCGCCCTTGACGCTCTGGAGGCGAGGGACTGGGACGGGTTCGCGAGCCGGTTGCACCCTGATGTCGTGCATCGAACGCCGGGCGTCCCCGAGCCGATCCTGGGACGCGACGCCTTCCTCCTGCTCAGCCGGCAGGCGGTGGCGCGGGCGCCGGACGTCAGCTTCGAAATCGAACGGATGGTCACGGAGGGCGACACGGTCGTCGTCGTCGGGGAGTGGACCTTTACCGGCCCGAACGGCAGAGTCCGCCAGCCGTCGGTCAGCGTCATCGATCTCCAGGATGGCTTGATCTGGCGCGACCTGGAGTATCTCGGGCTCGCCACCTGAGGCGCCCCCACCCTGCCCTCCCCCGCGAGCGGGGGAGGGGAAAGAGGCGGGGGCGTGCGAAGTTACACACCCGTGACGGCGCGGATCGCGGTCATCGACGACGAGGCGCCCAACCGCTCCTACCTGCAGACGCTGCTCGGCACCGCAGGCTTCGAGGTGCAAGTGGCCGCCGGCGGGAACGAAGGCATCGCACTGGTTGAGAAAGAGCGTCCCGACCTCGTGCTCCTCGACCTGATGATGCCCGAGGTCGATGGCTACTCGGTGTGCGAGCGAATCCGTAAAGGGCCCGCGGGTGCCGGAACGCAGATCATCGTGCTGTCCGCCCTGGACGCGGTCGATGGGAAGATTCGCGCGCTCGAGCTCGGCGCCGACGATTACCTGGTGAAGCCAGTCGAGTCGCGCGAGCTGATCACGCGCATCAAGGGGATGATCGATCGCGCCGATCGAATGCGGCAGCAGGGGTCGCAGGCGCGGGGGCGGCTGACCGTGGTCGCCGGCGCCAAGGGCGGCATCGGCACCAGCACGATCGCGATCAACCTGGCCGCGTCGCAAGCCGTTGGTAAGAGCGCGGAGGCGGTGGTGCTGGCGGATCTCGCCGTCCCGGTCGGGACGCTGGGCAGCATGCTGAACATCGAGGCGCCCGACCGGTGGGCGTGGGGGGAGGTGCTGGCCGAAGGGGCTAGCGCCCACCGTCTCGGAAGCTACCTGATGCACAATCCGCTGGTTCCGTTTCGATTGCTTCCCGGTGTGCGTCGGGGCTCGCCGTACCGGGAGGTGCCGGCCGAGGCGCTCACCAAGTTCGCGACCGCACTGCGCGGTCTCGGGGAAGCGATCGTCGTCGACCTCGGCAATCAGCCGTCGCCATTCGCGCCGCCACTGCTCCGCGAAGCCGACGTGATTTGCATCGTGGTGGAGCCGGAAATCATCTGCGTCGAACTGACCGGGCCGTTCCTCGACCGGTTGCGCTCGACCGGCATCCTCAGCCATCGGATCCGGTTGGCGATCTCGAATCCGCATGGCAGCCTGCAGCTGAGTCGTACCGAGGTCGCGGCCGCGCTCAAGATGGAGGCGGCGGCGATGATCCTCTATCAGCGCGATGAGTTCTCGGCGGCGAGCAAGCGTCGCCTCCCGATCGTCGTCCAGCAGCCACAAGGTCCGGCCGCCGTGCAATTCAAAGAGTTGACGCAGGCGCTGGCCGCGGTCTGATCAGCGAAGTAAACTGAACGTATTCCAGCCGCTCCTACTGCCGTAGAGCCGCGCCGTCGCGCCCTTCTACAGGTCTCCGCTCTCCAGTACCCCGAATTCCGACGCTACTTCGCCGGCCAGGCGGTGTCGGTCGTGGGCACCTGGATGCAATCGGTGGCGGCCGCGTGGCTGGTGCTGCAACTCTCACACAACTCGGCCCTGGCCCTCGCGTTGTTTGGCGCCTTCAGCTACGGCCCAGTCCTCGTGTTCGGGCTTTACGCGGGCACGATCGTCGACCGATTCGCGCATCGCGATGTGCTGCTGCTGACGCAGGTCATCTCCCTCGTCGGTGCGGTGCTCTACGCCGTCCTCACCGGGACGCACAACATCACGCTGCCGATCGTCATGGTGTTGGCAGCCGTCCTGGGCGTGAACCAGGCGCTCTATTTCCCGGCGCGCCAGGCGACCGTGCTCGAGATGGTGGGTCGTGGCGAGCTCGCCAGCGCGGTCGCCCTCAACTCGATCGCCTTCAACCTGGCCCGCGTCGTCGGCCCGGCACTCGGTGGCATCGTGATCGCGACGCTCGGCGTCGCCGCCTGCTTCTGGCTCAATGCCTTCAGCTACCTGGGTGTCATGATCGCGCTCCTCACGATTCGTCGCCGGCCTTTGACCGCCGGCCCACCACAGACGGCCATCCAGTTGATCGGTGAAGCCCTCCGCTACGTGGCGCGCACGCCCACGCTGGCGGGCCTCTTCCTTCTGCTTTTTGTCGCCGGCACCTTCGGTGCCAATTTCAACCTGGTGCTGCCGCTCTTCACCCGCGTCGTGCTGCACGCCAACGCCGACACGCTCGGTTATCTCTTTGCGGCGCAGGGCCTTGGAGCATTGATCGGCGCCATCACGATGACGCTCGCCAGCCGATTCCTGCTCGAGCCGCGCCGAATCGTCCTGGGCGCGCTGCTCTTCGCCGCCATGGAGCTCGCCTTCCTGATCGTCCCAGGCTTCACCCAGGCGATCATCCTGCTGCTGGTGATCGGCTGGTCGTTCGCGGTCTACTCGATTGGGACCAACACGCTGGTGCAGCTGCGCGCTCCCGACCGGATGCAGGGCCGCATGGTCAGCCTCTACTCGATGCTCTTCATCGGGGTGACGCCGATCGGTAACGTCTTGGCCGCCATCGTCGCGCACTTCCTTGGGCCGTCGGCGGCCGTCTGGCTCGGTGGTGCGCTTACCGGCTTGGGCGGCCTGGCGGTGCTCGTGTACTTCCTCATTAGACCCGATTGAACTCGGTCATGGCACGGTCGAGGCCGTGCTCGGCGGTGAACAGGACGGCGTTGGCGGTCCGCCCGACGATCGCCGGGAGCTCGGTCTGCTCATCGGCCGTAAACGGGCTCAAGACGTAGTCGACGCCGTCGCCCGGGGGGCGGCCGATACCAACCCGAAATCGAATGAACTCTTTCGTGCCGAAGGAGCCGATCAGCGAGTCGATGCCGTGGTTGCCTGCGGAGCTGCCGCCCTTGCGGATGCGCAGCCTGCCGAAGGGGTGATCGAGGTCGTCGTGGATGACCAGCGTGCGCTCCAGCGGCACGTCGTATTTCGCGCGCAAGGCTTTCGCGGCCAGCCCCGACAAATTCATCATGGTCTGCGGCTTGGCGAGCACCAGCTCGCGCTCGCCGACTCGGATCCGTCCGGTGAGCGATTTGGCGGCCTTGTCCGTGACCCGGGCGCCGTAGCGGCGCGCCAGCTCGTCGACGACCAGGAATCCCATGTTGTGCCGCGACCGCTCGTATTCCCGGCCGGGGTTGCCCAGGCCGATGACGAGCCAGCGATCGGAGGCCGGCGGCAGCGCCGGTTTGCGGCGGAACATCGCCCCGTAGCGTAAAGCACCCAAAAGGGGACCCCCCGCGGCACGTTGCATTGGGGCCAGCCGTGGACGCCCATGAACGTGTGATCGGCCCGCGATCGATCCGCGCCCGCCTCTGGGCCGCGGGCCTGCTTGCATTGCTGGTTGCGATCGTCGCCTGGTTTGGGCCAGCCCAGCCATACCAGGCGCCGTGGGCCTGGATCAGCTTCATCGGTATGTGCGTCGTCGACGATTTTCTGCTCGGCTCCCGGGAGGACGCGAGCTGGGGCGAGCTCCCGAAGATTGCGCTGCTGGCAGCGGTCATCGTCTTCCGGCGGCATCCGGAAATCACCGTGCTGGTTGTGGTCGTTGCCGCGCCGCTCGGCAGCCTGCTCAAGGGTCAGAGCTGGCGGACCCAGCTGACCGCCACCGCGCAATGGGTCCTCGCCGCCGTCTTCGGAGCGACGGCGTTTCGACTAGTCGGGTTCGGCGACACACCCCATTTCGTGGCCGCGACCGCCGCGCTGATGGTTGTCTACTTCGCCCTGGGACCGCTCCTCAGTGCCTTCGTGGAGGCTCGCCTGACGGCGACAGACTTCGCACGAGCCTTCGCCGCGCATCGCAAGCTGGCCATTCCGCTCGAGCTGACGGCGGTCGGGCTCGCGCTCGCCTGGCGCACCCCCTCGCTGGAACCGGCCGCCTTGAAGGTGGCGGACGGCGCGCTGGTCGCCGTGGCCGGCCTCTTCGGCGGCTACGTTCTCGGCGGCCGATCGAGCCGCGTGTTTGCCGGCGGCGCGCCCGTACCGGTGCGACCCCTGCTGGCGGCCGGCGCCGTGCTGCTGGTCAGCGGGCTGATGCCGTTACCACTCTCGTGGCTGATTCCCCTGGGACTCGCCGTCGTCGCCGGCATCTGGGCGGTCTGGCGACGGATCTGGCCGGTGGCCTGTGGCGCGCTTGGCGCCTACTGCAATGAAATCGTCCGGGCCGCCAACGATGGTCGCATGCCAGTGGACGGGCACGGGGTGATCGCCGACGTTGGCAACCGGGCCAGCACCTACGTCGTGGCCGACGCGCAGACCAACTTCGCATGGCTGGACGATCGGTTCCACCTGCCGGCGCCATTTCCGGGCATCGCCAGCGCGGGCGACATCCTGATCGCGATCGCGATGGCGTGGTTGGTTGCCAGCCTGATGCTGCGCCGCCCTGCGGAGGTCGCGTCGGATCAGGCGATCGACGAGGCGAGCGCGCCAGCAGCCGGGGCCGAAGCCGCCGCTTAACCTGACGGCCTCTGGCGTGCGGACAAACGTTGGTCAAGATGGCCCTTGCGTGAACCGACCGCTCGTGGTTCCGTGGTGCACGGATGGGGATCTGGCTGTTACTCCTCGCGCTACTTAATCCCGTCGCGTTCGGATCGGGCCTTCCCGCCACCGGGTCAGCGGCGCAATCGGTGGAGGTCTACGAGTTGGTCCGGCCGGCGCCGGCGCCGCCAGTCATCAAGGCCCGCTCGGCCATCCTCCTTGATCTCGACAAGGGCGGGGTGCTTTACCAGATCGATGCGCAGGGGCGGCGCGCCCCGGCCAGCCTGTTGAAGGTCGCAACTGCGTTGGTGGCGCTCGAGCACCTGGGGATCGACCAGCTGGTCTCCGTTCCGGTGTCGATCAATCAGCTTCCCTGGGATTCGACGCGCATGGGCCTACGCGCGGGCGAGCGGCTGACCGTGCGTGAGCTGCTCTACGGACTGTTTCTGAATTCGGGCAATGACGCCGCCATCACCCTCGCGGAGGCGGCCATGCCACGCGCCACCTTCATGGCGTTGATGAACGCGAAGGCGGCGCAGCTCGGCCTGGTCGACACCCACTTCGTCAATCCTATCGGGCTCGACGACCCGGGTCAGTACACCTCGGCGGCCGACCTGGCCAGGGCGTCGCTCGAGCTGATTACGCGGTTTCCGGTGGTTGCGGCGATCGCGTCGACGCCGAGCATCACCCTCTCAGCGACCGCGACGCATCACGCGTATCCGCTCTACAACCTGAACCAGCTGATCCGCACCTATGCCGGCGCGACCGGGCTCAAAACGGGATGGACGGGACGGGCTGGCGGCTGCCTGATCGCCACCGCCGCGCGAAACGGACGTCATCTTCTGGTCGTCGTGATGGGGTCACCGTCGCTCTTTGTGGAGGCTGCTACGTTACTGGACTATGGTTTCGCGACTCCGTCGCCGTAACGTCGTCTACGTGATCATGCTGGCCGGACTCCTTGCGGTGATCTGGGCCAGTTACCGTAGCTTTACCGACACGAAAGCGGTAACCGAGAAGCCGCTGAGCGATTTGCTGACCGCCCTCGATAACAAGCAGGTTGTTCATGGCACGTTCAACGCCGATCAGGATCGCGTGGATTGGACCGATATTCACGCGCACGACTACCAAACGTTCTATGCGCCCGGATATGAGGCGACGCTGATCGACAAGTTTCACGAAAGCCAGCTAGCATTTGAGGTCATCCAGCCGGCGAGGTCCGACCTCTGGCTGACGGTGATTCTGCCGAACGCCATTCTGTTCGTGGTCGTTGCCGGCTTCCTCTGGTACATGCTCCGGCGTTTTCGTGACAAGCCGGTTCGATGAGTTTGAAGCGGCGGAACCGATGGTAAGCTGACCTGCGAACGCCCCGGCTTCGTGCCGCGGGCGCATTTTTGCATGGTTCCACGTCGGTGACGGATACGTTATTCGAATTGATCGATCGCCTCCCGGCCCGCGGCCGGCTCGAGGCATGGTGGAACGCGCCCATCGGCGGCCTGGAGGCGCACGGCGTTCCGTCGAGCGCACTGCCTGTCTTTGCCGCCTGGCTCGCGATGCGCGCAAAGAGGCCCGTGCTCGCGCTGGTGTCCGACCCGGAAGGGTCGTTTCAAGAAGCCGGCGCATGGTTTCGCGAGGACGTGCGCACGGTGGTGTTCCCCGCGGTCGAAACGCTGCCCTTCGACCGCCTCGCGCCGGATGAGGAAACGGTTCGGCGACGGCTGGAGGCGATCGACACGCTCGGTCGGGGCGAGCCGGTGGTCTGCTTTACCTCGTGGGCCGCGATGACCCGGCCGACGCTCGCCTCCGAAGCGTTGAAACGCTGGAGCTTCACGCTGACGCCGGGCGAGACCTATTCCCTCGATGACCTGCTGCACGGGCTGACGACCCTCGGGTACCGTCGTGAGGCGCTGGTCCAGGCACGCGGCGAGTTCAGCCTGCGGGGCGGGATCCTGGACATTTTTCCGCCCGACCGTCGGCGCCCGATCCGCGCCGAATTCTTCGGCGACGAACTCGAGTCGCTCCGCGAGTTCGAGGTGGAATCGCAGGGTTCGGTTGGCAGCATCGCGGCCGCGCGAGTTCTTCCGGCCGCGGAGCTGGTCCTGACTCCCGAGTCGATTGCCGCGGCCGATGCCGCGCTGCGCCAGCTCGACTTCAGCAACACCCTGCCGGAGGTGCGAGACCAGTGGTTGGCGGACATCGAGCGGGTCCGGTCGAGCGCCTACTTCGATGGCATCGAAGGCTTCCAGGCCTATCTCGACCCATCGCAGCCGACGCTGGTGAATCACCTCCCGCCCGAGGCGTTGATCGTCTCCATGGACGGGCGGCGTTCGCTGACGCTGGCGGAGCAGCGCGAGCAAGAGCTGCGGGAGCTGGTCGAGGTGGAGATCGGGCGCGGCGAGCTCCCGAAAGGGCTGCGTTCCGGGCTGGTCGCCATCAAGAACCTGCGCGACACCGTACTCAACTGGCGGCGTCTCGAAATCGCGAGAGGCGCCGATATCGGCACCATCGACCTGGGATTCGAAGCGGTCGACGCCTACGCGGGACGCATCGACGCGTTTTCTGACCGCGTGCGGACGGATTCGCGCGCAAAATCGCGGGTGCTGATCGTGACGCAGCAGGAACCCCGGCTCCGTGAGCTGCTCGAAGATCGCGATGTCTACCCGGCGGGTGGCGTCTTTCTCTGGTCACAGACCCCGCTGCCCCCCGGCCTGGTCGTCCTCGGCAACCAACCGGTGGCGCAGGGCTTCCGGATGCCATCGCAGCAGCTCGAGGTCTACGGCGACACCGACCTCTTCGGCGGACTGCGCCAGCGGGTCCGCCGCGGTGTCGTTCGGGCGCGCTCGGCGACCTGGGACCTGGAGTTTGAGCCCGGCGACCTGATCGTCCACGTCGACCACGGCATCGGGCGCTTCACCGGCATGCGATTGATGGGCGACGACGGACAGGAGCGCGAGTACATGCAGCTCGAGTACGCGGACGGCGACAAGCTGTTCGTGCCGGTCGAGCACTTGGATCGCGTCCAGAAATATGTCGGTGGCGGCGATGCGGCGCCCAGGTTGCAGCGCCTCGGTTCGGGCGACTGGGATCGGGCCAAGCGCAAGGTGCGCGAGTCGGTGGAAGCCGTGGCGCACGATCTGCTCGATCTCTACTCCAAGCGGCAGCTGGTCGAGGGCCATGCCTTTTCCGAGGACGGGCCGTGGCAGCAGGAGCTCGAGCAGTCGTTCCCCTACGACGAGACGCCGGACCAGATCCGCGTCATGCAGGAGATCAAGGCCGACATGGAGGACTCGCGTCCGATGGACCGGCTCCTGTGCGGCGACGTCGGCTTTGGCAAGACGGAGCTGGCGGTGCGCGCCGCCTTCAAAGCGGTGATGGACGGCAAGCAGGTCGCCATCCTGGTGCCGACCACGGTGCTCGCCCAACAGCATTACCTGACCTTCGGCGAGCGCTTCCAGTCCTTCCCGGTCAAGGTCGACATGCTCTCGCGCTTTCGCACCGATGCCGAGGCGACCGACATCCTGCGCCGGCTGCAGGTTGGTCAGATCGACGTCGTGATCGGCACCCATCGACTGCTGCAGAAAGACGTGCGCTTCAAGGACCTCGGGCTCGTCATCCTCGACGAGGAGCAGCGTTTCGGGGTCATGCAGAAGGAGAAGCTCAAGCAGCTGCGCGCCTCGGTCGACGTGCTCTCGCTCTCGGCGACCCCGATTCCGCGCACGCTCCACATGGCCCTCGCCGGCATCCGCGACCTCTCGGTCATCCAGACGCCGCCGGAGGAAAGGTTGCCGATCAAGACCTTTGTGACCGCCGACGACGACGACCTGATCAAGGAAGTCATCCAGCGCGAGCTGCAGCGAGGCGGCCAGGTCTTCTACGTCTACAACCGGGTGCAGACGATCAACAAAGCCGAAGAGCGAGTCAAGCGGCTGGTGCCGCAAGCGCGGGTCCTGGTGGGTCACGGGCAAATGCCGGAGACCACACTGGCCGACGTGATGGTGAAGTTCATCAGGGGCGAGGCCGACGTGCTGGTGTGCTCCACCATCATCGAATCGGGCTTGGACATCCCGAACGCGAACACCATCGTGGTGGTGGATTCGCATCGCATGGGCCTGGCGCAGCTCTATCAGCTGCGCGGCCGGGTGGGGCGTGCGGGGCAGCGCGCCTACGCCTACTTCCTCTACAACCCAACGAAGTCGCACACGGAGAACGCCGACAAGCGGCTCGATGTGATCGCCGAGCTTCACGACCTGGGTTCCGGGTTCAAGCTGGCGCTCAAGGACCTCGAGATCCGAGGCGCCGGGAATCTGCTGGGCGTCGAGCAGCATGGCGCGATCGCGTCGGTCGGGCTGGAGCTCTACAACTCGATGCTGCGCGAGGCGGTTGAGTCGCAGAAGACGGGAATGCCGATCGAGATGCCGGCGGGGCTCACGCTCGACTTGCCAATCGAGCACTACTTGCCGCACGAATATGTCCCCGACGAGAAGCTGCGCCTGCAGGTCTACCACGATCTCGCCGAGATCGATGATGAGGAGGGATTGGCCGCCGCCGAGCGCAACCTGGTGGATCGTTTCGGCAAACTGCCCACGCCTGTGCGCAACCTTCTCTATGCGTTGCGCGTCAAGCGGCTGGCGCGGGCCGCCGGGGTCGCGGCGGTCGAGACCGATGGCGACTGGCTCGTGATGCGACTGCCGGCCGGCTGGAACGGTGACGAGCGCCGGCTCGAAGCGCAGTTCAGGTCGATCCTCTACGTGCGATTCGGCAAGGTCCGAATCTCGCTCACCCAGGCCGGGCCTCAATGGAAAGAGCGCCTGATCGACGTGCTGGGCGAGATCGAGCGGCTCGGACGAGTTCCGGCCAGCCGGCCGACGCGAGTGGCGCTTTAGTGCCATACGAGCGTTTGAGGCGTTCCTCTCTTAGCATGAGGCCGTGGAACCGCGACACGTCGTCACCACCGGTCGGAAATGGGAGCGAATCGTCGGCTACGCGCGCGCGGTGCGGGTGGGCCCGGTGATCGAGATCTCGGGTTGCGCGCCCACCACTGACGACGGGTCGACCGTCGGCGACAACGTTTACGAGCAGACCCGGCAGTGCCTGCGCGTCATCGGTGAGGCGCTCGCCGGGGTGGGCGCCGGCTTCGATGACGTCACACGCACCCGCATCTTCACGACGGTGCCGCGCCGCTGGCGCGAGATCGGCCGGGCGCACGGCGAGGTCTTCGGCGCCATCAAACCGGTGACCACGCTAGTCGGGGTCCGGGGGTTTCTCGACCCCAAGTGGCTGGTGGAGGTCGAGGCTAGCGCCTATCGTGCCGACGACTGACGACATCCAGCGGGTCAGCGAGCTGGTCGAGGTGGTGCGGCGGCTCCGTGCGCCGGACGGCTGCCCCTGGGACCGCGAGCAAACGCATGCCTCCCTGCGGGCGACCATGCTCGAGGAAGCCTATGAAGTCTTGGAGGCCATCGACGAGACGTCGATGCCGAAGCTTCGAGAAGAGTTGGGCGACGTGCTGCTGCAAGTGCTGATGCAGTCGGCCATTGCGGAAGAGGCGGGTGACTTCACACTGGGCGATGTCGCGGAAGCCGTCCGCGAGAAGCTGGTTCGGCGTCATCCGCACGTGTTCGGGTCGACCGTGGTCAGCGGTTCGGATGAAGTGGTTCGAAACTGGGAAGCGCTCAAGGCTAAGGAGTACGGGCGCGAGTCCGCGCTCGACGGCGTCCAGCGGTCGCTGCCGGCCCTGCAATGGGCCTGGTCCCTGCAGCGGCGGGCCGCCAACGTCGGCTTCGACTGGCGCGATGTCGAGGGCGCCCTCGACAAGGTCCGGGAGGAGCTAGAGGAGCTACGGCAGGCGTCGACCGTCGAAGAGCGGGAGGCGGAGTTCGGCGATCTCCTGTTCACCATGGTCAACGTCGCCCGCAAGCTCGGTATCAACGCTGAGGACGCGCTGCGCGGCTCGACCGGCCGGTTTGAGGCGCGTTTTCGCATGATGGAGCAAGCGGCCCGCGCCGACGGGCGGGCGCTCACGGATCTCCCGATCGACGAATTGGATCGCTATTGGGAGGCTGCCAAGCGCAACGGATGACGCCAAAGCGAGTTGGCGGCCTTGCCAAGCCAGTGGGGCGTCCCTATAATCTGTCCGTTTTCGGGCTGGCTTGATTATCCAAGAGTTCCAGATCACGTCTTGAGCACCTCCGAACCCAAAGCCTCCCGCGGAAAGGTTCACATCGCTGCGCCCGATCGGTTGATCTGGATCGTCGTGGCCGCGATCGTTGTATGGGGAGTGTGGGCGTTCGGATCGGAGCTGATGTTGAACCTACGGCTGAACCACGAGGTGCAGGCCTTGCGTGATGGAAACGCGCAATTGGCTGTGACCAACGAGCAGACGAGAACGCAGCTCGCCGCCGGCGGATCGCCTGCTGCGATGGAGGAGGCCGCGCGCAAGGCGGGGTTCGCTCGACCCGGCGAGCAGGTTTATGTCATCGTTAAGCCCAGTGACTCGGCATCGCCAGCGGCTGTGGGGACATCGGCCGCACCACGCGTCGTACCGAGTCCGTCAATTCGGGGACCTATCGCGAAGCACGACGGCGGCGTGATCGGCGCAATCCGGGAGTGGTGGAGGAATTTATGGCATTAGGAGGGTCTGCGGGTTAGGTGGCAGTGACGCCTGGGACGGTGGTGGACGGGACGGTCGTGGGGATTACGAACTTCGGGGCCTTCGTACAGATCGAGGGGGCAGGGACGGGGTTGGTTCACATTTCGGAGATCGCGAACGAGTACGTCCGCGACGTCAACAACCACGTGAAGATGAACGACAAGGTCAAGGTCAAAGTCCTCAACGTGGATGCGACCAACGGGAAGATGGACCTTTCGTTGAAGCAGGCGGCCGTGCCCGACGGACCGGCCGGGATGTCGGCTCCGGTGCTGCCGCGCTCCTACCGGCGTGGCGGCCGCGGGAAGCGGGAGCTGCCGGAAGGCGCCGACCCGGTCTTCGAGGAGAAACTCTCCAAGTTCTTGAAGACCAGCGAGGAGCGCCTGCTCGACATCAAGCGCAACATCGAAGCGAAGCGGGGCGGCCGCTTCAAGTAGTAGAATGACGCTCTCGCCTCGAGAGAGGCTGCACGCGGCGTGGAGCAGTGGAAGCTCGTCGGGCTCATAACCCGAAGGTCGCGAGTTCGAATCTCGCCGCCGCAACCAAGCAATTATTGAGGAGCCCATCGGGGCTCCTCTTCTTCTTTACACGCCGCGGCTATTTTTATGTTCGCGCCGTGAAGATCGCCCACTCCGACCGCTGGGTCAGCCTGATGGAGCGGTCCTGCGCCAGCATTTCCTCCAACCGCTGCAACCCGAGCCGGTACTCCAGCGGCGGCAGCAGGCTCAACGTCGAGATATACCGGCCGCGCACGCGGTCGACCACCTCGGCGATGTCAATCCGGCGCGGTTCGTCGCGCACCTCGACCCGCACATCCGCAAAGCCGCCGCGGCCTAGCTCCGAGGTCAGCGTCTGCACTGACGGAAAGCGAGGACGGTCGATGGTGGCGATGCTGGGGAAGTAGGCGTTCAAGTAAAACTCTTCGACGTGCCGCGGGGTGAAGGTCCACACACTCAACCGCCCGCCCGGCCGCAACACCCGTCGCGTTTCCGAAAAGGCGCGCACCCGCTGGCGCAGCAGGTGGACCACCATCACCATCATCACCAGCGACGCCTCGCCGTCGCCCACCGGCAAGCGATAGGCGCTGCCGCGAACCCACTCCACCCGTCCGGCCCCGTCCTTGGCGCGAGCGACATCCAGCATCTTGGCCTCGGAGTCGACGCCCATGACCCGGGCCGGCGTGATCGCCGCCAGCGGCAGGGTCAGCCGGCCCGTACCGCACCCGACCTCGACCACCAGGTCCCCGGCGTGCAGGTCGGCCTCGGCCAGCATGGTCTGGAGGCGCGCGCGATCGCCGGAAGAGAGCGGCCGAAGCGCGTCGTAGCGCGGCGCGATTTCGGCGAATGACGGCGACATCCTTGCTAAACTAACCGATGCTCGGGGCGGAGTAGCTCAGTGGTAGAGCAACCGGCCCATACCCGGTATGTCGCAAGTTCGATCCTTGCCTCCGCCATTCCCGTGATGCTCCCAAGACGCGTCGCCATCGCGATCACGCTGCACCATGTCTTCGACCCGGGAGAGCGTGTCGTGGTCGCCGTGTCGGGCGGCCCCGATTCGCTGGCTCTCCTTTCCGTCCTGCGCGAGATCGTTGCCGCCTTTCCGCTGCACCTTACCGTTGCCCATTTCGACCATGGCTGGCGCGCCGATAGTCAAACCGACCGGGACTTCGTCGCCTCAATGGCCTCCACCTGGGGATACGACTTCCGAACCGCCCGCGCCGCGGACGACATCCGGCATACGGAGAACGCCGCCCGCGCCGCGCGCTACGCCTTCCTCCGGCAAACCGCCGCCGACACCAACAGCACCGCCATCGCCCTCGGTCACACGCAGGATGACCAGGTCGAGACGCTGCTCCTCCACCTGCTCCGGGGCAGCGGCTCGAAAGGGCTGGGCGCGATGCGACGGCGCGACGGCGACCTGGCCCGCCCCGTGCTCGACATTTCGCGAACGGAGATCGAGGCCTACCTGGCGCAACTTCACCTGACGCCGATCCGCGATGCGACCAACGACGACCCGCGATTCACGCGCAACCGCCTGCGGCAGCAGGTCATGCCGGCGATCGACGCCTTCGATCCGGCGGCGCGCGACTTGCTGGCACGCACCGCCGACATCCTCAGCGAGGAAGACCGCTTCGTCGAGGCCCAGCTCGCGGATCTGCCGGACGGCATTGAGACCAACCGCAACGCGTTCGCGAAGCTGCCGCCCGCGCTGCAAAGGCGTGTCATTCGCCGGCTGGTCCCAGACGCGGGCTTCCTCGAAGTCGAGCGTCGGCGCCGCGGCGAAGAGCCACCGGTGCCCGAATCCGCCATCGCGCCCTCAAGGCCGCGCCTTCTGATCAAAACCTGCAGCTGTGACCGAGCGACCTTCAAAGCTCGAGACCAGGTCGGTCACCTCGACGCCGACCTCGTCCAGCTCCCGCTGTCGGTTGGCAGCCGCAAACCAGGCGATCGGATGCACGCACTGGGGCTGGCGCAGCCAAAACGCCTCCAGGACATCCTGGTCGATTCCCACGTCCCGCGACATCTTCGCGACACCTTACCGCTGGTTTCCGACGCCGAGGAAATCGTCTGGATCCCCGGTGTAACGATCGCGAACGGCAAGCGCGTCACCCCGGCGACGCATCGCCAGCTTCATCTCGAAATAGAGCGCTCCTGAACTCGTTCTACTTCCTGTTGGATAACAGGTTTCTTAAAAACCCGGTGATAAGATAGCGTGGCCATGAGAGGGCGAAACCGCAACATCTTCTACTTCATTCTGCTCGCGGGTTTGCTGGCGATCATCTGGGCAAGCTACAAGAGCTTCAACACCATCGCCGCGCCCGCCGACCGGTCGACGTCGGATTTCCTCGCGGCCGCGGATGGCGGAAAGATCAGCACCGCCCTCATCAAGGGCAACGGGACGGAAGTCGTCTGGGACTCGATCGACGGTGGTCATTACAAGACGACCTTCCGCGACACCTACCAGATCGAGACCATCCTCCGTGACGACCACGTCAAATTCAACACCGAACAGCCGAGCTCGTCGAACCTCTTGCTGTCGGTCATCCTGCCCAACCTGATCCTCTTCCTGGTCATCGGCGGATTCATGTGGTACATGCTTCGACAAACGCAAAGCGGCAACAACCAGGCCATCTCCTTCGGCCGCAGTCGAGCTCGCTTGCTGAGCGGCGACAAGCCGGCCGTCACCTTCAACGATGTCGCGGGCGTAGAGGAGGCCAAGCAGGAGCTCACCGAGATCGTGGAGTTCCTCAAGTTCCCGGAGAAATTCACCGCGCTTGGCGCCCGAATTCCAAAGGGCGTCCTCATGGTGGGTCCACCCGGCACGGGAAAGACCCTGCTCTCTAAAGCCGTGGCCGGGGAGGCCGGCGTGCCCTTCTTCAGCATCTCCGGCTCCGAGTTCGTCGAGATGTTCGTCGGCGTCGGCGCCTCGCGCGTACGCGACCTGTTCGACCAGGCCAAGAAGAACTCGCCCTGCATCGTCTTCGTCGACGAGATCGACGCCGTGGGCCGCCAGCGCGGCGCCGGCCTGGGGGGCGGCCACGACGAGCGCGAGCAGACCCTCAACCAGCTGCTGGTGGAGATGGACGGCTTCGAGACCAACACCCACGTGATCGTGATCGCGGCCACCAACCGGCCCGACGTCCTCGATCCCGCCCTGCTCCGCCCCGGTCGGTTCGACCGGCACGTGACCCTCGATCGACCCGACATCCGCGGTCGCCGCGCGATTCTCGAGGTGCATGCGCGCAACAAACCATTCGACGGGCAGGTCGACCTCGAAGTGCTGGCGCGCCAGACGCCCGGCTTTTCCGGCGCCGACCTCAGCAACCTTATTAATGAGGCCGCGATTCTCGCCGCCCGCAACAACAAGAAGGCCATCGGCCAGCTCGAGCTCGAGGAAGCGATCGCGCGGGTCATCGCTGGCCCGGAGCGCAAGTCACGAATGATCACCGAACAGGAAAAGAACGTCATCGCTTACCACGAAATCGGCCATGCGCTGGTCGCGAAGTCGTTGCCCAATGCGGACCCGGTGCACAAGGTCTCGATCATTTCGCGCGGCATGGCCCTCGGCTGGACGATGCAGCTGCCCACGGAGGATCGCTACCTCGTCTCGCGCAGCGAGCTCAACGACGACATGGCCGTCATCCTCGGCGGTCGCGTCGCGGAAGAGCTGATCTTCGGCGACATCACCTCAGGCGCCTCGGACGACATCGGCAAGGCGACCAAACTGGCCCGCCGCATGGTCACGGAGTGGGGCATGTCGGAGAAGCTCGGCCCGCTCACCTTCGGCCACAAGGAAGAGCTGGTCTTCCTGGGGCGCGACCTGGGCGAGCAGCGCAACTACAGCGAAGAGGTCGCCGGCGAGATCGACCAGGAGGTCCACCGCCTCGTCGACACCGGGTACCAGCGAGCCAAGAAAATCCTGACGGAGCGCCGCGAGAAGCTGGTCCAGCTGGCCGAATACCTCAAGCAGGAAGAGACCATCGAAGGCTGGCAGATGGACGCGGTCATCAACTCGCCCGACGGCAAGCTGCCGCCGGTGCCGGAGCGGCCCAAGGCCGAGGCGCCGCGCCCACCGCAGACCCAACCCAAGGCCGACGACCGCGGGCCCGAAATTCCGCCCGGCCGCCTGGAGCCGACACCAGCGTAAAGGAGGGCAGAGGGTGCCGTTCCTCGGACACTGGTACGTCATCTTCGCTCTCGTTCTCTATGCCGTGGTGATTGTGTTGGCGGTGTGGCTCGTGCTCTGGGCGATTCGAGTCGCTCCGCGAGGAATCCGGTCGGACAATGCGCTCCGCATCCTGAACGAGCGCTTTGCCCGCGGGGAGATCGACCAGCAGGAATACGAAACCCGAAAAGCCGCCCTGCGGCGTCCCTGAGCCGAGCCCAACCGACGCTGTAGGACAACCGCCCGCCTTCGCGTTATATTGGAAGCGCCCGCTTGGATCCTCAGGACCGAGACGGAATCATGCAGAAACCGACGATCGCCATCATCGGACCCGGCCGGGCCGGATCGGCGCTTGGGCGCGCCCTTCACACGGCCGGCTACGCCATCGCCGCCATCGGCGGCCGCAACCCGGATAACGTCCGCAACCTTTCCGAGGAGCTTGGCGCTCGCGCCTGCCAGAGCCCGGCGACCACCATCGACGTGGCCGACCTGACGATCCTGGCGGTTCCCGACGACGTCATCCTGCCGCTGGCCACCGACATGGTCGAGTCGCTCTGTTCGGCGGCCGGCCACGCAGCCGTGCACCTGAGCGGCGCCCAGGACCGCGGCGCGCTGCGTCCCCTGGCGCAGCAGGGGAGCCTCCGAACGGGAGTGTTCCATCCGCTGCAGACCTTCCGGCGCGGGCCGGAGGCAGTCGGAAACGTCGCGGGCACCTATTTCGGCATCGACGCCGACCCGCCGTTGCGCGACCAGTTGATGCAGATGGCGCGCGACCTGCATGGCTTTTCATTCGACTTGACGGGTGTCGACCTTGCCCTGTACCACGCTGCAGCGGTCTTCGCCGCGAACTACCCGATCACTCTGCTCGCGGAAGCGATCGCGCTCGCGGCGGAGGCCGGCCTTGACGCCGAGACCGCGCGGCTCGGCATGACGAACCTGCTCGTCGGCGCAGTCAACAACCTGCGTGACCTGGCACCGGCCGACGCCATCACCGGACCGGCGTCGCGCGGCGACGAGGGCACCATCGCGCGCCACCTCGAGGCGCTGAAAGGCGATCCGGCACTGCAGCGCCTCTATCAATTGCTCGCAGACCGCACCAAGCTCCTCAACCCCAACAAGGAGGCCGCCGCATGACGACCAACGTCCGCGACCTGCGCAAGTGGAAGACGGAGGGCAAAAAGTTCACGATGCTCACCGCCTATGACTACACGACCGCGCGCTGGCTCGACCGCGCCGGTATCCCGGTACTGCTGGTCGGCGACAGCCTGGGCAACACGATGCTGGGATATCCCGACACGCTCAGCGTGACGATGGACGACATGATCCGTCACGCGGGCGCGGTGGTTCGCGGCGCGCCGAATGCGTTGATCATCGGCGACATGCCTTTTATGGCCTACCACGCGTCCGAGGAGGACGCGATTCGCAATGCCGGCCGCTTCTTGCAGGAGGCGCGCGTCCATGCGGTGAAGATGGAGGGAGGAGGGCGTGTGATCGGCTACACGAAAACCTTGACCTCGATGGGCATCCCGGTGATGGGCCACCTGGGGCTGACGCCGCAGTTCGTCAACCAGTTCGGTGGCATGCGCGTTCAGGGTCGCAGTGATGAAACGGCCGAGCAGATCCTCAAGGACGCCCAGGCATTGGAGGAAGCCGGCGCTTTCGGCGTCGTCCTCGAGGGCATTCCGAGTGTGCTCGGTCAACGCGTGACCGAAGCGCTGACGGTGCCGACGATCGGCATCGGCGCGGGAGCGCATTGTGATGCCCAGGTGCTCGTCATCCAGGATGTCCTCGGGTTGAACCCCGACCACGTCGCGAAATTCGTCCGCCAGTACGCCAAACTCGGTGAGGCGATCGAGGCCGCGGCGCGCGCATTCGACCAGGACGTGCGCAATGGCGCCTTCCCCACCCCTGAGCACGAGTACTCCGCCCGCTAAGCCCGCCGTCATCGAGTCGGCGATCGCCATGCAGGAGCAGGCGATCGCATGGCGGCACGCCGGCGACGACATCGGGCTGGTGCCGACCATGGGGGCGCTGCACGCCGGCCATGACAGCCTGGTCAGCCGCGCCCGGCGCGACAACCAGCGCGTCGTCGTCAGCATCTTCGTCAATCCGAAGCAGTTCGGGCCTCACGAGGACTTCGAAAAATACCCGCGACCGTTCGAGCAGGATCGGGCCCGGCTTGAGGCGCTCGGCGTCGATGCCATCTTCCACCCGCCCGTCGACCAGATCTACCCGCCGGCGTTCAAGACCCGGGTCGATCCGGGGCCGCTGGCAGAGGTTCTCGAGGGCAAGAGCCGGCCGGGCCACTTCGGCGGCGTGCTCACGGTCGTGCTCAAGCTCCTCAACGTGACTCAGCCAAAGCGCGCCTATTTCGGCCAGAAGGACTTCCAGCAGGTGGTCCTGGTGCGCCAGCTGGTTCGCGACCTCGCCCTCCCGGTCCGGATCGTCGTCGTGCCCACGGTCCGGGAGCCGGACGGCCTGGCGACGAGCTCCCGAAACGCCTACCTCGACCCGGCCCAGCGGCAGCTTGCCCCGATCGTCCGCCAGGCGGTCACGGAGGCGGCACGGGCTTTCGCTGAGGGTGAAACTGACCCCGCCAAGCTCGAGCGGCTCGCGGCCGATCGGATCGCCCGCGCGCCGGGCCTTGAGATCGATTACGTCGCCGTGGTGGACGAAACCACGCTCAGCCGCCCCCAGCACGCCTCGCCGGGCAGCGTTTTGGCAGTCGCTGTTAAACTTGGATCAATCAGATTGATCGATAACGTGGTATTGGGAGCGGAGCGCCTCTGAGTTCAGAGCGGCGCTCCAAAGCGAAGGGCGGAGTAACAACTTCAAAGGTCAAGGCGAAGCCGACCGCGAAAGCGGCACGCCCAAAGCCGGCGTCGTCCGCCCGGAAGGAGTCGTCAGCGGCCCATAAACCAGCGGTCGCGACCCGGCCGACCCCCAAGCCCTCGGTCGCCCCTCGCAGTCAGCCGACCAACGGCCAGCCGGCGGCCTCTTCCGCACAGCCCGTGCTCCAGCCAGCACCCGTCCAGCAGCCGCCGCTGGCGCCCGGCGTCCCCGTGCTTCCCTTCCCCAGGCCCACCATCCTCGGCCTCGGCTCGCCCTGGCGGACGGCCGGTCGCCCCGCCGGGATGCCCCCGCGCCCCGCCCCCGTTCCACACCCGACGCCCGCACCGCAGCCGCGTCCGGCCGCCCCTCCCGTGATCACGATGCGGTTCCCGATGACCGCCGTCGACAAGCTCATCAAGGAGGCGCTCGCCGAGGACGTCGGCGACGGCGACCTGACGACCGAGTCGCTCTTTCCGGGAAAGGTGAAGGCCCGCGGCAAGCTGATCGCCAATGAGGAAGGGGTTCTGGCCGGGTTGCCCATCTTCAAACGGGTGTTCGAGCTGGTCGACAAGAACATCTCCTTCGAGCCGCGCGCCACCGACGGCATGGCCCTGGCTGGGGGCCAGCTGGTAGCGCGCGTGTCGGGCCCGGCGGTGAGCGTGCTCAGGGCGGAGCGGACGGCGCTCAACTTCCTGCAGCTCCTTTCCGGAATCGCCAGCCAGACGGCCAAGTTTGCCAACGCCGTGAAGGGGACCAAGACCCGCATCCTCGACACCCGCCGGACCACGCCGGGCCTCCGCTTCCTCGAGAAGTACGCGGTTGAGGTCGGCGGCGGCGCGAGCCTGCACAAGGGGCTCGCCGACCGGCTCGTCGTTACGGAGTCCCACCTTGCCCTGAGCGAGGGGGTGCCAAGCGTCGTCAGGCAGCTGCGCAAAGCCCACCCGGGCAAGCGGATCGAGCTAACGGTCACCAACATGCAGGAGCTGGACCAGGCGCTGACGGCGAAGGTCAACGTGCTGCTGCTCGAGAACTTCCCGCCGGGCCAGGTCCGCCAGGCCATTGCCCTCGTCCAGGGCCGCGCCAAGGTGGAGGTCACCGGCAAGGTCGGCCTCGACAATGCGCGCGCCTACGCCCTCGCGGGCGTCGACTACATCTCGGTCAGCCAGTTGACCCAGTCGGTCAAGGCCTTCGACTTCAGCTTCCGCGTTTCTCGATAGTCAGTTCGTCTTCGAGGCTGCCAGGCCGAGAAGGCACGCCGCCCCGGCGGCGGCAAGGAAGATCTCCCCTGAGTTTTCGCGGCCTGCTGTTAGACCGGAGCAACCGCCGGCGCCAGCTCCAGCATCCGGCGCCGTTTGCGCCGCGCGTCCAGGATCTCGGCGGCGAATCCGTAGCCAGCGTCGATGTAGTCCCTGGTGGCACCGAAGTCCATCGAGTGGCGTAAGAACCCGGCGCTCGGGCGCAGGTGGATGATGTCGACATTGCGGGCCATTTGCTTGATGGTCCAGCGCGTCCGGTGCTGGGCGGCGATCTGGAACGTGTGGTCGACGATGGCGTTCATCGACCCGAGCGGCGTCGGTAGCCGGCCAGCGTAGCCGGAGTCCAGGACGTAGACGCGCCGGGCGCCCAGCTCGATGGCAGTATCGAGCCCGGTAGGGTCGACCAGGCCACCGTCCACGTGCTGGCGTCCGTCGATCATGACGGGTGGAAAGACGCCCGGGATCGCGGACGAGGCCAGCACCGCCGGTCCCAGGGGCCCGTGGGAGAAGACCGCCTTCTTACCCATCGTCAGGTCGATGGCCACCGTATGGAGAGGCACCGCGAGGTCCTCGAAGTTGGACACTTGCAGGTGTTGGGCGATGAAGCGGGAGAGCCCACCGCCCTCGTAGAGGGAGGGCTTGCGCCGCATCATGTTCCGGGCGGCGCGCCACCAGACCATATCGAGCGAGCGGCGGCTGACCTGGTGCCAGACCGCCTCCAGGCTTTGCACCCACTCCAAGTCCGGCCGGTGGGCGAGCCAGGCGCCATTCCAGGCGCCGATCGAGACTCCCACGATGAAATCCGGGACGATATCGCGCTCGATCAGGGCGCGCAACATCCCGACCTGAGCAGCTCCCCGAGCCCCACCCCCAGAAATCGCGAACGCCGTCTTATCGCGCCCCCAGCGCAGCATGTGTCTTTTAGTCTATGCAAGTAAGGCACCGAAGTACACCGCGGAGTTGGTTTTCGGAGATGACGACAATGCCCGGTTGCTATACTTCGAAGTGACTCGCGCCTTTGCCTACAACTTTGACGACCAACGAGTTCCAATAACACAAGGTGGTGGCCTACTGGATTGTCAGATTTCGAGCTTTCTCAGGACTCGTCCGACTCGCAGAATGGAAGCGCAGCGACGATGGAGGAGTTCCTCAACCAGGAGGAAGCTTCAAGTAAGCGCATAGCCCACGGCGACATCATCGACGGGGTCGTCGTCCGGGTTGATCCCGATGAAGTCCTGGTCGATGTTGGCTCGAAATCCGAGGGGGTAATCTCCAGCCGGGAACTGGGGACGCGCGAGGCGGGAACGCCCGACCTCCATGCCGGTGACCACATCAAGGTCTTCGTGCTGCAGCCTGAAAACGAGGACGGCAACGTCGTCCTGTCGCTCCGCCGAGCCCGCGCGGAATCGGTCTGGGTCAAGGCCCAGGAGCAGCAGGAGACCGGCGAGATGATGGACGCCGAGGTCCGCGAGCAGAACAAGGGCGGCCTGATCGTCAACATCCTGGGCCTGCGCGGCTTCCTGCCGACCTCCCAGGTCTCACGCACCCACAGCTCGAACCTCCAGGAGCTGGTCGGCCAGCGGATCGGGGTCAAGATCCTCGAAGTCAACCGCAAGCGCAACCGGCTGATCGTCAGCCAGAAGGCGGCCTTCGACGAGGACCGGGCCCGCCAGCGGGGCGAGCTCTTCGAGAAGCTCAAGATCGGCGATGAGATCGAGGGTAAAGTCTCGGGCCTGACCACTTACGGCGCCTTCGTCAACCTGGGCGCCGCCGACGGACTGATCCATATTTCCGAGCTCTCCTGGGACCGGGTGGCGAACGTCGCCGACGTCCTCACCGTCGGCCAGGAGGTGCGGGTCAAGGTCATCAAGCTCGATCCCGACACCTCGCGCATCTCGCTCAGCCTGCGCCAGCTCGGCCAGGATCCTTGGGACCACATCGAGAAGCGGTTCCCGCCGGGGGCGATCGTCGAAGGTGAAGTCACCAAGATCAAGAAATACGGCGCCTTCCTCCAGATCGGCGACGGCATCGAGGGCCTGCTGCACATTTCCGAGCTCGCCTGGGAGCATGTCGAGCACACGGAGGATGTCGTCCAGGTGGGCCAGCACCTCCGGGTGCGGGTGCTGCAGGCCGATCGGAGCCGACGCCGGATCAGCCTATCGCTCAAGCAGGCGGAGGATCCCTCCACGCGGCCGGCTGAGTCTGAGGTGTCGGATTACCCGGGAGAGATCGAGCGGGTGCCCGAAGCCGAGCGCGAGCGAGTCTACGCCGAGGTGAGCGCCGCCCCGCAAGAATAGGGGCGTTTTGGCGTTCGACGCAGCTAAGGGATTATTAGATTTGGCGCGTATTCAAACTGAATTTGCGCTATGCTTCCGAGAACGATTGTTTAGACCTACCCGAGCAGTGGTAACTCCCTAACGTCCTAGCAGGCGGCAAACCGCAGATCCGAACGGGAAGTCATTTGAAAATTCCGGGTATCGTAATAGGTAGAAGTCAACTCAGTCGGAGGATATTGGTTGTACCCCTTTGAACGGTTTACGGAGCGAGCGAAGAAGGTCCTGACGCTGGCCCAGGAAGAGGCCGAGCGCTCGCACCACTCATATATCGGCACCGAGCATCTGCTCCTTGGGTTGCTCCGCGAGGGCGAAGGCCTCGCTGCCAAGGTGCTGAACAACCTCGGAGTGGAGATCAATAAGGTCCGCGCCACCATCGAGTCGGTGCTGGGCCGCAACGAACGCATCATCATCCAGCAGATCATCCCCACCTCGCGGGTCAAGAAGGTCATCGAGATCTCTTTCGAGGAAGCCCGCCGGATGGGCAACAACTACGTCGGCACCGAGCACCTGCTGCTGGGGCTTTTGATCGAAGGTGAGGGGATCGCCGCCCACGTCCTCGAAGACCTGGGCGCCAACCTCGAGAAGGTCCGCGGCGAAATCGATCGTCTGCTCCACGAGAGCGGGCTCGACGAAGAGGCGGCCACCACCAAGAAGCCGTCGAAGACGCCGCTGCTCGACCAGTTCTGCCGCGACCTAACGGACCTCGCCGCCAAAAACACGCTCGACCCGGTGATCGGTCGTGAGACCGAGATCGAGCGGGTGGTACAGATCCTCTCGCGTCGGACGAAGAACAACCCGGCGCTGATCGGCGAGCCGGGCGTCGGCAAGACCGCCATCGCTGAGGGCCTCGCCCAGCAGATCGTGCTCGGCAACATCCCCGAATCGTTGCGCGGCAAACGTGTGTTGACGCTCGACATGGGCGCGCTGGTTGCGGGCACCAAGTACCGCGGCGAGTTCGAGGAACGCTTGAAGAAGATCCTCGACGAGATTCGTTCCAGCCGTGAGGTCGTCCTCTTCATCGACGAGCTGCACACGCTGGTCGGTGCCGGGGCCGCCGAGGGCGCCATCGACGCCGCCAACATTCTCAAGCCGGCGCTGGCCCGCGGTGAGATTCAGTGCATCGGCGCCACTACGCTCAACGAGTACCGCAAGTACATCGAGAAGGACGCCGCCCTGGAGCGCCGCTTCCAGCCGGTGTTCGTCGACGAGCCGTCGCTGATCGAGACCATCTCGATCCTGCACGGCGTCAAGAGCCTCTACGAGAAGCACCATCGCGTGACGGTCACGGACAAGGCGATCAAGGCGGCGGCCGAGCTGTCGGTCCGTTACGTGTCCGACCGCTCACTGCCCGACAAGGCGATCGACCTGATGGACGAAGCCTCGGCCCGGGTGCGTATGAAGCTGACGACGACGCCGCCCGACCTGAAGACGATGCAGAAGGAGATCCGCGATCTCCAGATCAAGAAGGAAGAGGCGATCGCCAACCAGGACTATGAGACGGCTGCCTCCTTCCGAGACAAAGAGAAGAAGCTCAAGGACAAGTACGTCAAGGAAGAGATGGAGTGGCGCGACAAGCTCGGCGCGACGGTGCCCGAGGTCAACGAGGAGCACATCGCTGAGATCGTGAGCGCCTGGACGGGCGTACCGGTCTCCCGCCTGGTCGAGGAGGAGTCGACACGCCTGCTCCGGATGGAGGACGAGATCCACGCCCGCCTGATCGGTCAGGACGATGCGGTCAAGGTCATCTCCCAGGCCGTCCGCCGCGCGCGGGCCGGGCTCAAGGACTCGCGCCGTCCGATCGGCTCGTTCATCTTCCTCGGACCCACCGGGGTCGGGAAGACGGAGCTGGCTCGCCAGCTGGCGCGCTTCCTCTTCGACAACGAGGAGGCGATCGTCCGCCTCGACATGTCGGAGTTCATGGAGCGCCACTCGACGGCGCGCCTGGTCGGATCACCGCCCGGGTACGTCGGCTACGACGAGGGCGGCCAGCTGACGGAAGCGATTAGGCGCCGGCCGTACAGCGTGGTGCTCTTCGACGAGATCGAGAAGGCGCATCCCGAAGTCTTCAACATGCTGCTCCAGATCCTGGAAGACGGCCGCCTGGCCGACGCGAAGGGCAAGCAGGTCAACTTCGCGAACACGATCGTGATCATGACCTCCAACATCGGCGTGAGCAATCTTCAGCAGGCGACGACCTCGATGGGCTTCCAGCCCTCGATGCCGAGCACCAGCCAGGAAGAGAAAGAGCACGGCAAGATGCGCGAGAAGATCATGGACGAGCTGAAGAAAACCTTCCGGCCGGAATTCCTCAACCGCGTGGATGCCGTGGTCGTGTTCAAGGCGCTCTCGCCGGCCGAGATGCGGCAGATCGT
>DATNMH010000023.1:0-27868 GCA_035602395.1 Candidatus Acidiferrum sp.
ATGGTTCGCGGGGTGGACCCGGCCGACATGCTGACGCTGTTCCGCGGGCTCTCGCACGGACCGTGGGATCCGCACAAATATCACTTTGCGCCGCTCGCCATTCCAGTCGCGACCCAGGTTCCCCACGCGGTCGGCTTCGCCATGGGGTGCCGCCTGAAGCACACCGACGAGGTGGTCCTCTCCACCTTCGGGGACGGCGCCACCTCAGAGGGCGACTGGCACGAGGCGATGAATTTTGCCGGCGTCTTCAAGTCACCCGTGGTCTTCCTCTGTCAGAACAACCACTGGGCGATTTCGGTGCCGCTGTCGAAACAGACCGCCGGCTCCATCGTCGACCGCGCCAAAGGTTACGGCTTTCCCGGGATCAGGATCGACGGCAACGACATCCTCGCCGTTTACGCCGCCGTTCGGGCGGCCGCCGCGCGCGCCCGTCAGGGCGACGGCCCCTACCTGATCGAAGCCGTCACCTACCGGATGGGCGCGCACACGAGTTCGGACGACCCCACCCGCTACCGGCTCGACAGCGACCTCGAAGCCTGGGGCGCCAGGGATCCGATTGTCCGCTACCAGGCGTGGCTCAAGGACCAGGGTGTCATCGACGATGGCCTCATCGCCGCAATGGCGGCGGAGGCCGAGTCGGCGGCCCAGGCGATGCGCGCACGGCTCATCAGCCTGCCCGTCCCGCCCCCCGGCGAGGCGATCTTCGGCCGCGTCTATTCGAACCCGCCGGCGTCGTTCGTCGAGGAGCGCGAGGAGTTCGAAGCCTCGCTGGAGGACAGTTGACGGAAGCGGTGACGATGGCGAAAGCCATCAACCTCTCGCTCCGCGATGCCCTGAGCCGCGACGAGAACGTCCTGATCTTTGGAGAGGACGTGGGGGCGTTGGGCGGGGTCTTTCGCATCACGGACGGCTTGCAGAAGGCGTTCGGCGAGGAGCGCGTCTTCGACACGCCGCTGGCTGAGTCAGCCATCATCGGGATCGCGGTCGGCCTGGCGCTCCGTGGTTTTCGGCCGGTGCCGGAGATCCAATTCGATGGCTTCATCTATCCGGCGTTCGAGCAGATCGTCAGCCACGTCGCCAAGTATCGAAACCGCTCGGGCATCTCACTGCCGATCACGATCCGCGTCCCCTTCGGCGGCAACATCGGCGCCGTCGAGCACCATTCCGAGAGTCCGGAGGTCTACTTCGCCCACACTGCCGGCCTGAAAGTGGTCACGCCCTCGACGCCTGCCGATGCCTACGCCCTGCTCCAAACGGCCATCGACGATCCGGATCCCGTGGTCTTTTTCGAGCCCAAGGCCCGTTACTACACCAAGGAGGAAATCGACCCGACCGACCGCGTGCCGATCGGCAAGGCGCGGGTGGCGCATGAAGGCTCGGGCGTTTCCGTGATCGCTTATGGGCCCACGGTCAGCATTGCTCTTCAAGCCGCCAGGACGGCCGCGCAGGAACAGATCTCGCTCGAGGTGATCGACCTTCGCAGTCTGTCGCCCCTGGACATGGACACGGTGATGGCCTCGGTGCGCAAGACGCACCGCGCCGTGGTGGTACACGAGGCGCCGGTCTTCTGCGGCTTCGGCGCCGAGGTCGCCGCGCGGATCAGCCATGATGCCTTCGACCTGCTCGAGGCGCCGGTCGGTCGCATCGGCGGGATGAATGTCCCCTACCCCCCAGCGCGTTACGAAAAGCTCTACCTACCAGACGTCGACCGCATCCTGCAGGCCGCGGACGCCGCGCTCGGCTATGGCTGATCAGACCTTCAGGCTGCCGGATCTCGGCGAGGGTCTGACCGAGGCTCAGCTGGTCGCCTGGCGGGTCAAGGAAGGGGCCACGGTGGAGGTCAACGCGCCGCTCTGCGACGTCGAGACGGCTAAGGCCGTCGTCGTGATCCCGTCGCCGTTCGCGGGGACGATTCAAAAACTCCATGCGCGACCCGGAGACTCAGTTGCCGTTGGCGAGCCGCTGGTCACCATCACTGGATCCGACGCGGCGCCGGCCGAGGCGACACCAGGGACCCTGGTCGGCTACGGTCCCGGAGCTCCGGAATCCGGCATTCGACGCAAAGCGCGAAGCGCCCCCGCCGTCGCCGAGAGCGGCGCCGATGTCCGCGCCGCGCCCTTCGTGCGCCAGCTCGCCAAGGACAAGGGCGTCGACCTGGCGCAGGTCGCGGGCACGGGCCCCGCCGGCCGGATCACGAAAAGCGATGTTGAAGCCGCCGCTTCATCGCCGGTGGCGGCCTCGGCCGGACCGACGAGGGTCCCAGCCACCGACGGGGAGCGGCGCATCAGCGTGGTAGGAATCCGCAAGGCGATCGCCCGCCAGATGGTCCGGTCGGTTTCGACCATTCCGCAGTTCACCGAGTTCGCCGTGTTCAACGCCACAAACCTGATGGCGGCGCGCGAGCAGCGAAAGGCCGGCGGCCGCCCGATGACTCCTCTCCCCTATTTCATCGCGGCCGTGGTGAAGGCCGTCCGCGCGTATCCGCTGATGAACAGCTCATGGGATGAAACCCGCGACGAGATCATCGTGAAGCAGCCGATCAACGTCGGGATCGCGGTCAACACCAGCCAGGGCTTGCTGGTACCGGTCCTTCGTGGTGCGGACAAGCTCGAGCTGGCTGCGATCGCGGAGCAAAGCGCCCAGCTGATCGAGGGCGCACGGGCCGGGACGCTCCCGCCCGGCCAGATGAGCGGGGGCACGATTACCGTGACCAACGTCGGCGCCAGCGGCCCGGTCGAGACCGGCACCCCCATCATCAATCCGCCAGAGTGCTGCGTGGTCGCCTTCGGCGCGATCAAGCTGCGACCGATGGTGGTCGATGGCCAGGTCGTGGCCCGCAACGGCGCATGGATTTCGATCTCCGTGGATCATCGGATCGTCGACGGCGCGCTGGCGACGGAATTCCTCACAGCGCTGGTCTCGGAGCTGGAAAGCGTCAGTGCCTGACGAAGCCCAGCTGATCTACGACTGGAACACGGTCGATGCCCCGGCCAAGCCGACGCACCCGATCGCCATTCACGATGAGACGCTCCGCGACGGCATCCAGGGCCCATCCGTCCGCGACCCCGATATCGAGCACAAGCTGCGCTTCCTGCACCTGGCTGACGAGCTCGGAGTCGGATCGATCGACCTCGGCCTTCCGGCATCGGGGCCTCGCGCCGAAGCCGACGTGGAACGGTTGGCCGAGGAAATCCGGGACCAGCGACTGCGCATCAAGCCGCTCTGCGCCGCGCGCACGCTCGAGGGCGATATCCAGCCGGTGGTCGAGATCTCGCAGCGCGTCGGCATCCCGATCGAGGTCGCGGCCTTCATCGGCTCCAGTCCGATTCGCCAGTACGCCGAGGGCTGGACCATCGAGCAGATGGTCGACAACACCCGCAAGGCCGTGCGTTTTGCCCGCCAGCATCAGCTCCCGGTGCTCTATGTCACCGAAGACACGACCAGGGCGCAGCCCGAAACGCTTCGCCAGCTATTCGGCACGGCAATCGAAGAGGGCGCCGCGCGGGTCGCGGTCTGCGATACCGTCGGCCACTCGACACCGGACGGCGTCCGCGCCGTGGTCGGCTACGTCCGCCGGATGCTGGATGAGATGAAGCCTGACACCGGGCTCGACTGGCACGGGCATAGCGATCGCGGTCTCGGCGTCATCAACGCGATCGATGCCGCCCTGGCCGGCGCGGACCGGATTCATGGCTGCGCGCTCGGCCTCGGCGAGCGCGTCGGCAACACGCACCTCGATCTGCTCCTCGTGAACTTCCGGCTGCTGGGCTGGATCGACACGGATCTGACCAAGCTTCGCGAGATGGGCGAGGTGATCGCCGAGGGCACCGGGATGGCGATCCCGGCGAACTACCCGGTGCTCGGACGTGACGCCTTTCGGACGGCCACCGGCGTGCACGCCGCCGCCGTCATCAAAGCCAAGCGCAAGGGCGACGAGTGGCTCGCCAACCGCGTCTACTCCGGCGTCCCCGCCGACCTCTTCGGCTGCGAGCAAGTCATCGACATCGGGCCGATGAGCGGCGAGTCGAACGTGGTTTTCTGGCTCGAGCAGCGCGGCATTGAGCCACGACCCGAGCTGGTTCGCGGCATCGTCGAGCGCGCCAAGCGGGGCAATCGGCTGCTCGACGAAGCCGAGGTCTATGCGGTCGTCAACCAGCGCGCGGCGAAAACCGGATCCTGAGGCGCTACGCCGTCTAGGCCTTCGGTGGAGCCGCGCGCTCCGCCAGCTTGGCGAGATTCACCATCACGATGACGGCGATGACGGTGATGATGATGGCGTAGATGAACAACGAGACGATCTGGGCCCCGGTGCCAAAAACCTGCTTGACCAGCGCCGTGATCGCGCCGTTCCAGGCCAGCGCGGCCACCACTCCGAACGCCGCCGACGCCAGGGAAATCATGGTCTGTAAATACGCCGCTCGGTTCGACACGTAAGCCTCCTATCAATCCGATATTCCGACGGTTGTCCAAATTTTGGACGAGCATATCCCCAAAACCCAAATTTCTAGAGGGTTGCTGATGTTCTCACGGAGTGGCCGGGCTCGCTAGGAAATGCTCCGACCGCGACGCCAGTGGTCCGAATTCGGGAGCCATCGCTAAGTTTTCCGAAACAGCGCCGTTTTTGCTTGACAGCATCAACGTTCGATGGTAAGTGTCGTGGACCGATCCTTCGACGATCGCACTAAGGAGGCAGATTGTTCAGGGGGGACTGCGGTGAGTGACGCGGGCCTCACGGGGCTCCGACTCGACGCCGCATGGCCACGGCCGCTTCGACAGCAAATCATCGTTCCCTTCTTGCTCCTGCTCGTCTTCGTCGCGGTGGTTGGTGTCGCGGCGCTGACTTACCAGGCGACGGGCTCCGGCCTCGCGGGCCTCGACCAGGGCCTGGTTCGGGCGAGCGTGCAGGCCAATGATGCCCTCGCCACGCTGGAGGCCGGCCGGCTGAACGACCTGCGAACCCTTGCCGCCACGCCGAGCCTCCCGACCGCCGTGGCGCAACAAAATGACACGGCGCTCTCGGCACTTTTTGCCGCCGACACCAGGGCTGCGCGCGAGGCCCATGTCGTGATCCACATCGTGGATGGCGAAGGCCACCGCCTCCTCTCCATTCCCGCAGGCAGCGGGCGAGGGGCGTACGGCGACGTGCCCGCGGTCAGGCGCGTCCTGACCGGATCGATCGATGCACGAGGAGACAAAGACCTCGGCGTCGTTTCCGAGAGCACCGGCCAGGTCGTGTACTGGGTCGCGCCCATCCGGGACGCGACCAACCGGGTGATGGGCGCCGTGTTGCTGGGCGCATCGATCCGCGACCTCGCGGCGGAACTCGGCACCGCACACACCGGCGGACTCTTCTTCTACGACTTGACCGGCCGGCCCCTCGATCCGACGGTCGCCGGGCTCGCATCACTGAGCCCCGACATTCGGCAGTCCGTCACGTCGGATCACGCGATGCGGGTGAGCGCAACGGCCAGCGGTCACAGCTATACCGTCGCGGTGAGCGACTGGACGATGCGCGGCGAGCGGCTGGGATATCTCGGCGTCGGGATGCCGGCCGACCAGGTGGTCGACAACGTTTTCAGATTGCGGGTCGTCCTCCTGTTCGTGGTTGCGGGAACCGCACTGCTGGTGCTGGTGGTCGGTGGGCTGCTGGCGAGACGCATCACCCGACCGTTGGAGCAGCTCGTCAGCTCCATCGTGGCCGCCGGGGACCAACGAGCCCCGACCGGTCCCGCCGATGAAATCGGGTACCTGACCTCCTCGTTCAACCACATGACGGCCAGCCTCGAGGAGAAGACGAAAGCGCTGGAGGCGACCTCGTTCGCCAGCATCGAAGCTCTTGCCCGGGCGATCGACGCACGCGATCCCTACACCTACGGACACTCGGCTCGGGTCGCGCGGTTGAGCTTCGAGATCGCGAGGCAGATGGGGCTGCAACCTGATGAGCTCGCTACGCTGGGCCGCGCCGCGCTCCTGCACGACATTGGGAAAATCGGCGTCGAAGACCGTGTCCTACGAAAGCCAGGGCCCCTCACTAAGCGAGAACTGCTAGCGATGCGCGCGCATCCGGTGATCGGCTATGAGATGCTCAAAGGCCTGCATTTCCTGGAGGCGAGCCTCAGGGGCATCCGTCATCACCATGAGCACTGGGACGGCACCGGTTACCCGGACGGGCTGCGCGGGGAAGACATCCCGCTGGCGGTGCGGATCCTGACGGTCGCGGATGCGCTCGACGCACTGACGTCCGACCGACCCTATCGAAACGCCATGAGCTTCTCGGCGGCGGTCACCACGATCGAGGCCGGAGACGGAATCCAGTTCGACCCGGCAGTGATCCGTGGGCTGCGCTCACACTATGCCGCGATTGCGGCGCTCCTGACCATGATGGGCAAGGCCCGAGCGATGCCGCTGGATCTGCTCAAGGAGCCGGCCATATGAACCCTCTACGATCGCCGCTGCGGATCGTCGTCGCCGTGGCCATCGTGGCGGCGATGACCTGGGGCAGCGGCATGGTCGCGTCCGGCTTGCCGCAGACGGCGCGTCTGCATGCTGATGTTCATTCCACCCAGACGGTCGACTACGCCACGGACGTGGTCGTCCCCGGTTCCCGCTTCACTACGCGGCCGACGTACGACCAGTAAGGTCAAGCCGCCAATCGTTGCAGCGCATGACGTGACCGGGCGGGTACTCGAAGTCGCACGCCTCAACCAGTTCAAAGCCGACTTTCCGGCAGATGGCATTGGATGGTTCGTTGGCGACGGACGGAAACGCGTGCAGGAAGCGCCGCGTCTGCTCCGACCGAGCGACGACGATGGCCTGCGCGGTTCCGGCGGCCGCGATGCCGCGCCCCTGGAACGCCGGGAGTACCGACCAGCCCATCTCGTAGACCTCCTGATCACGCCAGCTGCGCGGCCAGTAGCCGACGGAGCCGACGCCATCACCGCTCGCATCGTCGACGATCTTGAACATCCGGCCGGCACCGAGGTCGCCGAGTCGCTGATAGCGTTGATGGCGCTCGGCGATTTTCTCTGGAGTCTCGGGCCCGCCGAGGTGCGTCATCATCACGGTATTGCCCAGCAACTGCTCCAGTAAGGGCAGGTCATCCGGTCCCCAGGGCTCGAGATGGGCTGCCGTCGTGTGCTGGCCAGATCGGGACACCGAACGTCGCCGCTAGCGAGATCGACCGAGCGCGTAGACGATGCCGGGTCCATCGTCGACCGGTGGCTGCGGCAGTGCGACCGCGGTCGAAAGCGTCGGCCGCGTAGGCCGCAGTGGCGCCGGGCGGCCCGCTGACTGCAGGCCATTGTCGGCCGCAGGCCCTTGCCGAGGTTGACTCATGATGTATCCGCTCCGAGCCAGCGTCATGAGGGCGAGCGTTCCGAGCCATGAAGAGAATTTGGTGCCGACGTGTCGATGCCCCTTGATAAGTTTTAGTGCCCTGAAGAAGACTCGAGCCGTTAGGTCCTGCGCCAACGCCTGATTGCGAACCCGCCCGTAGACCAGACGATAAATCCCTTCGAAGTAGCGGTCGTACAGCGCCCCGAAGGCTTCAGGGTCATGGCCAGCCTTCTCGGCAAGTTCGCGATCTTGAGGGCTGCGCATTGCCTCGATTATCCGCAGGATCATCGGGCCGTCAAGCCCGGACGCGGCCGAAGCTCGCCTATATCGAGACGTCGAAGCGCTCGGGATCCCATTTGATCCCGAGCGACGACGGCCCGGCCATGTAGCCGAGCAGCGCCGATGAGGCGACGACGGCGGGGCTGGCCAAATAGCCAAGGCCGCCCACACCCATGCGGTTCTGCCAGTTGCGATTGAACGACGTGATCGCGATCTCGCCTTTCTTGAGTGCATCCGGACCCTGGCCGAAGCACGGGCCGCACCAGGACTCGCGAATCTCGCCCCCGACGGATCGCAACACCGACGCGATCGACTCGCCGCCCAAACGGGGTTCCGGGTTTTCGATGTCGCGCTTGACGCCCCCGGACCCGGGGAAGATGACGAACTGCTTCGGCGCCTTCTCGAAGCCGTGCTCACGGCCGGACCGGATCACCAGCGCCGCCTCGAGCAGGTCGTCATACCCGCCGTTGGTGCACGATCCAATAAAGGCCTTGTCGAACGTCAGCTTCTCGAGGGCGACCTCGTCGGCGGGAAACGCATTCCCCGGGGCGAAGGGCTTGGCGATGTAGGGCACCAGCTCGGACAGATCCAGCGTCTCGTCGATGTCCCAGGCCACATCGGCGCCGGGCTCGAACGACGGATATGGCAGATCGCTGATGCCCTTGCGCCGATACCAGTCGAGCGTGACCTCGTCCGGGGCGAAGATGCCGTTCTGGGCTTCGGCTTCGGCCATCATGTTCGCGACCGTGTTTCGATATGGGATGGGCAACTGCCGATCGGCATCGACGAACTCGACGCTCATGCCCTGGGCCTGCGCTTTGCCCCACCGGCGCAGCAGGGCCAGCACGACGTCCTTGCCGCTGACCCATGGCCGCAGCTTTCCGGTGAAGACGACCCGCCGGCGCTTTGCCGGCGTGAAGTAGATGTAGCCAGTCGACCAACCGAAGCCGAGCTGGGTGCTGCCCACCCCGGTGCCAACCGCGCCGTAGGCGCCATACGCCCGGCTGTGCGAATCGGCGCCCGGGATAAAGGCGCCGGGGACGACCAGGCCCTGCTCGGGGAAATAAAAATGAAAGATGCCGTCGCCCGGGGTCGCGTAGTACGGCTTGCCGATGCCATGCAACTGCGCGAACTCCCGGCCAATCGAGGTCTGCTTGTCGTCAGCGTTGCGCCCCGAGAAAACGAAATGATCGTTGGCGATCGCCGCCTGCCGCGGAAAGATGCGGTCGCCACCGGTGATCTGGTTGAAGGTGTGAATCGAAAACGGCGCCGTCCCATCGGAGGCCGGCAGCAGGTCACACCACACGCGAAGCGTACCGCCCGGCCGCACCTGCGCATCCTTGTCAACCCGATGCGCCCAGACGATCTGCTCGGTGCTGGTCAGGCCGCGCGCGGCCTTCGCATCAGGCCATTCGACCCGAGGGGCCTGCGCCGTGGCTTCGGGGAACTCCCGGCGGCCGACTTTGATGATGCCGCCCGAGCGGCGGATCTCGTCTTCCATCGGCGTCAGCGGCACAGGGTCGTAGGTCTTGCGGCGGGTCTCGTTCGTCAGGCGCCGGTTGGACGGATCAAACGTCATGACGTCGCCTTCCTGCGCATCCTCCGAGGCGGCGCGGCTCTGGACCACGTGCAGGCCCAGGTTCAGCGCGTTGCGGCGAAAGATATCGCCCACCCCGTCGCCGCACACGATCACGAGTTCGAGCCCGACCTCCTCGGCGACGGCCTTGAGACCGGCAGGACTCATTTCACGCGACGAGCCGATCCCGAAGCGCTCCCCGGCAATCACGAAGGTCTCGCCGCGATGCACGCGCTGCCGGAAGTCGGGCATCAAATAACGGAAGGCCCCGAGCTTCCATCGCTCGTCGAGCCGGTCCAGGCTCTCCGAGACGCAGTCATCCGCCGGCGTGATCTGGTCGGTATCGATGGCGTCCAGCTTCTTCCCAGGAATTTTTGGATCCCAGAAGATCAGGGTCCGCCCCCGCACGAGTTGGGCACTGCCAGGCGATCTCTCCACCGAAGAGACGGCCGGCCTCGAGGGCGGCGCGGCGCCCGACTTCTGACGCGCAGGCTGGATCGTGTTCACGAGGCGCGCCATGATTCAACCCTCTCGAGTCGCTCCAGCACGGCATCGGCAGCCGTCGTTGTGTTGAGGGTCCCACCGAGATCCCTCGTCGTCCGACGGTCGCGCGCCGCGGACATCACGGCGGCTTCGATCTGCAGCGCGCCCGGGACGTCGCCCAGGTGTCTCAGCATCATCGCCCCCGCCAGGATCGCACCGACCGGGTTCGCGATGCCTTTGCCGGCGTGCTTGGGCGCGGATCCATGCACGGGCTCGAACAGGCCCCGGCGGTTGTCCGGATTGATGTTCGCCGACGGTGCCTGGCCCAGGCCACCGACCAGCTCCGATGCGAGGTCGCTGAGGATGTCGCCGAACATGTTGGAGGTCACCACCACGTCGAAGCGGCCCGGATCCTTGACCAGTTGCATCGCCGCCGCATCGACGAAGAGATGCTCCGCCTCGATCTCCGACGCCGCTTTCCGCTCCAGGGCGAAGACGCGCTGCCAGAGATCGTGCGCGTGATAGAGCGCGTTGCTCTTGTCGACCATGGTCAGACGCCCCAAGTGGCCCGCCATCCGGCGCTGTCGCGCCAGCCCGAAAGCGTACCGAACGATCCGCTCGACGCCCTTACGAGTGTTGACGTCCTCCTGGATCGCGATCTCGTCGGGCGTCCCTCGCTTGAACTGGCCACCGATGCCGACATAGGCGCCTTCGGTATTTTCGCGCACCACGACCAGGTCGATCGAGATGGCATCGCGCAGCGGCGTCAAGCCGGGCGCCAGCAGCCGCGACGGTCGAAGGTTGACCCAGAGGTCCAGTTCGAACCGCAGGCGGAGCAAGAGCCCGGCGGCGTACTGCGGGTTCTGGACCCGCGGGTCGCCCACGGCGCCCAGGTAGATGGCGTCGGCCTGCTCGAGCTCCCGGAAGACCGAGTCGGGGAGGATCTCCCCTGTTCGCAGGTAGCGCTCCGCGCCCAGGTCATAGCTGACGAAATCCAGGTCGGTGCCGGTGCCGGCCGTGACGGCCTGCAGGACCCGAATTCCCTGGGCGATGACCTCGGGGCCAATGCCGTCGCCCGGGATGACGGCGATCCGAAACGGCATCGGCTACAGCATAATCGGCCATTGATTTCGAAAGGTTTTCGCCTCCTCGGGCGATACCACTACATAGTGCTGACGGAAGAGAGGGCTCTGAATCTGGCGCTGGGCAAGATGCGCCGCCTGCGCCGGGTCCGCCGCCTCTCGCGGCTGACCTACTGGGCGGCCTGGGGATTCGTCGGGGTCGTGTGCCTGCTGTTGCTCGCCGGCGGTGTCGCCGGCCTGGCGTCCGGCTAAGGGCTCTTTGACGCCTCGACCAGCCGGCTGAGCGCCTGCTTGGCGCGTCCGCTGTCCAATGACTGGCGGGCAACGGCCACGGCCTGGGGCCACGAGTCGGCCTTGCCCGCCGCCTGGACGGCGGCGGCGGCGTTGAGCACCACGACCTCACGGCGGGGCCCCGCTTCCCCGTCCAGGACCTGGCGCAGCAGAGCGGCGTTTTCGGGTGGCGTCCCGCCCCGCAGGTCCTCTGGTCGGGAGCGGTCAAGCCCCAGATCTTTGGGATCGAGCTCGTACTCGGTGACCGCCCCCGCCTGCAGCTCGAAGACCCGCGAAGGGCCGGTGGTCGTGAGCTCATCGAGCCCGTCCTCGCCGTAGAAGACGAGCGCCCGCTCGTGGCCGAGGTCCTGTAGCACGCGGATCATCAGCGGCGCCAGCAGCGGCGCGCCCACGCCCAGCGCCTGGCGCCGCACCCGGCCCGGGTTGGCGAGCGGCCCGAGGACGTTGAAGACCGTCCGGACGCCGAGTTCGCGGCGCGCCGGACCCGCGTGGCGCATCGCCGGATGAAAGCTGGGAGCGAAACAGAAGCCGATGCCCGCCGCGTCGATGCAGCGCCGAACGCCCTCCGCGCCGAGCGTGATGTCGACGCCGAGGGCTTCCAGGACGTCAGCGCTGCCGCAGCGACTGGAGGCCGCCCGGTTGCCGTGCTTGGCCACCGGAATCCCGGCGCCCGCGGCGACCAGCGCCGCCGCGGTGGAGATATTGAACGTCCCCGCGCGATCCCCGCCTGTGCCGCACGTATCGATCGTCCCGACCGGAACCTCGAGCGGCGTGGCATGCGCCCGCATCGACTCGACGAATCCTGTCATCTCTTCGACCGTTTCGCCTTTGGCCCGCAGCGCGATCAAGAGTCCGGCGATCTGCGCCGTCGTCGCCTCGCCCGCCATCACCTGGTCCATCACGTTCCGCGATTGCTCGCGGGTCAGCGGCGTGCCCCCGAGGAGATGCTCGATCGCCTCGCTCGGCGTCACGGCCGGGGGTACTGGTAGGCGGCCGGCGTCGCCATGACCAGGAGCGCCAGCAGCATCTGGTAGCAGCTCTGGTAGTCGGCGGCGCGATATTGGACTGTCCGCCCGCCGGCGCGCTGGACGTCGGGAATTTGCACGCAGAGATCCGCCATGCTGGCATTCATCCAATCGATTTCGAGTGTGAACGGCCCCTTGGGTCGGTACAGCGGCCGTTCGGCCCGGGAGGCATACGCCCGATATGCGCCCTCCTCGATCCGCCGGCAAGCCTCGACCGGATGCAGCGAACGGGCCGCCTGGCGGCCGAGCGCCTCTTTGACGACCACCCCCTCGATCCCTGGAATTTCGGCGGCGGCCTCGTCGATGGTGGCCTGGTCGCCGGTGATCAGCGCCGTCCGGACGCCGAAGCTGCCGGCCAGCGCCGCATTCAGCGTCGCCTCGCTCTGCTCACGGCCGTTGATCCGCAGGGCGTAGATCGTCCTGCCCCCATAGGTGTGATCCATGATGGCGCGCTCGCTTCCAACCGATGCGTGGTAGCCAACGAAAAAGGCGACTTCGAAGGTCGGGTCGAGGCCGGCGCCCATCGAGAACGGCTTATCCGCCCCGCTGATCACCTCGACGCCGTCGTCCAGCTCGTCCAACAGGAAGTTGCGCATGTCGCCGTGCGAGTCGTTGACCACAAACCGGGTGGCGCCCGCCCTCCGCGCGCCGGCCACCGCGGCGTTGGTTTCGGCCGTCATCAGTCGGCAGGAGTGCTCGTATTCGGGCATTCCCCGCATGACCTGCTGCAGGTGGACGATCGCGGCTATCCCCTCCATGTCGACGGAGATGAATACGCCGTTGCGTTCGGACGAACGAGGGCGCCGGGTGGTGGCCAAAGCCCCCCAATTCTAGGCAGGCTCCGGCAAGGCCCCGGCGCGGTAATCCTTTCGGGGTCCCGAAAGGCCCCTGACGGCAAACGTTTGGGGCTGGGCGTGCTTTTCGGCCCGGAGGAAAGGAAGTGGGGTCCTGGTTCCGGGGGGCTTGGAACAAGAACCCCACCGGAAAGTATAGGGAAGGAGCCCTCAGTTTTCCACCGGCTCCTCAGCCTTCTCTTAGCGTGAGCCGGTGATTCAGTAGCGGGCCACGCGCCGTAAACCGTCCGCCACTTTGTCCGGATTGAGCATGAACGCGTGTTCGAGGCTGGGGCTGAACGGCATGGCGGGCACGTCCGGGCTGGCGATCCGGCTGACGGGCGCATCGAGGCTGGCGAAGCACCGCTCAGCGAGCTCAGCCGCGATCTCGGCCCCGAAGCCGCCGGTTCGGTTCGCCTCGTAGATCACGGCAACACGCCCCGTTTTCTCGATCGAGCGGACACAGCTTTCGATGTCCCAGGGGCGGAGCGTTCGCAGGTCGATGATCTCGACCTCGATGCCATCCTGGCTCAACCGAGCTGCCGCCTGCGCGGTGACGGCCCGCATGTAGCCGTAGGTCACGGCGGTCAGGTCGACGCCTTCCCGAACTACCCTCGCCGACCCCAACGGACGGAGGGCCGCGTCGCCGTCCGCCACCTCCTGGCGCTCGGCACGGTACAGCTTCTTGGGCTCGAGGAAGATCACCGGGTCGGGGTCACGGATCGCCGCCTTCAGCAGGCCCTTGGCGTCGGCCGGCGTCGACGGTAGCACGACCTTGAGGCCGGGGACATGGGAGTAAAACGCCTCCGGCGATTGCGAGTGGTAAAGCGCGCCGCGAACTCCGCCGCCGGTTGGCGCCCGGATCACCAACGGACAGGAAAAGTCGCCGTTCGACCGGTACCGCACCTTGGCGATCTCGTTGACGATCTGGTTGAAGGCCGGGTAGCTGTAGTCGGCGAATTGCATCTCGGCCACCGGCACAAAGCCTTCGAGCGCCAGCCCCTGGGCCACCGCGGCGATGCTTGACTCCGCCAGCGGCATATCGAGCACGCGCTGCGCGCCGAACCGTTGCTGCAGGCCTTCTGTTGCCTTGAACACGCCGCCCTTGAGGCCGACGTCCTGGCCAAGGACGCAGACACGGTCGTCGCGCTCCATCTCTTCGTAGAGCGCGTCGCGCACCGCCTGCACAAGGGTGCGATCAGGCATCGGCATACACATGGCGGCCAAGCGAGGTGGGGTCGGGATCCGGGGCCGCTTCGGCCGCATCGGTGGCCCGCTCGACTTCCCGATTGACTTCGTCGCGCAGCGCCGCATCATCGTCCGCGTTGAGCCAGCCGCGTTCGATCAGGGCGTCGCGCATCCGCGGGATCGGGTCGCGCTCAGCCTCGGCGGCCAGCTCGGCGGGATCACGATATGCTCGCTGGTCGTCGTCGGTCGAATGCGACTGCAAGCGCAACACCTCGGCCTCGATCAGGCTCGGCCCCTCCCCGGCTCGTGCCCGCCGAGCCGCGTCCTTCACCGCCTGGTGCACGGCGAAAAAATCGTCCCCACCGACCCGTACCCCGGGAATGCCATACGCCGCGGCGCGCTCCGCGACCCCGGGGCCGGCCACCTGGAGCTGCTGCGGCACGGAGATCGCCCAATGGTTGTTCTCGCAGAAAAAAATCACCGGGCAGCGGTGCAGGGCGGCGAAGTTCAGACCTTCGTGAAAGTCGCCCTGGCTGGTCGCGCCCTCACCAAAGCTGACGTAACAGAGCGCCCCCTGCCCTTTCCATTTCAGTGCCAGGCCGATGCCCGCCGCCTTAGGGATCTGCGGACCGACCGTGCTCGAACCAACCACGACGCCACGCCGGCGACTTCCGAAATTCCCCGGCGTCTGGCGGCCACCGCTCGACGGGTCAGCCGCCCGCGCGAACGCCGCGAGCATGAGCTCCTCCGGCGTAAAGCCGCACGCAATCGCGGCAGCGAAGTTTCGGTAGTACAGGCAGAAGCGGTCCCGGCCGGGTTCGAGCGCCGTGATGGCGGCCACCTGGGCCACCTCGTGGCCACGAGGCGAAATGATGAACGCCAACTTTCCCGCGCGGTTCAGGACAAACCGCCGGTCGTCGAGCGCGCGGGCCTGGAGCACCGTGTGATAGGCGTCGAGGACCCGCTCCCGGGTGAGGGGTGCCACGTCGGTAGACAACCGACAAACTCTACCCGGCCGCTGGGTCAGGCATGGGGCCGGACGACGCCGATTCCGAGGCCGTCGCCGACCGGAACGATCGTCGCCTCGAGTTGCTCATGGCGTAGAAAGTGCTCGTTGAAGGCGCGCAGGGCGTCCGTATCTTCGTCATGCACGCCGGCGGCGATCCGGCCGCTCCAGAGCACGTTGTCGACGGTGATCATGCCGCCCGGCGCCATCTTCGGTAGCAGCGCATCCAGGTAGGCGACGTACTCGGTCTTGATGGCGTCGATGAAGGCGAAGTCGATGCCCGGAGCCAGCCGCGGCAGCACTCGCAGCGCCGGCTCATTGATGACGCGGACGCGGTCGGTGACGCCGGCGCGCAGCCAGTAGCGGCGCGCGCGGTCGGTTCGCGACCGGTCAGGGTCGATGGTGTCGATCCGCCCGCCGGCGGGGAGGGCGCTGGCCATCCACAGGGTCGAGAAGCCGATCGCCGTGCCGATTTCCACGACACGCTTTGGCGCGAGCGCCGTCACCAGGACGCGCAGCAACCGGCCGGAGGCGGCGCTGACGATGGGCACGCCCTCGGCCCGGCCGGTCTTGAGCATCTCCTCGAGCACGGGACCTAGCGGGGCATGGACGCCCTCGAGGTACTGCAGGTCGATGTCAGTGACCTGCATGCGCCACCTGCCGCACCGGAAAGTGATTCAAGGGGCCGTGCCCGTGCCCAAGCCCGGGCGCCTGGGCCAGCGCGCTCGACAGATAGGCCCGGGCTTCACCGACAGCCGTGGCCAGGTCGTCCCCACGCCCCAGCCCGGCGGCAATGGCTGATGAAAACGTGCAGCCGGTGCCGTGGGTGCTCCCCGTTGCGATCCGCGCCGCCCGAAACTCGTGGACGCCGTCCCGGTCGACCAGCAGGTCGACGATTGGGTCGTCGTCGGAGTGGCCGCCTTTGATCACCACCGCATGCGCTCCAAGCCCCATGATGGCGCGTCCGGCCTCGACGCGGTCGGCATGAGTCCGAATCGCGAGCCCCGCCAGGACTTCGGCTTCGGGAATGTTGGGCGTCACGACGTAGGCCAGGGGCAGCAGCGTCCGTCGAAGCGTCTCGACCGCGTCTTCGCGCAGCAGGCGATCGCCGCTCTTGGCGATCATCACCGGGTCCACGACGAGCGGACGCAGCGCGCGGCGCCTCAGCCCGGCGACGACGGCCTCGATGATCGCGGCGCTCGACAGCATGCCGGTCTTCAGCGCCGCGATGGAGAAATCCTCGGCCACGGCATCGAGCTGGGCGGTGATCACACCCGGATCGATTTCCTGGACCGCGCGGACGCCAACCGTGTTCTGCGCCGTGATCGCCGTAATGACGCTGACGCCATAGACGCCCAACGCCGCGAAGGTTTTGAGATCCGCCTGGATGCCGGCGCCCGCGCCCGAGTCAGATCCCGCGATCGTGAGGACAACCGGTTGGCTCATCGCCGCCCCAAAAGCCAGTACGCGACGCCGCCGACGATGGCCCCGACGTAGCCGGAGATATCCGTGTTGTGCAGGACGCTGACCGCCAGCGGGCTCTGCCACAGCGACGAATTGACGAATGGAATGGCCACCGCCAACCCGATCAGCCAGGCGAGCACCGCCCGGCCACGAAACGTCCTGAGCCGGCCGGGACGACGCTGAAAGACAAACATGTCCACCAGCACGACCGCCGCCCACGATGGGACCCACAGGTACGTAATCAACAGGAAGTTCGTGTACTGGTCCCTGAAGTTCGAGATGAACATCGCGATGTACGCAAGGACGCCGCCGATCGCGCCGCATGCGAGGGCCGCGGTCCACCGGCGGATTCTCAAGTTCAGGGCGAGCGCCGACAATGCCGCCGTGTAGACGTCCAGGTAATTCGCCCAGATCTCGCCGACGGCAATGAACAGCAAGAACGGCACCACAATCGCGATCGGCGCATTGGCCGAGATCAACGCCAGCAAGTTGCCGCCGGCGCTGGGATCGATTGTGGCTAGCACGACGCCGAGCGCGCCGAAGGCAAACATCGAGACGGCCGTCCCGGCCCCGACCCAGCCGGCCACGGAACGAACGGACAACCGTTCGGGGAGGTAGCGCGAGTAGTCCGAGGCAAAGCTGAACCACGACGCGACCAACGCGAAGATGACGCTCGTGCCCAGCACCCAGGCCGCCACGTGGTCGCCGCCGCTGATGGTGGGCTGCAAACTCCAGTTGACTTTGGGCAGCAAGGTCAGGCCGAGGATGGCGCAGAAGATCACAAAGACGATGGCGCCATATTTCTCGAAGACCGCGATCGTCTGGTGGCCGTAGACCGCGACCAGAACGGACAGAAGGACGACAACCAGGAGGGCGAGGCCGTTCAGCAAGTTGCCCCGCGGCAGGCCGGCGAGCCGGGCCAGTTGGACGATCGCTTGCGCCGCGATCACGCAATCGACGGCGAACCACCCGACCGCCAGGAACAGGGTGAAAAAGGCGCCGCCATAGGCGCCACGGATGCCGAACGTCTCGCGCGACGCGACCACCTGGGTCGTCCCAAAGCGTGGCCCGGCGACGCTCAGGAGGCCGTGCAGGCTGGCGGCCAGCGCCGAGCCGACCGCAACCGCGAGGATCGCCTCGACGACCCCCAGGCCGAACGTCACCAGCAGCGCGCCCGTGATCAGCGAGACGAAGTTGGCAAAGGCGGCGACCCAGAGCCAGGCCACGTCCCGCGGCGAACCCTTGCGTTCGATCGCGGGGATCGGCTCGATGCCACGGGTCTCGACCTTGAGAAATTCGTCGGTCGGAGCCTCACGCTCAACCATGTTTCCCTCCGCTGGCATTACCCAGATCAGGTTCCAAGGGTTGGCGGAGCGTTCCACCTCTCAGCGTTCCAAACGCACCCCGTCAGTCGAGTATAGGCGCGCTACCAGTAACGCTCTTCTTTCCACGGATCCGCGGCGTTGTTGTAGCCGTTGCGCTCCCAGAAGCCGAGCCGATCGTGCTCGACCCACTCGAACCCCTCCAGCCACTTCGCGCTCTTCCACGCGTAGCGCTTGGGAACCACCAGCCGGAGCGGCCCGCCGTGGTCCGGCGTGAGCTCGGCGCCGTCGTGCCGATAAGCGATCAAGACATCGGCGTCCGCCAGGATGTCGACGGACAGGCTCGTCGTGTAGTCGGCATCGCAGTGGGCGATCACGTAGGCGGCATTGCTACGGGGCTTGACCAACGCGACGAGGTCCTTGAAGGCGACGCCCTCCCAGGCGTTGTCCAGCCGACTCCAGGTTGTCACGCAATGCATGTCGGCCGTGATCGCCGCTGCTGGGAGCTTGCGGACGTCGTCCCAGGTGAGCGCGGCCGGTGCGTCGACCTCGCCGTAGAGGCGCAGCCGCCACTTCGCCATGTCATACCGCGGCGTGCTGCCGTATGAGAGCACCGGCCATTTCAGCGTGAGCACCTGCCCGGGCGGCAATCGATGCGGGTCTTTGACTACCCGGGGATCCTGCTCGCGATCACGCCGAAAGAGCATCAGCCCTCGCCCTGTGGCCGCTTGAGCTCTTTACGAAACTGGTCGAAGGCGTCAACGACGACGTCGCTGACGCCGTAGACGCTCAGGACTCGTTCGAGCGCGCCCTGCACCTCGGCTTCGGGCAGCAGGTCGGTCTGCACCTCGTACCAGGGCACTTCGTTACCGTCGTTTGTTTTCCAGGTCCCGTTGTCGTAGCTCACCGGGATGAAGCCCTGCCGGTCCGAGAGATCCACTTGCCTAATCTATATCGGCCCGCATGGTCATGCTCGATGCCGTTCCGATCACCAGCTGCCACGAATGTGTGGCGACACTGACCCTGCCGCTCGCGCTGTTTCTGATCCTGGCCGAGACCACGGTCGGGGGCGTTGCCACGGTAGCGTATCTGCGGCTGGCCGGCGGCCTGACCCCCGGCTTTTTGAAATTCATCGCCGTGACCTACGCGATCCTCGGCACGCTCGCCTTTCTCATCGTGCTCGCGGCGCCGCCGGGCTCGTACCGCCATCTGCTGGCCATCAATCAGCCGGCCGCCAATGCGCTGGTCTTCTTGCAGGCCGTTTTCGTCCTGGCCTTGATCGTCAACGCGGTCGTGAACTGGCGGGGCAGCGGCCCTTCGAGCGCAACCTCGCTAGTGACGCTCCTGGCCGCGGTGCTCGTGCTGGTCGGGATCGCGGCCGCGTTCTGGCCGATGGCGGGATCGCCGTTGAACGCCGCCGGCATTGCGCTGATGGTCGCCCTCTCGGCCGCGGTCCTGGGGGCGGCCACCACGGGCATGCTGCTCGGGCACTGGTACCTCGTGACCCCGGCGCTGACGAATCGCCCGCTGTTGCAGGCGATCGGCGTGCTGCTGATCAGTCTGGTGCTGCAGGCCGTCGTCGTGCCACTGACCCTCGGTGGCGTGGGCCGCGGCTCCGGCTCGGTGGGTCATGCGCTGGGCCTGAGTCCCGTGCTCTCGGTCCTCTGGGCGCTGGGCTCGGTGATCCTGCCCCTGGTGGCGGCAGGCCTGGCGTTCGCGACCTGCCGCTTGCGGTCGTTCATGTCGACGACCGGCCTTCTTTACCTGGCGATGATCGTCATCCTCCCAGGACAGCTCCTCGGTCAGCTGCTCTTCTTCGTCGCCGCTTCCGCCTGATAGCCCGGCTGGCACCTTGGCGATAGCCCGGGAGGACGGTTTCTCGGGCCCCTGATGGCTTGGTTTGGCGGCTTGCCGCGGCCTAGAATCCTCCGACGCCGCACTCAGATCACAAGGGGGAGTGAATTGTCACGTTCCGTCACCCGCGTCACGCTGATCCTCAGCATTCCGCTGCTCACGGCCGCCGTTGTGGCCGTCGTCGGGTCCCAGCGACCCCACGCGGTGGTCGCCACCCGGCTCACCAGCGCCAATGTGGCCTTCGAGCGGCCCCGACACGGCGGAGTGCACGATCTCGCGAGGCTGGTCGACCACGCGCCCCCAACCCCGGGCCCGGCTGCCCCGCCTGGCCCGGCCGCCGCGCCCGCACCCGTCGCGGCACGTCCGGCACCGGTTCGGCCGGCTCCCCCGAAGCCAGCGCCGCCCCCGGTGAGCGTTGGCGGCTCCGCCGGCGTCGAGTTCAGCCTGGTCAACCAGGACCGGGCGGCGAATGGGGTGGCAGGCTTGCGCTTCAGCGGCGCCCTGGCGCGGGTTGCCCAGTATCGGGCCCAGGACATGCTCAACCGTGGCTATTTCTCCCATTACGACCCGGCCACCGGGCAGCTCGCCTTCTCGGCCCTGATGCACCTCTGGGGCATCCCGTATACGACAGCCGGCGAGAACATCGCCTGGTCCACCAACCCGTCGATGGCCGCGATCAACACCATGTTCATGAACTCGCCCGAGCACCGGGCGAACATCCTCAACGGCGCCTACCATCAGGCCGGCATTGGCGTCGCCGGCAACGGCGCCAAAATCATGGTTGTCGAGGTCTTTTCCAACTAGGCGGCTCGATCGGCGCCTGAATACGGCTGGGGGAATTTTCAGGGTCGATTCTGAGTTACTCTTGTTAGATCGTTCAAGCAAGGGAGACTCATGAGTAAAGCAGTTAAGGTAACGACCGCCACCTTTGAGGACCAGGTCCTGCTCTCAGAGCAGCCGGTAATCGTGGACTTTTACGCCGATTGGTGCGGCCCGTGCAAGATGCTGTCGCCGGTTCTCGAGCAGCTCGCCCTCGAGCACACGGACGTCAAGATCACCAAGGTCAACGTCGACGAGGAGCCGGCGCTGGCCGAGCGCTACCGGGTCCGCGGGATCCCGTACGTGGCGATGTTCCGCGACGGCAAGCTGGCGGAGCAGGTGGTCGGCTACAAGCCGAAGGCCGCGCTCGAAGCCGACCTCGGCCTCAACGGTAACCACGCCTAAGTCGTCGCGCACTCCTCGCAGGGGCAGATCGCCCGTAGAAAGCTGAGGCCGTAGATCCCGGTATTGTGCCCGTCCTTCCAGTAGGGACGGATCCCGAACAGACCTACGGCCTCCACCTGGTCGAGCTCGACCTGGTCATCTTGCAGCGCCACGGTGCTGGCGATTTTCCCCGGCCTTCCCATCTCGCCCGCGCATTCGGCGCAGGGACACTTCCAGCGCAGCAGCTCGAAGTCATAGGCTGATTGATGGCCATCAGCCCATTGGATCGTCAGCTGCCTGCGCGCGCGGTCCGCCAGGATATCGAGCGGCCGCTCGCGATCGGCGGGGTCGCTCGTGTCGAGGCTCGCGCTAGGCGGCTTCGTCGTCTCCCGGCGCAAGAATCAGATCGAGATCCTGCCAGTTGGGCACACGCCGCAGCTCGGCCAGCTGGAGCATGACCCGGCCCTGCGCCTCGAAGACCGCGTCGTGGACCGCGTTGAGGTCTTCGGCATCGATCCGGCGAAGCCGATCCGCGAGCTCGGCGTCGTGGCGCGCCGCGTAGGTCACTACCTGCTCGCGGATGTCCTCGGGAAGGAGACGCTCGTTCGCCAGCCGCAGCTCCTCCAGCCGGTCGAGGAGGGTGTCCAACGCCGCGATCCGCCAGTAGGCGAGCCGAACCGGGGCGTGCGTCAACTCCGACTCAGCGGCGGCCTGCGACATGGCGCGAACCGCGGACGAGTAGTCGGGCGCCTGAGTAGTCGACATTGTCATTTCTTGAAGCACTGGTAACTCCTGTGAACGCCCGCGGCCGGCGGGCCTGTCACTCCTACCCTAGCCCGGACCCCAATAAACACAATTAGGGCGGAAATTCCGCCCTACATTTGCGGGAATCCAGACCAAGCAAGTATAGGTTGTCGCCAAAACCCCGTCAATCGGGTCTTCGCCCTAGCGGTCGTCCCCTACCCGGATTTGGACTCTCGGGAGAACCCTGGTGTCTGTCCGCGGCGCTTTTCGCGGCGCATGTAGAGTCGGTCGGGGCCGCCAGTCGGTCCGGGCGGCAGGATGGTAAAGAGCTCGAACCCGTCCTCGGACAGCTGGTTGGCTTCCTCGACGGTGTTGACAACCTTGTATTCGAACGCCATTCAGCGCCTAAGCATAACCGGTCACAGCTCACCTAAGATCCGGATCCCGGCCGCCGAACCGATGATGGCGGCTTTTGCCATGCCAAAGAACAGCCCGTGTTCGATCACCCCAGGGATGCCTCGGAGCGCCAGGCCCAGGCCCGCATCGACGACCCCGAAGCTGGTGTCGAGGACCAGGTTGCCATTGTCCGTGCGAGCGGGTTCGCCCGCGGTCATCCGCAGCTCTGGCCGGCCCCCCAGCGACTCGATCGAACGGCTGGTCGCCTCCCATAGAAAGGGCAGGACCTCGATCGGCACCGGCCCCCGTCCCAGGCGGCCCACCAGCTTACTGTCATCGGCCACCAGGACGAAACGATGGCTGGCGTGAGCGACGATCTTCTCTCGCAAGAGCGCCCCGCCACGCCCCTTGATGCAGTTGACGGCCGGGTCGATCTCGTCGGCGCCGTCGACCGCCAGATCGAGCCCACCGTCGATCCGATCGGTGATCTGAATTCCCCCTGCCTCTGCCTGTGCCCGACTCTCGAGCGACGTGGCGACGGCCTGCACCATGAGGCCCTCACGCACCTGCCGGGCCAGCGCATCGATGAAATAGCGGGCGGTGCTCCCCGTACCCAGACCGACGATCGTCCCCGGCCGCACCAACTCGAGGGCGCGCTCGGCCGCGGCCCGCTTGTGAGACTCGACTTCCGCGTGCACGGTTGCCATTTAGTTGATAGAACCGATGTCAGGTAGAATCGACGCCATGGGGCGGCTGCTGAAGAGCGTGCCAGGGCGCGTCATCCAGAAGTTCCTTGAGGACCAGGCGCCGAACTGGGCAGTGCTGATCGCCTGGAACGCCCTATTTGCCATGTTCCCCATCGTGGTCTTTGCGGCCGCCGTGATTGGCTTTCTGGTGGACCGCTTCGGCTTCGCCTCGAAGGCGTTCTATAGCTACCTGCTCCAGGCCATTCCCAACCAGGACGCCAAGTCCGCGGCGGCCGATGCCCTTGTCCACTTTCAAAAACAGCAGGGCATCCTCTTGCTGGTTGGCTTCATCGGCCTTCTCTGGGGCGGGTCCGCGCTGTTTGGGACCATGGAGCAGGCGTTCGCCGTGATCTATCACACCAGGCCCCGTGACTTTCTACCGCAGAAACTCCTCGCCTTCGCGATGGTCGTCCTCTTCATCATCACGGCTGGTCCGATCGTGGCAAGTTCCGCCATCTTACCCGCGCTGAAGCACATCCCCCAGATCCCAGGCTTTCTCTACAGCGAGCCGGGTGCGTTCATTCTGCAATTCATCATCGGGATCGTTACCGGCTTCATCCTGTTCACCGTGATTTATTTCGTCGTCCCCAATCGAAAGCAGACGTTGATCAAAGTGCTGCCGGGCGCGTTGCTCGCGGGCCTCCTTTTTGAGCTCGTGACGCTTCTTTTCCCGGCCTATATCGCCCTGACGAACAGCGTCGCCACCTATGGGAAGGAGTTCGGGCTGTTCTTCCTGTTGATGACTTTCTTTTTCTTCTTCGGCCTGATCACGATGATTGGCGTTGAGGTGGACAGCGTGATCTTCCCGGAGTCGACCGCATTGCCCGGCAAGGACCGTCAGGGGGCGGCTCCCGAATCGGGACCCACGGGTAAACGCCAGCACGCCGCGACCAACGGTCAGAGGTCGAACGGCCGCCACGGCATTCCGGCTCGGGCGGCGCTGGGCTTGGCCGTCGTGGCGTCGGTCGTCGGCGTCCTGGTCGGACGGCGCCGCGGCAACTCCGGCTAATACAACCCTGGCGCAAATTCACCGGACACTAAAATTGATTTGTGGCCGTTGAAGCTGTCGTTCCTCCGCGGCCGGCCTCGGCCAGGCAGGCCTCACCGGGCCGGCCCTGGTGGATCGAACCGGCCCTCACCGTCGTTTGCTACAGCGCCTTCGTCATCTACGCCACCTGGTCCGTCTTCTCGGGCACGGTTGTAAAATTCGACCCCTACGTTTCGCCGTTCTTCTCCACCTGGCTCGGCTTCGGCCTGTTCAAGATTCCAGTTATCGGCATCTTGATCCCCTTCCTGGCGGTGATCCCGCTGGGGCTGCGCGGTAGCTGCTATTACTACCGCAAGTCCTACTTTCGTTCGTTCTTCTGGGACCCGCCCGCCTGCGCCATCCAGGAGTTGAAGCGCGGCCGCTACCACGGTGAGACCCGCTTCCCCTGGGTCTTGAATAACTACCACCGGTACTTCTTGCTGCTCAGCCTTGTCGTGCTGGTGTTCTTGTGGGCCGATGTCGTACGGGCGTTCATCTCCCATGGACACTTCTTCATTGGCCTTGGCTCGGTGGTGTTGCTGGTCAACGTCATCCTTCTGAGCCTGTACAGCCTGACCTGCCATTCGTTCCGGTACCTGATGGGTGGGCGGATCGATCGCTTTTCGGGCCTGCCGGCCGGCCGCCTGTGGCATCGGATCGTGATGCTGCTCAACCGCGCCAACCCGCGCCACGGAGCCTGGGCCTGGTACAGCATGTTCTCGGTCGCGCTCACCGACGTGTATATCCGACTCTTGATGGCCGGCGTCATTCACGAACCACGGGTGCTCTTATGAACCAGTCTTACGAGACCCTCACGACCGACGTGCTGGTGATCGGGGCCGGCGGCGCCGGCATGCGCGCTGCGATCGAGTCAGCCGCCGCCGGCGCGCAGGTGGCCGTCGTAAGTAAGTCGCTGTTGGGCAAGGCGCACACGGTGATGGCCGAGGGGGGTATCGCCGCGGCGCTGGGCAACCTCGACCCGGAAGACAATTGGCAGGTCCATTTCCAGGACACCATGCGCGGGGGTCAGATGATCAACAACTGGCGGATGGCGGAGCTGCATGCCCGCGAATCGCCGGACCGCGTCTACGAGCTCGAGACGTATGGCGCGATCTTGGATCGGACACCCGACGGCCTAGTAATGCAGCGTCCCTTCGGCGCCCACACGTACCGGAGACTGTGCCACGTTGGCGATCGCACCGGGCTGGAAATGATCCGCAGCCTGCAGGACCGCATCGTCCAGCTCGGCGTCGAGGTGCACATGGAGGTCACGCTGACGAGACTGCTGAAGGACGGTGACCGGGTCGTCGGCGCCTTCGGCTACAACCGGGTCGACGGCCGCTTCGTCGCCTTCCGATCGAAGGCCGTCATCATGGCGACCGGCGGCTGGGGCCGCCTCTACAAAGTGACGTCGAACTCCTGGGAGGGCACGGGCGACGGCGTCGGGATGGGTTTCGACGCCGGCGCGGAAGTCCTCGACCCCGAGATGGTCCAGTTCCACCCGACCGGAATGGTCTGGCCATCGGGCGTCCGCGGCCTCCTGGTCACCGAGGCCGTCCGCGGCGAGGGCGGCTATTTGACCAATCGCGAGGGCAAGCGGTTCATGCTGGAGGTCGACCCCAAAAAGAAGGAGCTCTCCTCGCGCGACGTGGTGGCGCGGGCTATCTACAAAGAAGTCCAGGCGGGGCGCGGCACGGAACACGGCGGCGCGTACCTGGATGTTCGCCACCTGGGCGCCGAGAAGATCAAGAAGAAGCTGCCGTCGATGTACGAGCAGTTCCTTCGGCTCGCGGACGTCGACATCACCAGGCAGCCAATGGAAATCGCGCCCACCATTCATTACGCCATGGGCGGGCTGCGCGTCGAGCCGGAGACCGGGGCGACGACCCTGCCCGGGCTCTATGCTGCCGGCGAGGCTGCGGCCGGGCTCCACGGGGCGAATCGACTGGGTGGCAACTCGCTCTCTGACCTTCTGGTCTTTGGCCGGCGCGCCGGGGCCGCGGCTGGCGCCTACGTACGCGAGGTCCAATTGGGCAACGTGGACGAGCGACAAGTTACCGAAGAGCAGCGGATCCTGCTATTGCCACTCAGCGCCGACGGCACGGAAAACACGTACCTGCTGCAGCAGCAGCTTCAGCAGGCGATGCAGGACGGCGCCGGTCTTGCACGCGAAGAAAAATCACTGAAGACCTGCCTCGATAGGATCCTCGAGCTTCGGCAACGTTCGGCCCGGATCCACGTGCCCGGGTCGAGGAAATACAACCCCGGCTGGCACACGGCCAGGGATCTTCGCTTCATGTTGACGATCGCGGAGGCCATTGTGCGCGCGGCCATCGAGCGGCGAGAGAGCCGCGGGGCGCACTGGCGGCTCGACTACCTGGAGAAAGACCCGGCGCTGGGCCGCGTGAACTTCATCGCCTATAACGATGGCGGCCAGGTCAAGCTCAAGACGCGGCCGGTCCCGGAGATGCCACCCGAGCTGGCCAAGCTGTTTGCTGAGACGCCATCGTCATCGCCATCGCCGCCACCGGCCGCAAGCCCACCAAAGCCTCAGCAGGTCCGAACATGAGCACCAAAACGCCAGAAAAGACGGCCAGGTCAGGCGCCCCGATCGTCCTCCAGATCTTTCGCGGCGACGCCGACTCTGCTGGCGGGGAGCAGCGCTTCGAGGTACCGGCGGTGGAAGGCATGGTTGTACTCGACGCCGTCCACTACGTCCAAGCGAACTTTGCAAATGATCTCGCCTGCCGCTGGAATTGCAAGGCTGCCAAGTGCGGCTCCTGCAGCGCCGAGATCAACGGCCGGCCCCGTCTCATGTGCAAAACCCGTGTTGATGAGTTCGGCGATCGAGAGATCCACGTCGGGCCGATGAGGACATTCCCCCTTATCAAGGACCTGGTCACGGACGTCTCATGGAATTACGAGGTCAACAAACAAATCCCTGGGTTCACGCCGGCGGCCAACGAGCCGGTGCCATACAAGATGCTGCCGGAAGACACGGAGCGTGTGTACGAGTACCGAAAGTGCATCGAGTGCTTCCTCTGCCAGGACGTCTGCCATGTCCTGCGCAACCACGACGACAAGTCGGCCTACTACGGGCCGCGCTACATGGTGCGGATCGCCGCCCTCGAGATGCATCCGCTGGATACCCGGAAGCGCACTGGTCTGCTGCATGGCCAGGCGGGCATCGGGATGTGCAACATCACGAAGTGCTGCCAGGAGGTTTGCCCAGAGCACATCAAGATCACGGACAACGCGATCATCCCATTGAAGGAGCGCACGGCAACGGATGTTCATGACCCGGTGGCGAGGATCGCCCGGAAGCTGAATCCATTTTCGGGTGCGGCAGCGACCACCGATCTGGTCGCGGCCAGGGACGGCCAGGCGAGCGCTCCGCAGCGGTTCGCCGTCAAGGACGTCGTGCGCCTGAAGGCCCGTGGTCGTCGGTTCGCACGGGTAGCCAGCGTCCTACCGGACGGCAAGCTCGAGGTATGGGTCCTGCACATGAACGGTAGCGTCCAACACTGGGACGGCCCCAAGATCGTGCGCACGTCGGACGTTACGAACAACTACGGGCCCCTCGACGAGGTCGGGATCGGCGGCAAGCTGGTCGAGCAATACATCACCGAGGACCACGCCGCCGAGCAGCACGGCTAGTTCCGCCGGCTGACCCCGGCGTTTTTTGCTGGGAAACTTTTGAGAAGGCTTGGGTTACGACAGACAGCTGTCGTAACTGTGGTGCAGGCTTAGACCATGGCCGTGGTCCAGCTCGAACGAACAGTCGGGAGCCGTCGTTTCGAGGCCGCATTGGAGAAGATGCGGGACGGCGTTCAGGCGATGGCAGCCTGGGTTCAAGAGGCCAAGGGTGAGGACCTCGGCGAGGGACTGATCCAGATCCGCGAATCCGGCATCGACCCGCTCGAAGCCGCCTTCGCGGGTGGGGTGCGCCGGTTCGACAAGTCCGGGGAGTACAAGGCTGACGGCGCCCTGTCCGTGACGGATTGGCTGAAGTGG
>DATNMH010000024.1:0-15667 GCA_035602395.1 Candidatus Acidiferrum sp.
TGTTGCCGAGCGACGGACGCGGCGGGCTACGTTCAACCCCTGTCCGCACCCTGGAATGCCCACGGCGTCTGCAACAACCAGGTACAGCGGATCAAGGTGGTCGTAGGAAACCAGCTCGTGCCCCTCCAGCAACCGGTTGACGGCCTCTAGCGAACTGATAATCTTTTAGCGGTCTTCGGGGCAGGGGTGTAACTCCCTGATCGGCGGTAAAGCCCGCGAGCGCCCTACGGCGCATGACCCGGTGAAGGCGTAAGCCCACTCCGGGGCCGACCGTACAGTCGGGATGAAAGAGGACCCTCGGCGCGCATCTGCCATGCGCCCGGTAGCTGCCCCGGCGGCCAAAGGAGTAATGACGATGGCCGTCCCGACGATGAAGTCACAACCGGCATCGCCGGCACGACAGGTCGGTTTAATCGACCGCTTTTCGGTGGTGTTGATCGCCGTCGCGGCGACGATGTGGGCTTCGGACACCTACTTCCGCGCGCAGCTGGTTGGTCATCTCAAGCCGGCGCAGATCGTGGTCATTGAGGACGCGTTGATCAGCCTGTTCCTGCTCGCCTTCCTCCTGCGCGGCATCCCGGAACTGCGCCGGCTGGATCGTCGGGGTTGGATCGCGATCATTCTGATTGCGGTCGGTCCCCAGGCGGTCGCCACCATCCTGTTTACGCAGTCGTTCTTGTACGGCCACTACGCCGAGACCTTCGTGCTCCAGCAAACACAGCCGGTGATCGCCATCCTGCTGGCGTGGCTGATCCTCGGGGAACGGCGCCGTCCCTGGTTCTGGCCGACCGCGGCGCTGGCCATCGTCGGCGTTTATATGGTGGTCTTCGCCCAGAACCTCACGGCTCCGTTCTCCGACCTGCAACATGGCCGCCTCGAGGCCGGACTCTATGCGTTGGGTGCGGCAGCGTTATGGGCGAGTGGAACCGTGCTCGGCCGCTTCGTCCTCGGCAAGCTGAGCTTCACCACCACCACCGCACTGCGGTTCACCCTGGCACTCCCGGTCCTCATTGTGGTCGTCGTTGTCCAATACGGGGGCACAGCTTTCGCACACTACCAACCATCCGATGTGCTGCCGTTCCTGGGGATCGCGCTGATTCCAGGGTTCCTCGCGCTTCTCCTCTACTATCGGGCGCTCCGCAGCACGCCGGCGACCCTGGCGACCATCGCTGAGATGGCCTTCCCGGTAGCGGCGACCTTCATCGCCTCCGCACCGCCCCCGTACGGCTTCAACCAGCCGCTCTACCTGCCGCAGTTCATTGGTACCGCCCTGCTGATTGCGGTGATCTTCATCCTGAATTACACCAAGGAGCGCGTACCACCGGTTGTTGTTCAGGAGGAGACGGCCGCCTAAGGGGGTACCGCAGCGTCGGTGGGCCTAGCCGCGGACGGCGGCAGCCACCACCTTGAGCAGCTCGAGCCCGCCGCCGGTGTCTTCCCGGGCGACCAGCCGGCGGCCAACGCGGGCGGCCGTGCGATGGCTCGGAAAATGCGGTGGCTTGGGAAAAACCGTCAGCGGATGGCGGACCACCGTTTTCTCGACACCCTCGAGCATGGCGACGTTGTGGACGAACCCGTGGCCACTCTGGATTTCCGTGGGGGTCGACGTGGGATGACCGCCCCATGGCGTCCCGAGGGCGAAGCCATAGGCGCCCCAAATGTTGACACCGACCGTACCGTATCGGAGTTGCACGATGGCCCGCTCCAGCGCCTCCGCCACGCCGGGCTCGCGCAACGTGCCGGGATGGATCACGATGGTCGCGCTCAGTGTTCCCCAGAGTCGCTCGTTGGCAAAGTGAACGGCGCGGTCCAGGAACTCGAGCGTGCCGGCATTCTCAACCGCGGTCTCGGAGAGGATCGAGCAGAACGGCTCCATCCGGAACGCTTTCTCGGTCGCGTCGTCCGAATCGAGGTCCGTCAACAACGTCCAGGGAAGCGTGCCATCCTTGGCCGCACCGATAGTTCGGAAGTCCCGGCGTCCCGCGGTGAGGAGCCGGTAACGCTCCTGCGCGCCGGGATAGTATGCGGCTCGCACGGGCGTGCGCTCAAACACCCGTTCCAACGCATCGAGTAGCCTTCGCCGGCCATCCCACCCGCGCGCCGTGATCAGCATCTTGTTGGCATTGCAGTTGAACGAGGCGTTGTTGGTCACGCCACCGCCGATGTTCTGGGCCTGCCATGCCAGCTGGCGATCGCTGTAGGGACCGGGCACAACGATCACCGGGGAGATGTTGCCAAGCTCCGAGGTGATCGGCTTGTTGAGCAGCGGACGGTCGGCGGCTTGCCGCGCTTCGCGCTCCGGTCCGGGTGGTCCCCAGACCAGCAGGTCGTGGGTCCGGTCCGACCCGGTGATGACGACCTCGTCAACACCCGGGTGATGGGCGAGGTACGCGCCTTCCCCTGCGCCGCCGTACACGACTGTGAGGAACTTCTGCCGAATGGCCTCCACGAAGCCCTCCTCGATGAGCGGCCCGAGATAGGCATTCACCGGGTTCATCTTTAGCAGGCAGACCTTGCCTTCATTCAGCATCTTGGTCGCGACGTCAAGGGGCGGAATCGAGTTGACATTTCCACCGCCCAGCACCAGGACGACCCGACCCTCATGATCGGGCTGCCGGTAGAAGTGGGCCCGGTCATCCGGGCTGGCGCCGGTCTGGAGATGAACCTCGCCATGGACGCGAGGGAAGAGGGTGGCATCCAGCAGGTTGGATGGGAAGACTTTGACGATCGGTCGACCGTCGATGGTCCGACTTATCTGGCCAATTGGGGTGGAGCCCCTTCGCTCGATCGATTGAAGAGCGGCAACCCAGAGCCGGAGATGAAGCAGGGTAATGAATGGGTGGGCGATCCACTCCTCGGCCTCAGTGGCGGTTCCGACCTCGAGCCCCTTAGCTTCACAGGCCGCGCGCACGCCGCGCGCCGCCACCCGGGCGTAGCCGGCTCGCATGGATTCGGCAAGCGCGATTCGTGCGGTGATCCCGAGTCGCGCGAAGCTCGGTGCGGCGCCGCGCAGTCGTTCGACCGCCGCATCCAGCTCGGAACGAGGCGTCGTCGTGGGGGCTTGGGCGCTAACTCCTGCGGGCGTGGTTGAACGATATCAAGCCGCTTAGTTTCCGGAGGCGCTGCCCTTGGTCACGACGCGGACCAGGCTGGCAAGTCCCCAGCCGATCAGGGAGTAGATGACGATGGCGACCAGGGCCTCGGGCTCAAAGACGTTGCGCCCGTTGGCCGCCGTGTTGAAGATCCCGTGAAAGGGCGCCACGAACAGCTGCGTGAGGTCGTAGATGAACGTCACGAAGCTCGCCTGCGTCGACGCCGCCAGGAGTTTGAACACGAATCGAATGACCAGAAGCGCGGTGACAATTCCGGTCAGCAGCCAGACGGCCTGTTCGGCCCGCAGGCTGTACATGGGTCGAACGGTCGTCGTTTCAGTCGTCATGCTGTTTCCGCTTGCTGCTTGCATCTGGTCCAGTCTTATGGACTCGCGGGCTGATTGCCTCCTGCAAATGCAGGATGCTGGCTTCAAAGTCCGACACGCAGCTGTCGCAACGCGGTGCCATAATGCGGGCGGCCTTGAAGAAGGAACGCCGGAACTGGATCCTCCCCGAGCCACTTCGGGCTCAACCAGGACTGGAAGCCTTCTCCCCAGTGTTCCGGCAGATTCTGCACGGGCGTGGGGTCGTGCGGAAGGGCCAACTCGATCCGTGGCTGCAGACTGACCTCGACCGTGCGCCCGACCCCTTCCTCCTCAAGGATATGGCCGTCGCCTGCGATCTGATCGCTGAGGCGATTACCGGTGGCCATCGCATCGCGGTGTACGGCGATTACGACGCGGACGGTGTCACCGCCTGTGTCACGCTGGCGCGCGGCTTGCGCTCGGTTGGCGCCAACGTCATCACCTATATTCCCAACCGCTTCACCGAGGGCTACGGTCTGAATCTCGAGGCGCTCAATGACCTGCACGCCCGCGGCGCACGGCTTGTCATCACCTGCGACTGCGGGACCAACTCTGTCGAAGCCGCCGCCGGGCGGCCGCGCGGGATGCGGCTGATCGTGACCGACCACCATGAGATGGGCCCGCAGCGGCCCGCCGTCGATGCCCTGATCAATCCCAAGCAGCCGGATTGTGCGTACCCCTTCGACGGTCTTGCGGCCTGCGGCGTCGCCTATAAGCTCCTGGTCGCCCTCGAGCGGCGGGCTTTTCCAGGCGCCCTAGACCCTGGCGCATCTCTCGATGCGGTGGCGCTTGGCACAGTCGCCGACGTGGTGCCCTTGCATTCGGAGAACCGCGCCATCGTGCGCGCCGGCCTGCGCCGCCTGAACGAAAACCCAAGTCCAGGCTGTGCGGCGTTGCTCGCGGTCGCCGGCATCGCCGGGCCGGTCACCGCCGAGCACCTCGCCTTTCAGCTCGGGCCCCGCGTCAATGCCGCGGGGCGAATGGAAGACGCGATGCTGGCCCTCGAGTTGTTGCTGGCCGACACGCGTGAGCATGCCGATCCGATCGCGCAAAAGCTCCAGGAGCAGAATGCCCAGCGCCAGCAGCTGACCGCGGAGATCGTCCGCGAGGCAAGGGCGCAGGTGGTGGAGCTCGATAACGCCGCGGCGGTGATCGTCATGGGCGCCAGCCACTGGCCGCTCGGCGTGCTCGGGCTCGCGGCCAGCCGGCTGGTCGAAGAGTTCTACCGCCCGACGTTTGTCTTCAACACCGAAGCCGACGAGTGGCGGGGATCAGCGCGGAGCATCGAGGGCTTTCACCTGGTTGACTGTTTGCGCGACTCCGCTCCGCTCCTGCATCGATTCGGCGGGCACGCCATGGCGGCGGGGCTCACGGTGCTGGCGAGTCGATTTGATGAACTCAAGCAAAGCCTCGAGCACTACGCCGCGACGCGTCTCAATGGCGACGCCTTCTCGCGACCGATCACGATCGAGGCGTCGGCGGCGTTTGCCGATCTCAAGCCCAGCCTCAGCCAGGAGATTCAGATGCTCGCGCCGTTTGGCGTTGGAAATCGGGAGCCGTTGCTGCTAAGCCGCGAGGTCGAGGTGGTGCGGGCCGAGACCTTCGGCGGCGATCGCCGCCACCTGCGGCTGCAGCTGCGCGACCGTACCGCGACTGCGGAAGCGATCGCCTTCGACAAGGCCGCCGCCGCGCCACATCTGCCGAGCGGCCGGCGAATCGATGTCGTCTACGCGCTGCAGCTGGAACGCTGGGACGGCCTCGATCGACTCCGATTGCATCTCAAGGATCTCCGGCCGGCGGTACAGCCCGCCCTGGTCCTTGCCGGCGTATAAGTCCCCAGCAAGCAGCCTTTACTCGGGCGCGACCCCTGTGCTACGGTAGCCGTCAGGCAGGTGCTTTGGGGAAGAGGCACCTTGTTGAGCATTAAATAGCGAGGCAAGGATGCTGGACGAGGTACGTACTCCAAGGCTGGTCATTGCGGGCACCGCGAGCAACGTTGGCAAGACCATCCTCACGGCTGGGCTGATCGCCGCCTTCAAGGCTCGCGGCCTGACCGTTCAGTCGTTCAAGGTCGGTCCCGATTACATCGACCCCGCGTATCTCGCGCACGTGAGCGGCCGGCCCTGCCGCAATCTGGATTCCTGGATGCTGGGCGAGGGCGCCCTCCGCCAGGTACTCGCCCAGGGGGCCCTCGGTGCGGACCTGGCATTGGTCGAGGGCATGATGGGGTTGTTCGACGGTCGCGGTGGGACGACCGAGGGCAGCACGGCCGATGTGGCTCGCATCATCAAGGCCCCGGTGGTGTTGGTCATCGACGTCGGCAGCATGGGGGAAAGCGCCGCTGCCGTAGCCCTGGGCTTCAAGACCTATTCGGAATCGCCGAGGATCGCCGGTGTGCTGCTTAACAACGTCGGCTCGGAGGGCCACCGGCGCAGCGTGGAAGATGCCATCTGGGACACCGCCAAGCTGCCGGTGCTTGGCGCACTCCGAACGATGCCGGCGCTCGACATCCCGCAGCGGCAACTCGGGTTACTGCCGGTGACGGAGAACAAGGAGTGGCGTCGGATGATCGGCGTGCTGTCGGAGTCGATCGCGCGCGACGTCGACCTCGATCTTCTGCTCCGGATCGCGAACAAGGCGGAGCTCGTGCCGCTGGTCCCCAAGAAGGTCTTCCTCGGCAAACCGGATGGTGGCCCCCGAGTGCGGCTCGCGGTCGCCTACGACGACGCGTTCAACTTCTATTACCCGGAAAACCTGGAGCTGCTCGAGGAGCATGGCGCCGAAATCGTGCCGTTCAGTCCCCTGGAAGACGCGCAGGTGCCGGAGGATGCCGCCGGTATCTACCTCGGAGGCGGCTTCCCCGAAATCTTCGTCGAGCCGCTGGCGAAAAATCGGTCGATGGCCGAGTCGATCCAGCGTGCCTACTCGAAGGGCACGCCGATCTACGCTGAATGCGGCGGCTTGATGTACCTGGGCCGATCGCTTCGCACCGAGTCGGGGACCAGCTACGAAATGGCGGGCGTGATCCCGGTGGATGTCGAGATGGACGGCGAGATTCATCGCTTCGGCTACCGCCAGCTGCTCACCCTCGAGGAGAACATCCTGTCACCGCGCGGCCAGTTCTACCGCGGGCACGAGTTCCACTGGAGTCGCATCACCGGGCACAACGGCGGCCTCAAGCCCGCCTACCAGATGCAGAATGCCGAGGGCGACGTCATCGGCTACGAGGGCTTTGTGGCGCCAAACCTGCTCGCCAGCTATGTCCATCTGCACTTCGGGCAGAATCCGCTGCTGGTCGACAAGTTCGTGCAGCACTGCCGCGAGTACACGGCGGTTCACAGCTCCTGATCGGGCCCCGCCAGGCGGGTAATCGTCAGCGGTAATCGTCGGGCGGGGTGTCGCTGGCCTTCCAAGCCTCAGCGCCTACGACACCCAAATTACTGGCCCACCTACCGTCGGCGGTCATTCGTGCGGCTCGATCGAAGACCGCCATGGCCTGTTCGACCGCGTCGGCCTCGGTCCTCGCCTCGAAGGTCAAGACCAACCGCACCAGGTCGTCACCTGCACGGCGCACCCGGGTTGGCTGAAGGTCAGCACGGTTGGCCTCGATCCACGCGGCGCGCCCCTCAACTTTCGGCGACACGGAGACGCCGACACGGTACTCAGCCACCCGCGGCAGTCTAGCCTCGGAGACCGGCGCACGCATCGGCGAATCCGCCTACCGTTCAGTGCCGGCGTCGAGTTTGAGCCATGCTCAGAATGGGCATCACCCGGGAAACGCAAATATGGCTACCCCTGAGTACAAGGACTACTACCAGACCCTGGGAGTCTCGCGGACGGCAACCGAGAAGGAGATCAAGTCCGCCTACCGGCGCCTGGCTCGCCAGTACCACCCGGACGTCAACAAGGACCCGAAGGCGACCGATCGCTTCAAGCTGATCAACGAAGCCTACGAGGTGCTGAGCGATCCCAAGAAGCGGACCAAATATGAGCAGATGGGCGCCGACTGGGAGCGGATCGAGCGAGAGCAGGAATTCGCCCGCCAGTACCAGACGCAGGCTGGTGGCCAGCCCGCCGGTGGAGCCGCGGGCTTCGGCGACTTCAGCGATTTCTTCAACACCTACTTCGCCGGCGAAGCCGGCGGGTTCTCGGGTTTCGGGTTCGAGGGAACGCGGGGCCGGACCGCAACGCGGGAGCGGGGTGAGGACATCGAGCACCCCTTCGAGATCACGCTCGAGGAGGCCGCGCGCGGCGGCGAACGGACGATTCAGACCGAGGTACCCGAGACCTGTCCGACCTGTGGCGGCTCGGGGTTTGTCGCTGAGCGGCGCAAGGTCGGCAATCGCACCGTCATGGAGAGCGTGACCTGCCCGACCTGCGGCGGCGCCGGCGTTCGGGCGACGCGGCGTCAGATCCAGGTCAAGATCCCCGCCGGCGTCATCGAGGGTTCACGGATTCGGGTCAAGGGCGAGGGCCAGCGCGCCGCCGAAGCCGGTGACCTCTACCTGCGCGTTCATCTGCAGCCGCATGCGCGGTTTGCGGCCAAGGGCCGTGACCTCTACACGCCGCTTCCGGTGCTCGATGATCAGGCTGCGCTCGGAGACGAGGTCAAGGTCGAGACGCTCACGGGAGCTCAGCTCCAGCTCCGCATTCCGCCTGGAAGCCAGGCCGGCAAGGTATTTCGGCTCAAGGGAAAGGGTCTGCCCGCGCTGCGCGATGGCGTGGCCGGGGACCTCTATGCCACCCTGGAGATTCGCATTCCTGAAGAGATCACCGAGCCGCTGCGCGACCTCTACCAGGAAATTCGAAAAGCCCGCACCAGCTAGCTCAGCGGCGGAAGAAGAGGTTCAAGAGCAACGTCAGTACCAGGCTCAGCAGCAAGCCGGTGACGATCGGGAAATAGAAGTGGACATTGCCACGCTCGATCGAGATGTCGCCGGGTAATTTGCCGAGATAGGGAATCCGAAGCCCGAGGGTAAGGAAGAGCCCAACGATGACGATGAAGCCACCGACGATGATGAGGAGCTTGCCGACATCAGACATGCTCTGATCCTAACGGCTCCAACAAAGATTCCCTCCCCCTGTGGGGGAGCGTCGCGGAGGGGAGTTTAGAAGCCGATCCAGCCGATCGCTTGCTCGATCTGCGCCTGCTGTAGGCCGGCGATCGGCACACCGTCGATCACGGTCAACGGGACTTGCCGGACCTCGATGTCGAGCGTGCGCAGGTCCTTACCATCGAGCTTTCCATCGGCGCACACATGCTCCTGGAATGCGACGCCACGATCGGTGAGGATCTCCTTGATCCGGCGGCTGCTCTCGCAGTCGGGCCGGGTATAAACGACTACTTCCATGGGTTACAGCCAGACTATCAAGGGACGTGGTATATGTCCAATTCATTTCTCCGATGCGTTCGATCAGCGATGTTGATATCAGAAAGGCTCCCTGGGTTCTTTATCGAATATTGATCAAAGTCGCGTATTTCTATATGCTCCAAGGCACCGGCTATCCGGACGGCCGGAGGAGGGACATGGACGTGGGGAAGCGCCATCCGTTCGCACTGTTGATCGGGATCGCGGTTCCGGTGAGCCTCGGCCTTGCCCCAGGCTTCGCCAGTTCGGCGTCGGTCAGCATGGACCCTGGCATTGGGAACATTCCGCAGGGCACTCAGTCCGACCAGGCCTACAGGGACAGCTTCACGACCAACAAGGTCACCAACGTCTTTGTGACCAGTCAGCAGGTGAGCTGCTATCGACCGGAGGTGCCTTTTGCGGTAAGCAATGGCCCCAACGATGGCTATACGGGGGAAGTATCATGCCCCGGCGCGACGACCAAGGAGGACATCGGCACCGTCCCCTACCCCTCGCAAACCGGCAGTCAGCCTGGATATCCGGCGACCGAACCAAAGCTTGCCACTGACCACTCCGAATCGGATATCCGGGTGGATCCGACGAATCCCAACCATCTAATCGGATCGACGAAGTGGTTCGCCAGCCCCGAGGGCTACAACCATGTGGTTGGCTTCTACGAGTCCTTCGACGGCGGCAAGACATGGCCGACGATGGGGCACGTTCCGGGTTATGAAGGTTTCACCGACAACACCGATCCGGTGGGCGCCTTCGACGCCTTCGGCAACTATTATCAGGCCCTCCTTCCTTATCAATTCTTCTACGACAGCACGGGCCACAAGAAATACGAGGTCGGCAACGAGCCCAACCCCGCGATTCCTAACGAAGCGGTCGCGGTCGCCGTCCGCCCGCATGGAGCAAGCGGACCGAGCGCGTGGATTGCGACGCACAACGGCCAGCCGGATTATGTCTTTACGACGAACGCCGGTTTGGGCCAGGAGCCGGACAAGGAATGGATCGCGATCGACCGCAATCAGGTCCGGCCCGATGGATCACGCAACCCCAACTACAACCGGATCTACATGATGTACGTCAACTTTAACGGCAACGGCAGCAAGCCGTATGTGCAGACGGCGGTGGCCTTGAGAGACGGAACCCACACCGACTGGACGCCGCCGATTCAGCTGCCCCGGCAGAGTTCCACCAACAACAACACCTATCTCCTGCCTCACATCGATCCAGCGGGAGTCGTGTACACGACGGTGATCAACTACGTCAGCGGGCAGAGCGGGTGCTGCGTCGATGTCCTCATGGATTATTCGACCAATGGCGGAGTGACGTGGATCGGGCCGTCGATTGCAGCAAGCAACATTCACGTTCCGCCGTTAACCGGCGCCGGCTACGTCAACACCACGTTCGAGGACGGCATCGAAGAGACCTTTGCCGTTGGGAACCATCTGGCGAGCACGGGCCACTATCCGGTGTACGTAGCCTACGAATCCAAGAGCACCGGCTTTGGCAACATGCTGCTCACCGCCTCCTACGATCAGGGCAAGAGCTGGAGCAGTCCCATCCAGGTCAACGACAACGCCGCGACCAACGTCGACGAGTTCCAACCAAACCTGGCCGTGGCGCCCAACGGCACCGTAAGTGTCAACTTCTACGACCGCCGGCTTGCATGCCCTGCCGCTGGCACTGCGGACGCGACGGCCGCGGGCCTTGCGCTCGACCAGCACAACCCCAACTACTCGGGCTCTCTACCGCCATACAGTGCAATGGACTACTGCGTGAACTCGAGCATCCAGTTCTACACGCCCGACCTCAAACCGATCGGGCACAACATTCGACTGACCGAGCACAACTGGGATCCCCAGCTCAACAGCCCTGACCGGCGCTGCGCCTGCGTCCCGACGGACACCTTCCTCGGCGATTACTTCGGGAACGAGTTTGCCGGCGCGATCGACTACTCCACCTTCGTCAGCACCTACAACGACGGTAGCAACCCGCACCATTACCAACAGCAGGTGGTGGCCACGATATCGACGCCTAGACGGTAGCCTCGGAGGCTCGGAGAGTGGCGACCGTTTGACAGCCGGTCCCGCCGTCCGTAAACTTACCGGGACCGTCGTCCTTTAACCCGGCCCAGAGAGGCCGAAAGGAGAATCGGATGCGCGACACCCTGACCGCTCCGCCCGCGCGGACGCAGGTCCCTCTTCGACACCTCACCGGCCCCAACGACCTCGAGCTTCCGCTGATCGAGCAGCTGCTTGGAGTCGCCGCCGTGTTCGAACGGGCGGATTCGGATACTGCTCCGTTGCGCGGCAAGCTGCTCGCGACGCTGTTTTACGAACCCAGCACGCGGACCCGCTTCTCGTTCGAAGCCGCCATGTACCGGCTGGGCGGCCAGGTGCTGAGCGCCGAGAGCGCCGCGCAGGCGTCCTCGGCGGCCAAGGGCGAGTCGCTCGAGGATGCGATGCGGATCATCAGCGGCTATGCGGACGCCATCGTGCTCCGTCACCCCGAGGTGGGCGCCGTCGAGCGGGCCGTGCGGGCCGCCGAAGTGCCCGTGATCAGTGCCGGGGACGGTGCTGGACACCATCCCACCCAGGCGCTCCTCGACCTTTACACCATCAAGAAGGAGCTCGGCCGTTTGGATCATCTGCGCGTCGGGCTCGCCGGAGACCTGCGCAACGGCCGCACCGCTCGCTCGCTAGCGATGCTGCTCTCGCGCTTTCCGGGCAACGAGTTGCTCATGATCTCGCCACGCGAGCTGGGCATGGGAAGGGACGTGCTCGACCAGCTGAAAGGCGCGCGGGTCGACGAGACGGACGATTTCCACCGCGCGATCACCGGCCTTAACGTCCTCTACCAGACGCGGATCCAGGCCGAGCGCTTCGCGTCGCCCGACGAATACGAGCGGTATCGCGGCATCTACGTCCTGACCGTCGACCTGATGGATCGCTTGCCGGAACACGCCATCGTGATGCACCCGCTACCTAGGGTGGGGGAGATCGATCCCCTGGTCGATGCCGACCCGCGGGCCGCCTATTTCCGTCAGGCTCGCAACGGCCTCTGGATCCGGATGGCGGTGCTCGACTGGGCAATGGAGCCGTGATGTTGCAGACCCCACCCGCCAAGGCGGTGATCCTTGACGCCGAAGGTGTGCGTCGCGCCTGGCGTCGGATCGCCCATGAGATCATCGAGCGCCAGCCGAACCTCGCACAACTGAGCTTACTGGGCATCGTTACCCGCGGTCTGCCGCTCGCCGAGCGGTTGGCGGCCACTCTCGAGCAGCTCGAAGGCGTCCGTCTGCCGGTCACGGCGCTCGATGTGCGCCCCTATCGCGACGACCTGCCGAAAGCATTTACGCTTTCGCAGAGACCCTCCCCCGCTGGCGGGGGAGGTCAGGGTGGGGGCTTGCCCGCGGTTGCGGTCGATGGCCGTCCGGTCCTGCTGGTCGACGATGTCCTCTTCAACGGGCGGACGGTGCGGGCCGCGATCGACGCCGTGATCGAGGCCGGTCGCCCCACCCAGATCCAGCTGGCCGTGTTAGTGGATCGTGGGCATCGCGAGCTGCCGATCCGCCCCGACTACATCGGCAAGAACGTGCCGACCTCGCGGCAGGAGTGGGTCGAGGTCCATCTGAGCGAAACCGACGGGGAAGACTCGGTGCGTATTCTCGAGCGGTCGGAAGGCTGATGCGTCTGCATCACGTCCGCGTGCTGGGACCGGACGGTCTCTCGATGCCGCAAACCGTGGAGGTCAACGCGGAGGGCGCCCCCGATCGCGACGCGACCGGGCTCGTGCTCTCGCCTGGGTGGATGGATCTGCACGCGCATCTGCGCGATCCGGGTTTCCCGCAGAAGGAAACCCTGCTGTCAGGAGCGACCAGCGCAGCCATCGGCGGTTTCACCCACGTCGTGGCGATGGCGAACACCGACCCGGTGACGGACAGCCCCGCAGGACTGCGGAGCCTGGTAACGCGGAGCGAGGCGCTGCCGATTCGGATCAGTTTCGTCGGAGCCGTCACGGTTGGCCTCGAAGGTCGTGAATGTACCAACCCGGCCGCGCTGAAGGCGGCCGGGGCGGTCGCGCTATCCGACGATGGGCGGCATGCGATGACCACCGACGTGCTTCGCCGTGCCCTCGAGGCAGCCGCCGAAGCCGGGCTCCCGGTCTTGATCCACGCCCAGGCCGAAGAACTGGGGAACGGCCCTGATGCCGAGGCCGCTGCGGTTTCGGATGCCCTCGATGCCCTGGTCAACATCCCGGGCGCGCGCCTCCATGTGCAGCATGTGAGCACGCGCCGCGCGATCGACCTGATTCGTTGGGCGAAGTCCGAGGGGTGGCGGGTGACGGCCGAGGTCACGCCGCACCACCTCGCGCTGACAGAGCAGGATGCGCGGGCCATGGGCCAGCAAGGCAATGTCAATCCGCCGCTGAGGTCGCCCGATGACCAGGATGCCCTGCGTCAGGCCCTCGTCGATGGCGTGATCGACGTGATCGCCACCGACCACGCGCCGCATGAGCCGGCGGCGAAGGAGGCCGGCGCGAACGGCTTCCATGGCTTCGAGACGGCCGTGGGGGTGATCCTCGGGCTCGGCTTTGACGGTCGCGTCGTCTACCGCGCCTGTGTAGCCCGACCGCGAGAGATCATCGGCCAATCGCTGGAGGACGAATGGATCCTGATCGATCCCAACGAACAGTGGACGGTCGATGCGTCGTCCTTCAAGAGTCGCGGCAAGAACACGCCATTCCAGGGTCGCCGATTGCGCGGACGCGTGATGATGACAATCTGTCGCGGCCAGGTCGTGACCGAGCGCGTGGTGCAGCATGCCTGATTCGATGGTCCTTGTCCTCGAGGACGGATTCACCGTGCTCGGTGACCGGGGCGGCCAGGCGACCCAGGCCACGGGCGAGGTCGTGATCAACACCTGCATGACCGGATACCAGGAGGTGCTCTCCGACCCCTCGTACGCCGGGCAGATGGTCGTCATGACCTATCCGCTGATCGGCAACTACGGCGCGACCCCAGACTTTCAGGAGTCAGGTCGCCCCTGGGTTCGAGCCTTGATCACCCGGCAGCTCAGCACCTTTCAACAGCACTGGCGCAGTCACCAGTCGCTGGCTGAGTGGCTCGATGGCTACGGCGTTCCGATCATGACCGGATGCGATACGCGGCGGCTCGCACGGCACCTGCGAGGAACTGGCGCCCAGCGGGCCATCATCGGGCCAGGTCAAGAGCTCGCCACGCTACACGAGCGCGTCCACCGCGTGACGAGACTCGAGGAGCAAGACCTCGTGCGCCAGGTGTCGGAAGGATTCAGCGACGTCGTAGAAACGCTCGACCCGGCGCTCCTTTCTCCCTCCCCCTCCGGGACAGGGCAGGGTGGGGGCTTGCGCCAGTGGACCGGGCTCAAGGTCGTAGTCGTCGATTACGGTGTCAAACGCAACATCCTGCGATCGCTGCGCTCGCGCGGCGTGGAGGTCGAGGTCCTCCCGCACGATAGCGACGTCGACACGATCCTCGCGCGCCGGCCCGACGCGGTGGTCCTCTCGAATGGCCCAGGCGACCCTTCGCAACTGCAAGCCGCAGTGGCGATGACCCGGCAGCTCATCCGGCGCCTTCCGGTGCTGGGCATCTGCCTTGGGCATCAACTGATCGGCCAGGCCGCCGGCGCCCGCACCTCGCGACTGCGATTCGGCCACCATGGCGGCAACCACCCAGTGCTCGATCTGCGGACGGGCCGGGTGACCATGACCTCGCAGAATCACGAGTTCGAGGTCGATGCCGACAGCCTGCCCGCCAGCAGCGGCTTTCGCGTCAGTCATCGCAACCTGCACGATGGCTCAGTCGAGGGCCTGGTGCACGACCGCCTGCCGGTCCGATCCGTGCAGTTTCATCCTGAAGGCGCAGCCGGTCCCCAGGACAACCAGGTGATCTTCGACGAGTTCCTTGACCTGGTGCGAGGTATCCAAGCAGCGCCGGTCACGGTGCGGGAGCCGGTCCGCCGTCCCAGCAGCGTCCTGGTCATCGGCTCGGGGCCGATCGTGATCGGCCAGGCCGCCGAGTTCGACTACGCGGGAACCCAGGCCTGCAAGGCGCTTCGTGAAGAAGGCGTGCGCACCATCCTGGTGAACTCCAATCCCGCGACCATCATGACCGACGAGGGCATCGCCGACCGTGTCTACATCGAGCCGCTGACTGTCGAGGCCATCACGGCGATCATCGAGCGCGAGCGGCCTGATGGCTTACTGCCGACCCTCGGTGGACAGACCGGGCTCAACCTGGCGGTGGCGCTGGCCGATGCCGGGGTGCTCGAACGGTGCGAGGTCCGTGTCCTCGGGACGCCGCTCGCGTCGATCCGGGAAGCGGAAGATCGGGAAGCCTTCAAAGCCGTCCTAGTGCGTATCGGCGAGCCGGTGCCGGATAGCGCCACCGTCACCACGATCGAGGCGGCCCGCGACTTCGCGGCCTCGATCGGGTTTCCCCTGGTGGTGCGACCCGCCTACACTCTCGGCGGCACCGGCGGCGGGATGGCGGGAAGTCCGCTGGAACTCGAAGCCGTGGTCCGCGACGGGCTCGCGGCCAGCCCCATCCGGCAGGTGCTGGTCGAGCGCTCGCTCGCCGGCTGGAAAGAGATCGAGTACGAGGTGATGCGGGACGCGAACGACACCTGCATCGCCGTCTGCAACATGGAAAACATCGACCCGATGGGCGTCCATACCGGTGACAGCATCGTGGTTGCACCCAGCCAGACCCTGTCCGACAGGCAGTACCAGATGTTGCGCTCGGCGGCACTACGCATCATCCGCGCGCTGCGCATCGAGGGTGGCTGCAACGTCCAGTTCGCGCTGAACCCCG
>DATNMH010000025.1:0-28825 GCA_035602395.1 Candidatus Acidiferrum sp.
GGCGTCGTCCTGGGTCGTGCCCTGGGTGTTCGTGGCGAGGGTGTAGACCAGCCAGCCAAAGGCCATCAACGTCAGGGCCACGAGGGCCGCGCCGAAGAACGTCAGCCGAAGCCTGAAGGACACGTCACGCCTCGCGCAGGCTGTAGCCGAATCCGCGGACGGTCTGGATCAGCCGGGGCTCACCGGCGCCGTCGAGCTTGGTTCGCAGATAGCCGATGTAAACCGCGACCACGTTGTCGTCGGTCTCTTCGTCAGCCCACACGGCGCTGAGCAGTTGGTCGCGGGTCAGCACAAGCCGAGGATGCCGCAGGAAGTGCGTCAGTAGCGCGAACTCCTTCGCGGTGAGCTGCACGAGCCGGCCGCTGCGGCGCACCTCACGGGTTTCAACTTCCAGGGTCAGGTCGGCGAACTGCAAGAGCGTCGACGGCGGCGTGGCGCGTCGCAAGAGCGCGCGGACACGGGCCAGCAGCTCGGTGTAGGCGAACGGCTTGACGAGGTAGTCATCGGCGCCGGTGTCGAGCCCGCGCACCCGGTCGGCGGTGCCGCTGCGGGCGGTCAGCATCAGGATCGGCAGGCTGCCATTGACTCGGAGTTGGCGGCAGACCTCGAGGCCGTCGATGCCGGGCATCATCAGGTCGAGGACGACCAGGTCGGGCCGGTGGGCGTGGGCCTGCTGGAGCGCCGCCTCCCCGCCGAGCGCGACATCGACGTCGTAGCCCTCCGGGCGGAGGACGCGTTGGATCGTGGTGGCGACCATGGGGTCGTCGTCGACGACCAGGATCCGCCGCGGCGCCGGGCTCACGTCCCGTATATCCTCCCCGAACTCAGTAAGGATGCTGTAAGACCCGTTTCCTGGAATTAGTTGACGTCGATTGGTCGATGTAGTATAGTCGACATCGACTAACCATGAAGAGCAAAAGAGAGCTGCCGCGGACGCCGCTGGCGCTGGCCGTCATGAACCTCCTCATGGAGCACCCGATGCATCCCTACGAAATGAAATTGAAGATGAAGGAGCGGGGCCACGACCTGGTGATCCGGCTCAAAGGTGGGTCGATTTACGACACCGTCGAACGTCTAGAAGAGGGTGGATTCATCACGTCACAGGCACCAAGCCGAGAAGGTCGCCGGCCGGAACGGACGGTCTACGCGATCACGAAGACCGGTCGCGAGGAGATCACAGGCTGGCTGCGCGAGTTGCTGGCGCAGCCGGTGAACGAGTATCCGCAGTTTGCCGCGGCATTGGCTTTCTTCGCCGCGCTCGACAAGGAGGAGGTCGTCCGCCTGCTTCAGGTTAGGGCCACCATGCTCGAAAGCCAGATTGCGGAGACCGAGATGGGCCTGGAGCACTGGACCAAAGACATGGGAATCCCCCGTCTGTTCCTCGTGGAGGCCGAGTATGGCGCAGCCATGAACCGCGCCGAGCTCGAGTGGGTTCGCAACCTGATCCGCGACATTCAGGGCGGCACGCTGTGGATCACGCACGACGAGATGAAGGCCGTTGACGCCCGACTCGGAAACCCAGAACAAGGAGGTGAGAAGGAATGAAACACAACGACCTCCGGCGAAGTGTTCTGAGCACTCCGTCAGAGGTCGTGTTCCTCGAGTCAGTCCCACAGCGGAACCTGGCGCTCAAGGGCGCGCAACCTGGAGTATAGCCAGGCTCCCGTCGCGTCATCAAGGAAGGAGCTTTGAACCCCATGTCGAAAACCATCGTGAACGATCGATCAATCGTGGCCGGACCGAGCCAGTACACGACGGGCTCTGTCGTCTCGAGAGACGGCACCACCATCGGCTACCGTCAGCTCGGCCGAGGCCCGGGGCTGGTCGTGCTCCACGGCGCCATGGAGTCGGCCCAGAGCCACATGCAGCTCGCTGAGGCGCTGGCCGACACGTACACCGTTTATCTGTCGGACCGCCGTGGCCGTGGTCTTAGCGGAGCATATGGCAGGGACTACAGCGTTCAGGAAGACGTCGAAGATCTGGACGCCCTTCTCAGCAAGACCGGAGCGCACTTTGTCTTTGGGGTCAGCTCGGGCGCGATTATCTGCCTCGAGGCGGCCCTCACCCTGCCGGCCATTCACAAGGCCGCCATCTTCGAACCGCCGCTCATGGTTAACGGCTCGGCGCCGACCCGCTGGTTGACGCGCTTCGACAACGAGCTGGCCGAGGGCCATATCGCTGCGGCCATGGTCACCGGCATGAAAGGCGCGGAGATGGGGCCGCCGATGCTCAATCTCATGCCCCGCTGGCTGCTCGAGCGGCTGACGACGATGATGATGGCCAGCGAGGAAAAGAAGGCCGGCGCTGACGACGTCACGATGAGGATGCTGGCTCCGACACTGCACTATGATTTTCAGCTCGTGATCGAGATGGACGGGGCGTTGGAGAAGTTCCGGGCGGTGCGCGCTGAGGTGCTGTTGCTCGGCGGGAGCAAAAGCCCCGCGTACTTGACCAGCGCCGTCGATGCCCTCGAGAAGGTCCTGCCGCATGTCACACGTGTGAGGTTTCCCGGACTCGGTCATGAGGCCTCAGGCAATACGGATCGCCGCGGACAACCCGACCGCGTGGCGCAGGAATTGCGCCGGTTCTTTGTCGAACAGCAAAATTTGGTAACGGGGGTACCCAACCATGATTGAGAATCGCCGACCATCTGCGCCCTGGCTGGCGCTCGCCGTGCTCGCGCTGGGTCTCTTCATGACGCTGCTCGACCTGACCATCGTCAATGTCGCGATCCCGAGCATCGTCGACGACCTGCACGCGTCGCTCGACCAGATCCTCTGGGTGCTCAACGGCTACAGCCTGATGTACGCCGTGCTCCTGATCACCTCAGGACGCCTGGGCGATATCTTCGGTCCGCGAAACATGTTCATCGCCGGCGTGGTCATCTTCACCGTGGCCTCGGCGCTCAGCGGTCTCGCTCAGGACCCAACCCAGCTGATCCTCGCCCGCGGCGCCCAGGGTCTCGGCGCGGCCATCCTGGCGCCCCAGGGGTTGCCGATCATGACCACGATCTTTCCACCGGAGCGGCGGGGCGGCGTCTTCGCGATCTACGGCGGGCTGGCCGGGCTGGCGGTGCTGGCGGGCCCGATCGTCGGCGGGTTCATCGTCTCGAACTTCGGGTGGCGCTGGATCTTCTATGTCAACCTGCCAGTCGGCTTGATCATCGTCGCCCTGGCGCTAGCGCTGGTGCCGGATCTGCGTCCGGGCCGCCGGCACCGCCTCGATTTCGTTGGTGTCGCGCTGGCGACGGTTGGCCTGTTCGGCGTGATCTTCGGCCTGATCGAGGGACAGCGCTACAACTGGGGGACCGTCTCCGCGGGCATCACGATCCCCGAGATCATCGCGGCCGGCGTCGCGGTCCTCGTGCTCTTCTTCGTCATCCAGTGGCGGCGCCAGGACCAGGAGCCGCTCCTCCCGTTCGCGGTCTTCAAGGACCGCAACTACACCCTGATGACGGTCGTCCTGATGGCGATGGGCTTCACCATGGTGGGCGTCTTCCTACCCATCACGATCTATTTCCAATCTGTGCTCGGGCTGAGCGCCTTCGACGCCGGCATTGCAATGGCGCCGATGGCGCTGACGATGATGTTGTTCTCGGGAGTGGTGGCTCCGCTGGCTGCTCGCTTCGGCAAATACATCCTGATGATCGGGCTGACCCTGTTCGCGATCGGGATGGCCTACATCGCCTGGAGGGTACAGGTGGACGCCAATCGTTGGAGCTTCGTCCCGGGGCTGGTCGTCGGTGGGCTTGGCCTTGCGGGAGTGTGGACGCCCGTCTACAGCCTGGCGACGCGTGACCTGCAACCGCGGCTGGCCGGCGTCGCGTCCGGCGTGCTGAGCACGGTGCAGGAGCTGGGCACCGTGATTGGGAGCGCGGCGATCGGTGCCGTGCTGCAGAACCGGCTGGCCACGGGCCTGCACGACCACGCCGTCGGCTACGCGTCGCAGCTGCCGGAGCTCTTCCGGGCTCGCTTCATCGATGGCTTCAGCCAGGCGGCGAGCCGTGGCCTCCAGGTCGGGCGCGGCCAGACGGGCGGCAGCCTGCAGCTACCAGCCGATGTCCCGGCGCAAGTGGTGCAACAGCTGGAGCGGCTGGCGCATGCCGTCTTCACCCAGTCGTTCGTCGACGCCATGCGGCCGAGCATGGCCCTGGGGATCGTCGTCGTCGTGGTCGCCGCGGTTGGCGTCCTGGGCGTCCGCGCTCGCGCCACGCGGGCCGAGCCGGTGGCAGGGGATCAGGCGTACCAGGAAGTGGCGCCCGTCGCTTAGGACCTGGGGGCGCCGCCGGGCGGCGCCCCCCACCCGTCACCGGGTCTCCATCAATTGCGGGTTGCGCTGTTTCTTGAGCTATGTAATAATGTGCTCTGTAAATATGAGCCAACTCACTTCTGGGATCGATCACGACCATACCGACCTCCAGAAGGACCTGGACGGTTACCTCTACGACCCGCGAGTTCGCGAGGTCCTGGCGAGGCAAGGCCGAAACGTCGAACCGGGAACGGAGGCGCTGGCCGCCGTTCGAATCCTGGGAAAGAAGCTCCACGTGACCATGGAGCGCTGGGCGGAGCGGTTCGGGCTCAGCGAGGGCCGGTTCCAGATCCTGATGCGCCTGAAGCACCAGGCGAGCGGGCGGTTCGCCATGGGCGAGCTGGCTGAAATGCTGGACGTCACGCCGCGAACGGTGACCGGCCTCGTCGACAACCTCGTGCGCGACGGCCTGGTCAAACGCGTCGACGATCCGACCGACCGGCGCTCCGTCTACGCCGAGCTCACTGAGCAGGGCCGCCAACGCATCGAGACACTGTGGCGGGAGACCGCGAGCGTCCAGGCCGCCTTGACCCAGGGCCTCAAAGAGTCGGAGCTGATTCAACTACGTCATCTGTGCCTGCGCCTCATCCAGGCGATGGCCGTCGAGGAGGGAAAAACCCATGCCACAAGGTGAACTGACCACAAGAATCAAAGTCCTCGCGACCATCGGTGTGATGCTCGCGCTCTTGCTCGCCGCTCTCGACCAGACGATCGTCGGCACCGCGTTGCCGCGCATCGTCGCCGACCTCAACGGTCTCGATCGCTACTCCTGGCTGATCACCGGTTATCTCGTCGCCTCCACGGTCGTGGTTCCGATCGCTGGCAAGCTGGGTGACCTCTTCGGCCGTAAACCCTTTTTGATCGCGGGGATGATCGGCTTCGTCGCAGCCTCAGCCCTTTGCGGCGTCGCCCAGGACATGACCCAGTTGATCGTCTTCCGGATCATCCAGGGTCTCTTCGGCGGCATGCTTTTCGCCTCGGCGTTCACCGTCCTTGGCGACATCTACTCGCCGGCCGAGCGGGCGCGCATCCAGGGCCTCTTCGGTGCCGTCTTCGGTCTCTCCTCGATCATCGGCCCGGTGGTCGGCGGCTTTCTGACCGACAACCTCGGCTGGCGGTGGGTGTTCTACGTCAACCTGCCGGTCGGCTTGCTCGGCGTCCTCGTGGTTACCGCCTTCCTGCCCTTCGTGCGCACCAAGGCCTCCTGGCGCGACATCGACTTCCTCGGCTCCGCGGCGCTCGCCGCCGGTCTGATCCCGGTGCTGGTCGCGCTCTCGGTGGCAAAAGACCAGGGGTGGACCTCATTCGAAGTGCTCGGCCTGCTCGGCTTCGGCGTGGCGATGTTGATCGCGTTCTTTTTGATCGAGCAACGCGTCAAGGAGCCGATCGTGCCCTTCAACCTGTTCAAGAACCGCGCCTTCGCGGTTTCGATGATCGTCGGCTTCTTCGCCGCCCTCGGCATGTTCGGCATGATCATCTTCGTCCCGCTCGAGCTTCAGGGGGTGTTGGGCGCCAGTGTCACCAACTCGGGCCTGCTGCTCACGCCGATGATGCTCGGCCTGATCGTGGCCAGCATCCTGTCGGGACAGCTGATCCCCCGGATCAAGCACTATCACTACCTGGGGACGATTGGCGTGGCGCTGATGATGATCGGGATTTACCTGCTGGCGCAGACCACGACGTCGACCTCGCAGATGTCGATCACGATCGATATCGTCCTCGTTGGCCTGGGGCTCGGCGTCACCATGCCCCTCTATATCAATGCTGTCCAGAGTGCCCTGCCGCAGCGGTACCTCGGCGTCGGGACCAGCCAGATCCAGTTCTGGCGCAACGTAGGCGGGACCGTGAGCTCGGCCGTCCTCGGCAGCATCCTCGCGCAGCGGCTTCCCTCGGCCATCGCTTCCGAAATCGCCAAGGTCCACCTTCCCGCGGCGTTCCTGAATGTCCTGGGGAAGTCGGCCGGCAACCCGAACCAGCTGCTCGATCCGGCGCAGATCGCCGCGAACAGGGCACGGCTGTCTCCCCAACTCGCGCCACTCTACGATCAGGCGCTTCACGCCGTGCGACAGGCGCTGGCGCTCACACTCCACGACCTGTTCCTGATCGCGATTGCGCTGTCAGCGATTGCGCTGGTTGCCTCGCTGTTCATGCCCGACGTGCCCCTGCGGTCTCGCCAGGCACAGCGACCGCCCACCATGGGTGAGGTTCCGGCGTCGGAACCCGAGGCGGCCGTCGGCTAGGGAGTCGCGCGCCGACTCGACGAACCGTTCGCCGGGTGGGAGAATGCAACCTAGGGTCGGCTCCCAACCGAGAGGAGGGTACGGGATGGCACGCAAACACGCGATGCACCGGCGGTGGTTGACGACACTCGGCGCATCGATCACCGTCGCTGGACTGTTCGTCTGGTTGCCGCTCACCGCAGCGGCGGCCGATCTGCGGCAGGGCACCGACGTCACCGTTGGTCGCACTGAAACGGTCAACGACGATATCTACGCGGGAGCGGGCACGATCAGCATCGAAGGGACGGTCAATGGCAACGTCATCGCCGGCGGCGGAACCATCACCGTCTCGGGCAATATCACGCGCGACCTGGTCGTCGGCGGCGGCACCGTCAACGTGACCGGTCACGTCGGTGGCAGCATCATCGCGGCCGGCGGCAACCTGACCCTGAACGGGCCGGTCGACCATGACATTGTCGCGACGGGCGGCACGATCGACATTGGATCAGGCGCCACCATCGGCCGCGACCTGGTGGTGGCCGGCGGAATGGCGACGGTGTCCGCCCCAATTACTCGCCGGGTCCAAATGTCCTCGGGCAACCTGACACTACGCAATCGCGTCGGTGGCGACGTCCGCGGCAGGGTCGACCATCTCAAGCTGGACGGCGCCCAGATCGGCGGCAACCTCGACTACACCAGCAGCAATTCGGTCGAGCTGGTGAATGGCGCGCGGGTCGCCGGGACGACCACCCGGCATGCGCCCACGGATAGCCGCGGCGCAGGGAACGGCTTTCTGGATTGGCTGCGGGAGCTGATCGGGATCTTCGCGCTTGGCGTGATCTTGATTTTTCTATTGCCTGGCATCAGCAGCCGGGCGATCGACACGCTGCGGGCTCAGCCGTGGCCCAGTCTCGGCATCGGCGCGGCAATCCTGATCATCCCGCCGATCGTCGCGCTGATTGTCTTTATCGTCGGCATCATCATCGGCGGCTGGTGGCTCGGGGTCCTGCTGCTGCCGATTTGGATTCTGGTGCTGGCCGTCGGCTATGTCGTGTCCGGGTTCCTCGTAGGACGGCTACTGTTCGCTCGGCTCGGTTGGGCCGGCTATCACGACGCCCTCGCGCTCCTCGGTGGGCTCTTTGTCCTGACCGTGGTGGGACTCCTGCCGGTGCTCGGTGGATTCGTCGGCCTGGCGGCGCTGGTCTTTGGCGCCGGCGCCCTGGCGCTGACGGTGAGTCGACGGACGTGGATGCGAGGGGCGGCCGGCTAAGGCACAGTGACGGACGTCGCAGGTCGCGGGAGGACGCCGAGCAGCTCGAATCCGTAGTCCAGGACCTTGGGCATCTCGTCGTAGGCGGTGCCGTTCGGTGCGCCCAGCAGCACCGCGAGCAGCCGGTGGCCGCCGCGGCTCGACGCCGTGATCAGGCACCCCAGCGCAACCTCGGTCCAACCGGTTTTCAGTCCATAGGTGCCGGGATAGGTTCGCAGCAGCTTGTTGATATTGACGAGCGTGTACGTCTTGTGCGTCGCTGTCGCCGGGATCGTCAGCGCAGCCGTCGCGGCGATGCCGGCGAGACCCGGGTAGTGCGACTCGAGATAGGTGGCGGCCAGCGCCAGGTCATATGCCGATGAGTAGAGCCCGGCCTCGCTGAGGCCGGTCGGGTTGGTGAAGTGGGAGGCGCGCAGGCCAAGCCGAGCCGCCTTCGCATTCATGTCGGCGACAAACGCCGACCGCGAGGTGACGGCTGAAGCGAGCGTTTCGGCGGCATCATTTCCGGATGCCAGGAAGACGCCGTCCAAGAGCTCCCGGACCGTGAGCCGCTCTCCGGGCGTCAATCCCATGAACGTCGAGTCGGCCGGCAGCTGCCGGATGGAAGCCGGGACCGTGACTGTGGCGTTCATACCCATCAGGTCGACGGCGACCATCGCCGTAAAAATCTTCGTCAGGCTGGCGGGTGCCCAGGCGGCGTGCGCATTCGATTGCCAGAGAAAGCGGCCCGTATCCAGATTGATGAGGGCGACCTCGTGGGCCTCGATCGCCGGAAGCGGGATCGCCCGGACGGCGGGAGCAGGCCGCACCACGGTCTGGGTGGCCGTGGGTATGGCCGACGGCGGCGGCGAAGGCGTCGTCGGGAAGATGCGTACCGGTCGAGGATCGGGACTGTCAGTCGGCAGCCCGGCCGTCAGGGACACGTGGATCGCGTTGGCGGCGTCCGGCTGGCGCGGCGACGCCGAACCGAGAGTGCTACTCAGCGCACCGGCCGCCAGAACGAACGCAGCCAAACGGAGTACCCGGCGTTCCATTGCAGGTGAGGCAGCCTATCGCATCAGGCGCCGAAAAACAAGGGCAGTCGCCCTACAATGTGGCTCGCGCCGGGATGACGAAATAGGTAGACGTTGGCGACTTAAAATCGCCTGCCCGTAAGGGCGTCAGGGTTCGAGTCCCTGTCCCGGCACCAGCCCTTAAGGCAAGTAGTATGGCCCTCATGTTCGATACGCTCGTGGTCATCCTCGGGATCGCCGTGGTCTTCTACATCCTCAACGATGTCTTTCAGAGCGTAGTCGTCCCGCGGTCCACGCCAGCCCGTTATCGCCTCACGCGTTGGGTCGTCCGTCCCGGATGGCGCACCTGGCGTGCGATCGCGCTGAGGACGGGCTCGTCCGGCGAAAGGGAGCGACTCCTCGGGGTCTTTGCCCCGCTCGTCGTGGTGGTGTTGCTCGTCCTATGGTTGAGCGGGCTCGTCCTCGGCTACGGCCTGATCTTCTATGGACTGCGGTCCCAACTGCATCCCGTTGTGCAGGACTTTCCGACGGCGCTGTATTTTGCCGGCACTTCGGTGCTGACCATCGGCTTCGGCGACTTCGTGGCCTCTTCCGGGGTGGGTCGGGCGCTGGCCTTGACAGCGGGCGGAACTGGACTCGGCACCATCGCGCTGGCCATCAGCTTCCTGTTTTCGCTCTACGGTTCCTTCCAGCGCCGCGAAATCCTGATTGTCACGCTCGACGCAAGGGCCGGAGCGCCGCCATCGGGTGTCAACCTGTTGGAGACGATGTCCAAGCTGGGAATGCTCGATGATCTGCCACGGCTCTTTGGTGATTGGGAGAAGTGGGCCGCCGAAGTCCTCGACAGCCATCTGGCCTATCCCGTCCTCGCCTATTTCCGGTCCTCACACGACAACGAGTCGTGGGTCAGCGCGCTGGGCGCCGTCCTGGACGCGACGACGCTGGTGCTGACCACGGTCGTCGACGGTCCGCACGGCCAGGCCAAGATGATGTTCGCGATGGGGACGCACTTAGTGGAAGACCTGGCCCGCTTCTTCCGAATCGAGCGCGACCACGATCCGGGGGTCGAGCGCTATGAGTTCGACCAGGCGAGGGAGGCACTGGCGGCGGCAGGCTGGTCGCTGCTGGGGCCGGAAGAGTCATGGGTTGCGTTCTCGCGCCTGCGTGCCCAGTACGCCGTCGCCCTGAACAACATGGCGAAATGGTGGGCGGCGCCGCCGACGCAATGGATCGGCGACCGGTCCTTCGTGCGCTTTACCGCCCCACGACACGAGGAACTGCCGGCCCGCGTTGCGTCGCGCTGATCCGGTGACCCCGGACAGGCTCAGGCGGCGGAGGCGTTCGGTGCGGGGCCGCGCAACCGCAGGTAAAATGCGGTCGCCAGCGCGTACGGCAGGAGCAGCCGGACTTCGAAGTCCGGCGGTCGGCGAGCGATGCCGGCAAAGAGTTCGGGCAACTGGCGCCGTTCCATGGCCTCGGTGATGTGCTGGATGGTGAAGGCATCCGAGGCACGGATCCGGGCGCTGGCGCCGTCCCAGATGGTCTGACCGTCTTCGAGCTGCCGCCATTCGGCGAGCAAGACGCCGTGCACGGCACTCATCGCAAGCGCCTGTGTCAGGCGAGGCTGACCCCCCGGATCCAGCTGGACGCCGCGCGAGCGCGCCAGCGCCAGGGTCTTTTGGACCGTCGCCTCGACAAACGGCCAGGACTCAGCGTCGGCCGCGGCGTGTGAGAGCAGGTCGGGCGCCTCGATGATCCGCCGGGTGCGGCCGAGCGCAAAACCGTCGAGCTCGCTGCGCTCGGTCGAACTCATTTGCAGATGCGCCAGCGGAGGCGTCCGGGAAGCGAAGAGCTCGACCACTGGCTCGGCGAATGTAATCACCGGGTCATTGGCGGGCGCCGGCAGCTCCTTGTGGTGATTCTTCGGTTGCCAGACCGGCTCGCGCCGGCCGCGCGGACGGATCCGAATCTTGAACAATCCGGCCTGGTGGCGGCCGACCAGTACGGCCGTGGTGACGCCGACGACCATCACCAGGATGGTGGTTGGCACGTTGAACCGCAGCAGCGCGACCACCGAGAGCGCAATGGTGAGGGCCAGGATGACCGGGCGGCTGATCAGTCGGGACATGCCTCCGAATACAACGGATATTCGGGCGGTCCCGTGCAGTCGGCTTGGAGCTAGTTCAGATTCCTGAACAGCGTGGCGATGCCCTGGCCGCCGCCGATGCACATGGTCACGATGCCCCACTCGGCCTGCCGGCGCTTGAGCTCGTAGGCCAGCTTGACGGTCAGGATGGCGCCGGTGGCGCCGACCGGGTGGCCAAGGGCAATGGCACCGCCGTTCGGGTTCACTTTTTCAGGATCGATCTCGAGCTCCCGGATGACCGCGACGGCCTGCGCGGCGAAGGCCTCGTTCAACTCCATCAGGTCGATGTCGTTGATCGTCAAGCCGGCTCTCTTGAGCAGCTTCTGGACAGCGAAGATTGGCGCGACCCCCATGATCTCCGGTGCGATCCCGGCGACGGCGTCGGCGACCCATTCGAGCTGCGGCGTGACGCCCAGCGCATCGGCCTTGGCCTTTGTCATGACGAGCACGGCAGCGGCAGCATCATTGATGCCCGACGAGTTGCCGGCGGTTACGCTGCCGCCCTCGCGAAACGCGGGCTTGAGCCGCCCGAGGGACTCGAGGGTCGTGTTCGCCCGCGGGTGCTCATCGAGATTCGCGATGACCGGATCGCCTTTTCTCTGTGGAATGGCGACCGGCACGATCTGGTCGTTGAATCGGCCCTCGGCAATCGCCGCTGCCGCCCGTCGCTGGCTCTCGGCCGCAAATTTGTCCTGCGCCTCGCGGGAAACGCCGTAGCGATCGGCGACCTTTTCTGCCGTGCATCCCATTTGGTAGCGGCCGAACGGGTCCGTCACCAGCGACAGCGTGCCGTCGATCAGCGCGGCCTCGCCGAGTCGCCAACCCACCTGCGACCGGGGCAGCAGGTAGGGCTGGATCGACATGTTCTCGTTGCCGCCGGCGACGACGACCTGGGCCTCGCCGGTGCGCAGTTCCTGGACCGCGCTATTGATCGCCTGCAGCCCGGAGCCGCACAGGCGATTCACGTTGAACGCCGTCGTCTTCTCCGGCAGCCCGGCTTTCAGCGTGGCGAGCCGGGCATTGAACGCATCCTCGCCGACCTGGCCGACGCACCCCAGGATGACTTCGTCGACATCGTCCGGCGAGACGCCCGCGCGCTCGACGGCGGCCCGGATCGCGTTCGCCCCCAGGTCCGAGGTCGGGGTGTCCTTGAAGGATCCGGCGAATTTGCCAATGGAGGTTCGTACGCCCCCCGCGACGACGATCCCCTCTCCGATCACGCGCGCCTTTCCACACCGGGGCGCGCTATTTTCAGCGCCACGAAATAAGTCTAGTCGGGTCTAGACGCCCGGGCCGGGAACGCTCGCCGAGTCATCGCCGCGCCGCGTGATTCGCTGAGCCTGCTGCTGGGCCTTCGAAATGCCGCGCTCGACCTGGGGCCGCGCCGACTCGACGACGCCCTGGGCCTGGTCGATGACCGGCTGCATCTGGCCGCGCACCTGGTCCAGCCGATCTGAAAGGTCCGAGCGCATCTCGCGTCCGGGCTTCGGTGCGTAGAGCAGCGCCACGGCGCCGCCGATGATCAATCCGTGCACCACGCCTCTGAAATATCCCATCCGTGTCCTCCCTTTGGTCGCCGATGTCTCGGCCGGATCATCTTATCACGGTGCGCCGGTTTCGTTATACCAGCGCTATAACGATCTGGCTAGGAGACCGGGGATGGATCGAGGGCTGGCTCGGGTATAGGTGCCGCCGCGTAGACGGCTCGCGCGGCTCGGACGGTTACCCGCACCGTCAGGTCCAGCACAGCCCGAAGGAGGACCGCACTGACGCAGCAGAAGCTATAGAGGAATGTCTCGGCAATTCGTTCGCGAAGAAAGGGGACGCCGATCGCCAGGCCCGCGATCAGGACGCCCGCGGTGCAGAGCGATGCGCCCAACTCGACGAGGCGCTCCCGTAGCCAGATGCTGACATTCATGTACGCGAAAAATAATACAACACAACTGTCAGGAAAAGTCAACGCAAATGCCGATTCTGGTCGATCAGTCCGGGAGCTGCACGCCGATGCCGCGAGCTTCCGCGAGCTGGAGGACGACGGCAGCCGCCGCCACGTCCTCGATCGCGAGCCCGACGGACTTGAAGAGGGTGACGTCGGACGGCTGGCGGTGACCGGTCGCCCCGGCGACGACCTCCCGAAGCGATTTCACACGGCCCCAGCTCATCTGGCCCTCGCGTTCCGCCAGGATCAGGTCGCCGGCTTCGAGGCGGGCCGCGTCGACGTCATCGGCCACAAGCAGGTCGGCTCGAGCGATGGTGCGACTGTCCACCTCCCGGCGATCCGGAATGTTCGAGCCGCAGACGTTCAGGTGCTGCCCGGCCTGCAGCCACTCGCCCGGAAATATCGGCTGCCCCGATGAGGTAATCGTCGTCACGATCTCGGCGCCGTCGACGGCATCACGCAAGCTGGCGATCGGCTGAACCGGCACGTCTGACGCGGCGCCGAGCTCGTTGGCGAACGCCGCGGCGTGACCGGCGTTGCGGCTGAAGACGCGGACTTCGCGAAGTTTCCGGACTGCGGCGACCGCGAGTACCTGGGTCAGCGCCTGGTGGCCCGCGCCAATGATCGTCAGGACCGAGGCGTCGGGGCGAGCCAGGTACTTCGTCGCCAGGCCGGACACCGCGCCGGTTCGCATGCGCCCGAGCCAGTCGGCCTCAATCAGAGCGCGGGGCCGGCCATCGGCTGCGTCGAAGAGCGTGACCCAGAACCGAGCCGCGCTGGCACCATGGGTGTAGGCCTTGAAGCCCATCAGGCCGCTCGAGGGCAGTGCGGCCGACATGGTGGCGAGGACGGCGCCGCCCCGCACTCGCCGGCGCGGTTGGTTGGCGCCGCGCCCCGCGGCCCAGTCGCGAAAGGCGGACTCGAGGGCCGATAGCGTGGCGTCCATCGTGAGCAACGCCTTGACGTCCGCCTCGCGCAAAAAGAGAGACACGACTAATCTTGACACCACGCTGATCGATCCTGGTTTGCGGCGGCGCATCACCCGGGCGCGGGTGGGGCATCTGGCGACATCGGACGGCACCCAGCCCTCCGTCGTGCCGGTGTGCTTCGTGCTGGTTGGCGACAGGGTCTATCAGGCAATCGACGCCAAGCCCAAGTCCGTGGCGCCTGGTCGGTTGCGCCGCGTGAAAAACATCCGGGCTAATCCGAAGGCGGCGATCCTGGTCGATCAATATCTCGAGGATTGGCGCCGGTTGTGGTGGGTGCTGCTCCAGGGACGCGCCCGGCTCGTCACGCAAGGCGCCGAACAGCAGCGCGCGATCGCCGCGCTTCGACGGAAGTATCCGCAGTATCGGACGACGACGCCCTTGATGTCGGATGCGCTGGTTATTGCGCTAGATGTAGGGCGGCTACGGCACTGGCAAGCCAGCCGTCCCGTTCGCCGAGGCGAGGCGCGGCGTCGGCCGGCATGAACGTCCGGATCGAGAGGATCCCGGTAGCCGGGTCGCCATAGCGGTCGGAGAACCGCACGCTGTCGGCAAACCAGGGGTCGTTGATCACAATGCCGTCTGCCGTCGAGTAGCCCGTCAGCAACACGAAGTGCTGGTTGCCGCTCAACTGGACTTCGGCAACGACCGGCCGGCCGGCGTCGAGCTCGCGCTCGATCAGGCCCAGGTCTGGGCCGAGCCAGCCGGAGAAGGCAACCTGTCCGCCGCTGTAGGTGGTCACGGCCCCCCAGATCAGCTGGTCGTCATAGGCATAGCCGCCGTTGGCCGTGAGCCACGCATTGAATGTCCCCGGGTCGGTGTCGATCCCGTAATGGCGCAGCATCATGGTCACAGCGGTGATGGCGCAGCCCGCCGCGCCAATGGTTTCCGTGGCAGAGCTGCCCAGGGGCATCCCCGCCCACGCGCCGTCCTGCTGGCTCACCGCCGGAATCGTGATCAAGTTATCAGCGGCGGCAACGACAGGCGGGCCGAAGCCAGCCGCCAGCCCGATCACAAGCGCCATGGCGCGCACGCAGGCAGTCGGGTTGGGGAGTCTTACAAACGCCAAATTCAGGCCGGACAAGCGCGGCCCATCTTGCGGCCTCCCTTAGGCGCAAACAAACGCCGGGAGTGACCAGAGGTCCCCGGGTTGGTGGGGCCCCAAATGTGTCACCGGTCGCGCAGCGGAAAAGGCGAGGAAATCGTGTCTTCCCATTTGGGCCTGTAACGGCTTCTGGACGCTCAGTTCCCACCGGTATTCAGGGACGGTAAAGAACTAAACAAGACCGACGGGCAAAGCACCCAGCGGTGGTGGGTGGTTTTCGAGGTCAGAGTCTAGGCAGCCTGCGTCCTGGGGGCGGCGCGACGGGCTTTGGCGCGCTCGATGCGTTTCTCTCTGGCGGCGCGCCCGCGCCGGACGTGCGGCTTCATCGCGGGTACAACCCGATGTGAGCCCAGCACTTGCAGTGCTCGAGACGCCAGGATCAACTCGCGGCCCTATTGCGATCGCAGTTCAGCCGGCGTCCAATTAGATTAGCCGTTGTTAAGATGGGGTGGCCTCATGAGTGACCCGCGGCCAATCGGCGTCTTCGACTCGGGCGTCGGCGGGCTCACCGTCCTGCGCGAGTTGCAGCGCCAGCTACCGGCAGAATCCACCATTTACTTTGCGGATCTGGGGCACTTTCCGTACGGACCTCGCTACCAGGCGCAGGTGCGTCATTTCGCCCTGAATATCATCCGGTTTCTCGAGAAGCTCGACGTCAAGATGGTCGTGATCGCGTGCAATACCGCGACCGCCGCCGCGCTGAACACCGCCCGCGAGGTGTTCGACATCCCAATCATCGGCGTCATCACGCCGGGAGCCGAAGCGGCCGTGGCCGCGACCAAGAACAAGCGTGTCGGCGTGATCTCGACGGAAGGCACGATGCAGAGCCAGGAGTACCTGCACGCCATCCGCGAGGCGAATCCGACGATCGACGTGCTGCCGAAAGCCGCGCCTCAACTCGTGGACCTGGTCGAAAACGGCAAGGCCAACGCGCCTGAGACCGAGGCGGTTCTGCGCGAGGCGCTTCGGGAGATTCTCGACCACCACGCAGATACGTTGATCCTCGGCTGCACCCACTATCCGCTGCTGAAGCCGCTCATCACAAAAATCACTGGCGGCAGCATGACCGTCGTCGACTCTGCCGAGACCACGGCCGCCCGCGTCAAACGCGTGCTGGCCAAGAACGGCCTCGAATCGGCCGAGAACGAATCCGCCCGGCATCAGATCTACGTCACCGGATCGCCCGACCGGTTCACAGAGATCGCGCGCCACTTGTTCGGGCAGGACCTGCCGCCGATCACAACCGTCCGGCTCGAGCTCGTCGAAGAGCTCAGCGGCCGGGAGGGGGCGGCGTGAGTGCCACGATGACGGGAACGGACTTCATCGTCCCGATCCGAGCGGAGCTCGACGATTTCGAGCAGCGGCTACATGCGACCGTGCGTGCGGATCTCGGTCCTGTCGCCGAAGCGATGGAGCAGATCCTCGACGCCGGTGGGAAACGGCTTCGCCCGGCATTGGTCTTTTTGTCGGCGGGCCTGGGCCCCGCCAGGCGCGTCGACGATGTCCACCGGGCCGCGATGGCGATCGAATTTATTCATAACGCCACCCTGATCCACGACGACCTGATCGATGGGGCGCCAACCCGTCGCGGACTGCGGACCATCCACGAATCACTCGGCCCAAATCCGGCGATCATCATCGGCGACTATTACTTCGCCAAGGGGGCGAACCTGATGTCGCAGATCGGCAATCCCGAGATCGATGCCGTGCTTTCCCAGACCGTGATGACGATTTGCTTCGGCGAGATGCTGCAGCTCACGAGCCAGCGTCGCTATGACCAGTCGCTCGACGAGTACTACGCGAAGATCGAACGCAAGACGGCCGTGCTGCTGGCCGCCTCGACGTTCTGCGGCGCGGTGCTCGGCGGCCTCGACGACCGTCAGGTCGAGGCGATCCGGAGTTTCGGTCGCCTACTCGGGATGTCGTTTCAGATCGCTGACGACGTTCTGGATTACCTGGCGACGGAAGAAGAGGTCGGCAAGCCGGTCGGCAACGACCTCAAGCAAGGCACCGTGACGTTGCCCCTGATGCTCGCGCGCCAAGCCAAGGATGGCCGGCTCGATGCCGTCCTCGCCAAGCCCGTCCTTGACGACGCCGATTACGCCGAGGTGGTGCGGATCGTGCGCGATTCGCCCGGCATCGACGAATCCTACGCTTACGCGAAGAGCTTCGGCGACAAGGCCCGTGCCGAGCTGGCAAGCTTCCCGCCCTCCGCCTACCGCGACGCGCTCGAGTCCCTTACGTACTACGTGGTCCGGCGCCGCAGCTAGCTAATCACGCCGATCGCGAGCTCGGCATGACTCGTCTCGGTGGCGGGATGGCTTTGAACCGTCCGTCGCGGCGCTCCAGCGTCCAACCTTCTTCGTGGACCATCCGGTGGTGCGGCCGGCAGAGCAGCGCCAGGTTGGGCAGCGTCGTCGGGCCGCCCTTGATCCACCACACCAGGTGATGCCCGTCGCACCAGCTCAGCCGCCGGTCGCAGCCTTCAAACACACAGTGCTGGTCTCGGGCTTCGAGCGCCCGCCGGGTCGACGGCGGGATGGTCCGGGTGGCATGGCTCAATTCGTGCTCGAGCTCGCCGCGGCCCGTGATCCGGATGATCGCGCTGTCGCAGGCGTAGCGTTGCACCGTCGCGGCGGGCACGGTGCCGCCGCCGTCGAGCTCGCCCGCCGGCGCGCCCGGCATTCCGGCCAGGGTGTCGAGGCTGGCCCGGATGATCAACTGCGGCCGAGGCCCCGCGCCGTCACGCTTGCCACCCGCGCCGTCACGCTTGCCACTGCCACGCTGCCGGCAGAGTTCGATCAGCGCGTCGTGCTGCCGCTGGCCGAAGGTCCGGTCGTCATCCTTCATTGGCTTCATGAAGGGCTTCAGCGCGCTGCGCAGCGTCGCCCCGCCCTCCGCATCGAGCAGGCCATCGATTCGCACCAGTCCGTCTTGCGGCTCGCCCAGGTGCAGGTATCGCCGGGCATATGCCCGGTTGGCCTCGGTCAGGGCGCCCTCCGCGTCGACGCGGTGCTCGAAGTCTTTGGTCACGCCGAGGAACTGACCAGGGTCATGGGTTTGCGCCGCCTGCAACAATCGGCCTTCTTCTTTTCGCACCGCGGCCGCCCCGACGTGCTCGGCCGTCCGCGCGATCAGCGCCGCGTGCTGGTAGCCGAGATTGCCGCTGGCGAAGGCAGCCTCGGTTTTGGGCAGCTTCTCCAGTTGACGGGCGATCTCGACCCGCTCCGCGGCAGCGCCGCCTGAGAGCTTGCACTTCCACTTCAGCCAGGCGATGAGCGACAGCGCACCATCCGCGGCGTACTCACCGGACTTGTCGAAGCGCCGCACCCCACTGGCGAACACGGCCTCCAGCGGGTCGATGCCGCTTTCGCGGATCTGGATCAGCCCCTCGCCGAGGGCCGCGCCCTCGGCCGTACAAACCCAGGCGGCCATCGCCTGGACGCCGTCTCGCATCTTTTCTAATGCGGCTTCGAAACGATGGGTCCCCGCTGTTCGCTCGACCTGGACCGCGGCCATGGTTTAAGCCTGCACCATAGATGCGACAGCTGTCTGTCGCAACGAGGGCGCTTATAGAAAGTTTGTTGGCACGCTGGCGCTGACCGCTAGCTGGCGCTTCATTGCTCGCAGCTGCAAGAACATCGGCACCCGGCCCCAGCGCCGGTAGGCGAAGCGATGGATGCTGGCTTCATCGCTGGCAGCTGGTTCGCGCAGCCGTTCGATGACGAAACCAGCGCCCTCGAGCGCGCGGGCATAGTCTTCGAGGGCATACATCCAGCCATGGAAGGTCATCTGGATTCCGTCGCGCTCGAAATGACCCTCAAATGGCCGCCGGCCGAAGTACGAATCCCGAATGACGAACGCGGCGTCCGGCTCGTCGGATACAAAAGACCCCGCATCGTTGATGGGGTGCGTGACGGAGATGCAGAACCGGCCGCCGCTATCAAGGACGCGGGCGCTGTCTTTGATGGACCCTGGCATATCGGCGATGTCCATGAGGCTGTTGTAGGCGACGACGAGGTCGAAGCTGCCATCGGCGAATGGCAGGGCGGCGGCGTCGGCCAGTTCGTAGCGGCTGTCTGGGTCGGCTTCCTTCGCGTATCGAAGCAGGGTGGGCGAGCTGTCAACTGCAACCACCTGGTGGCCTCGCTTCTTTAGGTCCCGCGCGACTCGTCCCTCGCCACAGCCAATCTCGAGCGTCTGCCGCCCGGGTGGGGGCACGATCTCGTCGAAGAATGACGGGCTGTAATACCAGTACGCGTCGAATCCTGGCGTGCGTGCCCATCGGACCCAGTTTTCTGCCTCGGCCTCCCAGTCCGCACCGACCGCCGGGCTCTCCACAGAACGGAAGGCTAAGACTTTGCGAAGGAGGCGTGTGCTAGGTTCGCTGGAGTGAGATTTCGACTCGCGACGCGGGGCAGCACGCTCGCCATCATCCAGGCGCAGCTGGTGGCCGATGCGCTCGCGCTACGCTATCCGGAGCACGAATTCACGCTCACTCCGCTGACGACCCACGGCGATCGTCACCCATCGATGCGACTCAGTAACTCGCCTCGCGAGGGCGTCTTTGTGAAGGACCTGGAGCAGGCCCTTCTCGACGGTCGGGCGGAGCTCGCGGTCCATTCAGCCAAGGACCTCCCTACGCTGCCGACCCCCGGGCTGACCCTGGCGGCATTTCTCCCGAGGGAGGACGCCCGCGACGTGCTCGTCACCCGAGTGCCGAGCACCCTGGCCCAACTCCCACGGGGCGCGCGGATCGGTACCGGCAGTCCTCGGCGAGCGGCGCAGATCGCGGCCGTGCGATCCGATCTGAAGGCGGTCGAGATTCGCGGCAACGTCGACACCCGGTTGCGCCGCCTCCGCGAGGGTGCGGCCGATGCGCTGGTCCTCGCCGCCGCCGGGCTCGCGCGGCTGGGCCGCCTCGGGGAGGCGCACGAGCTGCTGGCCTTCGACGTCATGCTGCCGGCGCCCGGACAGGGCGCGCTCGCCATCCAGGCGCCCGAGGGCAGCGAGGCTGCTCGGCTGGCCGCGGCGATCGATGATCCTGCGACGAGCCGCGCCGTTCGCGCCGAGCGGGCCCTGCTTCGGCGACTCGGAGGTGGCTGCCTCTCGGCGTTGGGTGCCTACGCCCTTATCGACGGCGACGACCTGACGCTTCAGGCCGTTGTCCTGGATGTAGGCGGCACGACCGTGATCCGGGCCCGAGCTCGCGGCCGGCAAGACACCGACGTGGTCGAGGAGGTGGCTGCGAGCCTCGAGTCGCAGGGTGCCAATCGGCTCCTATCGCGTCTGGATTCGTCGCTGGCGGGGCTGCGTGTCATGGTCACGCGCGCCGATCGCCAGGCGGCAGCACTGGCTGATGCCCTGGCGGCACTTGGCGCGCAAGCCGTCCGGTGCCCGGTGATCGCGATCGAGCCGATCGCGGTCGACCCGGCCGCCTTGCAGGATCTCGGCCGCTATGACTGGCTGGTGCTGACGAGCGCCAATGGGGTGGACCGCTTGCGTGAGCTGCTGCAGGAGGCCCATCGCGATTTCCCGGCTGGACTCAACGTGGCGGCCATCGGCCCCGAGACGGCGGCGCGGGCCAAGGAGGCGGGCATGACGGCGACGCTGGTGCCCCAGCGGTTCATCGCGGAGGATCTGGCGGACGCCCTGTCAGCCGCGATGTCCCCGCGTGCCCACATACTGCTGGCCCGGGCAGCCGGGGCGCGCGACGTCCTGCCGGAACAGCTCCGCGCCCGCGGCGCCCAGGTCGATGTGTTGGAGACCTACCGGGCGGTCCCGCCCCCAGACGTGCGGCTGCGGTTGGCTGCCTGCCTGCCGGACATCGATATGGTCACCTTCGCGAGCTCGTCGACCGTCCGCCATTTCGTGGATGCGATGCCGGGCCCGTTGCCCGACCGGATGCTGGTTGCCTGCATCGGCCCGATCACGGCGCAGACCGCCCGCGAGCTCGGGTTGCGGGTTGATATCATCGCCCAGGAGTACACGACGAGCGGGCTGGTCGATGCCATTGTGCGCAGCCGGACTCCAATTCCAGCATGACGTTTCCCATCGAACGCCCCCGCCGGTTACGGTCGAGGCCGGCGCTCCGCCGGCTCGCCCGAGAGACACGGATCGCGGCCGCGGACCTGATTTACCCGCTGTTCGTCCGCGAGGCGATCGACGAGCCGCAGGCGATCGAGGCGATGCCCGGGCAGTATCAGCAGACACTCGACTCGATGACGCGTGAGGCTGAGGCTGCGCTGAAGGTGGGCGTGCAGAGCTTTGTTCTTTTCGGCATTCCGGCGGAGAAAGACGCCCAGGGCTCGCAGGCGTGGGACGACGATGGGATCTCCCAGCGGGCGCTGCGCCGGCTCCGGGACGCCTTCGGACCGGACGCGCTGCTGATCGCCGACCTCTGCCTTTGCGAGTACACCGACCATGGGCACTGCGGAGTGCTGGAAGGGCAGACCGTCGCCAATGATCCAACGCTCGAGCTCTATAAGAAGATTGCCATCGCGCAGGCGGCTGCCGGTGCCGATGTCATCGCCCCGTCCGGCATGATGGACGGCCAGGTCGCCGCGATCCGGACCATTCTCGATCGCGAGGGCTATAGCGACCGGGCCATCCTCGCGTATGCCTCCAAGTACGCATCGGCGTTCTACGGGCCGTTCCGGGAGGCGGCCGGTTCGGCGCCCCGCGTGGGCGACCGGCGTGGCTACCAGATGGACCCCGCCAATGCGCGCGAGGCCGTCCGCGAGGCGCGCCTCGATGTCGAGGAAGGGGCCGATATCGTCATGGTCAAACCGGCGCTTGCCTATCTCGATGTCATCCGTGCGGTCGCGGACTCGACGCAGGTCCCGGTCGCGGCGTACAACGTCAGCGGCGAGTACGCCATGGTCAAAGCGGCCGCGGCCAACGGTTGGATCGACGAACGTCGGGTCATCCGCGAGATCCTGCTCGGGATCCGGCGAGCCGGCGCGCAGATGATCCTGACCTATCACGCGAAGCAGGCCGCCAGCGACATCCCCTGCTGGGACGAGCTGGGATGAGACGGTCACCCCGCAGCGTTCCGCAGATGCTCGCGACCCTGGCGATCGTCGCCGTCGCTATACTCGCCTTCATCGTTTATGTCGGAAGAAATGCGGGCGGCAACCCAGGCACGGCGGCGACGCCAAGCTCGAGTCCCGTCGTGACCGCCGCGGGGGCGACCTGTGGCGCCTTGAACTTCGGCCCGGTCATGACCGCGACCGGGGGCAACGCCGGGAAACATACCTACAGCGCGGCGCCGCCGATGTCGATCAACACCTTGCACCGTTTCCTGGTCACATTGAAGACCAACAAGGGGACGATCACGCTCTGCCTCGATCCCAAGCTGGCCCCCAACACCGTCAATAATTTCGTCTTCTTGGCCCGCAACCAGTTCTACGACGGTCTCAAGTTTCACCGCGTGGTCGCGGACTTCGTCATCCAGGGCGGTGACCCGCAGGGCACCGGCGGGGGCGGACCGGGCTACAAGTTCAATGACGAACCGGTGCTCTCCGAGTACACGGCCGGCGCGCTGGCAATGGCCAACTCCGGTGCGAATACCAACGGCAGCCAGTTCTTCATCTGTACCGTCGACGACACGAAGAAGCTGGCCAAAAGTTACAACCTGTTCGGCTACGTCCAGACGGGCATGGACGTTGCTCTCAAGATCGTGCAGGGCGACAGCATGACCTCCGTAACCGTTCAGGAAGAGATCAGCTAGGTTCTCAGCCGGCCGTAAGGGAACGATTCCGAAGCGGGCGTATAATGGAGCCGCAAAGGGAGTCTGAATGCCATTTCTTGGTCACTGGTACGTCCTCGTCATCATCCTGGCGATCGTCCTGATCGTCTATGGGCCCGGGAAGCTTCCCGAGGTCGGCGGCGCGATCGGCAAGGCGATGCGCGAGTTCCGCAAGGCCTCGACGGACCTGACGGATGAGATCAAACGCGGTACCGCCTCCGAGCCCACGGCTGAGACCCATCCGGCGCCTGACCGGCCGGCCACCGACGTAAAGTCGCCGACCGACACCAAGGCCTCCTAAGCCCACGGCGCCGCCAGCGCCAGTCATGGCCAAGCCAACCGTCGTTCATCCGGACGACGAGCGACGTATGACCGTGATCGAGCACCTCGAGGAGCTCCGTCGGGTCCTGATCATTTCGCTGATTGGGTGGGCCGTCGCGACGGTGATCGGGCTGATCATTTCCGGATTCGTGCTCGAGATCGTGCTGGGTCCGGTCAAGCACGTGCTGGGGGCCGGAAAACCCATCTACTTCACCGGCCCGATTGACAAGGTCTTTCTTTACTTCAAGATCGGGATCTTCACCGGGTTTGTCCTGAGCAGTCCAATCATCATCTGGCAGGTCTGGACCTTCGTTGCTCCGGGCCTGCATCGAAACGAGCGGCGCTTCGCGCTGGGCTTCGTCGGCTCCGCGGTTGGTCTCTTCGCCCTGGGCATCGGCTTCGCCTTTTTCGCAATGCCGATCGCGCTGCGGTTTCTCATTGGCTTCGGGACCAGTGAGGTCCAGTATCTCCCGATCGCTAGCAACTACATCAACTTCGTCCTGATCCTGATCGCGATCTTCGGCGTGACCTTCGAGCTCCCACTGGCGATGACCATGCTCGGCCTGGCCGGAATCGTGAGTGCGAAGTTCCTGTCGCGAAACCGATTGAAGTTCTGGCTCGGCATCTTCACCGGCGCGAACATGGTGACCCCTGGCATCGACCCGCTCACCCCGACGCTGCTCACCGTGCCGTTAATCATCCTGTTCGAGGCCAGCATCCTGGTCATCCGCGCTCTGCGAAGATAGTCACCTTGGCTCAGACGCGACCGGACGGCCGTAGGGTCGACCAGATCCGGCCGGTAAAGATCGAGACTGGCGTGAATCTCTATGCCGAGGGCTCGGCCATCATCAACATGGGTGATACCCGCGTGCTCTGCACCGCGAGCTGGGACGATAAGCCACCGCCGCATAAGAAGGGCACCGGCGAAGGCTGGGTCACCGCGGAGTATTCGATGCTGCCGCGGGCGACCCAGACGCGAAACGCCCGTGAGGCGCGCACCGGTCGGATTGATGGCCGCACCCAGGAGATCCAGCGGCTGATCGGGCGGGCGCTCCGCGCCGCGATCGACATGCCGCTGATGGGGGAGCGGACCATCATGGTCGACTGCGACGTCCTGCAGGCCGACGGCGGCACGCGCACGGCATCGATCACCGGGGGCTTCGTCGCGCTTCACCTGGCGCTGCAGAAGGCGATGGAGCGAAACCTGTTGCGGGTGCTGCCCATCAGGCATTTCGTCTCAGCGGTGAGCGTCGGCATCGTCCAGGGTCAGCCGCGCCTCGATCTCAACTATCTCGAGGACTTCGCGGCCCAGACCGATATGAACTGCGTGCTGGCGGAGGACGGCCGATTCATCGAGATCCAGGGCACGGCGGAGCAGGAGCCCTTCAAGCAAGAGGAGATGGACCAGATGCTCAAGCTCGCCATCAAAGGTGCGGCCGAGCTGGTCGAGGCGCAAAAGAAGGCGCTGAAGCTGCACTGAACCGGCTGCTGCTCGCCACCTCGAACGAGGGCAAGCTCGACGAAATCCGTTCGATCCTCTCCGACCTGTCAATGGAGCTGGTGACGCCGGCGGAGGCCGGCATCGTCCTCGATGTCGAAGAGGATGGCGTGACCTACCTCGAGAACGCCCGCAAGAAGGCCGACGCCGGGCGGCGGCTGAGCGGACTGCCGACCCTCGCCGACGATTCGGGGCTGGAGGTGCCGCGCCTCGGTGGCAAGCCGGGGGTCCAGTCGGCGCGCTTTGCCGGGCCCGAACACAAAGGCGAGGGCCCAGCGCTGGTGCGGGCGCTGCTGGAGGTGCTCGGGCCAGCCGCCCGCGAATCGCCGCCGGCGAGCTTCCATTGCAGCGCGGTCCTAGCCCTGCCGGACGGCCGGACCTTCGAAGGCGAAGGCATCCTCACTGGCACGATCGCGGCGGAACCTCGGGGAACCGGCGGCTTCGGCTTCGACCCCATCTTCCGGCTCCCGGACGGCCGGATCCTCGCGGAACTGTCGATAGACGAGAAGAACCTGCTCAGCCACCGCGCCCGCGCGCTCAACGCTCTCGAGGTCCATGGCGCGTTCGACGCGGCTCTGCTCTGGGAGCCGCCAGGCTGACGTGCTGAGGGCGTCATTTCTTTTTCTATCGCGGCGGCGCGGGCTGCAGCGATTCGTCACCCGGCAGCGCCTCACGAGTTCGCTCGCCTATCGCTTCGTGGCCGGCGACCGGCTGGACGATGCCGTCCGCGTGGTGACGGACGTCAACCGTCGCGGCTGGTCGGCGAGCCTCGACCATCTAGGCGAGAACGTCAGCGAAGAAAAAGCAGCGCGGAGCGCCACGGATGACTATCTGTCGGCGTTCGAGCGGATCGCGGCCGAAAAACTCGATGCGAACGTCTCCGTCAAGCTCACCCAGCTCGGGCTCGACATCGCGCCCGAGCTCTGCCAGGAGCTGTTGACCAGAGTCCTCCAGCGAGCGAAGCAGCTCAACAACTTTGTGCGCGTCGATATGGAGGGCGCGCCATACACCCAGCGCACCCTCGACCTGGTACTCGGCTTGCACGAACGCTTCCCCAATTGCGGCGTCGTGCTGCAGAGCTATCTGTATCGGACGCCGGAGGACGTGCTGCGCGCCAACAAGGCGAAGGTCCGGGTTCGCCTGGTCAAGGGGGCATACGACGAACCGGCCACGGTCGCGTTCGCGAAGAAAGCCGACGTCGATGCAAAGTACGAAGCCGAGATGCGGGAGCTCTTGCTCAACGGCGTGCACCCCGCGATCGCGACCCACGACGACCGGCTGATCGAGGCAACCAAACGCTTCGCGCTCGAGCGCGAGATCAACCCTGACCGGTTCGAGTTCCAGATGTTGTACGGGATCCGCCGCGATTTGCAGAACCGGCTCTTGCGCGAGGGATACCGCGTCCGGATCTACGTCCCCTATGGGACCGAGTGGTATCCGTACCTGATGCGGCGCCTTGCCGAGCGACCGGCCAACCTACTCTTTATCGTCCGCAGCCTGATCCGAGAGCGTCGCGCCGCCTGACCTCGGGGGCTCAGGCTCCTCGGCCTTGGTCGCCAGCTCCACTTTTGTTTGAGGGGGCGGCGGTACGCGATGACCGAAGATGCCGCCAAACCACATCAAGAAGCCAAAGGCGACGCCACGGAACTCACTGGTACGCCAGTTGTCGCTGTAGCGATAGCGCTCGAACCAGCGGAAGGCGAGGAAGGCCACCACGCTGATGGCGGCGATGGCGACGAGCACCGGGAGCATGTCGCAAGCCTACTTCAGTAATGTCGGGGCGCCGGGATTCGAACCCGGGATCTCATGCTCCCAAAGCATGCGCGTTAGCCAGGCTACGCTACGCCCCGCGTGGTGGATTTTACGGTGCCTGCGGCATCAGCCGGCGGAGGTTGGGGGAACGGCCAGTTGCTGGGACCAGTGATAGCCACCGTCCGCGGTCGCCGCGATCACGTAGTCGCCGCCCGCGTTCCTGGTCAGGACCCACCCCGCGGTCACACTGACGAAGGCCGCGGCGAACGTTTCGGGTGCATTGTCGATGCGGCCGGTCCGCCGAAGCGTGGCGCCGCCATTGCTGGCGATGACGCACTGGGCCACATTGGTCGCCGGTCCATCGCCGATGAAGACCGCGTCCATCGGGTCCACCACGCTGAAGCTTGGCGGATAGGTGTCGGGTCCCGCCGGCACGCCCGGCAGAATCTGCTGCTCCGACATGGCCTCTTTCAGGACGGCCTTCCAGGTCGATCCATCCACGGTGGCGTAGGCAATGTAAGGACTATGGCTCATGGCGCTCTGCCCTCCCACGAACAACACCCAGAGCGCGTGCGGCGCCGCGCACTCGATCAATGTCTCCTGCGGCACACCCTGTTGTAGGTCCGGCCTCGGCAACGCCAGGCTCCAGGTCGATCCCAGGTCGGTCATCCGGAGGACGTAGACGCCGTCGGGCGTGCCGACCCATCCCTGGCCTGGTCCGCTGAAGCAGACCATTTGCGGGTTCGAGGGCCCGCCGAGCGACCTCCAGGTCGCTCCACCATCGTTCGTGACGACCAAGCTCGCCCCGTCGTGTGGGATCAACCATCCGTGGATTTGCTGCGGGTCCGTCCCGCCGGCAATCCCCCAGCCCGAGGTGGCACTGATGAAATGCACCGAGCGGATGGGCATCGTCGGCTCGCCCAGTGGACGCCATGAGCGTCCACCGTCCGTGGTGCCGAGCAGGGACCGCGTCGCGACCGTCCAGCCGGTCGTCGCGCTGATGAAGTCCACGCCGACGAATTCCTCGGTCGAGGCATACTGCTTCGTCCAGTGAACGCCGTCGGCCGTGGTGAAGATGGCGTGTGAACCGACGGCCCAGCCGAGACGCGGCCCAACCATCTGGATCGCCCCCAGCGACGGCACGAAGAGCGGATCGGTGCCAGACGACGTGGGCGTGGCGCTCGGTGACGCGGTCGGGGATGTGGTGGGCGCCGGCGTCGCTGAGTCGCTCGCGGAGGGCGAGGCGCTGGCGCTCGGGGTCGGGTTCGGCGTGGGTTTTGTTGCTGATGCCGCGGTACAGCTGGTGAGGACGATCACGATCGCACTGGCTGCGCCGAGCAGGGCGATGCGGGAGGCCATGGTGATGCAACGGCGCAAGGGCCTGCGTCGTGCACATCAAAGTTTGTTATGATGCGCTCGAGGCATATGAGCTACGCTCAGAGCGAAGATGCAAGTTCGATTCGGATCGCGCTCGGTACGTCGCTGCGCCGGCGGCGCCAGGAAGCCGAGCGGTCGCTGACCGAGCTGGCCGAGGCTGCGGAACTCTCTCCAGCGTATCTTTCCGAAGTGGAGCGGGGACTCAAGGACGTCTCGATGGAGCGCTTGCTCGCGATTGCGAAAGCCCTGGAAGTCCCGGTCGCTGAGTTGTACCTGGACCTGGCGCGAGCGCTGGGGAGCCGGGAGGCGATGTCGCAGCAGCGTAGCTGGCCTGACGACCCCAAGATGCAGTTGCGAATTGCCACCGCCAACCTTCGTCCGCAAGCTTTACGTAGCGTTGCGCATTTCAGCTTGTATCTGGCCGCGACGCAGGCAACACCGCCGAAACGGCGCATCGGATTCAATCTCGACCGGTAAGGAGGATCTTTTTCATGGCGCTTGTGCCCAACGTCGTCGAGACCACCGCGCGCGGCGAGCGCGCCTACGACATCTACTCGCGGTTGCTGCGGGACCGGATCATTTTTCTTGGTAGCGAGATCGATGACGACCTCGCGAACCTTGTGATCGCGCAGCTGCTCTTCCTCGACAGCGAAGATCCCGACAAGGAAATCAGCATCTACATCAACAGCCCGGGCGGATCGCTCTCGGCCGGACTCGCGATCTACGACACCATGCGCTATGTCCATCCTCCGGTCAGCACCCTGTGCACTGGGATGGCGGCGAGCGCCGCCTCGCTCATCCTGGTCGGGGGCGCGAAAGGCAAGCGGCTGTCGTTGCCGCATTGCCAGATCGTGCTGCACCAGCCGAGTGGCGGCATGCGGACGTCGCAGGCGACCGACATCGAGATCCATGCCCGCGAGATTCTCCGACTTCGGGAGATCATCGTCGGCATCTACGCGAAGCACACCGGTCGGTCGACGGAGCAGGTCGAACGCGACATCGAGCGCGACTTCTTCATGACGCCGGAGATGGCCAAGGACTACGGCCTGATCGATGAGATCATCCAGCCAACCGAGAAGAAGCCCGTCATCGCCGCTCAATCGCCGAACGGACACAGCCTGATCCCGACCAAGTCCTGACG
>DATNMH010000026.1:0-6682 GCA_035602395.1 Candidatus Acidiferrum sp.
CGACATCTCCAGGTTGTGGCGCCACCCATGGCCCCGGAGGGCCATGTAGGCCGTCATGGGCACCGACAGGGCGATGGCGATGGCGAGAATAGATAGCTCTGGTGCCTGCTGCGCCAAGTTTCCGTAGCCGACGGACCTTAATCCCTCGAAGAACGCAAAGCTCAATAGCTGTCCACCCACGCACATCACGGCGCACATGCCGAGGAACTCGGCGACGAAACGACCGGCGGGTCGTAGGTAGCCCGCCTGAGGGGTCGCCACTCTTGTGACTGTCTGTGCCATTACATACCTCCCTATGCCCTCGCCGGCAGCGATAGGCAGCTCTCGCGCCGTCGAGGTAGCTTGTTGGTTCTTGCCTGCAGCTAAGGACGCTTGGCCGAGCGGAACTAGGGCCCGATGGCCCGCAAGCTGCGGGACCTGCGGCCCCGCTGGCAGCTGCCCGCGTACGTCCGACACAGACGCTAAGCCGAATGAACCAGCCGCTCGACGGCCTCCGATAGTTCCCTGACCTTAGCCGTCGGGTCGCCAGCGCGGATGGCATCGACCACGCAGTGCTCGGTATGGTTGCGAAGGAGGAGGAGGGCCACTCTTTCGAGTGCCGCCCGGGCGGCGTTCACCTGGGTGAGCACATCGATGCAATAACGGTCGTCCTCGACCATCTTCTCCAGACCGCGGACCTGGCCCTCGATCCGCTTGAGGCGGGAGATGACCTGGTCTTTGTCGGCTGTGTAGCCCGCCATGCTCGCAGGCTAGTCTCCTACCGGGAACCCCTATAGGGTATTTGGGCCCGGAGAGTGCGGGACCCTTAGCCCTAGGGCCCCGCCGGCCTCGGTTCTAGGCTGAAGACGTCCGAATTACAGGAGGTGTCTAGAGATGATGTGGTACTACGGCGGCGGCGGCTGGAACTGGCTCTGGATGACGCTGATGATGCTGATCTTCTGGGGTGGCGTGATTGCGGTGGCGGTCTGGGCGATCCGGTCAGGCCTTGGCTCTCGCCGGGAAAATGACGCCCTGGACGTACTTCGCCGTCGGCTGGCGGCCGGCGAAATCAGCCAGGAAGACTTCGAGAAGACCAAGCGCATCCTGCAGGGATAGGCACCGGCCAGCCTCACTTACGACAATGAGCACAGCCGACCTCGTCGTCATCGTTGCTGGCGTCGCCCTCAGCGGGTTCCTCGCGTGGTTCTTCTTCGGCCCCAAGAAGGCGCGGCACGCGGAGCTCGTGGGCCAGGTCCAGGAAGTTCATATCACGGTCAAGGGCGGCTATTCGCCCGACCTGATCCGAGTGCGGCAGAAGGTGCCGCTGCGCATTGTGTTCGACCGCCAGGAAAGCGGTGACTGCACCTCGCGGGTCGTATTTCCCGCTTTCGCCGTCAGCCACGCCCTGCCCGCCTTCGCGAAGACCACGGTTGAGCTCACGCCCGATCGGAGCGGGCAGTTTGGCTTTGCGTGCGGGATGAACATGGTCCACGGCACCCTGATCGTCGAGCCAACCAACGGTGATCGGGTCACCGCCATCTCACTCACCGAGTCCGCTCCGTCAGCTGAGCCGGCTGTCGCAATGGGGCCCACTCCACCGGGGGCAGAAACGGAGGATTCGGAGGCGGCCGACCGAAAGGCCGAGATCTCCGACCTGACGCGACGCGTGGTCATCGCGGCGGTGCTGACCGCCCCCGTCCTGTTCACCGTCATGGCCGGCAACTTCCTGCCAGCCGGTGGACTGACCAGCCTGCTGCTCGACCGCTGGGTGCAGCTGGCGCTGATCACCCCCGTGATGCTATATGCCGGTTGGCCCATCCATCGCACCGGCTGGCTCAGCCTCCGCCATCGGACCGCGGAGATGAACGCGCTGATCACCATCGGCACCACCGCCGCCTATGGGTACAGCTTGCTCGTCACCGTGGCCTCTGGCCTGCTGCCAGAGAACCTACGGGAGGTCTACTTCGAGGCTGTCGGCGTCATCATTACGCTGATCCTTCTCGGGCGGCTGCTCGAAGCTCGGGCCAAGGCCGGGACCGGCGAGGCGATCCGCAAGCTGATCGGTCTCCAACCGCGCACGGCGAGGCTGGTGCGAGATGGCATCGACGCCGACGTCCCGGTGCAGGAGCTCGTCCCTGGCGATGTGATCGCCGTTCGCCCCGGGGAGAAGATCCCAGTGGACGGTGAGGTCGTGGACGGTCACTCCACCGTTGACGAGTCGATGGTCTCCGGCGAGCCGATGCCCGTCAGCAAGCGATCCGGTGACACGGTGATTGGAGCCACGCTCAACCAGACTGGCGCCTTCCGATTTCGCGCGACCAGGGTCGGCAAGGACACCGTGCTCGCCCAGATCATTCGGCTGGTCGAGCAGGCGCAGGCCTCCAAGGCGCCCATCCAGCGGCTGGCCGACCTCGTCGCCAGCTACTTCGTGCCGGCGGTGATGTTCATCGCGATCGCCACGTTCGTCCTCTGGTTTGTCGCGGGGCCGCCGCCGACCTTCACGCAGGCGCTCGTCAGCGCGGTCGCGGTGCTGATCATTGCCTGCCCCTGCGCGCTGGGGCTCGCGACCCCGCTCTCGGTCATGGTCGGGACCGGCAAGGGCGCCGAACAGGGCATCCTTATCCGCTCGGCGGAGGCGCTGGAGACCGCCCATAAGCTCGATACCGTCATCCTGGACAAGACCGGAACCATCACCCGCGGCGCTCCCGCGCTGACGGACGTCGTGGTCATTGGCGCCATCCCGGAGGCCGCGCTCGTCAGGCTGGTGGCGTCCGCAGAGCGGGCATCCGAGCATCCGCTCGCCGCTGCCATCGTCGCCGGGGCCAGGGTGCGCGGCCTCGAGACTGTCCAACCGAAGGACTTCGACTCCGTCACCGGCAAGGGCGTCCGAGCCACGGTCGACGGGCACGCGGTGCTGGTCGGGAACGTCAGGCTGCTCCAGGACGCCGGCATCGACGCCGCGAAGCTCAATGTGGTAGCGGACCGGCTGGCTGAGGATGGCAAGACGCCGCTGCTGGTGGCGATTGATGGCCAGCCGGCGGGCGTCATCGCCGTTGCCGATACGCTCAAAGAGGATTCACCCGCTGCCGTCGCAGCCCTGCATCGACTCGGCGTCCAGGTAGTCATGATTACCGGCGACAACCGCCGCACGGCCGCGGCAATCGCCCGGCAGCTCGGCATCGAGCGGGTGCTGGCCGAGGTGCTGCCGGAACGGAAAGCGCTCGAAGTCAAGCGTCTCCAGGCCGAGGGGCGGCGAGTCGCCATGGTGGGCGACGGCATCAACGACGCCCCGGCCCTGGCGCAGGCGGACATCGGCATGGCGATCGGCACCGGCACCGACGTGGCGATCGAGGCGTCGGATATCACGCTGATCTCGGGCGCGTTGACCGGGATCATCACCGCCATCCGGCTGAGCCGCGCCACCATGCGCAACATCCGCCAGAACCTGGTCTTCGCTTTCGGCTACAACGTGGTCGGCATTCCGATCGCCGCTGGCCTCCTGTACCCGTTTGTTGGCCTTCGCCTCAGCCCGATCATAGCCGCGGCGGCGATGGCGATGAGCTCCCTGTCAGTGGTCTCCAACGCCAACCGGCTCCGCGGTTTCAAGCCACAACCGCTGCCGGCCACGGAGGTCAATCACGCACCGGAAGAGCCGAAGGTGGAGATCAGTTCGCCGGAGCGGGATGAAGTCGCTGTGAAGGGGCGCGACCCGGTGTGCGGAATGGAGGTCGATTCTGCGGCCGCCGCCGGGAGCACCGTCCACGAAGGCATGACCTACTACTTCTGCTCGATAGGTTGCTTAAAGGCTTTCCAGGCGGATCCAAGCGCCTACCTGACGAAGGTCTAGCCCTGGGAGGAGATGTGGACGCGGCAGTCGGCTAGTCATCGGCTCCTGGGCGCCAAAATAGGTGGGGCGCTAACCTGGCAGAAATCGCCTTTCCGAGGAGGTGGGCACGGATGCACAACGTTGATGTCGATCGGATAGAAGAAACGCAACGCAAGGCCAAGGACAATCCGTCGGTCGCCACTCTAACGGTGGAGTTGAAGGGTGACTGGCGAAGCAATCCCCACCAAAAACAGTTCGGAGGCACGGTCAAGTTCCCCGAGGGCGAAGCACTGTTCGAAGCTGACTTTCCACCATTTCTGGGCGGTGAAGGTCGGGCACCAAGCCCATTGATGTACTGCTTCTACGGAGCGATGTGCTGCTACGGCGCGACCTTCGCCACCCAGGCGGCGATGGCCGGTGTCGAGCTGAAGGGCCTTCGCATCGGTCTGAACCTGTCCGTTGACTTCCGGACAGCACTTGGGCTAGGCGGATTCACGCCCCTCTCGGCATTCAACTTCGAAGTTGAGGTCGATACGAAGGCAAGTGACGAGGACGTGCAGCGAGTGAAGCAGCTGGCCGACGAACGCTGTCCGGCCATTTGGGCTATGGAGAACAAGGTTCCCTACTCAACAAAAGCCAAAAGGGTCAAGCCAGCGGCAGCCTAGCGGCGATCGTCCAATCGCGCTCCCGCCCGGGCCTCCGTTTGTGTGGCCCTTATTGGCTTGATCTCGTATCGCCTCCATTCGACGCCGGCATCCAGGAGGTTCGTGGGGCTGACTGCCCAGCCGTCGCGACACCAGCAGCCTGGTGGCACCGCGCCATAGTACAATATCGCAATACTCACAGATTCGTAGATACCGGTGTGCAACATCACCAAGTGCTGCCAGGACGTCTGCCTCGAGCACATGCGGCTCACGGACAACGCGATCATCCCGCTGAAAGAGCGGGTCGCGGGCCGCTATTACGATCCCCTCGTCTGGCTAAGCCGCAAGCTTCGGGGGGGAAGTAGCGGCTAGTGGCCCCCTCGCCCCAGCCTTCCAGTGAGTCCAGCCAGCCCCCGCTGATGCGGCCGCGCGTGGCTGCGATCATGCGCACGAAGGTGCCGACGATTGCCCCGACCTCCTCGTTGGCGGAGGCCGCGCAGCAGATCGTCGACGGTGGTCACAACGCCCTGTTCGTCGCGGATTCCGCAGGTCAACTCCTGGGCGTGATCGGCATCCGGCATATCCTGACGGCACCCAGGAAGCGAGGTCTCGTGACCGCCGATCGTCTGGCCGAAAACGCCAAAACCTGGGCCACGCTGCAGGTGGGCCGGGTGATGGAGCGGCAGGTTACGACCGTGAGTCCCGAGACCCGAGTCATCGAGGCGGCCGCCATCATGACCAACCAGGGCTTTCATCCGCTGGCCGTGTTACGCGAGGGGAAGCTGGTGGGCGTGATCTCGCGGGCCGACATCGTGCGCAGTCTGCTGGCGGCGGCGGCCACGGACGCCGGCGCAAACCCGGGGCTGGCGCCGAGTTAGGTGCGGAATCGGCCCTTAGCCGATGCTGGTTGCGGCGTAGGAAGTTGGCGGAGGCTCACCCGCCCGCCAGCACTCGACTGTTGCCAGCCTGGGCTCGTTTCGCCGATCATGTCGCTGAAAGTTCCGTTGGGCATCGGCCACGATCTGGAGAGCCCAGTGCATGGCCTCGGTGGCGTTCGGAGCCGGAATGCCCAGCACCAGTCGGACCAGCCCGTCGTCGGCACGTCCGACCCCGACCGGGCGGGTAAAGCCATAGTTGTCCTGAAGCCAGGAAATCAGCTGTCGGTCCCTGGCGGTCAGCGCCACGCCGACTCGCTAGTCTGCGGTGCGACCGGGTCCGGCCATCCTTATAAAAGGGGGCGGTCTCACAGGATGCTGAGCTTGGCTCCGTCACGCTCGAGGCCCCCAGCGACCTGCTCCAGGAGCGATCGGGCGTAGGCGTTCGCCAAGTGGCGTGAGGCGTCAGCCGAAGCGGGGCCGGCCGCGTCGGCCAGATTGCGGGCGGTCAAGCCATGGAAGGACAGGACGGAGCGGCTCGCCGCATTGCCGTTGGGCGCTGGGGCCAGGGTCAGGTCACCCCGGATCAGCGGACTCCCGGGCGCTCTCTCCGGCGATTCGAGTTGAATCGTGCAAACGAGGGCTTGCTTCAGGGTCTGGACCCGGGTCACCCGCAGGCGACACTCGCGAGGCGGCGTCCCGCGGAGTTGCACACGCCGGGTGGAGAACTGACCCGGCAAGCCGAGCCAAGTCCAGCCGGCCAGCTGAAACAGCCTTGCGGCCCGCTTGAAGTCGACAATGGCAATGGTTTCGGCACGAACTCCCAGGATCATCGGATGCTACGCCTCCAGCGAATATTTGCTTCTTTGCATCTTTAAGGATACGATAACCACCTGTGCTTGTACACTCCCGGATGAGGCCGTGAACCACTCGTTACAAAGCTTCAAAGCCGAGTTCTTCAAGGCCCTGGCGCATCCGACCAGGATCCGGATTCTGGAGTTGCTACGCAACGGCGAGAAGAGCGTTGGCGAGCTTCAACAGGAGGTCGCGAGCGAAGGTTCAACCGTGTCACAGCAGCTGGCCATCCTGCGGATGAAGAACGTCGTGGACACCCGCAAGGTGGGCAACGTTATCTATTACCGCCTCCGCGACCCCCTGGTCAACGATGTCCTTGACGTCGCGCGACGAATCTTCGACAGTCACGTGATCGAGCTGCAGTCGATGACCGACGAAGCCGGCTCTGAGGAAGCTCCGGCCGAGGGCGACGTCTCGGCAAAAAGAACCGCTTAGCTTCCCAAAATCTGGAGCCGACGAGCGGATTCGAACCGCTGACCCGCTGTTTACAAATCAGGATTTAC
>DATNMH010000027.1:0-15605 GCA_035602395.1 Candidatus Acidiferrum sp.
CCGTCGATCTTCTGGATCTTCTCCACGATGATCGAGCCGATGCCGGCCACGTCCGGCGCCTCCACCTGGGCGATCACGTCGTACTCGCCAGTGATGGCGTCCGCCAGCGCGATCCCGTTGACACCCTGAAGCGACCTCGACACCTCGATGGCCTTCCCCGCCGACGCATTGATGAGTACATACGCTCGCATGGCACCCTCCTGGACGAGTTTCGACCTCCAGAATACGGGTTTGAACGCCGGTAAGATGTAACCCATGACGTCCATGACGGCTGTGGTGAAAGCCACGGCCGGCCCGGGCGCCGAGCTCGACCAGGTCGCCATACCGGAACCGAAGGGCAAGGACGTGCTGATCGAGGTCGCCGCATCCTCGATCTGCGGCACCGATGTCCACATCTTCGATTGGAACGATTGGGCTCGCCGCCATATCCATCCGCCGCGGGTCTTCGGGCACGAGATGTCGGGCCGGATCGTTGCGGTCGGGCAGGAGGTAGCGGACTTGATTCCGGGCACCTTCGTTGCCGCCGAGACCCACGTGGTCGATCACACCTGCCGTCAATGCCTGCGTGGCCTCTACCACCTTTGCGAGAACGTCCGAGTGCTTGGCGTCGATCGCGACGGGTCCTTCGCCCGCTATGTGCTGCTTCCCGCCGAGAACTGCTGGCGGAACGCCCCGGGCCTGACCCCCGAAATCGCCGCGCTGCAGGAGCCGTTCGGGAATGCAGTCCACGCGGCCACCGCGGGTCCACTGAAGGACAACGCGGTGGCGATTTTCGGGCTGGGCCCGATCGGTCTCTGCGCGGTCGGCATCGCTCGAGCCGAGGGGGCCGCCGCCATCTACGGCATCGAGCCCAACCCGTACCGACGTGAGCTCGCCGAGCGCATGGGCGCGACCGCCGTCTTCGCGCCGTCGGACAAGACGGTCGCCGAGATCCGCAAGGTCAACGGTGGGGTCGGCGTCGACGTTGTGCTCGAGATGTCAGGTCACCCGGTGGCCATCGAGCAGGGGTTGCAGGTCCTCCACAGGGGTGGCTGGATGAGTTTGCTCGGCATCGGCGACCAGCCGGTGACCCTCGACCTCAACGAGCTCGTGGTGACTAAGGGCATCACGATCTACGGCATCTTCGGCCGGCGCATCTGGGATACGTGGGAGCGCACGTCGAACTATCTCAGTAAGGGCCTGGTCGACGTGTCGCCGCTGATCACCCACCGGTTTCCACTCGACGACTTCCAGGAGGCGATGGCCCAGATGAAGAGCGGCCGGTCAGGGAAAGTCGTGCTGCTGCCCAACGGCGACTAGGAGGATCACATGATCACGGAAAAGAGAACCCAGTTTCTGGCGGAGGAGCTGGACCAGATGCGCCGGCAGGGGCTATTCCGTCCGCTCCGGGTGCTGGACACGGCGCAGGACACCGAGGTCGTCGTCGACGGCAAGCGGGTCCTCAACCTGTCCTCGAACAATTATCTGGGGCTCACCACCCACCCGCGGCTGAAGACCGCCATGATCGAGGCAACAGAAAAGTGGGGCGCCGGCTCGGGCGCGGTACGCACTATCGCAGGCACGATGACCGTGCACGAGGACCTCGAGCGCCGGCTCGCCGAGTTCAAGCACACGGAGGCCTCGCTCGTCCTCCAATCCGGCTTCACCGCCAACCTCGGCGTCCTGCAGTCGCTGGTCAAAGAGGGCGACGTCATCATCAGCGACGAGCTGAACCACGCCTCGATCATCGACGGCATCCGGCTGTCCAAGGCCGAGCGCTCGATCTTCAAACATCGCGACATGGATGACCTCGAGCGCCATCTCGAGATGCACCGTCAGAAGCGGGTCAAGCTGGTCGTCACCGACGGCGTCTTCAGCATGGACGGCGACATCGCGCCGCTACCGGCGATCGTCGAGCGTGCGGAGCGATTCGGCGCGCTGGTCATGGTCGACGACGCGCACGCCAGCGGCGTGCTAGGCAAGAACGGTCGCGGCTCGGTCAACCACTTCGGCCTCGATGGCCGGGTCGACCTGCAGATGGGGACCCTTTCCAAAGCGATCGGCGTGCTGGGGGGCTACGTGGCCGGCCCGCAAACGGTTCGCGACTTCCTGATCCATCGCGCTCGGCCGTTCCTGTTCAGCACCTCGCATCCGCCGGGCGTGGCGGCGGCCTGCATCGCGGCCATCGACGTGCTGCTGGCCGAGCCCGAGCGGATCGATCAGCTGTGGAAGAACACGGGGCGTTTCAAAGCCGGACTGAAGCGCCTCGGCTTCGAAACCGGGGCCAGCGAGACACCGATCACGCCGGTGATTGTGGGCAAGGGAGCGGTCGCCATGGACTTCTCCGACCGCCTCTTCAAGCTCGGCGTCTTCGCCCAGGGGATCGGCTTCCCCACCGTCGCCGAGGGCCGAGCGCGGATTCGAACCATCGTGACCAGCGTGCACACCGACGCCCAGCTCGATCGGGCGCTGGAAGCCTTCGAAAGCGTCGGCAAGGAACTTGGGGTGATCGCGTAACCTTCACCACGCAAGGCACATATATGGGTAGGTCAACCGCGTGACCCAGCGTTCGGCGGCGGAGTTGCAAGACGAGGCGCGCTTGATCGAAGCCGCCAAGCGGGACCGCAAGGCGTTTGCCGCCCTCTACGACCGCTACTTCGATCAGATCTACTCGTACTGCTACTACCACTCCGGCCGGCGCGAGGAGGCGGAGGACCTGGCGAGCGAGACGTTCCAGCGCGCGCTGGAGGGCCTCGACGATTTCGAATGGCGAGGAATCCCATATTCAGCATGGCTCTACAAAGTCGCCTCGAATTTGATGTCGAAGCGGCGGCGCCGGCCGCCCTGGATCGAGCTGCCCGACCCGATCGCGGGCAGTGGCGAGAACGATCCGGAGCGACTCTGGCTGCGTCGGGAGCAGGGCGATGAGCTCCACCGCGCGGTGCAGAAGCTGCCGCTCGACCAGCGCGAGGCCGTCCTGCTCAAGTTCGAGGGCCGGCTCAAGAACAAGGAGATTGGCGTGATCCTGAACCGAAGCGAAGGCGCCGTGAAGCTCCTGCTCTTTCGTGCGGTCCACGGCCTGCGCCGTCGTCTCAGCGAACAGGAGAAGCGGCGATGAATGCCCGGCCGGACGACATCGACGCCCTGGCTCGCGCGATCGATCGGGTGGTCTTTGCTCAGCCCGCTGGCGATGGGGTCGCCGATCCCCAGTCGGCGTCGCTCGCCCTGATCTCCTACCTGAACGACAGCTTTCCTCGCGCCACCCTGGCCGCGGCGCGCCGCGACCGCTTACAGCGACGGCTGATCCGGGCGCTGCGGATTCCTGCCAGCCAGGCGCCCACCAGCTGGGTTCGGCTGGAGGCGGAGATGAATCGTCGGCTCGGAAATCTCGATCCCAGGTGGACGCCGGTCGTCGGTGGCGCCGCCCTGGTGCTTCTCGGCTTCGTGGGACTTAAGGTCTGGCGCCAGCGCGGCGCCGTCAAGCCGGCGATCGCGGCCTTCCGCTAGTCGCGAAACCCCCGGCGGAATTCGCCGTTACATTGGTAGTCATGGTTGCGGCGGTATTGCCGCGGTGAGCGGGGAGGACGACCTTTCGCCCAAGGAAGCGGCCCGCCTTCGGGCGCGCGAACGCAAGGCGAGACCACCAAAGATGGTGGTCGACAATGCGGGCGTGAAGCGGATCCAGATCGCGCTCCGCGATCAGGCGGCGAGTAAGAAGTCGAAGAAGGCCAAGCGGTAGAGTTAGATCGTGACTCCTATTCGTAAAGCTGTTTTTCCTGCCGCCGGGCTCGGCACGCGCTTTTTGCCGGCCACCAAGGCCCAGCCTAAGGAGATGCTCCCGATCGTCGACAAGCCCATCATCCAGTACGGCGTCGAGGAAGCCGTCGCCGCGGGCATCGACCAGATCATCGTCGTTACCGGTCGCGACAAGCGAGCCATCGTCGACCACTTCGACATTTCCTTCGAATTGGAGCATTACCTCAAGGATCGGGGCAAGACGCGCGAGCTCCAACTCGTCCGCAAGATCTCTGACCTGGTCGACATTACCTACATCCACCAGAAAGAACCACTGGGGCTTGGCCACGCCGTGCTGATGGCCAAGGATGTCGTGGGCAATGAGCCCTTCGCCGTCTTTCTGGCCGACGACATCATTCGATCGCACACGCCGGCGATCAAGCAGATGATGGACGTGTTCGCCCCGCGCCAGGTATCGGTGCTGGCCCTGCAGCGCGTCGAACCCGACCAGGTCTCCCGCTACGGGATCGTCAAGGTCGGGAAGAGCGAGGGCCGGATCCACGAAGTCGTCGATATGGTGGAAAAACCGGACCCGGAGAAGGCGCCCTCCAACCTGGCCATCCTCGGACGCTACATTCTCAAGCCCTCGATCTTCGGGATCCTGGAAACCACCCACGAGGGGGTCGGCGGCGAGATCCAGCTGACCGACGCGATCCGTACCCTGGCCCAGCAGGAACAGGTCCTGGGGCTTGAATTCGAGGGGACCTACCACGACGTCGGCACCGTCAGCGGCTTCCTGAAGACCTCGATCGCGTTCGCCCTGGAGCGGCCTGGGCTGCGCGAGGAGCTGCTCAGCTACCTGGAAAGCCTGGACGGGCGCAAGCCCACCTGACGCTCGCCCGGGCCATTTCCGAGCCTATAATGAGGGGTCCGTTGAATGGCTTTAGCGACACCGCATTTGGGTCCAGACATGGCAGTTTCAGGGAGACGCAGATCCGACGAGGACCGGGTCGTTCGGTATTTGAATACCGAGGGCGACTTCGAGGTCGAGGTGTCGCACACCTTGAACAAGTGGTGCGTCACCGTCTTTCAGCTGCCCTCCAAGCAGGTCGTGGCTCAGGACTTCTTTCCGGAGCGCTGGAAGGCGCTGGCGCGGGCGCAGGACTTCGTGCGCATTCTTAACACGCGCAACAAACCTCAGCCGGAGACGGACGAAGAGCCCTGATCCGTAACTCGTCGCGGGCCTTCTGGCTCCATGAATGGGGGGCGCTTGCCTTCGTGGTGACGGTCATCATTGGCCTGCTGGTGGTTCCCGCCGCGCTCCTGCTCGAAGGTGGCGGCAAGGCCAGCTCACCGACGAACCTGACGCTGCTCGCGCCCACCCCGGCCCCCAGCTTCTGCGTGCCGGCGGCGACGCCCACGCCGTCCACCAGCGCGTCACCCAAGGCCACGGCAACGCCGTCGCCCACGCCGACTGCGTCTGCGTCCGTCTCGCCCTCGGCGAGCGCAACGACCAGCGCCTCGGCGACGCCGTGCCCGTCGCCCACCGCGACGGCGACGCCGTCACCATCGCCCAGCGGCAGCGCGAAAGCGTCGACCTCGCCTTAGCCTGACCTAGCCCGCGTCGACGTCGCCCAGCACGATCGAGCCGTTGCGCGGCACGATCTGCGCCCGGCGCAGTTCGAGCTCGGCCGTCAGGCCGGTATGGTCAAGCACGGCGAGCACGATGTTGTCGCGGAGGGCGAGCTCGCCGATCCGGACGCAATCGCGCAGGAATGGAAAGACCAGGGGCCGAACGAGATTGACGATATAGCGACGCTCCGAGTCCGCGTCGTCGGGGCCATCGGTGAGGCTCTCATCGCGGAACGCCAGGATGAAGAGCTCGTCGTTGAGCGGGATGAGGTCGGTCCAGCTGTAGGCCTCGCCTGGGGCGTCGGGAATCAGGGTGCGCTTCTGGCGAAAGAGTTCGAGCCGCGATTGCAGCCGGCGCATCGGGCCGGACGGCCCTTCGATGAAGAAGGGGACGTCCTTGAGCTTTGCCTGGACCGGCTGGGCCGGATAGCGGGTGGAGAAGCCGATGTCGGCCCGGCCCATGAAGGGAGCCGGCACTTTGATTACGAGCTCCTGAAGCATCAGCCGAAACTCCTTCTGCTCTTGATTACACCGTCGTTACTACGTTCAACGGAGATTCGCCGCGCCTTTTGCTGCTTTTTCCCGGCAATGCGCGAGTACGCCCTCCGCGTCCCTGGTATTCAGAACCCGATCGGGGGTCAGCCCGGCCCTCCGTCCGATGGCGCAGCCATAGCGGACGTACTCGTACTCCGCAGGGTAATGGGCGTCGTTGTCGATCGCCAGTAGCGCGCCCGCCTCCCCGGCCTGGCGCGCCCAGCTGTCGTTGAGATCGAGGCGAAACGGACTGCTGTTGATTTCCAGGGCGGTCCCGGTCTTGACGGCTTCGGCGATCACCGCCTCCACGTCGAGGCTGGTTTCGCCCCGGCGATCAAGCCGTCGCGAGGTGGGGTGGGCGAAGACGTCCACGTGCGGCGATCGTAGCGCGCGCAGCACCCGTTGTGTGATGACATCTTTCGGCTGGTCCAGCGCCGTATGGACCGAGGCAACCACCACGTCGAGGGATGCCAGCGTTTCCTCCGGGAGGTCGAGGCTGCCATCCGGGAGGATGTCGACTTCGGCACCGTTCAGGACCCGCGCCGTTCCCGGCTGCCCATTGAGGGCCGCGATCTCGACGGCACGGGCTCGAAATCGCTCCGGCGTCAGTCCCTGGGCGATCGTCAGCGATTGGGTGTGGTCGGTCAACGCGATGTACTGATATCCGCGCTCGGCCGCGGCACGGGCCATTACCGCGATCTCGTTGCGTCCGTCGCTCCAATCGCTATGCGTGTGCAGGTCACCCCGGAGGTCGCCGATCCGCACCAGCTCCGGCATCGGCCCCTTGGCCGCGAGCTCGATCTCGCCCCGTCCCTCCCGAAGCTCGGGCGGGATCCAGGCGCAGCCCACCGCGGCATACACAGACTCTTCGGTCTCGCCGGCGATTCGCGTGCCGTCTTCCCTGAAGACGCCGTACTCGTTGATTTTGAGTTTGCCCATCTGAAGCGCGCGGCCGCGCAGCTGGACGTTGTGGGCCTGTGACCCGGTGAAGTACTGCCAGGCGGCGCCGAAACTGTCCGGCTTGACCGCCCGCAGGTCGACCTGCATCCCGGAGCGCACCCGAACACTCGTCTTGGTGCCGCCCTGGCCGATGACGTCGCTGACTTGTGGGAGGCGTGCGAATTCACGGCACATCGCTTCGGGGTCGTCGCTCGCCACCAGCAGATCGAGATCTCCGACGGTTTCGCTGGCGCGGCGCAGGCTGCCGGCGATCTCGGCGCGAACCACGCCGGACAGCGACCGGAGCGTGGCCAGAAGAGAATCGGACAGGAGCCAGGCCTCGGGGAAATAGATGCGGCCCTCGGTCCGCTTCAGCATCGCGATGCCCTTCAAGATATTTTCTTCCGTCTTCGCCTTGATGCCACGAACTTCGAGCAGCCGGTGCGTCTGCGCCGCCTGCTCGAGGTCGTCCAAACTCAGGATCCCGAGGGTGTCATAGATGTCCTTCGCTGTCCGGGGTCCGAGCCCGGGGACGCGCGTCAACTCGAGCAACGCCGGCGGCACGTCCTGCTCCAACTTCGTCAGGAATTCCAGCTGTCCCGTGGTGACGTACTCGACGATCTTTTTCTCGATCGCCTCGCCGATCCCGGGGACGTCCTTCAGCCGGCCATCGTGAATCAGGTCCTCGACCTCGGTCGTCAGGTTATCCAGCTGCCGAACGGCTTCCCGGTAGGCGCGGATCTTGAAGAAGTTCTCGCCCCTGATCTCGAGTAGGTCGGCGACCCGGTTGAGCATCGCGGCGACGTCGGCATTCCGCACGTGAGTAACCTAGCAGGCGATGTCGCTGGATGGCGTTCGGGTTTTGGATCTGTCGCGGCTTCTGCCGGGAGGCTACTGCACACAGTTGCTCCAGGCGCAGGGCGCAACGGTGATCAAAATCGAGGCGCGATCGGGCGACCCGATCCGTTCCCTGCCCGGCGGCGAGGCGTACTTCGACGCGTTGCACCAGGGCAAGGAGTTGCTCACTCTCGACCTGCGATCGACGTCCGGCCGCGAGGCATTTCTCGGGCGCGTGCTCGACGCCGATGTCCTCGTCGAGGGCTTTCGCCCGGGGCGAATGGAGCGAATGAAACTCGGCTACCCGGATTTGGCGGCGATCAATCCGGCGCTGGTCTATTGTGCCATCACTGGCTACGGATCAGATGGTCCCCTGGCGCGGCGCGCCGGCCATGATCTGAACTATCTGGCCGTGAGCGGCGCGCTATCCCTCATGCCGCTCCGCGACGGCGTTCCCGCCATCCCTGGCCTCCTGGTCGCCGACCTCGCCGGCGGGCTGCACGCGGCGTTCCTGATCGCGGCCGCCCTTGCGAGCCGGACGAAGACCGGACGTGGCCAACGCGTCGAGGTGTCCATGGCAGACCTGATGCGAAGCTGGACGGCCATGCCGCGAGCGGTGCTGCGGGCCGGACTCGCCGGTCTGAGCCTGACCGGAGAACTTCCCTGTTACCACGTCTATGCGGTGGCCGACGGATTCCTGACCGTGGCAGCGCTCGAGTCCCCCTTCTGGACGGAGTTCTGCCATGCGATTGATCGAGACGACTTGATAAGCCACCAGTTCGACCCCGTGGCGGTCGACGCCGTCCAGGCGGTCCTCGGCAAAGCCACGCGCGCCGAATGGGCGGCCCGGTTCGCTGATCGCGATGTCTGCGTCGAGCCGGTCCTCGGGCTCGAGGAATCCGAAACCAGCTGAGGCGGCCTCGAGGCCGCCCCAGCCATTCCGACCGTCAGTTAGTTATCGACGTTGACGATGCTGCCGAACAGGCCATCCTTCTCGTCGTTGATGCCCGCCGCAAAGTAGAGCGTGTTGGGGCTCGCGCCGAAGGACCCGTTGCCGAACCGCAGGCCCCAGAGGCCCGGGATATCGATGGGGGCACTGGTTTCGCTCTTGAGCTGCCCGCGGAAGGCTCCCGTACCGAGGCTGAAGGCGTTGATCCGGCCGTCGCCGAAATTGCCGACCAGCAGGTTATCGTGGAAATTCCCGAAGCTGGCCGGCGCGATCGCCAGCCCCCAAGGAGAATTCAGCGTGCCACCGGATGCGACTCTCCGCAGGAGGTGCCCATTGAGATCGTAGGCATCGACGTAGCCGAAGCCAGGACCCGACTGATCGTCGTGCTTGTCCGGCTTCTGCAAGGCATAGGTCACGTAGAGCTCACCGGCGAGCTTCTGGATGTTGAAGGGGGCGAACCCTGCCGGAATGCCGGGATCGGTGAACGAGCCGCTCAGCGCGACCATGGTGTAGTTGCTGTCGAAGACCTCGATGGTGCCGAAGCGGAAGTTGCTGGCGTAGATGTGGTCGGCCACGCCGTTGTTGTCGATCGCGAGGCCCTTGTAGACCGCCCCCAGGCCAACCGTCGATCGGTTGACCTCGATGCGGGCACGCGTGAAGTTGACCGCCGGGTTCCAGCCGGCGATCGTCCCGTCTTCGGTGGCGAAGAGGAAGCGGTCCCCTTTGAACCCGCCGCCGCCGTTGAAGACCGTGCCGGTCGGGGCACCCCCGTCGCTCCCGTCAGGCAACGGGATCTTGACCACCAGCGGGCCGCCATTTGCGGGCGGGGGGAACGCATTCCCGGCGCCGTCGTAGAGCGTCGTCACACTGGCGTTGTTATCGGAGACCCACATGGGGCTGGCAGGGGCCGCCGAGATGCCCCACGGGTTGACCAGGTTCCGGTCGCGCTGCTGGGCCCGACCCACGATGTTGGAGACCAGGTCGGTCTCCCGGAACGAGCCTCGTGCAATCCCGGCGTTGACGCCAGCCGCCGGCAGGGTGATCCCGACGGCCGTGGCGACCGCGAGCCCAACCGTCAATAGTCTGCGTGCGTACATGCTGATTCCTCCTTGCGAGTCCCCGTTTAGCGGGCGTAAAGGCCCTCTTTAGAGTGGTACGGAACGGGTTACGGTCCGCCAGGTTGGGTCGGAGATTTTACGGACTTCTTCCCTGCCTCTCACGCTCTTCTAATCGGCGATCGTCACCATGAATGGGTCGTCAACCCCTAGGAAGGAGAGCTCACGTATGAAGTTGAATCGTTGGATCATGCTGCCGGCGGCCGGGCTAGCCGCCGTCATCGTCGGCGTGGCGGCCGTGGAAGCGGCGCCCTCGCCATCGCCGTCGCCAACCACCTCGAAGAACTACGCCCAGGTATTTGTCGACAAGCTGGCCGGGATCCTGCACCTGACGCCCACGCAGACCACCGACGCCCTCAAGCAAGCACAGCTCCAGACCGTCGACCAGATGCTGAAGGACGGCCAGATCACCCAGCAACAGGCCGACGCCATGAAGGCGCGCATCAATGCCGGCCAGGGCCTCGGAGCGGTTGGTGGCTTGGGCCGTCATAGCGGCGGCGGCATCGGCGGCTTCAAGGGCAATGGAGCCCTGATGCAGTCGCTGACGACCGCTGAGCTCAACGCCGCCGCCTCGGCGCTGCACATGAGCACCGCCAATCTACAGACCGCGCTGCGCTCCGGGAAGTCATTGACCGATCTCGAGACACAGCAGAAAGTCAGCGACAGCGCCGTCAAGACGGCGATGCAGAATGCCGCCAAAGGCGTGCTCGACAACGCCGTCAAGGCGGGGACCATCACCCAGGCGCAAGCCGATTCGATCCTGTCGCGCGTGGGCTCGGGACTGAAGTTCCGCTCCTACAAGCAAGACAACGAATCGGGTGAGGCGCCGGGCAACAAGGCGCCGACCACGCCGGCCCCGACCACGCCGGCCCCGACCACACCGACGCCGAACCCCTCGCAATCACCGGCGGCCTACTACTCAACGATTTAGCCAGCATTTACGACGGTATCGCCACGAAGCGGGCACCAACCGGCGACGGTTTGGCGGCCCGCTTCGTTTTTGTAGGGTTGCGCGCCTAAGCTGGATTTCGGGAGGAGTGAGGCTTTTGAATTGGCTCCAGTTCGTCGTGGCCGCGCTCGAGTTGCCGGCGGATCCGCGCGAACGGCACTTCTGGGGCCGGCTGGCCCTGCTTCAGCTGATCTACTCGCTGGCAGGGCTGCTGCTCGGCCTGGCGTGCATCATCGGCGGGATCCTGCTGTTCTTCCACGGGGTGGCCGGGTCGAGCAGCTGGGTCGGCGAGGTGATCGGCCTCAAGAGCAAGCTGTCCGACGCGGCGCCCGGCACCGTGCTGTTCGTGGTCGGCCTGGCCGTCGTCTGGCTCACGAGGTTTGCGGTTCGCGTCAGGCAACCGATCGAGATCGATCTGCGAGAGCGGGCGCTGGCGAGTGAACGCCGCGAGCATTCGGAGCGACGCGAGCTTGCAGGACGACACCGAAAGTCTGGCTGATCCTCAGGCCGGCGACGTCGCCGCGGGTGCGTACAGGTGATAGATGGCTTCGACTTGACGTCGGGTGTCTTCTCGCGTCCCGCTGTTATCGATCACGTGATCGGCGCGGGCGCGCTTAGCTTCGAGCGGCATCTGCGCCGCGATCCGCTGGCGGGCGGCGTCGGTGGAAAGCCCGTCCCGGTGGCGGATCCGTCGCAGCTGCGTCTGCGGGTCGACCCAGACCACGATCACCCGCTCCACCGAATGGGTGCGGTCGTTCTCGTAGAGCAGCGGGATGTCGACGATCAGGATACCCGGCCCTGACCGTCGCGCCTTGATTTCCTCATCCATCCGCGCCCGGATCCGCGGATGCGTGATGGCGTCGAGCTTGGCCCGCTCCGCAGGGTCCGCGAAAATGATGCCTGCGAGCTTGGGGCGATCGAGGCGCCCGTCCGGTAAGAGGACGTCCGGCCCGAACGCCGTCGCGATCTCCCGGAGGGCGGGCTGTCCGGGCTCGACCACCTCACGCGCGAGCTGATCCGCGTCGATCACGACGGCCCCCAGCCGGGCAAACATTTGCGCCACCACCGACTTGCCGGATCCGATCCCGCCGGTAAGGCCTAGCACGCGCATATCAGCTGACCGTACGATTACCAGAGATGACCCTGGTGAAGTCGATCGCGGTGCTGGCCGTCCTGCTGGTTGCGATCGTCTACTTCACCATCCGAGCGCGCCAACTTTATCGGATCCTGCGGCTCGGTCCAACCGAGAACCGCTTCGACCAAATTCTCGAGCGCATACGTGGGGTCCTCAGCTACGTCGGTCTGCATACCCGGATGTTCCGCAATCTGTACTCGGGCATTTTGCATCTGTTTATCTTCTACGGCTTCGTCGTGTTACTTACAGCCATTATTCAGGCCTTTGGCGAGGGCATCTTTCCCGGATTCAGTCTCGCCATGATCGGCGGCACCACCTGGATTGCGTTCCTGCAGGATCTCTTCGCCGTCCTGGTGCTGGCGGGCGTGCTAATGGCCCTGGTCAATCGGCTCGTCATCCGGCCGCGCCAGTTTCACGAGAGCAACGAGGCCGACGCGCTGATCATCCTTGGCCTGATCGCCACCATCATGATCGGGATGCTCGTCCAGAACGCCGCGCGCGTAGCTGAGGGGGGCGACCCATCGGCGGCCTGGCGGCCGGTGTCCTCTGCGCTTGCCCACGTGTTCGAAGGCCTGGGCTGGCAGGGCACCTCTGCCATTCCGGCGCACGAGGTCTTCTACTGGATGCACATCCTGGCAGTGGTCGCCTTCCTCGTCTACATCCCGAGCTCGAAGCACCTGCACATCATTGTTGCCATCCCTAACGTGTTTTTCCGTAAGCTGCCGCCCAAGGCCGGCGCCGCGCTGACACCGATCGATCTCGAGCACGCCGAACACTACGGGGTCAGCGCCGTGACCCAATGGTCGTGGAAGAACCTCCTCGACCTCTACTCCTGCACCGAATGCGGCCGCTGCCAGGAGCAGTGCCCCGCCTTCCTCACGGGCAAGCCGCTCAATCCCAAGATGATCATCGTCGATGCTCGCGAAAACCTTTTCAGGACCGTCCGCGATGCGCCGCCTGAACAGCGCCGCGCGCCGCAAGCGTCCCAGAAGCTTATTGGCGAAGCGATCAAGGAAGACGAAATCTGGTCATGCGTGGCCTGCGGCGCCTGCCAGCAGGAATGCCCGGTGCTGATCGAGCACGTGCCGAAGATCATCGACATGCGCCGCAGCCTGGTCCTCGAAGAGAGCAAATTCCCCAAGGAGGCCCAGGGGGCGCTGCGAAGCATCGAGAGCCAGGGCAACCCATACGGCATGCCGCGCGCCCAGCGGTCGGACTGGGCGCAGGGTCTTGGCGTGAAGACGATCGACGAAAAGCCCGACGCCGAATACCTCTATTTCGTCGGTTGCGCCGCGTCCTACGACGAGGCGAACCGCGCGGTCGCCCGGGCGTTCGTCGGGCTCTTGCAGAAAGCCGGCGTCGACTTCGCCATTCTCGGCCCCAAGGAAACGTGCAATGGCGATCCGGCCCGGCGGATCGGCAACGAGTACCTCTACCAAAACCAAGCGCAGCAGAATATCGAAGCGATGAACACGGCGAAGGTCAAGAAAGTCATCGCCACCTGCCCTCATTGCTTCAACACCATCAAGAACGAGTTCCCCCAGTTCGGTGGCGCCTACGAGGTCGTCCACCACACCCAACTGCTCGCCAGCCTCATCAAAGAGGGCCGCCTCAAACCGAGCAAGGCGATCGAGGGCAAGTTCACGTACCACGACTCCTGCTACCTCGGCCGCTGGAACGATATCTACGACCCCCCACGCTCCGTTGTGGAGGCGATCCCCGGCGCGGAGCTGGTGGAGATCGAGCGTCACCACAAGCGCGGCTTCTGCTGCGGCGCGGGCGGCGGCCGGATGTGGATGGAGGAGAAGATCGGCAAGCGGATCAACCATGAGCGGGTCGAGCAGACGCTCAGGACACAAGCGCCCCGGGTGGCGACCGCCTGCCCCTTCTGCCTCACCATGTTCCGCGACGGCATCTCGGCCAAGGGCGCCGAGAGCCAGTTGCAGGTACAGGATCTCGCCCAGTATCTGGCCGACTCCATGGACGGGCTGAGCCCTCCAGATTCGACCGCCTGAAAGCCACCTAGCCCTGGGAACCGGCGGCGGTCACGACAGGTATGTATTAGTGATGGATGGACGCATGGGCCTTAGACGCCTCGGATATGGACTTTCGACCTTCCTGGCTGCTGGACTTCTCTGCGTCGCGTGCGCCCCGTCGAGGGCTATCGCCTCGGCAGCGCCTACGCCAAGCCCTCCGTCTCCACCCGTTGGGTTTTCTGCGCCCCTCGCCTCAGCGTGCGGGGCACTGCCGGCGCAGACACCGCTCGCAGAGGTGAAGGGCTCCCACTTGTGGGCGCTCGTTTTCGGCCCGGTGCCGATCACAGCCCGTACCGACACCAAAATCGTCTGGCGGATGGGTGGCAGTGGCACCTTCGATATTGGAGCGAAAACGACTAATGGGACGAGTGCTCAACTCACGTTCGGGCCAGAGCTTCACACGAGCTCTGACTGGAACATCGCGAATACCGACGAGTGGGGCACCGGATTTATCTTCCCGACGGCGGGCTGCTGGCGGGTCCATGCATGGCGAGGCGGTACAACTGGCGACGTGTACTTCCTCATCGCTGAGCCTTGAGTCATTGGGATGTGACAAGCGCAAGGCTGCCGCCGGTTGACTTCGGTTGTGCGGATGGGGTACTGTACTGAGGCAATGTGGCGCAGCAAGGCAGGCATGATCGTCTTCACCGAGGGCGGAGCCTGCCTACATGGGGCCGCATGGCATTGAAAGCCGACTGAACTAGACACCGACCACAGCGCTTTCGACCGTGAGGCCCTCGGCCCACGGTTTTTTGTTGTTCATCGGCAGCAATCTCAGGAGTTGAACGCATGGCGATCAAGGAAAGCGAATTGAATACAGTAGCGGTCGAGCTGCACGGCATTTCGAAGCGCTTCGGGCAGCCGGCGCGCCGACCTTTTGGCCGGCGCAAGGCCAAGAAAGAAAAGCTGGCGCTCGACCAGGTGTCGATGCGTGTGGACACCGGTCGCATCACGGGCATCCTGGGGGCGAACGGGAGCGGCAAGTCGACCTTGATCCGCATTCTGGCCACCTTGATGACGCCCGATGCGGGGACGGCCTCGGTATTTGGCTACGACGTCGTCACGCAGCCGGACGACGTGCGTCGCCACATCAACCGCGTCTCGGTCGAGGCATCGTTCTTCAAAGAGATGAGTCCCTGGGAGAACATGCTGTACGCGGCCCGTCTCTATGGCAGCGGCGGCAAGGGCACGCGTGCTCGGGTGGAGGGCATGCTGGAGCGGCTCGGTCTGCCCCTCGACACGCTCGACAAGCCGATGAAGCAGTTATCGCGTGGCCAGCAGCAGAAGGTCGCGATCGCCCGCAGCTTCCTGACATCCCCGTCGCTCCTGCTGATGGACGAGCCGACCACCGGACTGGACCCACGTTCGAAGCGCGAGGTCCAGGAATTGGTGCGGACGATACGCCGGGATCGGGCGGCTACCGTTCTGCTGTGCACCCACGACCTTGAGGAGGCCGAGGTGCTGTGCGACCACGTGCTCGTCCTCGACCAGGGCCGCGTCCTGGCGGAGGGCGCACCCGCCGAGCTGATCCGCGCCCATGCAGGCGAGGTTGGCGGCAGCCTGGAGGATGCCTTCATGAAGCTCACCGGGAAGCGGCTCGAGGAAGACGAGGAGGAGAAGGACCAATGATTGGCAATTCGCTCCGCTGGGAGCTGAACGCGTTCGTCGGCTTCATCGAGCGGCAGAAGAACCTCTACCGTCGGTACTGGTTGTGGGAGGCGGTCTGGCTCCTCTACAACCTGGTCAGCGTGCTCAGCATCGGCTA
>DATNMH010000028.1:0-78602 GCA_035602395.1 Candidatus Acidiferrum sp.
GTGCGTCCGTGGACAGGACCATGAACCGGGAAGTCATAGTACTCGAAGATTAGGGGCTTACCGGGCTTATCGGAGAGCCAGCCAATAACGGAGTCGCTAACCCCGCTCTCGTCGTCCCAGACCTCGTGGAGAATTTCCAGCCTGGTGGCCTCACGATGGGCGCTTGCCAGACAGGTTGCCAGTCAGAGGAGAGCTGGAATGGTCTTGGGAGACCGAAAATCGAATACGGAGGGAGAGGGATTCGAACCCCCGAAGGCTTGCACCTTAGTGGTTTTCAAGACCACCGCCATCGACCACTCGGCCATCCCTCCGGCGAGCACCAATGATACGGCCGTACGCTAGGCGGCCCGACGTGGCTGACCCTTCTTTGCAGCGGCTGCCTGAAGCCAGACAACACCGCCCAAGGAGAGAAGGTCAGTCGTCTGCCGACGCCCGCGAGTTTGCCTCTCGAGTTGCTTGAGAATCTGAAGTATCCGCGGGCCGAGCTCCTTCTGTGTGAGCCGAAAGGGTGACCACACGTCGAGCGAGCTTGCCTCCATGTTCGCCTTGAATTGGAGCTGGATGGCGCCGCGACCGATTCCGTGGAGGGCATGCTTGTGAAAGAACCGCGACGGGACGAGGAAGACGGGATCGATGAACCTCATTTCGTCGACGTCGAAATAGGCCAGGAAATACCAGAGCCGTTCGTCGCTAACGAGCGGGGCTTTGACCCTGAAGTTGATCTGCAGCATGCGCGACCTGCCGTGCAGTCGGAGGCGTTTGGCGGTCTTGAGCTGCATGGCGAGGCTTTCGAGGAAATGCCGCCGGATGTGAATCTCGTAGTCACGACGGTCGTCGTCGGCGACGGGCCGCGCCGGCACCAGCGCCCCATCGGTCGTCAAGATGACGACCTTGGCGAATTCAGCCTCTGTGACGACGCCCTGTTGGGTGCTTGTAATGGCCATCTGCCTTTTCCCAACCCGGGCGAGGACGGAATCTTTCCGCTATCGCCTAGGTGCTCTCGTGCACAGGAGCGCTCACCGGATGACGTCCAGACCACCCATGTACGTGCGCAGCGCTGGGGGTACCCGGATGGTGCCGTCCTCCTGCTGGTTATTCTCCAGGATCGCAACCAGTGTGCGTGGAAGCGCAAGACCGGATCCATTCAACGTGTGAACAAAATCGACTTTCCCGTCCTTGCGCCGGTAGCGAATATTGGCGCGCCGCGCCTGGAAGTCGTTGTAGTTGGAGCACGACGACACCTCGAGGAAGCGCTTTTCGCCCGGAGACCACGCCTCGAGGTCATACGTCTTCGATTGCCCGAAGCCCATGTCCCCGGTACACAGCAGGATCAGCCGATACGGAATCTCGAGCCGCTGCAGCACGTCTTCGGCATCCTTGACCAACAGCTCGAGCTCCTCGCTCGACCGTTCGGGCTCGACGAACTTGACCATCTCGACCTTGTTGAACTGGTGCAGCCGGATGTAGCCGCGGGTGTCCTTGCCGGCCGCGCCTGCTTCGCTGCGAAAGTTGGTCGACCAGGCCACGTGCTTGATCGGAAGCGCCGAACCCGGGAGGATCTCTTCTCGATACATATTGGTCACCGGGACCTCCGCGGTCGGCACGAGGAAAAGATCGCGCGCCTCGATGCGGAAGGCGTCGTCCTCGAACTTCGGAAGCTGGCCGGTGCCTGTCATCGCGGCGCGGTTGAGCAGAAAGGGCGGAAAGACCTCGATGTATTCGTGCTCGCGGATGTGCAGATCGATCATGAAACTCATCAGCGCGCGCTCGAGGCGGGCACCGGCTCCTTTCAGGAATAGGAAACGGGAGGTCGCGACTTTGACCCCGCGCTCGAAGTCGAACAGGCCGAGCTTGATCCCGAGGTCGTAATGCGACTTGGGGGTGAAGGAAAATTCCCGGTTAAGTCCCCAGTCGCGGACCGTCGGGTTGGCAGACGCATCTTTTCCCTCAGGAACAGTGGGGTCAGGAAGATTGGGCACCTCGAGCAAGAGGGCATTGAGGCGGGTATCGATCGGCGCCAACTTTTGTTCGAGCGCCTTGACCTCATCCTTGAGGCCGCGCATGGCGTCGATGCCTGCTTGATCCCGGGTCTTCGCCATTGCCGCGGATCGTTTGTTCTGCTCCGCTTTCAGCTGCTCAACCTTCGTCAGCGTTTCTCGACGCTCGGCGTCGAGCTTCAGGATCTCGTCGACTGGTGCCGCCTCGCCTTTCCTTCGTGCTCCCTCCCGGACAAGGTCCGGGTGTTCGCGGATGAAGCTAAGGCTCAGCATGGCGAGCACGCAGGTGTGGGAAGAGAATGACGTCACGGATCGAGGGTTGGTCAGTGATGATCGCGGCCAGGCGGTCGACGCCCAGCCCCATGCCCCCGGTTGGCGGGAAGCCGTACTCGAGCGCCGTCAGGAAGTCTTCATCCATGGGATGGGTCTCCTCGTCGCCAGCAGCCCGAGCGCGGGCCTGATCGACGAATCGGGCACGCTGGTCATCGGGGTCGTTCAGCTCGGAGAAGGCATTGGCGATCTCCTCCCCGGCGATGAAGAGCTCGAAGCGATCCGTGATCCGGGGATCGCTGGTTCGTCGCCGCGCCAGCGGAGACACCTCGACGGGATGGCCCAGAACGAACGTCGGCTGCGCCAACGTGTCCTGGACCAGCTCTTCGAACAGCTCGGCGATCAATCCGCCCCAGCCGAGACCCGGCTTGGGCTCGATGTTGTACTTCTTGATTAGCCCCTCGAGGAGCGGGACGTCGGCCTTCAGCAGGTCCTCGTCAACCACCTGGCTGACCGCCTCCACCATCTCGATGCGTTTGAAGGGCCGGCTGAAGTTGATCTCCTGTCCCTGGTACTGGATCGTGGGCGTGCCCTTCACCCGCTCGACCAGGTGAATGACGAGAGATTCGGTGAGCTCTAGCATGCCCTCGACATCGGTGTACGCCTGGTATAGCTCGAGCATCGTGTACTCCGGGCTGTGCCACTGATCCATTCCCTCGTTGCGGAAGATGCGCCCAATCTCGTAAACGCGGTCGAACCCGCCGATGATCAGTCGCTTGAGGTATAGCTCGAGGGCGATCCGTAGGTAGAGGTCCATGTCCAGCGCGTTGTGATGGGTGCGAAACGGCCGGGCTGCCGCGCCGCCAGCCAACGCTTGCAGCACCGGCGTCTCCACCTCGACGAAGCCGCGCCCTTTCATGAATGTGCGTGTCTCTTCGACCATCCGGCTGCGTGCGAGGAAGACATCCATCACCTCGGGATTGGCGATCAGGTCGAGATAGCGCTGCCGGTAACGGAGCTCCTTGTCTTTCAGGCCGTGGTATTTCTCGGGAAGGGGCCGCAGCGCCTTCGCCAGCAGCACGAAATCCTCGAGCTCACAGGTGATCTCACCCCGCTTGGTCCGAAAGAGGGTGCCGTGCACACCGATGATGTCGCCAAGGTCGAGATCTGTGAATCGCTTGTACGACTCCTCGCCGAGCTTGTCGACTTTCGCGAGAAGTTGGATCCGTCCCGCAAAGTCTTGGATGTGGGCGAAGGTGGCCTTCCCCATCACCCGGATCGCGACCAGGCGGCCGGCGAGCGCGACGCGAGCGCTACGGGGCTCGGCTCCCCCCGATTTTTCGGTTTGCTCGAAGAGCGTCAGCGCCTCTGCGGAACTGTGGGTGCGGTCGAAGCGGCTCTGGTACGGCTCGATGCCCTGCGAGCGAAGCGTCGTCAGCTTGTGACGGCGCTGCAGTTCCTGCTCGGTTCGCTCCCCTTCCATTCCGCGAAAGTCTAAAGGGTCTTAGGTCCCGACCCGCTACAGAACGTCGAGGGCGCGGCCTATCATCGGTCGGTCCGGCCGGAATGGATTGTCGGCCGGCTTGAGCCTGCCGGTGATCGCGTCGATCGCGCGACGACTGCCGCCGATGCTGCCCATGATGCCGTGACCGCTGTAGCCCGTGTTGAGAGCAAGTCCCCGGATGACGGTCGGCCCCAGGAGTGGCCGTCGATCGGGTGTGTAGGTGTAGTGGCCGGCCTGCAGCCACCATTGCAGGCGTGACGACGCCCATACGTCTCTCCAGAAGGGGACGATGCGCGCCAGCGCGTGATCGCTGGCGGGATCGAGCAGGCCGAAGGCAAAGGACGCGGACGTTTGGACATCCTCGAGTGGCGGCTCGGCGGGCGCGGGTGCAGTCCACAATGCGTGAGCACCGGTGCCGGCGGGTCGCCAGTGTGCCCCGGTTTCGAACTCGATCGTCATCGGCGCGTCCGTCGGGACTTGAGGCAGATCGGGCAGGATGAGTTTCTGCCGCCGCACGGTGACGAGCGGCAGCTCGAGACCCGCCAGCTTTCCGACCGGGCCCGAGAGCGGACCGGCGGCAATCACCACGTTGTCTGCCTCGACGTTTCCGTCGGTGGTGGTCACGCCGCGCACCCGATCGCCGCGGACCAGGAACCCGGCGACCGTGACGCCGGTCCTGACGCGAGCGCCACTCGCCCGGGCGAGCTCCAGGGCGAGTCTTCGAGGCTCGAGCCAGCCATCGCCCTGGCGGAAGCGAGCGTTGACGATGTCCGGCGCCAGGTAAGGGAATCGCCGCCGCGCCTGAGCGCCATCCAACAACTCGACGTCGGTCAGCCCCCAGCCCCGCTGCGCGGCGACCAGCTCGGCCTGGGCGCGAGCACCTTCGGGGGTCCCAGCGACGAAAAGATAACCCTGGTGTCGAAGCCCGACATCGACGCGCGACTGCAGATCATCGAAGAATGCCACGCTCTCCCGGACCAGCTCCACCTCCTCGGCGTTGTCGAACTGCAACCGAAACGCGCCGGTGGCGACCGGCGTGGTCAGCGTCGCCAACGCGGGGCGTTTTTCGAGGACGATCGTCTTGAGTCCAGCACGCTGCGCGAAGAAGGCCGTGGCGCAGCCGATAATGCCCCCGCCAATGACGACGAGGTCGGCGGTGTCGGCCGCTAGCGCACCTCGACGATCAGCATCTTGGTGGAGCCGCCGGGCGTCACCACCGAGACGTCGTCGCCGACATGCTTGCCGAGCAGCGCCTTGCCGACCGGTGACTCGAGTGAGATGCGGCCCTTGCTCGGTTCCGCCTCGGCCGACCCGACGATCGTGAAGGCCTCGTCGCCGTACTCGTCGTGCACCTTCACGGTCGACCCGACTTCGACGATGCCCTTGACGTGCTTGCCCTCGATGATGCTGGCGTTGCGAACCAGCTTCTCCAGGAGGAGGACGCGGCCCTCGACAAAGCCTTGCTCGTTCTTGGCGTCGTCGTATTCGGCGTTCTCATTGATGTCGCCGAACTCTTTGGCCTGCCGGATTCGCTCGGCGACCTCGGGCCGGCGCTTGTTGCGCAGCACCTCCAGCTCCGCCTGCAGCCGGTTCAACCCTTCCTGGGTGAGATAGACAACCTTGTCGTTATCCATAGTTCTCCTTCTCGGAGTCGCGAAGCGGCTCCCAGAGCCGCCGTATTATACGGGATTCCCTGCGCGAGTTCGCTACCCCAGAATTTGAATCGAAAGCGGGGGCAAATTCTCGCGCACCCGGGCTCCAGCACCCATCGGCAGGACGGTCAGGAATAGGCCGTGGAGCGTGTAGGTACCAGGGGCGAGCTGGCTCGAGGTGGGCCAATCGGCCGTAAAGCTGGCGGTCTCGCCAGCGGCGAGCGGCTTGTGGCCGAAGGCCATGCACATGATGGCCGGCACCGGCTGCTGCCAGATCGTCTGACGCTGACTATCCTCCGCCCAGATATGAAGCGTCTGGACGCAGCCGATCTCGTAGTCGATCGGCCCGGTTACGGTCAGGGTGAGGTGTACGGTTCCGCCGGCCGAAACCGAGGCCGGTGCGGCCTGGGCTGCGAACGGCCCATTCGTTCCCGACACGGTGCCGGACGAGCCCGGTCCCGCCGCATGGGCTCCGCAGCCGGCGACGATCAGGGCGACGAAAAGCGGCCAGACACGTTCCATGCCCGTATGACGCGCTCCGGGTCGAAAAGTTCCCCTGGTCAGGCGGCTTCGCACGATGCCGGGACGTCGTCGATCTCGCCGTCCAGCGAGAACGCGCCGGGATCGATCGTAAGGGCGGCGTCGAGCACGGCCGTCACATCGGTCGGGCTGCTAACGGACTGCACCATCGTGCGGAGCCGCGCCGCGCCCCGGAAGCCCCTGAGTCCCCAGGCGATGAACTTCCGGAGCAGGCGGGGGCCACGCTCGGGGCCGTAATAGTCGAGCACCAGGTCGCAGTGGCGCCGGACCAATTCGATCTGCTCTTGCCATGACAGCGGTGGGATCGACTCACCGGTCGTCAGGCGGACGACGGTCTGCCGAACCAGCCACAGGTTGCCCAGGATGCCGCGGCCCAGCATCACGGCATCGACCCCGCTCTCGCGCTGGCGCCGCGCCGCGTCGTCAGCCGTGCGCAGATCGCCGCTCCCGGCTACAGGGACTTTGACCGCAGCCTTGACCTCGGCGATCGCAAGCCAGTCCGCCGACGGGTCGTAGCGCTGGGATCGAGTGCGGCCGTGAACGGCGAGGCCCTGGATACCCGTCGTCTCGAGCCGCGTGGCCATCTCCAGGTGGTTGCGGGTGGCGAAGTCCCAGCCCAGCCGGATCTTGACGGTCACTGGAACGGTCACCGCCCCAACCACGGCTTCGGCTACCCGGCAGGCGCGATCGGGATCGCGAAGCAACGAGGAGCCACCCGAGCTTTTGACCACCTTGGGCACCGGGCAGCCCATGTTGATGTCGACGATGTCGGCCCCGGCCGCCTCGGCCATCCGCGCCGCCTCCGCCATCACCTCGGGGTCGCCACCCATCAGCTGGACCGAGACCGGTCGCTGGTCCCAGCGGAGGTCCATCAACCGGAATGATTCGCGGTGACTGCGCACCAGCGCTTCGCTGCTGATCATCTCGGTGCAGGCCATGCCGGCGCCGAATTCCCGGGCGATCTTGCGGAAGGGCGCGTCGGTCACGCCTGCCATGGGGGCGACGTAAACAGGCGAGAGGAGGGTATGCCGGCCGATGTTCACGGGGCTACCAGCCTATCAGTCTTTCGGGCGAAGCCGGGTCTCGAGCAGCAGGGCAATCACGCCCAGCATCAGGATCGGGCCGACGTTCTGCGAGTTGATGAAGATGGCGAACAGGGTGGCGGCGGCGATGAAGACGGCCGCTGGTTCGCTCAGTGGCGAGCTGCCTTTCGGACGCGGGGGCCCGGGCGTGGGCGTGATCTCGTCAGGCATTGAGGTCGTAGATCAGCCGGAGACCCTCCAGCATGAGCCGCTGATCCACCAGCTCGATCACCGACGTCTCGGCCGCGATCAACCCCGCGAGTCCCCCTGTGGCAATCACCCTGGGATTTTCGCCAAGCTCCTTCTTGATCCGGGCCACCATGCCTTCGACCTGGGCGGTGAAGCCGAAGATGATCCCCGCCTGCATGCTCTCGGCGGTGGTCCGGCCGATCACGTTGGCGGGCGCCTTGAGCTCGACGCGCTGGAGGCGTGCCGCCCGCTCGTAGAGGGCGTCGACCGAGATCCCCATCCCCGGCGAAATCGCGCCGCCGAGGTAGTCGCCTTCTTTGGAGACGACGTCGTAGGTCGTGGCGGTCCCGAAGTCGATGATGATCAGCGGGCCGCCGTATTTCTTGAAGGCGGCCATGGCGGCGACGATGCGGTCGGCGCCGACTTCCTTGGGATCCCGATAGTGGATCTTCAGCCCCGTCTTGATCCCGGGGCCGACCATCAGCGGCTCCTTGCCGAAATAGCGCTCGATCGCCTGAACGAGACTGCTATTCAGGGGCGGGACGACGCTGGCCACCACCACGGCGTCGACGCTTTTCGGGTCGATCCCCTCCTGCCGGATCAGCTGCACCATCAGCAGGCCGAGCTCATCGGGCATGCTGTCCCTCCGGGTGGCGAGGCGCCAGTCGTGCCGCAGCTGATCCCCCTCGAAGAGCCCGAACGCCAGGTTCGTGTTCCCGAGATCGATCGCCAGCAACATCGCCGTCAGTGTACCCGCGCTGAACGGGACAACCTTGGTTTTTACAATGGAGCGTGGCCACTGCCCACGTGAACGCGGCTGCCGAGGAGATGCGCAAGCTGCGGCCGTTCTGGCGGGACGGCCGGATCCTCCAATGGCCGGCTCGAGAAAGCCGCCGCCGCCTGGTCCTGGCCGAAGTGGTACGAGCCTTTCCTCCCGGAAAACGGCTGGCGGAGATGGAGGTCGATGCCATCCTGCGCGAGTTCTGGCCCGACTACTGCCAGCTGCGTCGCGCGCTCATCGAACGCGAGCTCCTGAACCGGAAAGACGGCGTCTACTGGCGCGTCGGCTAGTAGATATCTTCTTTGCGGGAGTCTTCGTCGGCCTCGGGGACCTCGACCTCGTCCTCGGCGGACTCCACCGTGTGCATACCTTCGAGCTCCTCGGCCGGCTCTTCGCCCTCTTCCTCGGTCTCCTCGGCATCGGCGGCACGGTTGAGGAGCGAATCCTTGGCATAGGGCCGGAACTCGTCACGTCCCACTTTCTTGATTGGGAATGACGGTCGCCCGAAGAACTTTGGATCCTGGTAGGTCTCGCGAACGATGACCTTGACCCCGCCCGGGTCGCAGGCGGCGACGGCGCCGGAGTACTTGTTGCCGCCTTCGAGGAATTTGATCAGGCGACGCCCAAGGGCGTGTTCGAGGTGACCCAGGTAGACGCCCCTCGACGTCTCGACGTTCATGGTGTCGCCGGCCACGATCAGCTTGACCGGGTCGCCGCCGGAGACCTTGGCGCAGGGGTCACCCTCCGCATGCATGTGGAGGGCGGTAAGAGTGGTTTTGCCTGTCTCCTCGATGAAGGCATCGACGTTCACCTTGGCCTTCGAGGTCGGAACCGGCTGCCCGCCGCGTTGCGCCTGGAGCTTCGCCAGGTTCTTGACGGCGATCGGGTTCACGGGGTTGAGCTTGAGGGTGCTCTTGTAGGCATCGATGGCGTTCTCCTGCTGACCGAGCTCGGTGTAGGCCTTGCCTAACCGGTTGAGGGTGTCCTCGTCCGGGCCGAACCGGTCCATGATGCCCCGATTGACCTGGACCGCTTCCGTCCATTTACTCGCCAGGGCCAGCTCGATCGCTTCATCGACGTACTGGGCCCGTGGTTTGATGCGCTCTGCGAATTCGGCCAACGCTTGCCCTCCTGAATGCGTCGTATACCCTACGCGCGCGTGAAAAGCGTTGTCAAGCCCGGATACGACTTGCCAGGCATCACAACGGTGAACGCGTTCGATGCTTGTGAAAACGCCCGCAAGATTATTAATAGGTATTAGAAGAGTTGGCCTATTAGTTGCAGGGGCTGGGGCAAGGTTGTATAAAGAACTACGCCTTCGGGCATCGCGCGCCGGGGAAGCATTCACCATTTCAAGGAGGACGTATATGAGATTGCCGAAGTTGCTCGCCGGGCTTGCCGTCGCGAGCGTGGCGCTGGCGGCCTGCGGCACGAGTAGCGGGGGCCAGAGCATCAAAGGGACGATCAAGATCGGAATCGATCTGCCGGTCAGCGGCACGGATGCCTCGGACGGGCAGCCGACCCAGAACGGCGCCAAGCTAGCCGTCAAGCTGGCGGGGAAGGTCTGCGGCGCGTCGAGCCACACCGACGCGTGTTTTACCCTGGCGTCGTTCCCGCTGGATGACGCCGTCAACGGCGTCCACGACGTGGGCCAGGGCGCCAAGAACGTGACGCAGTTCGTGGCTGACAGCAGCGTCCTCGCGATGGTCGGCCCATTCAACAGCGGTGTCGCCGCGGGCGAGATTCCGATCGCCAACAGTGTCAGCCTGGCCATGGTCAGCCCGGCTAACACCAACGAGTGCCTGACCCAGGAGCCGGCGGACGGCCACTGCAAGGGTCAGGCGGCCAAGCTCCGTACGGCGACGGGGACTAACAACTACTTCCGCGTCTGCACGACGGACCTGATCCAGGGCCCCGCCGCGGCGGACTACGCCTACAACAAGCTCGGGAAGAAGAAGGTCTACGTCTTGAACGACCAGCAGCAGTACGGGCTGGGGATCGCCAAGAACTTCGCGGCGCAGTTCGCGAAGGACGGCGGCACGGTGCTGAACCCGACCGACCTCGGCGCCTTCGATCCGACCTCGACCACGGACTTCAAGTCCTCCCTCACCCGGGCACAGTCCCTCGGGGCTGACGTCGTCTTCTTCGGTGGCACCACCGCCACCAAGGGCGGACAGATCCGCAAGCAGATGTCCGGCGTCATCGACGTCCCGTACGTCGCCGGAGACGGCATTTCCGGCAACCAGTTCGCCAAGGACGCGGGCTCGAACGCCGCGAGCAGCTACTTCACCGTCGCCGGCCCGTACCCGCTGAAGCTGTCGACCGCGACGACCTTCAATGCGGCCTACAAGACCGAGTACGGTGCGGATCCCGGCGCCTACAGCGCCCAGGCCTACGACGCCGCGAACATCATCATCGCCGCGATCGGCAGGGCGATCGACGATGCGGGCGGCAGCCAGCCGACCCGGGACCAGGTCCGGGCGGAAGTGGCCAAGACGCAGGGCTTCAAGGGGGCCATCGGGACCACCAGCTTCGACGCGAACGGCGACACCAACTTGAAGATCATCACGATCTACAAGTGGACCTCGGCGACCGACACCGGCGGCACCTTCGTCGACCAGGTGACCGTCTCCTAGAGCCATCGAGCGACACGGGGCAGGGCCGGCGCCCTGCCCCGTTCCTTGAACCCGGCGGTTCAGCTGGCTACACTGTTCGGCAGCCGATCACGGCGCCAGCCAGGGAGGAGGGATGCGGTACTTCGTCGAGCAGATGACCCTTGGGCTAACCAACGGTGCCATCTACGCCCTGATCGCGCTGGGCTACACGATGGTCTACGGAATCATCGAACTGATCAACTTCGCGCATGGCGACATCTTCACCGTCGGCGGGCTCATCGGCCTCACCGCGATTGGCCTCCTCGGCCTCGACCACGCGCCGCCTGCCTTAGTGATTCCCGGGGTTATCCTTGTGTTCGCGGTCGCCATGGGGCTCAACGGCCTCGTTGGCGTCGCGATCGAGCGCGTGGCTTACCGGCCGCTGCGCAACGCGCCTCGCCTGGCACCGCTCATCACGGCGGTTGGGATGTCGTTCGTTCTCGAGGGCATCATCTTCCTGCTCAAGGGACCAAATGACATCTCGTATCCGAACCTGCTTCCGTCGGGCCGGTTGAACCTGGGACTAGCGTCCATTGGCATTTCGAACATCCTCATCGTTGTGATCGCGGTTATCCTCATGGTCGCCCTCAACCAGTTCATCCAGCGAACGCGAATCGGTCGAGCGATGCGCGCCACCGCGCAGGACCGGGACGCCGCTCGGCTGATGGGGATCAACATCAACCGGACGATCGCGATTACCTTCTTCATCGGCTCGGCACTGGCCGCCGCGGGCGGCATCATCAACGGGTTCTACCTGGAGACGATCCGGTTCGACCAGGGCTTCCGGGCCGGCCTGATCGCCTTCACGGCCGCGGTCTTCGGAGGCATCGGCAATGTTGTGGGCGCCTCCATCGGAGGCTTCGTCATCGGCATCATCATCGCCCTGGTCACCGGCTACTTCCAGGGTGGGGGGCAGTGGTCGGACGTGGTCGTCTTCAGCATCTTGATCCTGACGCTGGTGTTCCGGCCGACCGGACTCTTAGGCATGCGGGTCCCCGAGAAATGAAGCGCCCAAACGCCCCGGCCAAATCGGGCATCGTCGATCGGGTGCGCCGTTTCGAAATCCAGGGACTGGGGGCCGTCGGCCGCGGTCGCAACGTCCCGTACCTGCTGCTCGGGATCGCGCTGATCCTCTTTCCCGTCCTCGATTCCGATTCATCACACGTGAACGTTGCCGCCGACGCCGGCCACTGGATCCTGCTCGCGCTGGGGCTCAATATCGTCGTCGGCTATGCGGGCCTCCTCGACCTGGGCTACGCGGCATTCTTCGCGATTGGCTCGTACGCGTTTGCCATCATGGCGTCCGGTCAATTCAACATCCACATCTCGTTTTGGATACTGCTCCCAGTTTCGGCCTTCATCGCGGCGCTCTTCGGTGTCTTCCTCGGCGCCCCGACACTGCGCCTGCGGGGCGACTACCTCGCGATCGTGACCCTCGGCTTCGGCGAGATCGTGCCCCGCGTCTTTCGGAACGCGACGCCAATCACCGGCGGCGTGAATGGCATCGTTGGCATCGACCAGCCGCATCTTCCATCAATCCTGGGCTGGAGCGGCAAGTTCGGCTTCAACCCCGTCCCCTGGTACTACCTGATTCTTGCTGTTCTCGTGCTGTCCCTGTTCCTCATCAACAACCTCCGCAATTCCCGATTAGGTCGCGCCTGGATGGCGATTCGAGAGGATGAAGTCGCGGCGGCGGCCACCGGGATCAACACCGTAACCACAAAGCTGCTGGCCTTCGCCCTGGGGGCTTCGTTCAGTGGCTTCGCCGGGACCTACTACGCATCCAAGCTTTTCCTGGTTGTCCCAGAATCGTTCAGCTTCCAGGCGGTATCGGTCGTCGTGCTGGTCATGGTGGTGCTTGGCGGGATGGGCAACATTCGGGGGGTGATCGTCGGGGCGATCTTGATCTACTTCATCCAGACCTACCTCTTGATCCAGCTACCCAACTGGATCAGCAGCGCCACCGCTGCACTCAACATCGACTTCTTAACCAAGCTGGACATCGCCAGCTACGTCCAGCGATCAAACTACCTGATCTTCGGGATCATCCTCGCCGGCATCATGCTGCTACGACCGCAGGGCCTGATCCCGAGCGCCCAACGGAAAGCGGAACTGGAGCTTGGTACCAGCGAGGAGGCCGTCGCCGACCTCGGCTCGGCGTAGGGAAAGGACATCGATGCCGATCCTTGAAGTGAAGGGGCTGACGAAGCGTTTCGGTGGCCTGGTGGCCGTCAACAAGGTGGACCTCAGTGTCGAGCAGGGCGAGATCTTTGCGATGATCGGCCCCAACGGCGCCGGGAAAACGACCTTGTTCAACCTGATTGCCGGCCTATACAAGCCGACGTCGGGCCAGATCTCTTTTAATGGGAGGTCGATCTTTCCGGTGCGCGAGTTCTGGCGCACCTATCAGCCACCGCTCGCCGCCTACTACACGGTGGTGGACCCGATTCGACGTGGCCTTGGCCTGGGACCGATCCCACTGGGGCTCAAGCCGCATGCCGTAACCACGTTGGGAGTGGCCCGCACCTTCCAAAACATCCGGCTCTTTTCCTACATGACCGCGCTGGAAAACGTCATGGTCGGCGAGCACCCGCGAATGCACGCGCAGGTCTGGGACGCCCTGCTCAACACGCCGTATGCCCGCCGCGAGGAACGCCAGGTGCGGGACCGAGCCATGGAACTGATGCGGTTCGTCGGACTGGAGCGCTACGCCGATCAATACGCCCGCAACCTTGCCTATGGTTTCCAGCGGCGGCTCGAGATCGCACGGGCACTGGCCACCGACCCGAAACTGCTGATGCTCGACGAGCCGGCGGCGGGATTCAACCCCCAGGAGAAAGCCGAGCTGATGCAGCTCATCCAGGCGATCCGCAGCCGCGGCATCACCGTATTCCTGATCGAACACGACATGAAGGTCGTGATGGAGGTCTCCGAACGAATCGTGGTCCTCGATTACGGGGAGAAGATCGCGGAGGGTCCCCCGCAGAAGGTGCGCAGCGATCCCCGCGTCATCGAGGCCTACCTGGGTAAGAGCGCGTGAGCGCTCTTCTGGAGGTCGAGAAGATCGACGTCTTCTATGGACGGATCCAGGCGCTGCGCGGTGTCAGCCTGCACGTCGACGAGGGGGAGATCGTCACCCTGATCGGCGCCAACGGCGCGGGAAAGACGACGACGCTGCGGGCCATCTCAGGGTTGACCCCCGCGAGCGGCGGCGCGGTACGGCTGCGAGGGCAGGACATCACACGGCTGCAGGCCGAGGACATCGTCCCCAAGGGCATTGGCCATGCCCCGGAAGGCCGGCGGATCTTCGCCCGCATGACGGTTCGCGAGAACCTCGACCTGGGCGCCTATATCAGGCGAGATGGAGAAACGCGGTCCGACATGGACCGGGTCTATACGCTCTTCCCCAGGCTCAAGGAACGGCAGGCGCAACTCGCCGGCACGTTGTCGGGCGGCGAGCAGCAGATGCTGTGCATCGGCCGCGCCATGATGTCCCGTCCGAAAGTCCTTTTACTGGACGAGCCGTCGCTCGGACTTGCGCCGCTGATGGTCGATACCATCTTCCAGGTCATCCGCGAGATCAATGCCGAAGGCACCACGATCCTGTTGATCGAGCAGAACGCCTTGAAGGCGCTTGGAGTCGCGGCCCGCGGCTACGTTCTCGAGACCGGCCGAATCGTCAAGGAAGGAACATCCAAATCCCTGCTCGATAGTCCAGACGTCCAGCGCGCCTACCTTGGGATCTAAGTCGGTCGATCCGGCGAGCGCTCGGTGAAGCGCCGCGCGCTCGCCTGGCTGGCCGTGGCAGCCCTCAGCCTTGCCGCTTGTACCGCTCAACAGGGCGGCCCCCAGCGGACGATCGGCACGATTGCGCTTGGGGCAGATTTGCCGCTGAGCGGTGCCGATGGGTCCGTTGGCACGCCGGCGAAGAACGCCGTCGACCTCGCCGTCAAACAGGCCGCACGGGTCTGCGGGGCAGCGCGCCACCAAGATGCATGTTTTGACCTTCGAGCGATCACCTACGACGATGTCTTAAAAGGCGTCCATGACCCGGCGCAGGGCGCGAAGAACGTCGAACTCCTGGCAAACGATCCTGGCGTCGTCGGCATGATCGGCCCGCTGGATGACAGCCTGGCGAAGAGCGAGCTCCCGGTGGCGAACGCCGCGCAGCTCGCGATGGTCAGCCCCGCGGTCACGGACGAGTGCCTGACGCAAGAGCCTCCGGACGGGCACTGTAAGGGTCTGGCCGGACGACTTCGACCTCGCGGTCCCAATAACTTCTTTCGGGTGGTTACGACGCAGTTGGTCGAGGGGACCGCGGCTGCCGACCTCGCATTCAAAACGTTGGCTACACGCCACGCGTTTGTCATCAACGATCAGACCCCCTTCGGTCTGGGGATTGCGACCGCGTTCGCTGACAGGTTTGTTCAAGACGGTGGCACCGTCGTGGACCCATCGGATCTCGGCGGCTTCGATCCAAACCAGTCGCCAGACTTTGGATCGCGTGTCCGGCGCGCCGTTGGCCTCGGGACGGATGTTGTTTACTTCGCCGGTGGTGATGTCTACGAGGCCGCGGCTTTACGACACGAAATGTCGGCGCAGATGCCCAGGGTCCCGCTAATCGGCAGCGACCGACTGGCCAACGACCAGTTCGCCAAGTCGGCCGGCGCGACCGCCCGAGGCAGCTATTACTCCGTCGTCGGTCCGCACCCCGCCAGCATCCGGCAGGCTCAGGGGTTCGTTCGCGACTACCAGAAGGCGTACGGCCAGACCGTCGGCACCTACAGCCTGCAGGCCTTCGATGCCACCAACCTCCTGATCGCGGCCATCGCCAGGGCGGTCGACGATGCCGGCGGGCAACGGCCGACGCGGGCCCAGGTGCTGCTAGAGGTCAGCCGCACAGCGGCCTACAGCGGCGCGATGGGTGTGATGAGTTTCGATTCGCGCGGCGACACCAGCCTCATGGTGGTCTCCGCCTACGAGTGGATCGCCGACACCGAGCCCACCGGCAGGTTCGTCGCGCAAATCACGCTGATGTGATCAGCCGATCGGGCGGCCGGTCACGAGCGCGAGCGCGATCAGGTAGACGCAGATCACGGCGAACAGTCCGTACTCGAACATGATGCGCCGTGTCATCGAGTCGTCGAGCGCGTGGACCGTCAGACCCTGCCACGCGTACCAGGCGAAGGCGAGGATGACGGCGACATATTGGCTGCCCTGGTTGAGGTAGGTCACCATGCCGAAGGCACCGAAGGTGACGGTGCCGGCGGTCAGGAAGGCGGAAAGCAGGGCGAGGCCCTCTCGCTTGGTGGCGAACCGGAAGCTGCGATAGCCGCTCAGCAGCGCGATGACGAAAATGGCGCTGAACTTGAAGACAACCGGGAGATCATTCGATTGAAGGACGATGAAGAACAGGGCGAGCAGGACGCAGAAGGTGGTGGCGTCGCGCAGGAAACGGTGGAGCGGGCGCTCGCGCCCCATCCCACGGGACAGATCGACGAAACTGCTGGCAAAGATGAAGCTCCCCATGGTCAGCATGGCGAGCGCGTGCACCCGGTAGTCGGGTGCGGGCAGCATCGAGAAGGTGGCGGCGGCGATGATCGTCAGGACCGGCGTGATGTAGTGATCGAGGCTGAGCCACGCCGGCGTGCGGTTGCGAGCGTGGAGGAAGACCAGACCGAGGGTGACAAAGATCGATAAGCCGGCCGTCCCCACCCAGATCTGGTTCGGGGAGAGCAACTCGGACTTGAAGCCGAGGCCGATCGCGACGGCCCACGCCGAGAGCAAGCCGAGGTAGCGGGTCCCGAGCTGAACCGGGCGTGGGGAGGGGCGAGACCGGGGTCGGGCTCGCAGTTGTCCTGGCAGAAGGGTTGCGGAAGAACTCGCCAGGGCTTCCGACATGGCGGCTAGTCTAGCAGGGAAACGTCCGTTTGGGGCTGGGGGAAAGCCGTCAGGTGCAATCCCGAATTTGTATTCGAAAACAAATGTTCGACGTCAGCGACCGGCGCTGTGGATACTGTGGAAAGTCGAGAAGGGATTAGGCCGTACTGGTGCCCTGCCGGCCGTATTTGTCCTCCAACCGGACGACATCGTCGATCTCCGGGGTCGAGACTTCGAAGAACTCGCACTCCTCGACCCCGATCATCCGGTGCTTCCGTCCCGGGATGACCCGCCGCGACATCCCGGGGGTCAGCCGGTGCGTCTCCATCTGGCCGCGGTCGTTTTCGAGCTGGAGATCCATCGCGCCCTTGACCACCAGCAACGTTTCGTCTTTGTGCCGGTGGTATTGCAGGCTCAGCATCTCTCCGCTGTTGATGTGGATCACCTTGCCCAGGTACTTGTCGGTGATGGCGAAGCGATTCTCCCAGCCCCACGGCTTCTTGACGATCTCAGACAAGCTGGCGTACGCCTAACCGTTCTTCGAGCGCGGCCAGCAGCTGGTCGACGCGCTCCTTCGAGCCGGCTTCGCTGTAGACCCGGATCAGCGGCTCGGTGCCGGAGAAACGCACCAGGACCCAGCTGCCGTCCTCGAGGTAGTACTTGAAGCCGTCATCGGTGCGCGAGCGCACCACCCGGCCGCCGGCGATCTCGGTGGGCGGCTCCTTCTCCAGCACGCCGTAGAGCTCGGTGCGCCGGCTCGCGTAGTCCTGGCGGTCGAGATGCAGGTCGTGGCGGGCGTAGAAGTGCGGCCCAACCAGCTCGGTGAGGTGCTCCATGATTTTCGACAGGGGCTTTCCGTATTTGACGATCATGTCGGCGAAGGTAATGCCGGAGAGGACCCCATCTCGTTCGGGAATGTGGCCGCGGAAGGCGAACCCGCCGCTTTCCTCTCCGCCGAGAATCGCATTGGTCTCGGCCATCTTGGGCCCGATGTACTTGAAGCCGACCTTGAGCTCGTGAACCGTCACGCCGAACCGTTCCCCGAGCTTGTCGACCATCGAGGTCGACGTTAGCGAGCGGACGACGTCACCCTTCTGTCCGCGCTTTTCGACCAGGTACATCATGAGCAACGCCATCACCTGCAGCTGGTTGATGAAGGTGCCGCGCTCATCGATGATGCCCACCCGGTCGGCGTCACCGTCGTTGGCGATGCAGAGGTCGAACCCGCCCTTGCGCATCCGCTCCATCGCTTCCGGCATCCACTGCGCGATGGGCTCGGGGTGCATCCCGCCAAAGCCGGGGTTCCGCTCGCCGTGGATCTCTTCCACCGACGTCTTGCCGCCGGAGAGCAGGGCGCGCACGTAGCCCTGGCTGGCGCCGTACATCGGCTCATGGAGAATCCTGAGCCCCGCCGCCTTGATCGGGCCGAGGTCGACCAGACGATTGATCTGCGCGGCATACGCCGGCTGGGGGTCGAAGACCTCGATCGTTCCCTCGCGCTGCGCATCGTCGAAGCGAACCTGCTTGACCCGCCCGCCACGCTGCACCCGCTGGATCTCCTGCTCCAGCCGGGCGGTGATCTCAGGCGACGCCGAGCCCGCGTACTCGGGTTTGTATTTCAGCCCACTGAAGTAGTACGGGTTGTGGCTGGCGGTGATCACGAGACCGCCGCTGGCTTTCTTGTCGAGGATCGCGTAGGTCGCCACCTGGGTCGGCGCCGGGGCGTTGATGATGAACACCTTCACCCCGTTGGCAGCCAGCACCTGGGCGACCTCCCGGGCGAAGAGGTCCGAGGCGAACCGCGTGTCATAGCCGACGATCGCGGACGGGTTCGGCCGGCTGGTGAGGTACTGGGCAATGCCCTGGGTTGCGATTCGAACCGACTCGTAGGTGAAGTCATCGGCGATGATGCCGCGCCACCCATCGGTGCCAAAGGTGATTTCGACGTTCGCCACGGTTGTCCCTATCGTACTGGGCTACGGAGCACGTCGGCCGGTCGCAGGCCGAGCGCGGCCAGATCCGACTCCAGCATTTCGCGGATCAACTGCTCGAAGCTGATCTTCGGACGCCAACCAAGCTTGGCGCGCGCCTTGCTGGGGTCGCCACACAGGTCCGGGACTTCGGCGGGACGGAAGTAGGCGCGATCGACCTCGACATACTTCTCCCAGTCCAGGCCGACCATTCCGAAAGCCAGCTCGACCAACTGCCGGATGGTCCACTGGATGCCCGTGGCGATGACATAGTCGTCGGGCTTGTCCTGCTGCAGCATCATCCACATCGCCTCCACGTAATCCCGGGCGTGGCCCCAGTCGCGTTTAGATTCGAGGTTGCCAAGGCGGAGCTTGGTCGAACGCTTGGCGACGATGGCCGCCACCCCGCGCGTCACCTTCCGCGTCACGAAGTTCTCGCCGCGCCGTGGCGACTCGTGGTTGAAGAGGATGCCGTTGCAGGCGAACATGCCGTAGGCCTCGCGATAGTTGACCGTCATCCAGTGCGCGTAGAGCTTGGCGACCCCATAGGGGCTGCGCGGATAGAACGGCGTCTGCTCGTTCTGCGGCGGCGGGGTCAGGCCGAACATCTCCGAGGTCGACGCCTGGTAGAAGCGCGTCGGACGCCCGGTGGCCCGAATCGCTTCCAGCAACCGGGTCGTGCCCAGCCCATCGGTGTTGCCCGTGTACTCCGGCTGGTCGAACGAAATGTGCACCTGGCTCTGGGCGGCCAGGTTGTAGATCTCATCGGGCTGCACCGTCATCACCAGCCGGTTGAGGCCGCCCGAGTCGGTCATGTCACCGTAGTTGAGCGTGAAGCGGGCTCCCTCGAGGTGGGACGGATGCGCGTGCTCGAGGTGATCGATCCGGCTGCGGTTCATGCTCGACGAGCGGCGCACCACGCCGTGTACTTCGTATCCCTTGTCCAGCAGCAGCTCGGCGAGGTAGGACCCGTCCTGACCGGTGATACCGGTGATCAGCGCGCGTTTTGCCACGGCCACAGTTTACAGGCGGGAAATCCCGCCACCCTGACATTTACAGGTATTCCGTCTTGCCCATCTGCTTGAGACGTTCGACGATCAACTTCACATCCTGGGAGCGCGCCTTGGGACAGATCAGGATGGCGTCCTCGGTCTCGATCACGACCATGTCCTCGAGGCCGACGGCCGCGACCAGCTTCTTGGGGGAGTGGATCATGCAGTTCTTGGAGTCGATCAGGACGGAGTCGCCCTCGACGAAGTTGCCGGCTTCGTCCCGCTGCAGGATGTCGTGGAGGTCGGCCCACGACCCCAGGTCGTGCCACTCGAAGGTCGCCCCAACCACGAGCAGGTTGTGTGTTCGTTCGAGCACGGCGTAGTCGATCGCCTCCGTCGGCAAGGTCATATAGGCGGCATCGGCTTCCTCTAGCCGCCCCGCCGCTCGCGACCGTTTCACTCGCTCCAGCCCGGCATAGAGCTGAGGGGCGTGCGCGGCCATCTCGCTGAAGAGCACCTCGACGGGCCAGCTGAAGAGTCCGAGGTTCCAGAGGTAGCCACCGCCCTTGACGTAGCGCTCGGCGGTTTTCAGGTCCGGTTTCTCGACGAAGGCCTTGACCCGGTAGACCGGCGCCCCGTGATCGCCGTCGACGCGCGGACCGGTCTGGATGTAGCCGAAGGCGGTGGACGCATACGGTGGATGCAGGCCGACGGTCACCAGCGACCGTTTCTGCTCGGCCCAGCGCGCCTCGGCCTCGAGCGTTTCCAGGTACGCCTCTTCGTCGTTTCCGAGGTAATGATCGGCATGGACCGAAAGCATGGTCGCGGTTGGGTCGCGCTCGGCGATGCGAAGCGCTGCCAGGCCCAGCGCCGAGGCGGTTCCGCGTCGCGCCGGCTCGATGATGAAGTGCTCATCCTCGAGCTGCGGCAACTGCTCGCGGATGCTCTCCACCTGCGTCCGTTCGGTAACGACGTAGACGTTCTCGGTCAGGCGGCGGACCCGCTCGTAGGTCGATTGCAGCAGCGAGAGGCGACCCGCGAGCGCGAGCAGGTGCTTGGGTGACTTCTCGCGAGAGCGTGGCCACAGCCGGGTCCCGCTCCCGCCCGCCAGGATGACGATGTGCCGGCCCATCAGGCGGCGCGTCGCTCGCACTTGCGCCAGTACTCAAGCGTGTCGCGGAGGGTGCGATCGAGCGAGATCTGCGGCTGCCAACCGGTGAGCCGCCGGAAGCGGAGCGAGTCGCACAGATAGACGTCGGCCTCGACCGCGTGCGTTCGGCTGGCATCAACTTGTAGCGTGATCCTGGTCCGTGTCATCGTGAGGAGGCGGTTGACCAGGTCGCGCAGCCGAGGCGCCGTTCCCGAGCCAATGTTGTAGACCTCGCCCGCCGTGCCCTTCTCCGCGGCCAGCACGTAGGCGCGGGCGATATCGCGGACGTCGGTGAAGTCGCGTCGAGTCTCGAGGTTGCCCACTTTCAGGATGGGTGGCTGCGCACCAAGTTCGATCCGGGCGATCTGTTGGGCGAAGCTCGCGATCGCGAAGTGCGGGGCCTGCCGAGGTCCCGCGTGGTTGAAGGGGCGCAGGCGGATGGCCGGCAAGCCGTGGCTGAGGTGATATTGCAATGCCAGCAGGTCCTGCGTCACCTTGCTCACTCCGTATGGGGTGACCGGCTGTAGCGGCGTGGCTTCATTGAGCCGGCGAGCCCGCCCTGACGGGCGCCCGTACTCATCGCTGGAGCCGACGACGACCACGCGTGGCATGGGGTCGAGCTGCACCGCTGCCGCCAGCAGGTTCGCCTCGAGGCCGGCGTTGGTGGCGATCGTTCCTGCCGGATCCTGCCACGACGCCGCCGGGCTGCTCAGGGCCGCTAGGTGGAAGACCCATTGCGGCTTGATGGCGCGTACCAGCGCGTCCACCTGGGGGCGGTCGAGTAAATCGACGTGGTGCGTCGTGACGGTCGGCGCCAACTCGGCCCTTGCGTCCGGCTGGCCGCGACGGATGGTTCCGTGGACGTTGTGGCGACGTCGGATCAGAAGGTCGGAGAGGTGACTACCCGCGAAGCCGTCGATCCCCGTGACAAGGACGGTCTTAGCCGTCCTGCGACTCCACCACCTGGAGCCGCTGGACACCTGCCTCGGCGGCCAGCAGGTCCGCCTTGTCGGTGCGTTCCCACGGCAGGTCGAGGTCGGCGCGGCCGAAGTGCCCGTAGGCCGCCGTCTGCTTGTAGATGGGACGGCGCAGCTCGAGCTGCCGGATGATCTCCAGCGGGCTCAGGTCGAAGTGCTTCTGGACCAGCTGCTCGATTTTGGCGACGGGCACGCGCTCGGTGCCGAAGGTCTCGACGAATACCGAGACCGGCTTGCGCACCCCGATGGCATAGGCGACCTGGATCTCGCAGTGGCCGGCAAGCCCGGCGGCCACGACATTCTTGGCCACGTAGCGCGCGGCGTATGCGCCGGACCGGTCCACCTTCGAGGGATCCTTGCCGGAAAAGCAGCCGCCCCCATGCCGGGCGTACCCGCCGTAGCTGTCGACGATGATCTTCCGGCCGGTGACGCCCGCATCCGCACGCGGTCCGCCGAGCACGAAGCGTCCGGTGGGATTCACGTGGATGGTCGAGCGCTGGTCGAGCATCTTCGCCGGGATCACTTGTTCGAGGACCAGCTCCTGCAGATCCTCCCGGATCCGCTGCAGGCTGACATCCTCGGTGTGCTGCGCCGAGAGCACGACGGTGTCGATGCGTTGCGGGCGGCCGTCGACGTATTCGATGGTGACCTGCGTCTTGCCGTCGGGACCCAGGTAGGGCAGCGTCTTGTCTTTGCGCACCCGGGCGAGCTGGCGGGCCAGCAAGTGAGCGAGCTGGATCGGCATCGGCATCAGCTCCGGCGTTTCGTCGCAAGCAAAGCCGAACATCATCCCCTGGTCACCGGCGCCACCGGTGTCGACGCCCTGGGCGATGTCGGGCGACTGCTTCTGGATGGAGACGATCACGCCGCAGGTTTCGGCATCGAAGCCGAAGCCCGGGTGGTCGTAACCGGCCTGCTCGATGGTGTCGCGAATGACGTCGCGCATCTCGACGTAGGTGTCGGTCGTGATCTCGCCGATGACGAAGGCCAGCCCGGTGGTGACGGCGGTCTCGCAGGCCACGCGACCGAGCGGGTCCTTGGTCATGATGGCGTCGAGGATGGCGTCCGAGATCTGGTCGGCGATCTTGTCGGGGTGGCCCTCGGTGACGGACTCTGACGTAAAGAGGTGGTTGCGGCGGTTCATCGGGTGCCCGACTCCCAACCGCCCAGGTACTGCGCCTGCTCGGCGGTCAACGAGTCGATGTCGATGTGCATCGCCGCCAATTTTAGCCGAGCAATCTCGCGGTCAATGTCGTCGGGAACGGGATAGACCTTGGCTTGCAGCTCGCGCGCGTGGGAGACGAGATACTCGGCGCTCAGCGCCTGGTTGGCGAAACTCATGTCCATCACCGCCGCCGGGTGTCCCTCGGCCGCGGCCAGGTTGACCAGTCGGCCCTCGCCCAGCACGAAGAGCTTCCGGCCGTCGTGCAGCCGGTACTCCTCGAGCGACGGACGGATGGTGCGGACGCTCTCCGCCATGCCGTCGAGGGCGCTCAGGTTGATCTCGTCGTTGAAGTGCCCGGAATTAGCCAATATCGCGCCACTCTTCATCGCCTTGAGGTGGGGTTCATCGACCACGTTGATATCGCCGGTGACGGTGACGAAGAGGTCGCCCTCTTTGGCCGCGTCCTTCATGGGCATCACCCGATAGCCGTCCATCACCGCTTCGAGCGCGCGCACCGGTTCGACCTCGGTGACGATGACGTGCGCACCCATGCCGCGGGCGCGCATCGCCAGGCCACGGCCGCACCAGCCGTAGCCGGCGACGACGAAGACCTTCCCCGCGAGCAGGACGTTGGTCGCCCGGATGATGCCGTCGATCGTGCTCTGGCCGGTGCCGTAGCGGTTGTCGAAGAAGTGCTTGGTCATGGCCTCGTTGACGGCCACGATCGGATAACGCAGCACCTTCTGCTCCGCCATGCTGCGCAGGCGGATGACGCCAGTGGTCGTCTCCTCGGTACCCCCGATCACATTGCTGATGAGGTCGGTGCGATCCTTGTGCAGGGCCGCGACCAGGTCGGCGCCGTCGTCCATCGTCATGGTTGGCCGGTGTTCGAGTACCGAGGCGATGTGACGGTAGTAGGTCTCGTTGTCCTCGCCTTTGATCGCGAAGACACTGATCCCGTGATCCGCCACCAGCGAGGCGGCCGCCGCATCGGTGGTCGACAGCGGGTTGGAGGCGCAAAGGACCAGGTCGGCCCCGCCCGCCTTCAGAGTGATGGCGAGGTTGGCGGTCTCCGTGGTGACGTGTAGGCAGGCGGCCAGCCGCTGGCCCTTGAGCGGCTGCTCGCGTTTGAACCGTTCGCGGATCGTCTGGAGGACGGGCATCTCTTGCGCGGCCCACTCGATCATGCGCCGGCCGTCCTCGGCGAGTTTCAGGTCCTTAACGTCGTGGCGCTGCGCAGGAATGGTAGCCATGCGCTAATGCGCCCGTGATCCATTGAGAGAAATCATGTCCACAAGGGTACTCAACCGCCCCTCGATCTCGCGCAGGTCCGCCTTCACGATGCGGCGCACGCTGAAGTCTTCGACCGCGAGTGAGCCCAGCACGCTGCCGTACAACATGCCGCGCCGGAGCACGTCCTGCCCATCACCGGAGCGTGCGATCGCCCCCATCAGCCCTCCGGCAAAGGCATCACCGGCGCCGGTGGGATCGCGCACCGTCTCCAGTGGATGAGCGGGCGCGAGGAAGACGCGGTCCTTGGTGAAGAGCAGCGAGCCGTTCTCGCCGCGCTTGATGATGACGGCGCCCGGCCCGTAGGACAGGACGGCGCGCGCCGCCGAGGGCAGGAACCGCTCGCCCGAGAACTGCACCGCCTCTTCATCGTTCATCAGGACGCAGTCGACACGGCGGAAGAGCCGCTCGAGCCCAGCTCGGGCGGTGTCGAGCCACAGCTTCATGGTGTCGCAGGCGATGAACTCGGCATCCGGCACCTGCTCCAGCACCTCGAGCTGCAGCTCGGGTTGGATATTGGCGAGGAAGACCACCTTGGAGTCACGGTAGGCGGGCGGCAGCGTCGGATGAAAGTCGGCGAAGACGTTGAGCTGGGTGTCGAGGGTCTCCCGGTTCTCCAGCCGGACGCCGGTGTAACGGGCAGTCCAGCGGAAGGTCTTTCCGGGACGCACCTGCAAGCCGGTGAGGTCGATGTGGCGGGATTCCAGGAGCCGCCGGTGCTCCGGCGGGAAGTCTTCACCCACGACCGCCACCAGGCGGACGGGGGCAAACATCGACGCCGACAGGCAGAAGTAACTGGCGGCACCACCCAGGATCTCGCTCGCCGATTCGGTCGGGGTGTGGACGGCATCGAGCGCGACCGAGCCGACAACGAGGATAGGCCTGATGTCTCGCCCGCTTTTCCGCGCCGGAGCGGGCTGATTTGCCATCTAGAGCTTCAAATGGGAGACGACGTTGTATTCCGACAGGTTGGCCGCCCCCTTGAGGAGCTTCAGCTCGATCAGGAAGCTGATCCCGACGACGCGCCCCCCGAGCTGCTGCACGAGGCTGGCGGTCGTCTTCGCCGTTCCGCCGGTCGCCAGCAGGTCATCGACGATCACGACCGACTGCCCCGGCTTGATCGCGTCTTTGTGGATCTCGAGGACGGCCGAACCGTATTCGAGGGCATAGGCTTCCGAGAGCTTCTGGCTGGGAAGCTTGCCTTCTTTCCGGACGGGGATGAAGCCGGCCCGGAGCAGGTAGGCGAGGGCGCCGCCGAAGATGAAGCCGCGCGACTCGACCCCCACCACCAGCTCGACGGCTTTCCCCCGGTAGGTCTCCGCCATCAGGTCGACTGCCTGGCGGAAGGCGGCGGCATCCTGGAGCAGCGTCGTGATGTCCTTGAAGAGGATGCCCTCTTTGGGGAAATTGGGTACGTCGCGGATCTTGTCCGCGAGCGCGCGCACCACCGCGCCATCGTCCGGCACGCGAGTAGTTTAAGGACTGTCAGCGGGCGGCACGAATAATCGCCCACTCCTCGGCGTTCAGTGCGCGCAGCGCGAGCAGCGCCGCGACGTAAACAGCCGCCCCGAGGATGACGACGACGGCCAGCGGCCACGTTCGTATGGAGTAGACGACGATCCCCATGACGGCCACGCTGGCAAGTACCCGAGCGCCGCCGCCGCCAATGGAGAGGGGGAGCCGTTGCCGTCGAAGCAGCCACCACCCGCCCGCGAAGAGCGCGACCTCGGTGACGGTTGAGGCGGCCGCCGCGCCCAGGTAGCCATAGGGTGGAATCAGGACGAGGTTGAGAACCAGGTTGACCGCCAGCGTGAACAGCGCCAGCCGCGTGAAGTCGAGCTGCCGGTTGATGGCGGTCAAGGTGTAGATGAACGCGTTGTTCACGAAGAGCAGCACGACCGAGGGCGCCAGGATTTGCAACGCTGGAATCGATTGCTCGAATCCGCGGGTAAAGTGCACGATCGGGCCGGCCATGACGCCCAGGCCGACCGCCAGCGGCAGGCCCAGAAGGGCGAGCATCTTGAAAGACTTCTCGTAGGCAAACGCCAAGCGGCGGCGATCACTCGCCCCGAGCAGCGACAGCGCCGGGAACACCACGCCCATCGCAGACTGGGGAACCCAGGCGACGGCGTCGATGTACTTGTTCGCCGCTGAGTACCAGCCGACCATCTGGAAATTCTTGAAGAGCTGGAGCAGCACGATATCGAGCTGCGCGTAGACCGTCGTGATGGTAAAGCCGAGGGCGAGCGGTAGCCCGGCCACCAGCAGGCGACGGACGAACACCGGCTCGAGCCGGACGGCGACCCGCTCGTGCCACCGCCATCGCAAGACCGCGAACGCAAACAGGCAGGTGAACAGGTAACTGATGGTGTAGACCCACAGGAAGACGTCCCAGGTCGAACGCCGATCGATGGCGATGAGGGTCAGCGCGAGCAGCACGATCGACTCGGCCACGATGGCGATCGCCTCGTAACCGAGCCGCCCCCGGATGTAGAAGACCGCTCGGAGCAAGCTGGAGTAACTGGTCGTGAGAAGGAGCGCGAAGCCCGCGAGGGTGTACGGAAACAGCGTCGGGCTCAACAGGCGCAAGGCCACCGCGAGGATGATGAGCGCCACGAGGGAGAGTAGGAGCCGGGCGCTCAGCAGGTTCGCCAGGTAGCGAGTAAACGCGCTGCGATCTCGAGACGCGTCCCGGATGAATACGGTTTGCAGCCCGAGGTCGGCGACGACCCCGACAAGCGTGACGTAGACGATCATGGCCGCGAACCGGCCATAGTTGTCGGCTCCCAGGTGGCGCCAGAGCAGTACGACGACGATGAAGACCGCCAGCTTTGCCACGACACGCGCCCCAACCACGAGCACGCCGTTGCGGAGAGTGCGGGAGGCGAGGCGCTCGCTCACGGCGCGGATTCTAGTTGAGTTCCGCCCTCAATTCTCGACCCCAGACTCGGTCGGAACCTTTTGACCGGCCATTCCGTCATACCTATGGAATGTTTGTGCGTGCTCTGATCGCTTGCCTCGTTGGGACGGTTCTTGCCGGATGTGGTAGCGGCCCGTCGTTGTTCGGGCCGTCCACTGGGACGGTCACCGGTCACGTGCAGCTGCGGGCGTGCGGGGGTGCCTACCATGCAGGACAGACCGCCTGTCCCACACATCCATACGCCGGCGTGACATTGACCTTTGCACCGCTGGCCGGGACAGAACCGGAACAAGCGGCAACGACCGACTCGAGCGGCTCCTACCACATCGATCTGAAGCCCGCGACCTACACCGTGCGAGCGTCCGGGCCTGCTAACCAGGCAGGCGGCCTGGGCGGTCCGCGCCAGGTCGTCGTCGCCGCCGGGAAGACAGTCACCGCCGACTTCGTCTACACGATCCAGTTGCTCTAGCGCGCGTTCCTTAACATCTGTGGATGCAGACGACCGGTAAGCCTCGCGTCTTTTCTGGCATCCAGCCAAGCGGCGGCCTGCACCTGGGCAACTACCTGGGCGCGATCCGAAACTGGGTCCGCAACCAGGATAAGTACGACAACATTTTCTGCATCGTCGACCTGCATACCATCACCGTTCCGCAAGATCCGGCTGCGCTGCGGGAGAACACCCTCGACCTGGCGGCCGTCTACCTGGCGAGCGGAATCAAGAAAGAGCAGGCCATGTTCGTCCAGTCACACATCCCGGCGCACGCGGAACTGGCCTGGATCCTCGAATGCTTTACGCCAATGGGTTGGCTGGAACGGATGACCCAGTTCAAAGAGAAAAGCGGGCGTGACCGCGAGCGATCGAGCACCGGACTCTTTGCCTATCCGGCCCTCATGGCCGCAGACATTCTGCTGTACGGCACCAACTTCGTACCGGTCGGCGAGGACCAGCGGCAGCACATCGAACTCACTCGCGACGTCGCACAGCGGATGAACCAGCGATTTGGCGAGCTGTTCGTCGTGCCGGAGGCCATGATCCAGGCCGCCGGGGCCCGCATCATGGGTCTTGACGATCCAGAGAAGAAGATGAGTAAGAGCCTGGCCGCGGATGCGCCCGGCCACGCGATCTTCATGCTCGACTCGCCCGACCTGATTCGCAGGAAGTTGGCGCGCGCGCAGACCGACGCCCAGCCCGAGGTGCGCTTTCCCGCGAGCCCGGGGGTAACCAATCTTCTGGAGATTTACCGGACGATTCAGGATAAGGACTGGGCAACCGTCGAGAAGGAATTTGCGGGCAAGGCGTATAGCGTGCTGAAGACTGCCGTCGCCGACGCCGTCATCGAAGCCCTGACGCCGATTCAGCAGCGCTATCGTCAGATACGGTCCGACGATGCGGCGCTGCTGCAACAGCTTCGCGGAGCCGCCGAGCGCCTGACGCCGATCGCGAACACGACGCTCCACCGGGTCCAGGAAGCGGTCGGCCTACGCTAGGGCGGTTTCAGCAGCTCATCGGACGGTGGGCACTGGCCGGCGGGTGCCTCAGCGCACTGGTCGCCTTGGGTCGGGTCGCCTTTAGCTTCGCCACGATCGGGATATCCGGACAGCTCAACGACTTCTACGCCTACTGGGCCGCGGGCGTCCTCCTGAACCGAGGTCAGAATCCCTACGATGTCGCGGCGCTGGCCTCGGTGCAGCAAGCCGCGGGCGTGTATGTCGAGACGGGCAGCGGCTTCTCCTATCCCCTCTTCTTCGCCCACCTGATGCGTCCGCTCGCCCTCCTGCCGCCGGCGACGGCCGCGACGATTTTCTCGACCCTGAGCCTGGTCGCGCTGGCTTTCGCGGTCGCCATCTTGCTGGGATCGCTGCCGCAGTTGCGCTGGCCGCTCGCGCTCTCCGGTGGGGTGGTCGCCGGCCTCTTTCCGCCGGTGATCGGCTCCCTCTATTTCGGTCAGGCGAACCTCTTCGTCTTGCTCTTGCTGGCGATCGCCTATCGCTGTGTCGCGCCGGGAGCCATGCTGGGAATTGCCAGCGCCATCAAGCTCTACCCGGTGGCGGGGTTTCTGGCCGCCCTGACCGAGCGACCGCCACGCTGGCGCCGGCTGGGGATCGGGCTCGGGGTCCTTGGAGCGCTGCTGCTCCTGCAACTCGGCTCGGCCGGCGGCAGCTTCTCCGGACGAACGGGATATTTCCTTGGCCCGGACACTTATTGGAGCAACGAGTCGATCAATGGCTGGCTGAGCCGGCTGGGGATCGACTCAAACTGGACCCACGCACCGTTGCCCGGCTTCCCCGTCGAAGCCGCGATGCTGACCATTGTGCTGCTGCTGGCTGTGGCGACCGTCGTTGTGTTGCTTCGGATACCGGCCTACACGTGGGAGGGCGCGCTTGCCCTGAGCCTCTGGCTGGGCGTCGTCAGCGCGCCCAAGAACTCACTCTGGAATTTCACACCGCTCCTGCTGGCGATCACCGTTGTCTTCGCCCGTTTGGCCGGGCGATGGTGGCTGGCCGCGCTGGGTTTGGTGGGCTGGCTCCTGATCGAGTTGCAAGCCCAGCTCGACGGTGCCCGGGAGACGGTCTACCAGGCCAGCCCGGCGCTGGCCTGGTTGTCGTCCGTCGGTCTCTACGGCGCGTTCATCATCGGAGGACTCTGCGCCTACGTGCTGCTTCGACCCGGACTAGCGGCCGGCGGGCACCGCTTGCGGAGTCGGGGCTAGGCCGAGCTGGCGAAGCATCCCGAGCTGGTCTGAGACACCCCAGTGCTCGGTCAGTTTTCCGTTGACGAGCTTGACGAAGTGGGCCTCCGCCCAGGTCGCATGCTTGCCAGTGGCAGCCATCCCAAAGATTTCACCCTTGTGCGTGCCGCTCACCGACACGTAGCTGGCGACAAAGTCGCCTTCGCCGATCTGGTGATCGATCTTGTACTTGATGTCCGGAAATCCCTTGCGCAGCGCCGACGCGATCGCCTTGATTCCGTCACGGCCCTCAGGAACGCCCGGCGGAGGCGTCATGTGCTCGATGATGTTCGGCGCGCAGATCTCGTCGACGACATCAAGCCGTCCCTGCTCGAACACCTCGACCGGGATGCGCCGCGAAATCGCCTTGTTCTGTTCTACCGACATATCTGATGTCTCCTTAGTCCGGCTCCATATTGGGAAGTCGTGACTGATTGAGGTACGAGTTGTAGGACCAGGCTCAGGCGCGACCCGGAGGATGGGAGGGACGTCAAGGCGTCCCGACAGGCCTTACATAGTCTTATACCCATTCATCGTGATGTTCACCCTGCGTTAGGGGGTTGGTTGCTGCCTCAGGCCGTGCCTTTCACCGGGCCTTCGGCGACCTTCTCCGTCACCTTGTACTCGAGATACATCCCGAGCATCAGGCGGGTCTGCGCCTCGAGCGCAGGCAGCACGCTGAACAGCAGACCGACGATGGGATAGAGGCCGAGCTGCAGGTAGGCCCACATCTGGTGGAAGAAGCCCCAGCCGCGCGGCATCGGCGGATTGATACGACGCTCGACCAGGATCAGCGCCGCGATGTTGAGGAATGCGATGTTGATGAGGATGAAGGCGTAGAGTGCCAGGCGATCCGCCGCCGTCGCCAGGTTCCAATCCTCCTGCAGCAGCCGGGGCAGCGCCGCGCCGAAAAGCAGCAGCACCGGCAGCGTCGTCCAGGTCAGGTGGTTGAACACCATGTAGCCGTAGCGGCGCGCCCGCAGCCAGAGCGGGATCTCCGAATGCCGAAGCAGGCGGACGGTGACGTACGGGATGTCGCTGACCCCCCAGGCCCAGCGCTTGATCTGGTTGTACTGGTTGGCGTGGGTCTTGACGCGCTCCCAGGGCATTCCCCGGTCGGAGGCCTCCGGCGCGTCACCGTAAATCGGCAAGAAGACCGGGACCATTTTCAGCTGGCCGCTGGTGGCGAAGAATGACTTCCAATAGAAACGTGAATCCTCCGGGATGACATCGGCATCCCAGTAGTCGGCCTTGATCACCAGGTCCAGGGACATCGAGTAGCTGCTGAAGGCGACCAGGCGGTCGGGGCGCGAAGAAAGGAACATCTGCCACTGGGTGCAGGCGCTGGCCATGATGCGCACGGCGAAGGGCACGCGCCAGAGGTTGTTGTGGAACATCGGGATCGGCTGGAACACGCAGTCGAGGCGCTGGTCGTCCTGGACATAGTGGTGGGTGACGTAGGCGAAGTACTGGCGGTGGACGCGGAAATCGGAATCGAGATCGGTCACGATGACGTCCTTTGGGTCAAGACCCATCGCATCGAGCTCGCGCCGTAGCACCGGCCCGCCGTAGGCCATCGCGGCCGACTTGCCGACCACGATGCCGGGAAGGAGTGGGTCTTTGATATGGAAGAAGGCGCGTAGCTGCCCGCCGAACTCCTCCTGTAAGCGGCCGACCGTTTCCCAGCCGGGCCGGTCGCTCTCCCGGGTGATGATCGCAACCACCTTGTTCTCGGCGGGGTAGTCGGAGTCGGCGATCGCCCGGACCGTCTCCCTCAGGATCTCGTAGGGCTCGGTATAGGTGGGGATCAGAACGGCATGGACGATGCGATGCGGATCGATGGTGTCGGGCCCGACGGCGAGCGCCAGGCAGCGCTGCCACCAGTCCTCCTGCATCTCCCGTTTCATCTGTCGGTAGGTGCGGCGGATGCCGACCACCACTGTGCCCGTCCGGATGAACCAATAGATGTCGATGACGAAGATCGCAAACGCGATATAGGGGGCGAAGACGAAAGACGCCACCACCGGGGCGATCAATATGGTCCAGGTCAGGGCGCCAGGAGCGACCTCGAGGATGCGCTGGACGCGCCGCTGGCCCCTACTCAGGGATGCAGTCTTTGCCACCTCTTCCTACCCTAGTGCAACGCCACGAGAGCCTTGATTGTAGTTGGCGCCGCCGGCCGCCAAACGCGTATTCGTATTGGGCCAAAGTGGCGATTGGCCCCGGTTGGCGTTATACTGGGGGCCGGGTTAGACGGGCGGACGTTGTCGCCTGTCCGACGCTCCGCCGAAGGGGTGGCAAGCTGTCGGCCCACCTGTGAAAGCCAGGCCCAATCTTATGCGCCACAAGGAGCGCCATTGACCTTACGGTTACCGCCTGTTGCCGCGGGGTCCCCGTTCGCCCATCGGGCCCCGGACGTGACGGCCATCCGGCTCAAGGTCTGCGCCGCGCCGGAGAGCCAGGCCGAGACCCTCCTCTCCCACCTGGGCCAGGAGGCGGTCATCGGCTTGCTCACGGAAGCCACCGAGGGTGACGGCTACGTTGACCTGAAGCACGCGCCGGTGCGCTTCACGCTGAACCTGCAGAAGCGAAGCGAGACCCGGATCGAGCGGTTCGGCCTGGTTGGCCAGCTTTTCGGCCTTCCCGGCCGCGACCTCGCCTTCGTGATCGAGCGAGTCCAGCCCGATCCTGATCCGACCAAGGACGCCGGTGATGTGCTGACCATCGAGGTCTCGGAGGTCGTGATGGAGCCCGCCACCTACGTGCCCGAGGAAGACTGGGTCCGCAGGCAGTTGACCGCCCTCGACGAGGCGGCCCAGCTGCCCCTGGTGCTGGCCGGCCAGGCCTTCGCCAACCACGAGCGCCAGTGGCTCACCTGGCAAGCGGAACAGGATGCCCGCCCCTACGAGGTCGAGACCGAAGGCGTCATCTGCAGCAAATGCGAGAGCCTCCAGGTTAATGGCGCCAAGTGCGCCAACTGCGGCGCGACCAACGGCGATCGGGCCGCCGGGGCGCTGATCGTCCTCAGCCGCCGTGGCGGATTCAAGGAGGGCGACCGGGTCGTGATCCGCACCGCACACGGGGCGGAGCGCGAGGGCACCTTGCTCCGCGGCGAAGGTGGCGCCCGCCGCTGGCTGGTCAAGCTTCGGGAGGAGGGTACACTCGGGCCGGGGACGATCCGGCCGCAGCCGATCACGGCCGTGGTCGAAGTCCAGCAGCGGACCTTGAACGGGTTTCCCGCCGGCGACATCAGTCTGCGGCGGGTCGCGGCGCTCCTGATCGCACCCGACGAGGTGCTGCCCCCGGGCATGGGCGACCTTCAACCCTTCGACGAACGCCTCAACCCCAGTCAGCAGCAGGCCGTCCGCAGCGCCGTCAACCTCTTCCCGGGCAGCATGCAACTGGTGCAAGGCCCGCCTGGAACCGGCAAGACCACTTCGATCGTCGAAACCGTGCGCCAGCTGGTCGCGCGCGACCCAAACGTCCGGATCCTGATGACCTCGCATGCCAATACCGCGGTCGACAACGCGCAGGAGCGGCTGCAAGGTCTCGATTCGCTGCGAATGGTCCGGATCGCCGAGCCCGAGAAGGTCGACCCGAAGTTCCGCTCCAGCATCGTCGAAGCGGACGACCCGCGAGTGCGCAACGCGCACGTCGTCTTCGGGACCGTCAACCGCATCGCACTCGCCGCCAAGGAAGCCGAGATGTTCGACTGGCTGATCCTCGACGAGGCCAACAAGGTGCGCTTTACCGAGACGCTGCCGCTGCTCCGACTGGCGCCGCGCTGGCTGTTGGTCGGTGACCACCGCCAGCTTCCGCCCGTGCTCGATGAGAGCGCCGCGGCCTTTCCCGTCGACGACGATGAGGCGAAGGCCCTGGTGCGTGATGCCAGCTTCTTCGAGTTGAGCTGGGCGGTCCTGCCCGAAACCAACGTGGTCATGCTCGACGAGCAGTACCGGATGGCCGCCCCGATCGGTAGTTATGTCTCGGTCGCCTCCTACGACGGCCGCCTGCGCAACTCGCCCGAGATGGCCGCCCTGCGCTCGCCGCTGCCGTGGCCCTTCAACCGCAACCTCACCTGGCTGACGATCCGCGGCAGGGAAAAGAAAGGCGGGTCGGGCAGCATATCGAACCGTGCGGAGATCGAGGCTGTTGGTCGCGTGGTCCGCCATCTGCAACGGCTGGGGCTCGAGCAGCTGCGGGTCGCGGTTATCGCCATGTACCAGGACCAGGTCACGCAGCTGCGCCGTGAGCTGCGCATGGTGGCGCTGCCGGGCCTCGCCGTCGATACCGTCGACGCCTTCGAAGGCGAAGAGGCCGACGTCGTCATTCTCAGCCTGGTGCGCAGCAACGAGGCCGAGCGGATCGGCTTCCTGAAGAAGGCCCAACGGCTCAACGTCGCGATCTCGCGCGCCAAGCAACTGCTGGTGGTGGTGGGCGACATCGAGACGATGACCGGTCGCGAGGGACAGGACCTGTACCGACCGCTGCTGGAGCATGTCGAACGAGAGGGTCGCGTCGCGGGAATCGGCGCCCTGCACGCGATGGACGCGGCGGCAGGTGGCCGCCGAGGCGACCGTCGCCGGCAGCGACCGGGAGCACCGGTTGGACGACCCCGACGCAGGCGGCGGGGATTCACCCCGCACCCGGTCAATCCGGGAGCGGCCGTCGTCACCAATGGCACCCCGGCGCCGGCGCCCGACGCGCCGCCCGCCGACAGCGGGACCGCGCCCCCACGCAAGTTCCGTCGCCGACGCGGCCGCCGCCGCAGTTCCTTCTCGCCGGCCAATGGCACGGCACACGGCGGCACCGCCCCAGACGGCGGCCCCTCTCAGCCGCCGGCCGCGAACCTCGCTGTGGAACGCGAACCCGCCTCGCAGGCTGTCGAGCGCGGTAGCTGACGACGCGGTAGGCAGCATCGCCGATGGCCAAGACGTCGGTCCAGCCCTATCTCGACCTCGCAGACTGGCGCCGGCGTGTTGGCGACCTCTACCGACTCTCGGGTCCGGACGCCCCGGCACGATTCCGGAACGGTCGTGACGAACTGTTTCGCACGCATCCTCAATCGCCGCTGAGCGAGGAGGCACGGTCGCGTTTCAACGGACTACGGTACTTCGACCACGACCCTGTATACCGCATCGGCGTACGAGTTGAGTCAGCCGACGAAGGCGATCCACTCGAGATCGATACCGGTGGCGAGGATGGGGTGATCACCTACCGGCGTGCCGGCTGGTTGCGCTTCCGGCTCGGCGGCGAGGACTGCCGGCTGACCATCGTCAGCCTGGTTGGCTACGGCGGCGGTCTGTTTCTTCCGTTTCGCGACGCCACCTCCGGCCATGAGACATATGGAGGCGGGCGGTATCTCTTCGACACTGTGAAGAACACCGATGGCCTGGCGCTCGACCTGCGAGCCGGCTCGCCCGACATTACGATCGATTTCAACTTTGCCTACAACCCCTCGTGCGTCTACGACGCGCGGTGGGCTTGTCCGCTGGCGCCGCGCGAGAACTGGCTGCCAGTCCCGGTTCGCGCCGGCGAGAAAATGTTTCCGTGAGCAAGACGGCGCTGATCACCGGCGCCTCGGGCGGCATCGGCTACGAGCTGGCGCTGCTGTTTGCCCGCGATGGCTTCGATTGCATCCTGGTGGCCCGCAGCCATGAGAAGCTCAACGCGCTGGCCGCGCGCATCGAGAGCGAGTTTCGGGTCAAGACGTTGGTGCTCCCCAAGGATCTCTCAAAACCGAGCGCGGTCGATGAGATCTATCAGGAGATCAGCGCCGCATCGATGCCGGTCGACGTGCTGGTCAACAACGCCGGCTTCCCCGTCTTCGGTCTCTTCTCCGAGACCGACCTGGACAACGAGCTGGAGATGCTGCAGGTCAACGTCGTGGCACTGACGCACCTGACCAAGCTGTTCCTTCGCGGGATGATCGAGCGGCAGTACGGCCGCATCCTGAACCTCGCCTCGACCGCCGCCTTCGAACCCGGACCACTGATGGCCGTCTACTACGCGAGCAAGGCGTATGTGCTCTCCTTTTCTGAGGCGCTGGCCAACGAACTGGGTGGCACCGGCGTGACGGTCACCACGCTGGCTCCGGGACCAACGCGTACCGGCTTTCAGAAGCGGGGTCAATTGGAAGACTCTCGGCTGGTGCAGGGTCAGATCGCCGACGCACAATCAGTAGCGCTGGCCGGCTACCGCGGTCTGATGGCGGGCAAGACGATCGTCATCCCAGGCTTCACCAACAAGCTGATCCCGTGGATCGTCCGGATCTCACCCCGAGGTGTCGTGACCCGCGTGGTGCGACGAATGCAGGAGCGGGTCCCCCAATAAATCAGTCTGCCCGCCGAAAGCTCGCCGCAAGATGTGGCGCCGGCGGGGCGCCTCCCATCCCCATCTTAAGTTCGTAGCGAAGCTTCTCCCCTTCCAGCCAAAGGGATCGGCTGATCGAGGTCACCGGTTTGGCCGTCGGCGTCCGAGCGACGCTGGCGGACTCGACATCGATGCGCTGGCCATCGACCCGGCCCAGGGAAACTTCCGCGTAGCCAATCGGCTGCGCGATCACGAACTCCACGCGGCCCTCGCCGACGAGGCGAAGGTAACCCGCCTCGCCGTGCATTGGCTGGCCGGTATCGATCGACTCCGTCCGCTGGTTGTAGATCAGGAAGGGCTTTCCGTTGTGCGTGAAGCGGATCTCTTCGCGATATCGAAAGGGCTCGATGCTCGGGTACTGCCCCTCGCCCTCCCCGCGCCAGGTGCCCAGTAGAAATGCAACGGGCGCGAGCGCCGTGTGCAGTTCGATGGCGACCATGGGCTTCATGTTGGAGGCTGAAAATGCCCTCGGCAGGACTCGAACCTGCGACGCCCGCCTTAGGACGGCGGCGCTCTGGTCCCCTGAGCTACGAGGGCATGCTCTCGGCGGCGCGCCATAGAGAGGTTATCATTGACATTCGCCGATCGGGGCGTAGCTCAGCCAGGTTAGAGTGCTCGGTTCGGGACCGAGAGGTCGGAAGTTCAAATCTTCTCGCCCCGACTCCCTTCTGAATTCGATCTTTTGCGGTTACGCCGCTCGAGCGAGCGCCGGCCGAGTCGTCGGCAATGTGACGGCCGCTATCAATTGCTCCCGCTGAAGCCGCCAGATGAGGCGCAACTCCCCCCAAGGGTTGCGGGCAGCGCCCGCCAGGTCGAGGAGTTCCGACGTGGACAGCGGCATCATCTAGTACAACGTTCGCTGCGTTACGGCCGGCCTTGCGCAAGCATCGCTGCGCCTGAGGCATGTACCGAGGGGATGAATACGTGAACGGCCGAACCTTCTTCACGATGCTGCTGTTCGCCGGCATGATCGGCGCCGTCATGTGGTTCTTCGTCCTGCCCGCCCTGACCACCTATCGGCCAAGCCTGCCCTGATCGTCTTGAAGGCAACCGGCTGGCCGCTTACCTCCATTGCCGGTTCTGCCGTCTCGAGGACGGCAAGGTTGCCAAACGCGGCACGGGCGTCGGCCGAGAGGGTTGGCGTGATCTCCAAAACGCCGATCACAGCCTTGTGGCGAACTGGGTCGATATACCAACGCGTGAGGTTGTTGCCAACGTCTTTTCGCCAGGGCTGTGCAATCTGCAGCCGATTGAGAACCACGTCCAGCGTCGCGAGGCTTGGCCCCGCCACCACGAATCCGACCCGGTAGTGGTCTGGCGAATGAAAACCAAGGCCCCCGCCTGAAGCGGCTCGCAACCACACCTTGGCCTGCGCCAGGTCGGCTGGATCAGCGGTCGGCGCGACCGCAATCGTCACAATGCGGCTGGTTGGATCAGCGTACAACCCGCTGAAGACCTGCCTATAGGTGTCGACGCCATTTTGCATTTTGCCAATCTGTAACGCGTCGTATTCCTCGACGCCCGGAGTCGCGACTACCGGCGAGGGGGTCGGAACATAGGCGACCGACTGGCTGAATCCCGAGCAACCCTTCACATCGCGGGCTCGGCTCGAGAGCACCTGGCCCCAGCCCAGAGGTGGCTGCAAGAACGTTCTGGAGAGCGTCTCTCCGGCCACCAACACCTGCTTGCCTTGTTCGTCGTAGACAGCCAGCCGATTCCCTCGCGCGGTATAGCCACGAGGCCACAGGATTGCCGTGTGGGTCTTTTGCCAGACGATCGACACGCAGGCTGTTCCATCAAGATTTAGCTGCGCATCGGCCTTCCCATCAAAGATTGAAAGGAAGTCCGTCTCGGGTGACGCGGTTGCGATCGTATAGCTGCCGTTATGCACAGCGGCAACTGGACTGCACGCTGCAGTAAGTAGCGGGCAGAAAGCCGCAAACCATAACGACAGGTTTGACAGCTTCATTCGGTCCACTCTTTACGTAGACGCGCCCGGCCGCCTAAATGTTTCCCTTTTCCGCCGACTGCCGTCACGAAATCGTCAGCAGGGCAATGCCGGCGACGATCGCGCTCGCACCGGCAAGTCGAACCCAGGCACCACGACGCTCTCCCAGCCGCCAGATCCCCCAGGCCGTCACGAGGACGATGGCCGATTCGCGAAGCGGCGCGATGATGGCCAGCGGCGCGACACTCAAGGCGAACAGGATCATGAAATAGGCGGCGGTCATCAATACGGCCACCACTAGTGAGGTGGCCGGTTCGTCGGTCAGGCTCGACCCCGGGACGCGACGGACGGTCGTGAACGTGACCAGGAAGATCGCGCCAAAGAGCCAGAGGATCCACCCGTACAGCCACGGAGGACCCAATCGAACCCCAATCCGGTCCAGCGATGTATACGCGGCGATCAGGACGCCCGTCAGGAGCGCGGGCCATAGCGCCGCACCGGCATTCGCCGGCCGCCTGACGGCCCAGATGCCGAGGAGCAAACACACGATGCCAAAGACTGCGGCAAGGTGAAGGCGCTCGCCCAGCAACAGCAGGCCGACCAGCACGGCGAGCAGAGGAGCCGTGCCGCGAGCGATCGGGTAGACGACCGAGAGCTCGCCGCGCTGGTAGGCGGCCGAAAGCGTGATGAAGTACGCGAGCTCGAGGGCGGCGGAGCCGATGACGATCAGCCAGCCGATCGGCGGCAGCCCGGGGCGCCCGTTGAGAAGCCACGCGACCGCCACCGGAGGTAGCGAAGCGACGGTTCCTAGGGTGACCGCGCGAGCGGCGAGCGCCAGGGGATTTTCCGAGGCCTTCAGCAGCGCGTTCCAGGCAGCGTGGAACACCGCCGCCACGAGGACCAGCGGCAGAACGGCTAAGGGCACGAACGCAGTCTCGTCTGCCTAGGGCCAGAAGAGGTGGCCGAGCAGCATCCCGATGACGACCGCCACCACGTAGCTGACGCCGGGGTAGGCGCGGATCACTGACCGGACCAGGTTCGTGATCGGATCCTGTCCCTTGCCCAGCGCAATCGTCTCGTTGAGCATCATCAGGAAGATCACGCCCACGAAGAGGGTCGCGATCAGCGACAGGACGGCGCCCGGATTAATTTGCACGCCGACCGAGTAATTCGCGGATCCGCCGCGGGGCTGGCGCGAGGAGGCCGGTGGCCGGGCCCCAGAGAAAATGGCCGACCGTGATCCCAACCAGGATCGCGACCACGAAGGCCAGGCCGGGAACATCGTGCAGCATCTCCCGAAAGTAGTCCGAGATTGGCTTGTTGCCGGTGAACAACGCCCAGGTCTCGAAAACCAGGAGGAGGAAGATGGCGCCGACGAAGGCGGTCACAAGGAAGGAGAAGAGGTTGCCCCGGTTGAGAATCATCGCGGGGAGCTTATCAACGCCGGGATAGGGTCAGTCCTAGCCCTTCCAGTCCACGAGGAATTCCTTTTCTTTCTCCTCCACCTTCGCGCCGATCATCGGGTGGAGTTCGATGGCCGGTGAGTATCGGCTGGCCGGGACAGTCCGGCCTAGCGCCTCGGCCATGGCACGAACGTAATGCGGGCCGCCACCGCAGCAAATCCCGATGTAGTTGACCCCAAGCGCTTGCGCCTGGAGGGCGTAATCGGCCATCTCGAAGCGGGTGGAGAGAAAGGACTCGAGCGCAATCGGAAAGACGTTGGTCCCGTCGGCCGTTTTCAAGGACTCGAACGTCGGCATCGAGGCCTGGGTTTTGTACGGAACGGGCTGGGCCGCGACGTAGCCGCTGACCGCGCCGCGAACCTCCGCGATGATCGGGAGCATGGTCGCGGGACCCCGATCGCAATTCAGCCCGACGATGTCGGCCCCGTGGTCCGCCAGGATCTTGCAGGCGTCGACGTAGCCATAGCCATCCCAGGTCTGATGTGGTCGGGTCGTGGCCAGGGTGACCATCGCCGGCAGGCCCAGTTCTTTGATGACCTGCAGCGCGATCAGCGCCTCGCCCAGATAATCATTGGTCTCGGCGATGACGAAATCGATGCCCTCGTCCACCGCCCACGACAGTTGCTCTTCGTACATCGCGCGGACCACCCGGGATGTCGCCTCCTTGTCCTTCGGGTCGTAGGCCCACGTGTTGCAGATATCTCCGGCGACCAGCGCGTCACCTTCCCGCGCCACCTCGTTGGCGATCTGCACCGCCTGCCGGTTCATCCTCTCCAGGTCGTTCTCGCGGCCGACATCCTTCAGCTTTCCGCGGTGCGCGTAGTAGGTGAGCGCCACCATGACGTCGGCGCCCGCCCGAAGAAATTCGCGGTGCAGCTCGCGCAAGGCGTCGGGAAAATCGAGGACGACTTCAGGCACGTAGGGCCCAGCCTTGATGTAGCCACGCCGCTCGAGCTCGAAGACGTAGCCCTCCGCACCGAGCACGACGCCGGCCTTCAGCCGATCGAGGATGCCGCGGGCGCTCCTATCCGGCACGGCTGACCTCGAATCGTCCGGGCGCGAAACGCGAGATATCCTCGGTCGTGGCGTTCTCGAAGACCAGTTCCATCAGGGTCCGCCCGATCAGCGGCGCGAACTTGTAGCCGGTGCCGCGCCAGCCGGTCCCAACAGCTCCACCGGGCAGCCCGGGGATCGGCCCCAGCACGAAGTTGTCATCTGCCACCAGATCATACGAGCACTGGTCGGCGCCCTGGACATCCACCATTTGCGCGTCTTTCAGCGCTGGCATGCACTCATCGACGAAGCTCTGTACGCTGCTGATCGACGTGACCTGCGTGCGAACGTCGGGGGGATTGTAGTAGCCGATCTTGACCCCCGGCGTCTTGCCTTCGAGCCACGGGTGGCCGTAGATCCCGACGTCCAGGTAGGCGAAGACGGGAAGACGGTCGGGCGCGAACATCGCGCGCTTTTCGGCCGGCGGAATCAGGTATTTGGACTCGCTCGGGCGGTCGGGTCGGAGCGGAAGCTGCAGACTGCATCCGTCGATGCGTGCCAGCATCTCGTTGGTGCCGAGCCCTGCGGTGATCACGAGCCGCTCGACGACGCGCTCGCCGGCCGCGGTGGCGATTGCGATCGCGCCCTGTCGCCGGCTGATTCGGTGAATCGCGGTGTCTTCCTCGATCCGCACGGCGGCTTCACGGAGGCGCTGGCGCAGCGCCGCCGTGATGGGTGTCACATGGAGAACGCCCGCCTCGACGTCCAGCCGGCCGAGGTCGACGTCGAACTGGGGGAACCGCGCCTGGAGGCCGTCGCGGGTGAAGGCCTCGGCCTTGAGGTGCAGGCCCTCGAGCACCCGGTAGCTTTGCTCCGCGTAGGTTTCGGATAGGCCAGGCGTGACGCTGGCTTTGGCGATGTTCAGGCAGCCGCACTCGATCAGGAACGCTTCGCCCGTCTGACGCTGGAAATCCAGCCACAACTTTCGCGCCTCGAAGGCCAGGCTCGCGTAAACCGGATCAAGGTAGTCGTTGCGGATCGATCGCGTCAGGCTGAAGGAGGCGGCTCGGGGATCGCCGATGCGCCATTGGTCCAACACCAGGACACTGGCCCCGCGGCGGCGGGCGAAGTCGGCGGTGAAGAGGCCCATGACGCCGGCGCCGATGATGGCGAGGTCGTAGATGGCGGCGGCTCAGCCGGCGGAGCGGGTGCAGTACCGGAGATAGTGGGCGCGGTAGCCGAACAGCCATCCGATCGGGGCGAGCGCCGGAAGGCCAAGCCGCATCCATAACGGTTGTCCCAGCGTCCGGGTCTCCCGGCGGTAGGCAGCGGCGATCACGGCCCACTGGAGCATGTTCCCGAGACCGCGAAGGTGGTGCCGGCCATCGCGGGCCAGACCAAAGGTGGTTTCAGAGAACTCCTGCTTGAGCAGGCCCGGCCGAAACTCCACCACCAGGTGAGCCTCGACCTCTCCGCCGTTCCACAGACAGTGGGCGGTTCGCGGCGGCACGGTCAGGCGCTGGCCAGGTCCGAGCTCGAACCGGGCGCCGTGGACCGTAAACGAGGCGGTTCCCGAGATCACCGTGAAGCGCGACTCCTGGATCGGGTGGGTGTGGGGAGCCCCGACGCTGCCGCCCGGCGTGAGCCAGGACTCGTACTGCACCAGCTCGCCATCGGTTTCCGGAGCGGTTTTCAGAAACCGGATCCGCTCGCCGTGGAGCGGGTTTTCAATGATCGGACCGACGATGGGCGGCGTCACCTCACGAATGTGTTTTGCGGAGTATGGCAGAAGCAACTTGTGATCGCAATAAATCTGGCGACTTTGTGCAATACTGCCGTCAACTCGTCCGTGAAGGCCCTCGTTTTCGCGAATTTTCTCGCACCCAATATGACCTCGGTCTACGCTGCCGTGGCAGCGCGGGTGGGCCAGGCGCTCGACATGCCAGCCAGGCTAATCGAGGGCCGCGACTACGGGCAGCTTCGCGATGGCTCCGTCGACCTCGCGTTCCTCTGCGGCCTACCCTACGTCCGCCTCTCCCAGGAGCGTCCCGGCATGCTTTACCCGCTGGCAGCTCCGGTGCTGGACGGGCCCCGCTACGAGGACCGCCCGGTCTACTTCTCCGACGTCATCGTTCGGGCGGACTACCCGGCCAGCTCGTTCGGCGATCTCCGTGGGCAACGCTGGGCCTACAACGATCCGGAGTCGCTGTCGGGATGCCTGCTCGTCCGCTATCACCTGCTCCAGATGGGCGAGACCGAGGCGTTCTTTGGGAGCGTCACCTTCTCGGGCCGCCACCAGGAGTCGATCCGCCGGGTGGTCAACGGGGAGGTCGACGCGTCGGCGATCGACTCCCAGGTCCTTGGCGTCGAGTGCTTGCGCCACCCCGACCTCGCCCGGCAGCTCCGGGTGATTGCCGTCCTTGGCCCCTCGACGATCCCGCCGGTCATCGCGACGGCTACGGTTCCACCCGAGATTCAGGCAGAGGCTGGCGACGCGATCTGCGCGCTGGGCTTGGATGCCGCGGGCCGCGACGCGCTGGCCGGCGGTCTGATCCGGCGCTTCACGCCGATCGAGGATCAGGCCTACGACGACATCCGGCAGAAGATGGCGTTCGTGGACAACGCTATCGCCGGGCACCCTCCAGCTCCGCCGGCACTCGCTGGATAGCGGCGACGAACGATTGCGGGGTGAGCACCCCTCGGAACTGATCCCCGTCGACCACGGCCACCCAGGTGGCCTGATGGATCAGCATCTGTGAGAAGGCGTCAAACAGCGTCCGGTCGGCACCGACGATCGCATCGAATGGGCGCGCGCGGTCCCCAACCCGGCCATCGCCGTCGGCCTCCTCTTTGGTCAGCTCGCCAACTGGCTTGCCGTTTCGATCGACGACGACGGCCCGGTTCCACCGGCTATCCAGCAACCGGCGTGCGTCGGCCAGTGAATCGTCGGCGTGGACCACCGGTGGACGCTCCAGGGAATTCGGGTCGATCGGCGTCACCGACAACCGCTTGAGTCCGCGGTCGGGTCCGAGGAGATCGATCACGAGGTCGGACGCCGGCTTTGCCAGGATGGCGGCCGGCGAATCGTACTGCTCGAGCCGGCCGGCATTCATGACCGCGATGCGATCGCCGAGCTTGATGGCCTCGTCGATGTCGTGGGTCACAAAGATGACCGTCTTTCGAACCTCGCGTTGAATCCGCAGGAACTCGTTTTGCAGGCGTTCGCGCGCGATCCGGTCGATGGCACCGAACGGCTCGTCCATGAGCAACACCGGAGGGTCGGCACCGAGCGCCCGGGCGACACCGACACGCTGGCGCTGCCCACCGGAGAGCTGGTGCGGATATCGCCGGGCAAATTGCCTGGGATCAAGCCCGACCAGCTCGAGGAGCTCGGTGACACGCTGCTGGATCCTCTTCTTGTCCCAGCCGAGCAGCCGGGGCACGGTCGCGACATTGTCGGCGATGCTCAGGTGTGGAAACAGGCCGACGTTCTGGATGACGTAGCCCATCCGCAGCCGGAGTGCCACCGGGTCAACGTGGGTGACGTCCTGCTCATCGTGAAAGATGCGACCCTCGGATGGCTCGATCAGCCGGTTGATCATCTTGAGGGTGGTCGTCTTGCCGCAGCCGGATGGCCCGACCAGCATAGTCAGCTGACCGGTATGGAACTCGATCGTCAGGTCCCGAACCGCCACCTGCCCGCCCGGATAGCGCTTGGTGACCCCTTCCAGTCGAATCATTAGAAACTCCTACTTTAAATTGATTGGCCGGAACGGCCCTGCTAGCATCGGCGAATGCTCGCCACCGGGGTCGTGGGAGCCGTCGTAGACCCATGGATCCGGTGGTCCTGGGTATCGGGGCACCTCGATGTCATCACCGCCGCGCTCGTCCAGCACATTGAACTGACGGTGATCGCGGTGGTAATCGGCTTACTGATCGCCGTCCCCCTCGGTCTGGTGGCCTGGCGAAGCCGTGTATTCCGAGGGCCGATCTTTTCCCTGACCGGGATCCTCTATACCATCCCATCGCTCGCGCTTTTTTCGGCGCTGGTGCCATTTACCGGGTTCACCATCCTTACGGCTGAGATCGGGCTGGTGAGCTACACGTTGCTGATCCTGATTCGCAACATCGTCGTCGGGCTCAACTCCGTGCCGGATGAGGTTCGGGAGGCGGCCCGAGGCATGGGCTACCGGCCCTTTGCCGAGCTGGTGCGGATCGATTTACCGCTGGCCATCCCCGCCATCGTCGGCGGAATGCGCATCGCGACCGTCACCACGATTGGGCTGGTGACGGTAACCGCTCTGATCGGCGAGGGCGGCCTCGGTAGCTTGATTTACGACGGACTCCTCCGCGACTTCAAAACCCCGCTGGTCGTGGGCACCGTCCTCTCGGTGGCGCTCGCGTTTATCGCGGACCTTGGCCTCGCCGGGACCCAGCGCCTGATCACTCCCTGGTCGCGCGGGAGAGCAACGACGTGAACTTCGCCAACCAGGTGCTTCAGTGGTTTCTCGACGGTACCCACTGGCAGGGCGACGGCGGCATTCCTCATCGCACCTTCGAGCATCTCACCATGTCAGGAGCGTCCGTGCTGGTGGCGGCGTTGATCGCACTCCCGATTGGGATCGCCATCGGCCACTTCGGCCGCGGCGGGATCCTGGCGATCAACATCTCGAATATCGGGCGGGCAGTCCCGTCGTTCGCGGTCCTGGTGATCGCGGTCGAGCTGGTCGGCATTGGAGCCCTGCCCGCATTCATCGCGCTCGTCGCACTGGCCATCCCGCCGATGGTCACCAACAGCTACATCGGAATGCGTGAGGTCGACGCCGACGTGCGCGAAGCGGCTCGCGGCATGGGCATGCGGCAGCGAGCCGTGCTGTGGCGTGTCGAACTACCGATCGCCCTGCCGCTGATCATGGCCGGGATCCGCACCTCGGCGGTGAATGTCGTCGCGACGGCGACCCTGGCCGCGCTGGTGGCGTGGGGCGGTCTGGGGCGATTCATCGTCGACGGCTTCGGGCTCCAGGACTACCCGATGATGTTTGCCGGCGCCATCATGGTTGCCATCCTTTCGCTGATCGTGGAATTTTCGCTCGCGGGCGCACAGCGGCTGGCCACGCCGGCCGGGCTCCGTCCGACGAAATCAGTCCAGAAGGAGGAAGCGTTAGGGACAGCACGCGACACGGCGATGGTGGCGGCGTAGTTTTCGGTCATTTCTTGGAGGTGGAGCAATGTATCTAAAGCGAATCTTGATCCTGGGCGCCAGCATGGTCGCCCTGGCACTGGTCACGACGTCGTGCGGCTCGACGGGTGGGCCGTCCAGCTCGGCCAGTCCGAAGGGTACGGTCACGGTCGCATCCTTCAACTTCTCGGAGAGCATCATCCTGGCCCATATCTACGGTGGCGCTCTGACGAAGAAGGGGTATACCGTCGTCTACCGCGATAAGCTCGGCAACCGCGAGATCGTGGAGCCAGCCCTCGAGAACGGCCAGATCGACCTGTACCCCGGCTACGCAGCAACCGACCTGACCTTTGTCGAGAAGAAGCAGGGTGTCACGGCGGATGCAGGAACTGATGCGCAGGCGAACGTCCAGAAACTCAATTCGGTGTTGAGTTCGAAGGGCGTCAAGGCGCTCGATCCATCGCCGGCGGTTGATCAGAATGCCTTCGCCGTCACCAAGGCGGAGGCTGATCAGAATCACCTGGTCAAGCTGTCAGACGTGTCCGCCGTCGCCAGTGGATGGACCCTGGGCGGGCCACCGGAGTGCCCGCAGCGGCCGTTCTGCCAGCAGGGCCTGATTTCGGTCTACGGTCTGCACTTCAAGGACTTCAAGGCGCTGGATGCGGGCGGGCCGCTCACGTACGCCGCTTTCAAGAGCGGGGCCATCAATATCGGCCTCGTCTTCTCCAGCGACGGCGGCATCACCGCCAACAACCTCGTCGTGCTCGAGGACGACAAGCATCTCCAGCAGGCCGACAATATCGTGCCGTTGATTCGGACGGCCGTGGCCAATAGTGAGGTCACCGCGCTGCTGAACAGCGTCGATGCCAAGCTGACCACGCCCGATCTGACCGCGATGAATAAGAGCGCCGACATTGACAAGCTGGATCCGGCCGACCTTGCCAAGACCTGGCTCCAGAACCACGGCTTCTAACCCGATCCGCTAGCGCACGCAGGGTAGCCCCGCCCGACCGCGGGGCTACCGTACCCCGCATGCCCGAGACTTACCACTTCGTGACCGACTGGCGCTTCAATGCGCCGCTGCAGAAAGTTTGGTCGGTGGTGCTCGATATCGAGCGCTATCCGGGCTGGTGGAAGAATTTCCGCCGCGTGCGGATCACGCGTGGCGATGGGAAGTCGGTCGGCTCGGTGATCGCCTGCGAGGTACGCGGCTCGCTACCGTACTCACTGAACTATGCACTCGAAGTGCAGGAAGCCGAGGAGTATCGCCACATCCTGCTGCGCTCCACTGGCGACCTGGTCGGAACCGGGCGCTGGGAATTTTCCGAAGTTGAGCCAGGAACCGTCAAATCTGTCTACTTCTGGAATGTGGCGACGACCAACCCGATCCTTAACCTGCTCGCACTGCTGGCGAAGAGTGCGCTAGCGCGGAATCACGAGCAGGTGATGGCGAACGGATACGCGGCCTTGCGGCCGCACGTTGAGAGCTGATCGTTAGGTCTTGGTTGTCTTGCGACGTGCGGCCTCGAAGGCATCGAGTCGCTCCTGCACCGTCTTCTCGTAGCCTCGATCGGAGGGGTGGTAGTAGGTTCGATCTTTGATGGCATCGGGCAGATGCTGCTGCTCCACCTGGGCTTCGTCGTAATCGTGGGCGTACCGGTAGCCCTTGCCGTATCCGATTTTTCGCATCAGCGGCGTCGGCGCATTACGGAGGTGCAACGGAACCGGATCGGCGCGAGTACGCTCGACGTCCTCCTGAACCGCCGAGTAGGCTGCGTACAACGCATTGCTCTTCGGCGCGGTCGCGAGGTAGACGACCGCTTGCGCCAGCGCCAGGTTCGCCTCCGGCATGCCGATGAAGTGGGCGGCCTGCTGGGCCGCCACCGCCTGGGTGAGCGCCCGCGGGTCGGCAAGGCCGATGTCCTCTGACGCAAAACGGATCAGGCGGCGGACCACGTAGAGTGGGTCCTCGCCCGCTTCGAGCATGCGGCCCAGCCAGTAGAGCGAGGCGTCGGGGTCGCTGTCGCGCAGGCTCTTGTGCAGCGCCGAAATGATGTTGTAGTGCTCCTCGCCGGCGTGATCGTAGAGCAGGTTCTTGCGCTGAACCGCCTCCTCGACGAGTGCGGCCGTGACCAGTCGCCGACCCTGCTTTGGACGGGCCAGCGCCGCCGCCGCTTCGAGACCATTGAGCGCAATGCGCGCGTCTCCGTTGGCGACTCGGATCAGCGCCGCACGGGCGTCGGCCTCGAGGTCGACATGCCGGTTGCCGAGTCCGCGCTCCGGGTCGGAGGCGGCCCGATCGACGATCGCCCCCACCTGGCCGTCGTCAAGCGCGGCGAGCACGAACACGCGGGTGCGCGAGAGGAGCGCCGCGTTGACCTCGAACGAGGGATTCTCGGTGGTGGCGCCGATGAGCGTGATGACGCCTTCCTCGACGTAGGGCAGCACGGCGTCCTGCTGGCCCTTGTTGAAGCGATGGATCTCGTCGATGAAGAGGATGGTCCGCTGGCTCGATTGTGCCTGCCGCAGGCGGGCTTCCTCGATGTTGCGCCGCAGGTCGGCGACGCCGGCGCTCACGGCGCTGAGCGGGACGAAATGGGATGACGTGACCCGAGCGATCAGCCGCGCCAGCGTCGTCTTCCCGCTACCGGGCGGTCCCCAGAGGATCATCGAACCCACCCGGTCTTCCTCGATCGCCCGGCGCAGCTCGTGTTCGGGACCAACCAGGTGCTCCTGCCCGACGAACTCGTCGAGCGTCAGCGGCCGCATTCGAGCCGCCAGCGGCTGGTCCTTGGGCGTCGATGCTTGGGGAGAGGGGAATAACGTCTCCTGCGCCATGGGCTGACTATAGATCTCGCTCTAAGATCGTCCGATGGACACGCTGAATGCCGCGATCGCGAAGACCACGCTGCCCAGATGGCCTGGTTCGTGAAGGACATCGTCGGCAGCGTCGCCAACCTCAAGAGTCGTGGCGTGAGATTCGAGGAGTACGACTTCCCCGGCCTCAAGACCAACCACGGCATGGCCGATCTCGGATACGAAAAGGCAGCGTGGTTTCGCGACAGCGAAGGCAATCTGCTGGCACTCGGCCAGCTCGCCTAAGGGTTTGAGCGGCGCTCGGAAGGAAGCCGGACCCTCCCGAAGAGCAACAGGAAAATCACACCGGCAACCAGGTATAAGAGGGCGCTGACCGAGAACGCTAACTGATAGCCGCCGCGCACCTGCAGGAAGCCGCTCACGAGGGGGCCGATCCCACCGACGCCGATACCACTGACGACGACCTGTGCAGTCGCGAGGCGAGCACGCTCGCGCGAATCGACGTACTCCATGCCGAAGACCTGGCCCAGCGGTCCCTGCAGGTTGAGTGCAAGCTGCCGCACCGTCATGATCACAACTGCGATTGGCAGCACCATGACGAAGGCGAGCGCCAGGACGAGGGGCGCGCCGATCACCTGGGAGACGCCGACCGTGCGTGTGATGCCGAAGCGCCGGCCCACCGCGGGGGCAGCGAGTGTGACGACCGCGGTCAGGGCTGCGCCGACGGCGAAGATGATTCCGATCGGGCCGGGTGTCAGGCCGAAGCGCTGCGCCAGGTAGAGCTGGGTGAAATTGAGGTACATTCCGGCCGCGATTCCAAGCACGAGGCCGGGCAGCAGGATGCGGCCGAAGCGCGCCAGGTCGATCTTGAGCAGCTCGCGCACCGGGAAGGCAGCGGCTGGCTTCAGCCGGGCGGCCCGCGCCAGCCGCACAAGAAAGGGAAGGCTGAGGACGGTCAGGATCGTCATGGCCACGAACGAGGAGCGAATGGACGGGGCCGAACCGCTCGAGGTATGCATCAGGCGAGCCGCCGCTTCAGGAATGATGCCGCCGAGAACGTCACCGACAAGCGCCGCGGCCCAAGAAATCGACTGGTTGAGCGCGAAGAGTGCGACGCGCTCGTTCTCGCCGCTCACTTGGGCCAGCAGCGGACTGCCAAGCACCTGTAAGACGATGACCGCCAGCGCAAAGGTCCCGGCGGCGAGCACGGCGATCAGGCGAGATCCGACCAGCGTGAGGACGAGCGACGCTAGAACCGCGACGATTCCACCCCCAAGGAGAAAGATGCGATAGCCGATCCGGTCGGCCATAGCGGCAAAAGGTATCCCGACCAGGAGCAGCGCGACCGCGGGAAGCGAGTTGAAGAGGCCGATCACGTCGTTGGAAAAACCCAGCGCGCTCATGTAGAGGTTGAACACCAGGTTGAAGATCGACCAGCCGATCCCAATCAGCAGGGCGTAGGCAAGGAACTGGCGGGCCGCCGGACTGAAAGCGCTAAAGCGCGCGAGTGCCCTGCGGACCGGTACCGTTACCGTTTGGGCGAGGCTTCGGCGGAATGCATCGCCTGGTAGATCTCCTGACTGACCGCGGCCTGGACCGTTAGCGGATCGTTGCGGCGGTAATCCAGCCAATACCGCACTTCGAGCGTAAGCCCACCATCAACGCTGGGTTGAAACCCTACGTGGGGCGGCGGATCCTTGGCGATGTCAGGGCGGCTTTTGAGCTGCTCGCGCACCCGCTCGACCAGTCCGTCGACCACCACGCTATCGGGAACTTTGGCCGTCAGCGTAAAGAGCCGCGTCGGGTAGCGGGTGCGGTTGATGATCGTGCCCGTGTAGACCAGCGAGTTGGGGACAAGCACCTGCTCTCCTTCCGTCGTTCGCAGCGTTGTCGTCCGCATCTGGATGTTCTCGACCAAGCCGGTGTGATTGTCGACCGTAATCTCGTCGCCAAGCCGGAAGGGACGCTCGACAAGCAGAAACATACCGGCGATGAAGTTCTTGAGGATGTCCTGAAACGCGAGGCTGATGGCGAGTGCCAGGAAGCCGAAGCCCCCGAACACCAGGGTAGGACTGCCGAAGAGTTCGCTGAACGCGGCAATGACGCCGATGACGATGGCCGCGAGGAAAACGATCCGGTTGACGAGCAGCCCGACCTGCGGGTCGGCCTTGACCCGGCGCAGCTCCTTGTCGACAAGCATGCGAACCAGGCGAGCCAGCAGGTAGAAGGCGACCAGGATGAGAATGGCCACGGCGACTTTGAAGAGGTCGTGGCTGTTTGGGAGATAGCTGCGCAAAATATCCCAACCGGTCTCGACGCTGGCTAGCATGGCGCCCATTGTAGGGACGCCCGGACTTAGCTCTCGGCGGGAGCTTCGCCCTCGGCGCCTTCCGCAGGAGCCTCGGTCTCGCCGACGGTCGGCACCTCCGCGGCAGCGGGCGCCGCAGCGACTTCCTCGACCTCTTCGCGATGGGCCGCGACCTTGACGATCAGGTCTTCTGGTTCATCGAGGAACTCGCATCCCGGCGGAACCTTCAGGTCTTTGACGCGGATCTCGTCGTCGATCTCCTTCAAGCCGGAAACGTCGACGGTGATGACCGGTGGCAGGTCGGTCGGCAGGCATTCCACTTTGAGGGCGTGCAGCCCACGCTGCAGGTCGGCCTCACCCTTGGCGACGAGCTCGACCTCGCCCTCGATCTCGATGGGGACCTCCGACTCGATCTTCTCGGTGAGGTTGACCTGGTAGAAGTCCACGTGGAGGAGATCGCCGTCGCGGGGGCTGCGCTGCACCTCGCGGATCAGCGCCTTTCGGACCGGCTCGTCGCCCAGCTGGAGGTCGACGAGCTGGTTGCGGCCGACCTTCTGGAACGCCTTGACGAACTCGCGCCCGTCCACCAACACCGTCACGGCGTCGACGTTGTGGCCGTATACGACGGCAGGCAGGCGGCCCTGTCGACGCAGCGCCTGGAGGTGGCGGCCACGGTCGGCGCGGGGCTCGAGTTTGAGTGTGACGGGAGTGGCAGTCGCCAGCTAGAATCCTCCTTCGGCTCCAATTGGGCGGCGCCCATCTTAACACAGTGTTTGGCGCCCGCCGAGGGGGCCTTCACCGGAACTTTTGCGCCGTTTGGCCGTTACTGAGTGTGCAAGATGGACCTAAAATCGGGTTACAACGGTGCTGGTAGCAACTCTTAGACTGCTACGCCACAACGCGCTACGAATCGGGGTGGTCCTGGGGACCTTCGCCTTGGTGGCCGCGTTGATCTTCGTGCAGCAGATGCGGGAGGCCTTCGCCGAGCAGGATTTCCACGCCGCGCGGGCCCAGGTGCTCGCGGCGCAGAGCCATGCCGTTGAAGTCGGCCTCGATGCCGCCGAATACTCGGATCTGCAGCGCCAGGAACTCACCACCTCCACCGCCGCCCCGCCCCCCTCTTCCGCCCCATTCAACCAGGACCGGATCGCCTTCTTCAGCCGGGCGGCCTCCCAGGAAGCCCAGATCAAGGAGCAGCTGGACACGCGGGTTCAGAAGTTGGTCGCCGAGACCCGAGATGCCGCCCAGGCGGCGGTCACCCAACTTTCCGGCGAGATGCAGCAGGCCAAGCAGGTCGGCGTCGACAACCAGCTCCTGGTCGAATTCGACGGCCTGCCATCGAAGGCCCAGATCGAGGTCGACGTGGCGACGACCGTCCATGCGTATCGCGCGGTCAGCACGGAGCTGAAGGCACCGGTCTCAAAGCTGGCCTTGATCATCGCGGACCAGCAGGCGTCCAACAAGCTCGTCGCGCAGTATGTCGCGCAAGCCGCCGCCCAGGACCACGGTGATGCCGCCGTCGCGCGGACCGGCGCCAACGCGGCGCTGACCCAGGTCCAAGCAGACCTCCAGACCGCCAGGATCTTCCAGATGGATGTGTCAGTCGTCGACCTCCACGTGCAGAACCTGGCCGGGAAGCTGAACACCGTCACCACCACCGCCGACCTGGAGCAGATCAACGGCGGCCTGCAGGTGCAGGACAAGGTGCTGCAAGACGCCATGACCCGGACCTTGCCGGACAAGGCGATCACGATCTCGCTCAGCGAGCAGGTGATTCGCGCCTACGAGCACGGCCAGCAGGTGTTCTGGACCTACGTCACGACCGGCCGCCCCGGCCTGGAGACCGATCCCGGCAACTTCAAGGTGTACTGGAAGGTCTCACCCTGGACGATGCATTCGCCCTGGCCGAAGGGCTCCGCCTACTGGTACCCCGACAGCAAGGTGCAGATGGTGATGTGGTTCAACGGTGGCGACGGGATCCACGATGCCTCCTGGCGCTCCCGCTACGGCCCAGGGACCAATGGCCCGCACTACGACCCGACGGGCGAGGACACCGGCACCCATGGTTGCGTCAACGTCCCCTTCAAAAACATGGTGTGGCTGTGGAACTGGACCCCGACCGGCACCCAGGTCCTCGTCTACTAGGCGTCCGCCCTCGTCCTCTACGCGGTTTGCCGTAGTCATCCGGTCCGAAGGGCGCAGAGCCCTTTAACGATCGCGGGCGTTACAGAAGGTGGAGCTCTTTCATGGCCATAGCCCATCCAACCATGCAGCAGGTCGCCCCGCATACCTGGACCTTCCAGCCCTCGGACGTGCCGGTGGCGCCGATGAAGGCAAACTGCCGCGCCTGCCGCCAGGCGGTCGGTATCCTGCGCCCCTCGGCCATGGACATGAAAACCGGAAACTATGTCGTCCGGGGCGAGTGCGAGCGCTGCGGTTCGGAAGTCCTGCTGATCGTCAGCTGACCGGTTCGAAGCCCTCCCCGGTCCAGTAGCCGAGCATCTGCTCGGTCTCGTGATACAGCCAGATCAGGTGGCGCTCCCGCGCGGCCTCGTTCAGGAACGCGGCCTTGCGCTCCATCGCCTCCAGTGGAAAGAGGTCGAGGGCGCTGACCCAGTTCACCTTCAGGAAGGCGCGCATGAACAGGAAGTCGCCAGTAAAGACGACGGTTTGCTCCTGGTCCTGGACGTAGACCGCCTGGTGGCCCGCGGTATGGCCGCCGGTGACGCGCACACGGACGCCGGGTGCAACCTCCTGGTCGCCGTCGACGATCAGCAGACGCCCTTCCTCCTCGAGCAGGCGGAGGTTCTCCGCCTTGTAGGACGGCTTGCTGCGCGGATCCGGCTGGCGCCAGGCCTCCAGCTCTTTAGCCTGGACGACGTGGCGCGCGCGCGGGAAGAGTGGGGTCAGCTCGCCGTCACGCCCGGGCGTGATCAGGGCTCCCACGTGGTCGAAGTGCAGATGGCTGAGCACGACGAGGTCGATGTCCCGCGGCGTGAGTCCGGCGCCGGCCAGCGCGTCCGGAAGACCAGGATCACGCTCGTAGGCATAGATGTCCCGTTCCTTGTCGGAGAGCTTTGGTCCGATACCAGCCTCGATCAGGATGTTGGCGTCCGGGGTGCGCACCAGCAGGCAGTTGGTGGCCATCAGGATGCGGTTGCGCGCGTCCGGGGTCTTCAGCTTTTCCCACATGACTTTTGGAACTACGCCAAAGACGGAACCGCCGTCCATGCGCCAGTGCCCATCGCTCAGACAGTGGAGCTCGAAGCGCCCCAGCTGGCGTGGAGCGGCCGCGATCACGCCGCTTTAAAGCCGGCGTTGACGAAGTCGATGATCGACTTGAGGGAGGTTCCCGGACCGAAGATCTCGACCACACCCATTTTCTTCAGCTCCCTGGCATCGTCTTGCGGGATGATGCCACCCCCAAAGACCACGATGTCGGTGGCGTTGCGCTCCTTGAGCAGCTCGAGGATTCGAGGGATGAGCGTCATGTGTGCCCCGCTGTGCAGGCTGACGCCGATGGCATCGACGTCTTCCTGGATGGCAGCCTCCACCACCATCTCCGGGGTCTGCCGAAGTCCGGCGTAAATCACCTCGACGCCGGCATCGCGCAGCGCGCGCGACACCACTTTCACCCCGCGGTCGTGGCCGTCGAGGCCGACCTTGGCGGTGAGGACCCTGGCAGTCATGGCCGCCACACGTACAGGAAGACGATGACGACCACCGCCACCACGGCGAGCACCCGACCAATCAGCGAGAAGCGCAGGCGCATCATCTAGAACAGAATCGGCTCGCGGTAGATGCCGAAGACCTCCTTGAGCGCGGCCATGATCTCTCCCTCGGTGGCGTAGGCCTTGACACAGTTGAGCAGCGGCGCCATCAGGTTCTCCGTGCCACGGGCCGCCGTCTTCAGCTCCTCGAGCCGGCTGGCCACACTGGTGTTGTCGCGCCGCCCCCGGACGGCCTTCAGGCGGCGCACCTGGCCCTGCTCGGTCTCAGGACCGATGTGCAGGGTGGGAAGGTCTGCGCTGTCGCCGTCCTTGTAGGCATTCATCCCGACGATGATCCGCTCGTTCGCCTCCAGCTTGCGCTCGAACTCGAACGCGGCGTCGGCGATCTCGCGCTGGAAGAATCCGTTCTCGATGCATCGCAGCACGCCGCCTTGCTCATCGATCTGGTCGAAGTAGCCCTGCGCGCCACGCTCCATCTCGTCGGTGAGCCGCTCGATGAAGTAGGACCCGCCCAGCGGGTCGATGCTGTTGGTGACCCCGGTTTCATGCGCCAGCACCTGCTGGGTGCGCAGCGCGATCTGCGCCGCCCGCTCGGTGGGCAGCGCCAGGACCTCGTCCATGGAGTTGGTGTGCAGCGAGTTCGTCCCGCCCAAGACGGCAGCCATGGCCTCGTAGGCGGTCCGGGTGATGTTGTTCTCCACCTGCTGACGCGTCAGCGAGACGCCGGCGGTCTGGGTGTGGAAGCGCAGCATCCAGGACTTGGGATCGCGCGCGCCGTACTTGTCGCGCATGATGCGGGCCCAGAGCCGCCGCGCCGCGCGGAACTTCGCGATCTCCTCGAAGAAATCGATGTGCGAATCGAAGAAGAAGGAAAGCCGGGGCGCGAACTCGTCGACCGGAAGCCCCGCCTTGATCGATGCCTCGACGTAGGCCATGCCGTCGGCCAGGGTGAAGGCGAGTTCCTGGATCGCCGTCGATCCGGCCTCGCGGATGTGGTATCCGGAAATGGACACGGCGTTCCAGCGGGGCATGTGGCGCGCCGCGAAGACGATGGTGTCGACCACCAGCCGCATCGATGGCTCGGGCGGGAATATGTACTCCTTCTGCGCGATGTACTCCTTGAGGATGTCGTTCTGCAAGGTGCCACCCAGCTGGGCCAGTGACACCCCTTCCTTCTCGCCGACCGCGATGTACATCGCGTAGAGGATCGCCGCGGGCGAGTTGATCGTCATCGAGGTGGTGATCTGGTCCAGGCGGATGCCGCTAAAGAGCGTCTCCATGTCCTCCAGCGAGTCGATCGCCACGCCGCAGTGGCCAACCTCGCCTTCACCAAGCGGGTCGTCGGAGTCGTAGCCCATCAAGGTGGGCATGTCGAATGCCACCGACAGCCCCTTCTGCCCCTGGGCGAGCAGGAACTTATACCGGCGGTTCGTCTCCTCCGCGGTCCCGTAACCGGCAAACTGCCGGATCGTCCACGGCTGCCCGCGGTACATCGAGGGGTAGACGCCACGCGTGTAGGGAAATTCGCCCGGGTAGCCGAGCTTCTCGTCGTAGCTCCACCCCTCGAGGTCCTCCGGGGTGTAGAGCGGCTGCAGCGGCACGCCTGACATGGTGGCGGCCTCATTCGGCGCCAGCTTGCCGCTGCGGTATCGGGCCGCCCACTCCTCGTAGGCCGTCTTGCGACGAAGGGCCATCAGCTGCCTCCTTGCGCCCGTTGTGCCAGAACTTCCTCGGCGAGGGCGTACGGATTTAGTTTCCCATTCCGGTTCTCGCGGAGCCGCCGGCCCACGGCGGTATCCCCATCCAGCACCCGCCGCGCGTCCTCGCGGGCGCGGTCGGCGACCAGGGCCACCACTTCCTGCTTGAGGCGCTGCTGCCGCCGGGTGGCGAGCGTTCCGCTTTCTTTGAGATAGGCCTCGTGTTGGAGGACGGCATCCCAGACGGGATCGATCCCCTCCTCCTTGACGGCGCTGGCCAGGACGATGGGTGGCCGCCAGGTCTGCTTGGGGCCAAGCCCGATCGCGTCCTGGATCAAACGCCGTGTCTTCTCCGCGCCACCCAGGTCGCTCTTGTTGATGACGAAGACGTCGGCGATCTCCAGGATGCCGGCCTTGATGCTCTGTACCGCATCGCCCGATTCCGGCATCATCACGAGGACGACCGTATCGCAGATGGTCGAGATCTCGAGCTCCGACTGGCCGACGCCGACCGTCTCGACCAGGACGATGTCGCGACCATAGGCGTCGAGCAGGTGGATCGCTTCTCGGGTCGCGGCCGCCAGCCCCCCAAGATGCCCGCGGGCACCCATGCTGCGGATGAAGACGCCCTTGTCCAGCGTGTGACGGGCCATCCGAATACGGTCGCCGAGGACCGCTCCGCCGGTGAACGGGCTGCTCGGGTCAACGGCGATCACCCCGACCGTTTGCTCCCGGTCGCGAATCACCTTGACCAGCGCGTCCGCCAGAGTGCTCTTGCCCGTGCCCGGCGCGCCCGTCAACCCGACCAGATAGGCATTCCCGGTGTGCGGCTGCAACTCGGCCACCAGCTGGCTCGCTTGCGGGTCCCGATCTTCCGCAAGGCTGATGGCTCGCGCCAGCGCCCGGACATCGCCGGAAAGCAGCGCGCCGGCCAAACTCATCTCGAATCGAATCGTACCCCCCACCCTACCCTCCCCGGTAAGCGAGGGAGGGTGTTATCCCTTGAGGGGCGGCGGGAAGGTTTTCAGGGTGAAATCCGAGCCTAGGACGACCGTCACGCTCGCCCCACTGGATGGCGCCGGCACGACCGTCACGACCGCACCAAAATAATCCTGCAGCCAGGAGACGGTGGCGGACGCCCGGCCGCCCGACCCGTCCAGGATCTGGGTCTGGGTGACCCGTTGGGCCGCGCGTGGTCCCAGGGTCGCGCCCCATCCTTCCGCCTGGAGCAGCGACGTCATGATGCTGGCCGGGGTCCCAATGCCGTAGGGGAGCCAGTAGCGGCCGCTGCCATCCTGCACCTCGAACGGGATCTGCGTGGCGAGCGCCGATCGGTCTGGAAGCGCCATGGCCACGTAGCGCTGCAACGCGCCATAGGTGGGGTCAAGCGGCTGCAGGACGTACTGACCGCCGCTGTTGAAGCCGCTCCGGAGCAGGTTCGAGGTGTCGACGGCCACCCGTCGGATGTCCTGGTCCCTTATGTGCCCGGCGAGCGACGCCAGTAGCTGCATCTCCGCGGGACGCAGGTTGGTTCGCACGTTGTCCTGCAGCGCACCCAGCAGCGACAGCAGACGAGGAATGGCATTGACGGAGAAGACGCGCTGCCGCACCGCCAGCATGATCAGCTGTTGGCGGCGGGAGCGGTCGAAGTCAGAGGTCGTCTCGCGGGATCTCGCGTACTCGAGCGCGCGCTCCCCGTCGAATTGTTGCGAACCGGCCGTGATGCGGATATGCATCATTCCAGTCGACTCGCCGGTAGGGAAGTACGGGTCATCGAGGGTCGTCGGGACGTCGACTTTGATGCCGCCGATGGCATCGACGACATCGCGGAAGGCCTTGAAGTCGACCCCCACCCAGTAGTCGATCGGCTGCCCCGTCACCTGCGAGACCGTCGCCGCCGCCAGGTCGCCGCCGCCGGTGTCGGTCTTCCAGTCGCTGCGGACGTTCGGGTAATTGCGGTGGTCGATGCCGATGGCGTAGGCGCTGTTGAGCTTGCCCATCATGTAGCGGTTGTTGGGCAGCGCTGGGATCTTCACCCACAGATCCCTCGGCAGCGAGATCATGATCGCCTCGTGGCTACTCGGGCGAATCGAGAGCAGCATGATGGAGTCGGTCAGGTACGGCCCGTCGTGGCCGGGTCCGCCGTAGCCGAGCAGCAGGACGTTGATGCGCTGGTCGTGCTTGATCTTCCAACCCAGTGAGCCGGGATCATCGGTCCCCGCATGCACCATCGTGATCAGGTCAACAGGTTGGGCGCGCGGCGAAATGGCATGGATGGCGGACCAGACTCGAAACACGCCGAGCCCGGCGATCAACAGGGCAGTTCCAGCAAGCAGAGTCAGCGCGGCGCGGGCGGGTCGCCACCCGCGTGCCGGGCCGAGCGCAACCGATGCGCGCCGCCGGCGTGGTTCGCTTCCCAAGGGCAGCCGTCAGTCTAACGAAAATTCGACGGCCGCTCGCGCCGGTTTGTCGTGACGCTCCGTAAGATGGTCGACGATGCAAGCGACCTCGATGGCTCGGCGGCGCGAAGGCCCGTTCCTGATCCCGGCTCGAACGCTCTTGCTCGCCTCGGGGCTTATCGCCGTCGGCCTCGGCATCTTTACATTGCTGCACGAGCGCCACAGTAGTCAGGTCGACGCGGTGTATATGATCGTCGGCTTGGTCGTCGTGGTGATCTGGCTCGCCTCCCTCGTGCTGGCTTTCCGGGGCTTCCGTATCGGCATTTTTTTAGCAGCCGCCTTTGCCTTTATCGATTTCGGCGTGACCGCCACCAGCCACTTCGAGGCAGGCCCGGGAGCCCTGGGTACCTTCGTCAAGAGCGAAGGATTGCCGGTCGCGACCGTGGCCATGGGCCTGCTCTGCGCTTGCGTTCTGACCGTGGTCAGCGCAGCCGTGGCCTGGGGCGACGCCAGGGGTCGGTACCGCCGGCTGGACACGCTGCCGCTCTTGCTGGTGGCGCTGGCCGGGGCGGTCCTCGTGATCCTCCAGGCGACCGATGGTGTCCATCGCGACAGCTTCGGATCGTCGAACACCGAGGACGGCGCCTTCGCCGCCGCGGTGACGGCCTCCCTCTGGTTGCTGGGCGGCTTGTGGATTGCCCGCGTGCGCCGGGTCGGGGCGTTGATCATCATGCTGGCCACCTTCATCGTCTGGTACTCCTTTATTGGGCTGCACCTCGTCAAGGGCAGCACGACGCTGAGCCAGGTGGCCGCCAAAAGTGGGGTCGTCTGGGCCGTCTTCTCGGCGGCGGCTGTCATCCTGGCGGCGGCATCCTTCCTGGTGGCCCTCGCGCTGTTTGCCGTCGCCGTCGTGCGAGGCCGGCGGGCCAAGTCCGCGCCCGCGGCGCCGGCCGCCCAACGGGCCCGCGGCTGACCGACTCGACAGGAAACCACCGGCTGTTCCCGTCATTTAGGCATGGAACGTTGGCGCCCCATGGCCGTCAATGTGGTTGCTCAGCTGCGGCCTTTGCGAAGGGTGCCCGGGCTGCTTTGGACGATGCCCGCCCAGGCCAAAGCCGCCGTCGGCGGTGCTGTCGTGGTCCTGCTGGTGATCGGCAGTGTCCTGTTCGTACGGAACCCCGCCGGCCCGTTCGGACGGATCGAGCCGCTGCCCCCGACCACCGGAACCCACACCCGGATTCCCGTCCTCGGTCCGGGCCACCGCTTCCTGTTCTTCCCGGTATCCGGCCGGGTGACGGCCGGCCTGAAGTACCGCTACGTGCTGCTGACGCATTGTGGTCTCGATTACCCGACCGGGCCAGACTTCGACGGCAGCTTTTGGGATTCCGTTGATTCGACACAGCGGGACAAGCTCGCCAAGCCGCCCGCGGACTTCGCCACTCCAGAGGACGTCGGATACATGATCCTGGTGTCCGCGAACACCGCCGAATTTCACTCGTCAGCCGGCGGGATTGCCCAATACACTCGCCGCACGAAGGCCCTGGTCGCCGGCGTCTGTATGTAAGGCGGCGGAGCGTTAGTCGGCCAGGCGGCTCCCGTCCGGGCCGTAGCGATAGAAGCCACGCCCGGTCTTGCGCCCGAAATGACCGGCGTCGACCAGCTGGCGGAGCAGTGGCGGCGCGGCGAATCTCGGATCGTGCAGCCCGTCGTACAGGACGCCACAGATGTACAGGTGGGTGTCGAGGCCGACGAAGTCGGCCAGCTCCAGCGGACCCATCGGGTGGTGCAGGCCGAGTCGCGCGCCCTGGTCGATGTCCTCACGGGTTCCGAGTCCCTCCATCAGCGCCCGGATCGCCTCGTTGATGAATGGCACCAGCATCCGGTTGACGATGAAGCCGGGATAGTCGAGCGAGGTGATGGGCGTCTTGTTGAGCGACCGCGAGAGCTCGAGGGTGGTCGCCAGCGTTGCCTCCGACGTCTCACGGCCGCGTGTCAACTCCACCAGCGGCATCACCGGCACCGGGTTGAAGAAGTGCATCCCGATGAACCGGTCCGGCCGTTTGGTCGTCGCCGCCATGCGTGTGATCGGAATCGACGAGGTGTTGCTGGCGAGGATCGCCTCCGGCTTGCAGACGCCGTCCAGGCGCTTGAAGAGGTCCTGCTTTACCTCGAAGTTCTCGGTGATGGCTTCGATCACGAAGTCGGCGCGGCCGGCCGCCTCGAGCGACGTCGTCGGATGAAGCCGGTTGAGCGCGGCATCGCGCTGGGCGGCGTCGAGCTTGCCCTTTTGCACCAGGCTGTCCAACCGCTTCCTGATGTTCTCGACGCCGCGGGCGACGAGTTTGTCGTCGACCTCCCGGAGCGCCACATCGAAACCACAGGTGATGGCGGTCTGGGCGATGCCCGCTCCCATCAGACCGGCGCCGGCAACGTACAGCTGTTTGACCGTCACGCCTTCTCCTTTAGCACCTCACGGGCAATCACCAATCGTTGGATTTCGTTGGTCCCCTCATAAATCTGCGTAATCTTGGCATCCCGCATCATTCGCTCAGCCGGGAAGTCGCGAAGGTAGCCGTAGCCACCAAGGATCTGCACCGCATCGGTGGTGACGCGCATCGCCGTGTCCGAGGCGAAGAGTTTGGCCATCGACGAGCCGGCGGTAATGCCTGGCCTGTCGTGGTCGAGCGCGTCGCCCGCGGCATAGGTCAAGGCGCGAGCCGCCTCGATCTGCGTTGCCATGTCGGCCAGCATGAACTGGATGCCCTGGAACTCCATGATCGGCTTGCCGAACTGCCGCCGCTCGCCGGCGTAGCGCCGGGCCAGGTCGAAAGCGCCCTCCGCAATGCCGAGCGCCTGGGCGGCGATCGCCGGGCGGGAGTGATCGAGCACCTCCATCGCGAGCTTGAACCCCTCGCCCTCCTTGCCCAGCCGGTTCGCCGCCGGCACCGGCATGTCTTCGAAGAAGAGCTGGGCGGTGGGTGATCCCCGAATCCCCATTTTTTTCTCCAGCTTGCCCACCTTGAACCCGGGCATCGTTTTTTCGACGACGAAGGCCGAGATATCGCGCGCCGGCGTATCGCCGTCCTGGTCGGTGCGCGCGAAGACGACGACGGTGTCCGCGACGCTCCCTCCGGTGATGAACGTCTTGGAACCATTCATGACGTAGGTGTCGCCGCGCTTGATGGCGCGGGTCCGCATCCCGCCGGCGTCGGATCCCGAGCCCGATTCGGTCAGCGCGAAGGCAGCCAGCTGCTCGCCGCGAGCCAGCAGCGGCAGGTACTTCCGCTTCTGCTCGTCGGTGCCACCCAGCCAGATCGGCAGGCTGCCAAGCGACTGCACACTCAGGATCAGCGAGGAGGTGACGCAGAACCTACTGATCTCCTCGATGGCGACGAGTAGCGTGAGCGCGCTGCCGCTGACGCCGCCATAGTCGGGCGTGAAGGGGATGGCGAGGATGTCGTGCTTGGCGAAGAGGTCTTTGATGTCCCAGGGAAACTCACCGGATTCATCGATTGCGGCCGCCCTTGGCTCGACCCGTTCCAGGCAGAGGTCGTGCACGAGCTCGCGGATCTGCTGCTGCTCCTCGTTCAGCGCGAAGTCCATCAGGCACGCACCAACTCGCGGGCGATGACGACCCGCTGCACCTGGTTGGTCCCCTCGTAGATCTGGCAGGCCTTTGCGTCGCGGACCCGCCGCGCCATCGGATAGTCCTCGAGGTAGCCATAGCCACCGAACACCTGAAGCGCGTCGAGCGTGATGTCCATTGCGGCGTCGGTGCTGAAGAGCTTCGCCATCGACGCCTCTTTGATGAACGGGCGGCCGTCATCGCAGAGCACGGCGGCTTTCCAGGTCATCCAACGAGCCGCACGGATCCTGACCGCCATGTCGGCGATCTTGTTCTGGATCGTCTGCAGCTCGGCAATCGGTTTCCCGAACTGCTTGCGTTCTTTCGCATAAGCGACGGCGTCGTCGAGCGCCCCCTGCGCGAGCCCGACGGCCTGCGCACTGATGCCGATCCGGCCGCTGTCGAGCGCCCGCATGGCAATGCGGAAGCCCTGGCCCTCATCACCCAGGCGATCGGCTTCGGCAACGGCGCAGTTCTCCAGGTGGACCTCCGCGATCGCCGAGCCGTTCAGGCCCATCTTTTTGAACCTCGGCCCCACCTTGAGGCCGGGGTTGTCGCCGCCGACGAGGAATGCCGTGATGCCCTCCGCGCCTGACCCCGGCCGGGTCGTCGCCATCACGACGTAGAGTCCCGCCTCGCCGGCGTTGGTGATGAAGATCTTGCTGCCGTTCAGCAGGTACCCCCCGCTCTGGCGGGTCGCCGTCGTCTTAAGGTGCGCGGCGTCGGAACCGGCTTCCGGCTCGGTCAGGGCGAAGGCAGCCAGCTTTCTCCCTTGGGCCAGGTCGGGCAGCCAGCGGTGCTTTTGCTCCTCCGTGCCGAAGAGAACGATGGGCTCGGTTCCAACCGAGGCGTGCACGTCGAGGATGCCGGCGGTACTGGCGCTGTAACGCGCGATCTCTTCGACGAAGATCGCAAACGAGAGGTGATCGAGCCCGGCGCCCCCGTACGCCTCCGGGACCAGGATGCCAAGCAGGCCGAGCTCGGCGGCCCGTTCAACCAGGTCACGTGGGAATTCGCCACTGTGATCGATGGCGTCGGCGCGCGGCTTGACCTCGCGCTCGGCGAAATCGCGGACGAGTTTGCGGATCTCCTGCTGTTCCGGGGTGAGCGAGAGATCCATCTAATTCACGCGGATGATGGTGGCCTCGCCTTGCGCCATTCCGGAGCAGATGCCGGCGGCGCCGTAACCGCCGCCTCGCTGGCGGAGAGCGTAGGCGAGGTGCATCAGGATGCGGGCGCCCGAGGCGCCGATTGGATGTCCGACTGCGAGTGCGCCGCCATCGACGTTGACGCGCTTCTCGTCGATGCCGAGCAGGTCCATGGCCGTACAGGCGACCGCGGCAAAGGCCTCATTGATTTCGAAGAGGTTGATGTCGTCGACACGCAGGCCAAGCTTCTTCAGCGCCGCCTGGGTCGAGGACGCTGGCACGGTCGCAAGGTACGGCGTGTCGGCCGCCGACTCCCCATAGGCGAGCCACTGCGCCAGCACCGGCAGACCGCGCCGCTTCGCCTCGGCGCCGCTCATGAGAAGGATGGCGCTGGCGCCGTCGTTGACGCCGGGTGCGTTCCCGGCCGTGATCGTGCCATCCGCCTGGAGCACCGGTTTCAGTCGGGCCAGGCCCTCGATCGTGGTGTCGGGTCGCGGCTGCTCATCGGCCGAGACGGTCACGGTCCCCTGGGCGTTGGGCACGGCGACCGAAACCAGTTCGTCGTTAAATCGGCCCGCTGTCAGTGCCGCGGCATAGCGTTGCTGACTGCCGAAGGCATACTCGTCCTGTCGCTCGCGCGAGACCTCGAACTCTTTGGCGACCTGGCTGCCTTCGACCGCCATATGGCAACCATTGGCCGGATCGATCAGGCCATCGCGCACCATGCTGTCGACCAGGATGGCGTCACCCAGGCGGTAGCCGAAGCGCGCCTTGTCCAGCAGGTAGGGCGCCTGGCTCATGTTCTCCATCCCACCGGCGACCACCACCTCAGCATCGCCGTTTCGGATCAGGAGGGCTGCCAGGTTCACGGCCTTGAGCGAGGAGGCACACACCTTGTTGATGCTGAGCGCCGGAACGCTGGTTGGCAACCCGGCTTTGATCGCGGCCTGCCGGGCGGGAATCTGGCCCATGCCGGCAGTGATCACAGTGCCCATGATGACCTGGTCGACATCGGCCCCGTCCGCATGGGCCCGGTCGAGCACCTCCTTGATCACGACCGCTCCCAGGTCGGGTGCCGATAGCGTGGAGAGCCCGCCGCCCAGCTTGCCGAACGGGGTGCGGGCGGCCGCCACCAGCACGACGTCCTCCACGATTGCATTCTAGAAGCGCCACGCGCAGCGGCCAAAATCGCGCGCCATATACTTGCGGAGGTGGCGTTCAAACACCTCCTCTCCGGGCGCCGCGGCGCGGTTGCCACGATCACGATCAACCGTCCCGACGACCGCAATTCCCTCAGTACCGAAACGGTGGGCGAACTCCGAGAGGGCCTCGCCCAGGCCAAGGGCGACCCGCAGGTCCGCGTCATCGTCATCACGGGCGCCGGCAAGGTCTTCTGCGCCGGCGCCGACCTGAACAGCTTTCGCCGCGAGCAGTCGGAGCTAGAGCGCTATTTTCAGCGCCGGCAGCTCGCCGACCTCTTTCTCGAGATGACGGAGCTGGGCAAGCCCACCGTCGCCCGCATCAACGGCCACGCGCTGGCTGGCGGGTTCGGATTGGTGGCCTCCTGCGATCTTGCCATCGCGGTCGACGACGCGCAGTTCGGCATGCCGGAAGTCAACGTCGGGGTCTTCCCCATGATCATCATGCCCATCGTCTTTCGCAACCTCCCCCGAAAAGCCGCCATGGAATTGATGCTGACGGGCAAGCGCATCGATGCGGTGGAGGCGACCCGCCTCGGATTGATCAACCGGCACGTGCCCGCCGATCGGCTGGATGGCGAGGTCGACGCGCTCGCCGACGAGCTCTCAAAGAAAAGCCCGATCGGGATGAAGCTTGGGCTCGAAGCCTTCTACAAGATGCAGGACATGAGCTTTCCATTGGCGATCGCGTACCTGCAGGACCAGCTCGCCCTGCTCAGTCTGAGTGACGACCTGAATGAAGGGGTGACCGCCTTCTTCGAAAAACGGGACCCGCGATTCACCGGTCGATGACCATGCCATCGGTCGAATGGGTGGAAGTCGGTCCGCGCGACGGCCTGCAGAGCTGGCCGGCGACGCTGCCAACCCCGGCCAAGGTCGGGCTCATCACCGGCCTGCTCGATTGCGGCTTTCGGCGGGTCGAAGCCACCTCGATGGTGCACCCGAACTGGGTGCCGCAACTGGCCGATGCGGAAGCCGTGCTGGAGGCGCTCCAGGACCGCCGCGATCAGCTCCGCGTGCTGGTGCCCAATCGCAAGGGCCTCGAGCGGGCCCTGGCGGCTGGGATTCGCAATGTCGCCGTCACGGTCGCGGCCACTAATGGATACAACCAGCACAACCTCAATCGAACCGTCAAAGACACTCTCTGGGAGATCCAGGAGATCAGCACGCGGGCGAGTCGGGACGGCGTCGTCGTCGACGCCAGCATCAGCGTGGCGTTCGGTTGCCCCTACGAGGGCCGGGTGTCGCCCCAATGGGTGGCGGACGTCGCCGAGGCACTCGCCGATGACAACATCGAGGAGATTTCGCTGGCCGACACCATCGGCGTCGCCAACCCGGCACAGGTCGAAGCGCTCTTCCAGGACATGAAAGAGCGCCTACCGGCGGTGCGCTGGGGCGCACACTTCCACGACACGCGGGGAACGGCCCTCGCCAACCTGTTGTCCGCGCTCGAGACCGGTGTCAATCTGTTCGAAGGATCGGTCGGCGGCATCGGTGGCAGTCCGTTCGCACCGGGCGCGGCCGGCAACCTCTGCAGCGAGGACGCACTCGCGATGCTCGAAGCCATGGGGATCGCGACCGGGGTCGACGTCGTCCGGCTGGTCGAGGTCGCGCGTGGCCTCGAGCGAACGCTGGGCGCCCCGCTACCAGGCAGGGTGCACGCGCTGGCCGAGCCTCAGGCCGGGACCGTCTCGGCATGAGCAACGCCGAGGATGAACTGAAGGTCCGATCTGACACGGCCCGCGCCGGCGGGTCGGCGAAGTACGCGGAAAAGCTGCGCCAGGAGCACAAGCTGCCGGTTCGTCGCCGGCTCGAGTTGCTGCTCGACCCGGATTTTCTGATCGAGGACGGGCTGCTGGCGCACAGCGAAGAGCCCGGCTACGGCGCGGACGGGGTCGTCACCGCAATCGGCCGGATCGAGGGCCGTACCGTCTGCGTGATGGCCAACGACCCGACGGTCAAGGCCGGGTCGTGGGGGCCACGGACGGTCGAGAAGATCGTCCGCATCCAGGAGACCGCGGAGCGGCTCCGAGTCCCGATCCTCTACCTGGTCGATTCGGCCGGGGCCCGCATCACCGACCAGGTGGAGATGTTCCCAGGACGACGGCACGCGGGGCGCATCTTCTACCAGGAGGTGCAACTGTCCGGCGTGGTGCCCCAGATCTGTCTGCTATTCGGTCCCTCGGCGGCCGGGGGCGCCTACATACCCGCCTTTTGCGACATCACGATCATGGTCGAGGGCAACGCCAGCATGTACCTCGGGTCGCCGCGGATGGCGGAGATGGTGATCGGCGAGAAAGTCACGCTGGAGGAAATGGGCGGCGCGCGCATGCACGCGACGGTGAGCGGCCTCGCTGATCTGCTGGTGGCTTCCGATGAGGACGCGATCGCGGCCGGCCGGCGCTACCTCTCGTATTTTCCTCAGAACTGGACCGAGATGCCTCAATCAGTGCGTTCGGTGGACGCCCACGCGCCTGTCCCGCTGGAGACCCTGGTACCCGCGGACGAGGGGCGCGCCTTCAACATGCAGCAACTAGTCGACGGCGTCATCGACGAAGGCAGTTTCTTCGAGATCAAGACGCTGTTCGCCAGGGAGATCATTTGCGGCCTGGCGCGAATCGATGGCCGGACGGTCGGCGTGATCGCCAACCAGCCGCTGCAGAAAGGGGGCATCCTCTTCGTCGACTCGGCCGACAAAGCGGCTCGCTTCATCTGGCTCTGCGACGCGTTCAATATCCCGTTGCTTTTCCTCGCCGACGTACCGGGGTTCATGATCGGTACCGCAGTGGAGCGGCAGGGCATCATCCGCCACGGCGCCAAGATGATCGCCGCCGTCTCCGAATCGACGGTGCCAAAAATCTCGGTGATCGTGCGCAAGGCCTACGGCGCGGGCCTCTACGCCATGGCCGGACCGGCGTACGCACCCAACGCCACGCTGGCGCTCCCCACGGCCATGATCGGGGTCATGGGACCGAGCGCGGCGGTGAATGCAGTCTTCTACAACAAGATCCAGGAGCAGCCCGAGGCCGAACGCCCGGCGTACGTCGCGAAATTGCAGGACGAGTACCGGAAAGATATCGACCTCTACCGGCTGGCGTCCGACCTGATCGTCGATGCCGTGGTCGCGCCCAACGATCTTCGCGCCGAGCTGGCCAACCGCTTTGCTGCCTACGCCACGACCCAGCGGCCCCGCGTCGATCGCAAGCACGGCGTCTTCCCGGTCTGAACATTACACGCGGCCTCTCCACACCGGGGCCGCTTATTCGGCCGCTATGCTTGGGAGAGGTACCCTGTGAAGTTCGTCCTGGTCGGCCTTTCTCATAAGACCGCCCCTGTCGAGATCCGGGAGCAAGTCTTCATTCCCGAGGCCGGCGTGGGCGAGTGTGTTCGCCGACTCATCGATCGCGACCTGATCGAGAGCGGTATGTTGCTGTCGACCTGCAACCGGACTGAGCTATACGCCGTCGCCTCCCCCCAGGCGTCATCCGATCGCTTGCTCGAATCGTTTGGCATGTGGCCGCATGCGTTGCCCTTTGATGCGTGGCGACGCTATGCCTACCAGCTCAGCGATGAGGAGGCCATGGCGCATCTGTACCGCGTGGCCAGCGGCCTGGATTCGATGGTGATCGGCGAGGCCCAGATCCTTGGCCAGATCAAGCGGGCGCTGGTTGCGGCGCGGCACGCCGGAGGCCTGGACGCTCGGCTCGAGATCATCGCGCGCGGCGCGATCCGGGCGGCGAAGCGCACGCGCCATGAAACCGGGATCGGGCGACGCCCGGTCTCCGTCAGCCACGCGGCGGTGGCGGCGGCCGCCAGCGTGCTTGGCGACCTCTCCGGCCGGCGCGTGCTGCTGGTCGGCGCCGGCGAGATGAGCGAGGTCGCAATGCGCCTCCTGCGCAAGCAGCGCATTGGCGACGTGTACCTCGCCTCGAGAACCTTCGAACGCGCCGACCAGGTGGCGCAGCCGGTCGGCGGCCAGGCGGTTCCGTTCGATGCGATCGACGAGATCATCGGCGAGGTGGACATCATCCTGACGTCGAGTAGCGCTCCTCACCATGTGCTCGATCGGCACCAGGTCGAAGGCTTCCAGTCGCGGCGCGGCGGTCGTTCACTGCTCATCATCGACATGGCTGTTCCACGCGACGTAGATCCACAGGTCAGCCAGGTTCCCGGGGTTCACCTCTTGAACATCGATGACCTGCACACCATCGCGCAGGCCAACCGCGACGAGCGCAGGGCCTGGGTGCCCGCTGCAGAGCAGATCGTCGATGAGGAGCTGAGCGCGACGCGCCTGGCCCTCGAGGCTCGCGAGTCGGCGCCCACGGTCGAGGCCCTCGTCCATCGCGTCGAGCAGTTACGCGACAGCGTGCTCGAACGACATCTATCACGAGTGCCCGCCGAGGAAGCGGCGACCCGCGACGCGATGCGTGAGCTCGCGGAGGCCCTGACGGCGAGGTTTCTCCACGGTCCAGTGCGCGCCCTGCGAGAGAGCCCGGATCCGACCCTCGACGCGGCCGTGATGCGGGACGCGTTCGACCTGGAGCCGTCGTAGGCGCCGATCGGTCGTCGGCACTCTTCGATGCAGCGAAGCGCCTGATTCCGGGCGGCGTCAACAGCCCGGTTCGTGCCTATGGCGCGGTCGGCGGATCGCCACGCTTCATCGCGCGCGGTGACGGTCCCTGGATTTGGGATGTCGACGGCAACCGCTACCTGGACCTCGTCTGCTCGTGGGGCCCGCTCATCCTCGGTCACCGCCCGGCCGTGGTTCTCGAAGCGCTCCATGCCCAGCTCGAGCGCGGATGGACCTTCGGCGCTCCGACCGAAGGCGAGCTGCGGCTGGCCGCGGCCGTATCGGAGCGGATGCCCGCCGTCGAGATGCTGCGACTTACCAATTCGGGGACCGAAGCCGCCATGTCCGCGGTCCGGCTCGCCCGCGCCGTGACTGGGCGAGCGAAGCTGATCAAGTTCGCTGGCGGGTACCACGGGCATGCCGACGCCTTGCTGGTCGAGGCGGGATCCGGCCTGGCCACACTCGGCATCCCGGGAACGCCGGGCATCACGGCCGGCGCCGCCGGCGACACGCTGGTTGCCCCGTACAACGCCCTTCCCGAGGTCGAAGCCGCCATGACGCGATGGCCGGGGCAGATCGCCGCCGTCATCGTCGAGCCAGTGGCCGGAAACATGGGCGTCGTGCCCCCCGCACCCGGATTCCTCGAGGGCTTGCGCCGCCTGACCCGCGATGACGGCAGCCTGCTGATCTTCGATGAGGTCGTCACCGGCTTTCGGGTTGCTCGGGGCGGAGCCCAGGAACGCTTCGGCGTGACCCCGGACCTGACCTGCCTCGGCAAGGTGCTGGGCGGCGGCCTTCCGATTGGTGGGTACGGCGGACGGCGAGCGATCATGGAGCAGGTCGCACCGGCTGGACCCGTCTACCAGGCGGGAACACTGTCCGGCAATCCACTCGCGGTGGCAGCCGGCCTCGCCACGCTCGACGCGCTTGATGAGCGCGCCTATCGACAGTTGGAGGAAGCAGGCGCCCGAGTCGCCGCGACCCTGCAATCCGCGGCGAATGCAGCCGGCATCGCGCTAACGGTTAATCGCGTCGGCTCGATGCTGACCGCCTTCTTCACGAACGGACCAGTGCACGATTACGCGAGCGCTAAGCAGGCAAGTCCCGCGGCGTTTGCCAGCTGGTTTCAGCGTCTTCAGACAAAGGGCGTCTCGCTTCCGCCGTCACAGTTTGAGGCGGCCTTTGTCTCGACCGCGCACGATGAAGAAGCCCTCGCCTTCCTCGAGCGTGCTCTGAGCGATTCCTTTACTGGGCTTCGACTGGCGCCCGCGCTGGGATAAGCACGAAGGTCGCGGCCGCAGCGACCACGTTGATCGCAGCACCCAGGACGAACGGCACGACGATGGAGTGTTCGAGGAGCGGCCCCGACAGCGCCGATCCGATCGGCTGGCCAGCAAAGTTGAGGCTCATGGAAACGGCGAAGGCGCGTCCGAACCAGGCCGGATCCGTGCGGCGCTGACGGAGGCCGAAGATCGTAACGTTGGCCAGTGATCCCACTACGCCGAGAACCGTCGCAACGGCGAACACCATTGGCAGGGTGCTTGCGAACGCCAGCAGAATGAGGATGGGCACCTCGATTGCACAGAAGCCGGCGATCAGAGCCCGCTCGCGCCCATCCGTGCGGACGCGACCGATAAGTAGACCAGCTACCAGTCCGGCCAGACCGATGACTGCGAAGATCTGGCCCACCGTCGCGGCGCTGCCGTGTAGCTTCCGCAGCACGAGCACGGGGATCCCGACGGGAACCACGCCGAATCCCAGATTGCTTAGAAAAAACACCAGCGCCAGGCCGCGTAGGCTTGGGTTACGCGCGACATACCTCAGCGCTGCCCACGATTCTCCGAGCAATGATCCCTTGGGCTCTGCGCGAGCGATCGGTTCACGGACGCCGATCAAGGAGACAGACGCAACCGCCGCCACGCCGGCGGTCACGAGCAAGGCTGCCTCTGGCCCGAATCCGGCCACCACGAGCCCTGCGGTCGCGGGACCGATGACGCCGGTAAGCGAGTAGAGGCTGGTATCCAGGCCGTTCGCTCGGTCCCAGAGGGCTCGCGGCAGCATGAGCGGGAAGAGCGAGCGCGCACCGGTGATACTCAGGATGTTGCTGACACCGAGTACCCCTACCATCACCAACAGGAGCGCGGGCGGGAGCCGGTGGGCCAGCGACAGCGCCGCGATTGCCGTGGTCAGTCCGGCGGTCACAGCGTAGTCGAAAATCATCAGCCGAACTCGTCCCTGGCGGTCCAGCAGGGCGCCGGCAATTGGGCTGAACGCAAGCCCGGGAAGGATTGAGACCAGGACGGTCAGACCCGCCAGGCTCGGTGACCGATACCGCTGCAGCACGAACAGCACGACGACGATCTCCCACATCGAACCACCGAGCCGCGCCAGCAATGTCCCGAGCACCACGCGCGCGAACCCCGGCACGCGAAGGAGTACCACGTAGGAGAGTTCGGCAGGAGGCTCGTTCGACGGCGGGGTCGGACCTAACATCGCCCTGTGGAATCTATCCGATACGTGGCGCTCGGCGATTCGTACACGATCGGCACCGGACTTCAGGACGAGTCGCAAAACTTTCCGAGCCTCCTGGCCAGACGGCTTACCGAAGAGACCGGAATCGACGTCGCCCTCGTCAACCTTGGCGTCAATGGGTATACGACGACCGATCTGATTCGCGAAGAATTGCCGGTCGCGGGCAGCTTACGGCCCGAACTCGTGAGCATCTTGATCGGCGCCAACGATGTCGTGCAGGGATCGGACGAGGCGACTTACCGGGTGAGGCTGGATGAGATTTATCAGGCTGTCGAGCGGCTTGGCGTGCTTGCATCGCGAGCCCTGGCCATCTCAGTACCGGACTTCTCGGCACTGCCGGGCGCGGCGCCGTTCGGATCGGCCGGAGACCTTCGAGCGCGAATCGACGCATTCAATCACATTGCCGAGTCCGAGTCCGCTCCTCACGGTTTTTGGTACGTCGACATCAGTGCGATCACTCGTGCGACTAACCATGGCAACGACTGGCTTGCCGATGATGGCCTTCATCCAGGTCCGGCGCAGCATCGAGCTATCGCAGATCGCCTTTGGCAGGACGTCGCTCCAGCCTGGAGGAGGGTGGTCCTAAGCCGCTTTTCGCCACCAGCACACCGCGTTGTCGAGTTGGCGTTTGCTGAGGCAGTCGGCATGCAGTCTCAATACACAGGCAGCGAGCACATCCTGCTGAGCCTGCTGAAGCTCGACGGTGGCAGTGTCCGAAACCTTCTCGGCGAGTTAGGGATCACGTACCAAGGAGTTCGAAAGATCTCGACGGCCATGCTCGAACGCAAACCAAAGGGCGCGACATCTCGACAAAGCCCAATCTTGACTACAAGGACAACCGAGGTGCTGGCAACTGCCACTCGGGAGGCCGCTAAGGCCGGGGCGGCTACAGTCGGCCCGGAGCACCTACTTATCGCCTTGATCGGAAGCGACGGAATTGCTTACCACATTCTGGCGGACGCCGGTGTAACTTTGCCTCGCATACGGACGGCGATAGAGGGTCTCAAGCCCAACGCCGAAGGCGTGAGCCAGCGGCCTCCGGGAGCATGGTCCAGGTTTCTTGGTCGGCTCCTCGGCAAACACTAAGCATGTCAATCCAGTCGCGCCATTAAGAACCGATGAGAATCCGGTCTTTTTGAGACGACTTTTGATAGCCTCGATTTCCCATGCGCCTCATCGGATCCCGGCTCGCGCAAGCTCGCGACGTCGCGCACGGCCACAAGGTCGCCCGGCTCGGTTCGGCGATTCACCTTCGCGGCGTCAATCACTGGTATCGATCCGGGCGCTCACGAGTGGAGGCGTTGCACGAGGTCGAGCTCGAGATCCAAGCCGGCGGATATATCGCATTGACCGGACCATCAGGCGCTGGCAAGAGCACGTTGCTGTCGCTGATCGGTGGCCTGGAACGCCCGCAGTCGGGAACCTTGACGGTCGGCCAGCACGACTTGCGGGCGATGCGGGCCGATGAGCTGGCCACCTATCGCCGGACCACCATCGGGTTCATCTTTCAGCACTTCGGTCTCCTCGACCTACTCTCGGCACGGGAGAACATCGAGCTCGCCGCATCGCTCTCGGCATCGTCCAAACGACGGCCACAAGCGCGCGAGCTCCTCGAGGAAGTTGGCCTACTCGATCGCGCGGAGCATCGCCCCGGTCAGCTGAGCGGAGGTGAACGTCAGCGCGTCGCGATCGCGCGCGCCCTCGTCAACGACCCGAGCCTGATCCTCGCCGACGAGCCGACCGGCAATCTCGACGCCGACAGCGCGATGCGGGTGCTCGATCTGCTCGAGCGCGTCCATTCCGAGCGCGGCTGCACTTTGCTCGTGGTGACGCATAACGAGGCAGTCGCGCAACGCGCCGAGCAGCGCTACCGGTTGGATGCCGGACGGCTTCTCGCATGAGCTGGCTCGACTCGCTCACCCTCGCCTCGCGCAGCCTTCGCCGGCGTCCGGGACGGGCGCTGCTGACGATCCTGGCCGTGACCCTGGGCGCGACGCTGCTGGTTGCCCTGGCGAGCGTCGCGACCAGCGCGGGCAGCCGGATCGTGAGCAAGTTGACCAATGGCGGACCCGCCACCGCGATCAAGGTGTCGGCATCGAAGGCTGACTCCGATCAGGCCTACACCGATGACCTGCGCGCAGCGGGACCCAGGGCGATCACCGACGCCACGCTCAATGCTGCGCGCCAATCGTCCCATGTCGCCACCGTGATCCCTGTCATCGCCTCCCGCATCCTGGCGGTGCCGCCGCCCTTCGGCTCAGCCGCGACCCCGATATCTGAAGTCTCGGCCTTCGGCGACACCATGGTCGGCGTCGACCTGACGCAGGTCCGTAATCTCCCCATCACGATCCTGGCAGGCCGTGTGCCGCATCCAGGATCGCTGACCGAGGTGGCAATTACCGAGTCGTACCTCGATCGCTCAGGCATGAGTCTCGCGAGCGCGCTCGGGACCCAGGTCGAGATCGCCGAGCCACAAGCGTTCCAGAGCCAGGGCGGCCTCCAATTCCGCGCTCGCTGGATCCGAGCGGAAATCGTCGGGGTGGTCTCGCAGCAGGTCGGAAGCGGCGCCTTTCTCGTGCCCATCGAGCAGGCCCAGCTTGCGCAAACATGGGCCCTGAGCGGCGTGGATGGCGGCGACGCCTTTCCCTTGCCCGCCTCGAAATACTCCGGCCTGATCGTGGTGGCGTCAAGCCTGGATGACGTGCACGCCGTGCGTCAGATGATCACCGGCCTCGGTTACGCGAACACCGCCCCGGAGCACCTGGTCGCATCGGTCCTTCGATATCTCCGGGTGGTGGACATCGTGCTGGCCGGCATCGGAGCCATCGCGCTTGGCATCGCCGGGCTCGGCGTCGCCAATGCCCTGGTGGCGGCGGTGCGAGAACGCCGCCGCGAGATTGGGGTATTGAAGGCGATCGGCGCCCGCGACCGCGACATCCTGCGCTGGTTCCTGCTCGAGGCGTTCACGGTTGGGCTCGTCGGAGGCGTGATCGGGACGCTGGCCGGCCTTCTCATCGCGCTCTGGGTCGGGGTCTCGGTGAACACGTACCTGACGGAGCAGGGGCTGCAAAGCATTCAGTTCGGCGACGTGTCGTGGCCGCTGATCGGGGCCGCAATCCTGGGGACGAGTCTGCTGGCGATCGCGGCCGGCGTAGTCCCGGCGTTGCAGGCGGCGAGGCTCTCGCCGACAGAGGCGGTGGCCGCCGCTTGACGGGGTCCTTTGCCACGCGCATCGCCGCCAGTCTGCTGGGCGCGGCGTTGACGCTCAGCGCCTGCTCAACGACGCCGGTCGCCGGCAACCGGCCGTCCGCTCCGGCAGCGGCGCCCATCATCTATGCGGCGATCGGCGCCAGCGAGACCTATGGGATTGGCGCGACCGACCGGTATCGTCAGGCGTGGCCGCAGGTGTTCTTCAACGACGTCCTCCCACCGTCGGCGGTCCTCTATAACTTCGGCATCCCGGGCGCGACCACGGCCCAGGCGCTGCACGATGAGGTCCCGGCAGCGGTTGCGATCCACCCAACCGTGGTCACGGTCTGGCTGAATGTCAACGACCTCATCAGCGGCGTGTCAGCCGCCGACTACGAGTCACAGCTCCGCCAGCTCCTACATACCATGCGACGCGGCGGCAAGGCCCAGGTGTTGGTGGCAAATACCCCCGACCTCGGGCAGCTGCCGGCGTACCGTGCCTGCCTGCCGAACCCACCCGCCAGTGCGCCCGCCTGTCTGATCCCCGATGGGTTGGTCCCGAAGCCGCAGGCGGTCGCCGCGACCGTTAATGCCTACAACGCTGCCATCAGTCAGGCCGCCCAGGAGGAAGACGCCACCCTGGTGGACCTGCACCTCAACGACGCCCAGCTCAGTCAGCATCCCGAATGGATCAGCGCCGACGGGTTCCATCCCAACGAGCAGGGCTACGCGGTCATCGCGAAGTTGTTCGAGGACGCCTACCGCCGAGTCGGCTAGCGTGGCCCATCCGCGCGAGCTTCGGATCGCGTCGCCACGCCCAAAAGGCCGGTGAGCGCTGCGGCGCCCGCGGCCAGGCCGATTCCGATCGTGATCGAAATCATCGCACTGAAGAGCGCGGCGACGCCGGCGGGCGGCCCTGCGATTGCCCCAGGCGGAGGCGTCGTAAAAAAGCCGGGCGGCGGCGTCGCCAGAATGACGCCCGGTGGCGGCGTCGGTCCCAGGTCGAACGAAAACGTGCCGCCCGCACCGGGACAGAGTGCCATCAGATCCTGGACCCGCCGACCTATGCTGGGCGCAAAGGCGATCAACGCCAGTAGCGCGCAGCCACCGAGCATGCCCACCAGCAGGCCCGCGAGCGCCGCAGAGGAACCGGGGCCGCTAGCGCGGCCGGTAGCGAATCCCGCCGCGCCCGCCAGCAGGAGGAAGATGACGAGCGCGCTGAGCATGAAGAGCGGAATGATCAGAGGGCCCGCGCGGCAGAGGTCGGCCGGCTTGAACCAGGTGATCGCGAGGTTCGCGCCAAGCGTGCAAGCGAAGGCGAAGACGCCGGCGATCGCGCCGTATCGAACCCAAGCCGGTATGGCTGCTATGCGGCCCGCAGGCTGACCTGACATGCCACGCTCGGATCGAGCTTAAGCGTCAACCTTCCGGTTGTCGCGTCCCAGTGGGAACTGTTGACGCAGGTTCCGGTCACAGTGGGTCCGGCGAGCGTAAGGGCCGACCACCCGATCTCGACGGGCTGATCGGCGTGCGACCGATCCACGCGCAGCGTGAGGGTCCCGTGGATGCCATCACCTCGACCCGGATGAACGCCGTCGGGCACGGCGATGACGTAGGGACGAGCCAGGTGGCGCAGCGCGTCCACGTTAACGATCTGGCCGCCGGCGTCGACGATGCCCCAGTACCGGTTCTCACGCCACTGCCACCAGGCCCAGCCGATGCCGAGATCGTCCGCCTCATCGAGGGCGGCGTCGACATACGCGCCCGCGGTCTTCTGGCTCAGGTCATATCCGAGCTCTCCGATCCAGAGCGGCGCCGGCACGTCGGCCGCTTCCTTGACGCGCTGCTGAAATCGCGATCGGAGAAACGTCGGATCGCCGGTGAAGAACGGCGGAATAAGGGAGCCCTCGTAGAGATGCGTGCCGTAGACGAGGTTCGGCGCCTTGAGGTGGACCACCGCCGTGTCCAGGGTGAGCAACAGGATGCCCTCGACGAAGAACAGGTGGTTCGAGTCGACGGCGCCGATGGCCTCGATCGCATCCTTGAACATCGGCCAGAGGTACGACTTCTCGAAGATGCGCGGCGGGATCGGCAGCGGGTGCGCTTCGTTGAAGATGTCGTAGCCCGCGACACCCGCTGTGTCCTTGAATCGTGTCGCCACCGCTTGCCAGGTGTTGTAGAAGTCCTTTTTCCAATCGGACGATAGCCAGAAGTAGGTGTCCGAAGCAAAGGCCGCCGGGGAGAGCGAGGGACTCCAGGAGTATTGCGGCAACGGGTTCCAGTTGGGCAGCGGGAGGGTCGCCCATCCCGGAGCCCCGGAGTATCCGAATTTAGGGCTCCAGCCAAGGCGGAAGTGCATGTCGAGCACGACGTAGAGCCCATGCCGGTTCAGCAGATCGACCGTGGTCGCCACCCGCTCGAGGTAAGCGCGGTCGATCCGGCCGCGCTCCGGTTCGAGCTGTGCCCAGTCGATGCCCAGCCGCACCACGTCGAAACCCGCCCGCTGCATCAAAGTGGCGTCCTCCTCATCGATTGGCGCTGGCGGGTTCTTCGGGTAGCTGACCAGCGCATCCACATTGAAACCGCGAAGCAAGACCTTGCGTCCGGAGGCGTCCACGATCTGTGCGTGATTGACCCGCAGCCAGTTGAGGGCTGATTCGCCGTAGTGTGGCGGCGGGACCGAGGCCGTGAGGCTTCCAGGTGGCAGGTAGGCGACAATCGTGAGCCCGGCGATGATGAGAAGCAGAACGAGACCAACGCGCCGCGACCGCCGTAGCCGACGTCGCGGGACGCGGGCCACGGGCTCGGACCGGGCTCCCCGTCCTGCGCGGCGGGTTAGCGAGGCACGGTGCTTGACGGTTGACCCACAGCGGCCGCGGCGGCCGCCACCACCTCCTCGATCGTCTCGCACACCTGTGCCCCCGCCTGCGTCAGTGCTTTCAGCTTCGACGCCGCCGTCCCGGTGTTGCCCGAGATGATGGCGCCCGCGTGACCCATGCGTTTCCCCGGAGGCGCCGTGCGTCCGCTGATGAAGCCGATCACCGGTTTTCCGAACCCGGTGCTGATCACCTCGTCCGCCGCGGCCTCCTCGTCGCTCCCCCCGATCTCGCCAATCATCACCACAGCCCGGGTGGCCGGATCGTCTTTGAAGAGCTGCAGTACTTCTTTGAAGGAGAGCCCAAGGATGGGGTCGCCGCCGATCCCCACCGAGGTGGTCTGGCCAACCCCGGCCTGGCTGAGGCCCTGGATGACTTCATAGGTCAAGGTGCCGCTCCGCGACACGATGCCCACCGAGCCCTCACGATTGATGTGGTTGGGAATGATGCCGACCTTGGCCTGGCCCGCGGTCACCAGGCCCGGACAGTTGGGGCCGATGAGTTTGACGCCGGCGTCCGCCACGAAGGCGCGCGCCCGCACCATGTCGTAGAGGGGGATGCCCTCGGTGATGCACACGATCAGGCCGACGCCGGCAGCGGCCGCCTCCATGATGGCGTCGGCGGCGAAGGGCGCCGGCACGAATATGCCGCTGACGTCGGCGCCGGTCTCCCGCCGCGCATCGACCACGGTGTCGAAGATGGGGATGCCCAGCAGGGTGCTGCCACCTTTGCCGGGGCTGACGCCGGCGACGATGTTGGTGCCATAGACCTTCATTTGCTCGGCGTGAAAACTGCCCTCCCGTCCGGTGAGACC
>DATNMH010000029.1:0-11601 GCA_035602395.1 Candidatus Acidiferrum sp.
CGGCGAGCTCCTGCGAAGCACGCCGGTGGCCGAATCGAGTGCGGTGGTCCGCGAGCGTGTGCTACGAGCGCGCGAGCGCCAGCGAGATCGGCGGCCCCAGGGTCCGCTGAACGGCGCCCTGACCGGGCCGCAATTGCGGCGAGAGCCCCTGGCCGCAGCGGGTCAAACGCTGCTCGAGGCGGCGGCCGAGCGGCTGCAGCTCAGTGGTCGCGCAATCCACCGCGTGCTGCGCGTGGCGCGGACCATTGCCGACCTGGACGAGCGCCCGGGCATCGAGGAGGCGCACGTCGCGGAGGCCCTTCAGTACCGCGAAAGTGGATAGGGTCGTCGCGCTAGGCGATCCGGATTATCCGGAGCGGCTGAAACAGATCCACGATCCGCCGGCGCGCTTGTATGTCAACGGCCGGCTGCCGGCGGAGCCCATGATCGCGATTGTCGGCTCGCGCCGCGCGACACCCTACGGCCAGCGCGCCGCTCATCGCTTGGCGCGTGATCTTTCAGAGCTCGGTGTGGTGGTCGTCAGCGGGCTGGCGCGCGGCATCGATGCGGCGGCCCATCGTGGCGCGCTCGATGGCGGCAGCCCGACGGTCGCCGTGATGGCGACCGGTCTCGATCGCATCTACCCGCCCGAGCACGCGGATCTGGCGCAGGCGATCGCGCGCTCGGGGGCCGTCATCACCGAAGCCGAGCCGGGCACGCCGCCGTTGCCCGGTCGGTTTCCGGTGCGCAATCGCATCATCAGCGGGCTCAGCCTTGGCGTGATCGTGGTCGAAGCCGCGCAGCGAAGCGGCGCGCTGATCACCGCGCGCATGGCCGCCGAGCAAGGTCGCGATGTCCTCTGCGTTCCGGGCAGTATCGAGAACCCCCTGGCAACGGGAGTTCACCAGCTCATCAAGGATGGGGCGAAGCTGGTGCAAACGGTTGAGGACGTGCTCGATGAGTTTTCCGAGCTCTCACGCGCACGCGCGCGTGCGCAGGCGCGCGTACACGCGCGCACGCGTGCGCGTACGCGCGCGGATTCAGGACCGCAAGATCCGCAACTTCTCGCCGTTTGGGAGTTGCTTGATTGGGTAGAACCGCGGCATCATGATGACCTGGCGGCCATGATGAACCTTGACATCAAGGAAGTGAACCGGCGCTTGACGCTGTTGGAAATTAGCGGCTATATAATCGGCGACTGCGGCGCGGTGACACGCGCTTCTCGAGATTGACATGGCAAACCCACTGATCATCGTTGAATCCCCCGCGAAGGCCAAAACGCTTGGCCGGTTTCTTGGTGGCAAGTACGACATCCGTGCCTCGATGGGTCACGTCCGTGATTTGCCGAAAAGCACGCTCGGTATCGACGTCGAGCATTCCTTCAAACCGGAATACGTAACCATCCCGGGGAAGGAAGCGACGATCAAGGATTTGAAGGCCGCCGCCAAGGGGGCCTCCGAGATCCTGCTGGCTTCGGACCCCGATCGGGAAGGGGAGGCTATCGCCTGGCACCTGGCGCACGTCCTCAACCTGAAGAACCCGCAGCGGATCGAGCTGCATGAGATCACGCCCAGCGCGGTTGAAAAGGCCCTCAACGCACTGCGGCCGATGAACCAGGATCTTGTCGATGCGCAGCAGGCGCGTCGCGTGATCGACCGGCTGGTCGGTTACAAGCTGAGTCCGCTGCTGTGGAAGAAGATCCGGAAGGGCTTGAGCGCGGGCCGTGTGCAGTCGGTCGCGGTCCGGCTGGTTGTCGAGCGTGAAGAGGAAATCGAGAAGTTCGTCCCCGTCGAGTCCTGGACGCTCGATGCGATGCTCTCCAAGGTCGATCAGCCGCGGATCTTCGGCGCGCGTCTCCACAGCAAGCAAGGCGCTGAGGAAAAGCTCGAGCTGACCGAGGAGGGCCAGGTGCGCGAGATCGTGGCGCAGCTCGAAGGCGCCAGCTACAAAGTGCTCTCGATCGAAACCAAGGACAGCATGCGGAATTCACCGCCGCCGTACAAGACCAGCACGCTGCAACAGGATGCGTCCAACCGGCTGCGCATGAAGCCGAATCGGACGATGAGCCTGGCCCAGCAACTGTATGAAGGTGTTGATCTCGGCGCACAGGGGCCGACCGGCCTGATTACCTACATGCGCACCGACTCGTTTCGCATCTCGGACGAGGCATCGGCCGCCACGCGCCGGTTCATCACCGAAGAGTACGGGCCGACCTATGCACGGCGCGACAAGATCGAGTACAAGGCAAAGGGCTCGGTGCAGGATGCGCACGAGGCGATCCGGCCGACCGATGTTACGCGGACGCCTGATTCCGTCCGTGCGTTTCTCACGCCGGACCTGCTCAGGCTCTATCGCCTGATCTGGCAGCGATTTACCGCCAGCCAGATGACACCGGCTCGCTTCGCGCAGACGCGCGTTGACATCGGCGCCGCCGACTACCTGTTCCGCGCGAATGGCTCGGTGCTGGTCTTCGACGGCTTTTACCGGGTCTGGGAGCGCGATAGCGACAACGACGAGGAGAAGGAACTGCCCGCGCTCAATGTCGACGAGCCGCTCAACCTGCAGGAGCTGAAGCCCGAGCAGCACTTCACGCAGCCGCCGCCGCGATACACGGAGGCGTCGTTGATCAAGGCGCTGGAAGAGCTGGGCGTCGGCCGTCCGAGCACCTTCGCGCCCACCGTCGAGGTCATCCAAACGCGCCACTACGTCAAGCAAGAGGAGCGCCGGCTGTCCCCAACCGACCTGGGCAAGACCGTCAATGACTGGCTGGTCGAGCACTTTCCCGACATCGTCGACACCACCTTCACGGCGAGCATGGAGGAAGAGCTCGATGACGTCGAAGAGGGACGTCGCAAATGGGTCCCGATCGTTCGGGAGTTCTACGCACCCTTCGCCAAGACCCTGACCAAAGCCGAAGCCACCGCCCGGGTGAAGGTCCCGATGCGGGAGACGGGTGAAGACTGCCCCAAGTGCAAGGAAGAAGGACGAAACGGCAGGCTGGTTCATCGGATGAGCCGGCTGGGCGAGTTCGTCGGCTGCTCCCTGTACCCGGCGTGTGACTACATCCAGGGTCGGGAGGGCCAGGAGAAGGCGCCGCCGGCGGTGCCGACCGGCGAGATGTGCCCCAAGTGCGGCAAGCCCTTGGTCACGCGCAACGGAAAGCGCGGACCCTTCGTCGCCTGCTCGGGTTATCCGAAGTGCCGCTACGTCAAGCGCGAGATCGACCCCGCCGACATCATCCAGGACCGGGTGTGCCCGACCTGCGGCAAGCCGCTGTTGAATCGCAAGGGTCGGTTCGGCAGCTTCGTCGGATGCTCCGGGTACCCGGACTGCCGCTACATCGAGGGTGGTAGCAAGCGGGTCGTGACGCCGCCGGCGCCGAGCGAGCTCCTCATGGACGACCCCTGCCCGCGCTGCGGCAAGCCGCAGGTGCTCCGCCAGGGGCGCTACGGCGAGTTCAAGAGCTGCTCCGATTACCCGACCTGCAAGCCCGAGCGGGCGGCCCGTACTCGAGCGGCTCGCCCCACCCGAGCGAAGAAGCCGACCGTTCCTGCGGCGTAGCGCGGGTTTTAAACTCACGGTCAGCGGCTATACTTTGGCGAACAAATAAGCACGTCTCCTGACGGCGTCGGGTTGCCTTTCACAGGTCCGGCGACCGGAAGACGGAGGCGGAAGAACAAACAGGAGGTCCGTTTTTCGCATGCCACTCGTCACACTCAAGCAACTACTCGAGGCTGGTGTCCATTTCGGTCATCAGACCAGCCGATGGAACCCGAAGATGAAGCGCTACATCTTCACCGCGCGCAATGGGATCCACATCATCGACTTGCAGCAGACCGTCAAGCTGCTGGATGACGCGTCCAACTGGGTAAAAGATGTCGTTGGCGGCGGCCGGATGGTGCTCTTCGTCGGGACCAAAAAGCAGGCCCAGGAATCGATCGAGCTGGAAGCCCGTCGCTCCGGCATGCCCTATGTCAATCACCGCTGGATGGGCGGCATGCTGACCAACTTCACGGTCATGCGCCGGCAAATCGATCGACTGAATAGCCTGCGGGCCATCCGCAACAACGGCGGGTTTACCGGCAGCAAGAAGGCGATCACGCAGCTCGAAGAGGAGTACCAGCGGCTCGAGCGCTTCTTTGGTGGGATGGCGGAGATGAAGCGTCTCCCCGGCGCCGTCTACGTCGTCGACCCACGGAAAGAACACATCGCCATCACCGAAGCCCGCAAGCTGGGGATCCCTATCGTGGCGATCACCGACTCCAACTGCGACCCGGATGAGATCGATCACGTCATCCCCGGGAACGATGACGCGATCCGTGCCGTCAAGCTGATCACCTCGAAGATCGCCGACGCGGCGCTCGAGGCGCGCCAACTGATCAGCCCCGAGGAGCTCACCGCGGCGCCCGAAGCGCCGGTCACCGAGTTCGAGTTTGGTGCCGAAGAAGAGGAAGAAGAGGACAAGGGATTTGCCGGGATGCCGAAAATCGACGAGGCCGAGTTCTATGAGGACGAGGCACTGGATGACGAGAAATAGCCATGGCCATATCTGCTGATCAGGTCAAAGCGCTGCGCGAGGCCACCGGGGCGGGCATGATGGACTCCAAGCGTGCCCTCGAGGCAACCAATGGCGACATCGAGAAGGCCAAGGACTGGTTGCGCCTGAAGGGGATCGCAAAGGCCGGCGCCAAATCCACCCGCATCGCTCGCGAAGGCATCATCGCGACCTACGTTCACCACAACCATCAGTTGGGCGTGCTGCTCGAGCTCAATAGCGAGAGCGACTTCGTCGCGCGCAACGAGGAGTTCAAGCACCTGGCGCATGAGATCGCTGTCCACATCGCGGCCGCGGAGCCGCGCTATTTGCGGCGCGAGGACGTGCCGCAGGACGTATTGGACCGCGAGCGCGCGATCTTCGAAGCCCAGGCCAACGAGCAGAAGAAGCCACCCCAGGTCGTCGAGAAGATCGTCCAGGGAAAGCTCAACGACTTCTACAAGCGCGAGGTGCTGCTCGACCAGCCCTTCGCCAAGGACGACAAGCGGACCGTGGACCAGATGCTCAAAGAGGGGATCGCGAAGCTTGGCGAGAACATAACCATTTCCCGCTTTGCCCGTTTCAAGGTTGGAGAAGCCAGCTAGTTCACTGCATGCTGTGATCAAACCGACGGCCGAGCCGCGCTACAAACGGGTGCTCCTCAAGTTGGGCGGTGAGGGCCTCGCTGGAAAAGCCGCTTTTGGGATCGATCCGGACGTCATCAATGAAATCGCCAAGAACATCATCGCGGTGAAAAACGCCCACAACACCCAGTTCGCGATCGTGGTTGGCGGCGGCAACATTATCCGGGGTGACGCCGCGAGCAAGCGGGGGATGGATCGGGTGACGGCCGATTACATGGGCATGCTCGGCACTGTCATCAACGCGCTGGCGCTACAAGATGCGCTGGAGAACCGGGGGCAGCCGACCCGGGTGCAGACCGCGATCAGCATGCACCAGATCGCGGAGCCCTATATCCGGCGGCGCGCGGTCCGACACCTTGAGAAGGGACGGGTCGTGATCCTGGCTGCCGGCAGTGGCAATCCCTACTTCAGCACCGATACGACGGCCGCGCTGCGGGCGGTCGAGATCGAAGCGGAGGTCGTGCTCAAGGCCACCAAGGTCGACGGGGTCTATGATGCGGACCCGATGACGAATCCGAAGGCCAAGCGCTTTGCCCGGCTCGACTACCTTGACCTGATCAATAAAGATCTGCGAGTGATGGACCATACGGCAGTGACCCTCTGCCGTGAGAACAACATCCCCATCATCGTGTTCGACCTCTCGCACAATGGAAACCTGGAGGGGGTCATCGCCGGCAAGCAGATCGGCACCATCGTGGGAGCGCCCGCATGATCGAAGCCAACGTCAAAGACGCTGAAACCAAAATGCAGAAGAGTCTGGAGGCCCTCGGCAAAGAGATCCTGACGATCCGGACCGGACGAGCCAGCCCGTCGCTGGTGGACAAGATCCCGGTGGAGTACTACGGAAATCCAACGCCCTTGAACCAGCTGGCCACCATCACGGTGCCCGAAGCACGCATGATCCTGATCCAACCGTGGGACCGGACCATCATCAGCGCCGTCGAGAAGGCGATTCAAAAGTCGGAGCTGGGATTGAACCCCGGCAACGACGGCCAGCTGATCCGCGTCCCGATCCCTCCGTTGAATGAAGAGCGGCGGCGGGAATATGCGCGCCTGGTCAAGCGCTATGCGGAGGGCGCGCACGTGGCGGTGCGCAACATCCGTCGTGAGCAGGTGGACCGCGTCAAGGCCCTCGAGAAGGAGAAGAAGATTTCGGCCGACGAAGCGCACCGCGGTGGCGAGCAGTTGCAGAAGCTCGCCGATCGCTTCATTGCCCTGGTCGATCAGATGGCGGCGCGCAAAGAAGCCGAAATCATGGAGGTCTGACGCTCAAAACCCCCTGGTGAGCCAGTTGCCCCCGCCCGAGCACGTCGCAATCATCATGGATGGCAACAGCCGCTGGGCCCGTGAGCGCCTGCTGCCTCGCGTGATGGGGCATAAGGCCGGGATCGAGGCGATCCGTCGCGTCGCCGAGGCCGCCGACAAGCGAGGCATCCGGGTCCTGACCCTTTATGCCTTTTCCACTGAGAACTGGTCGCGCCCGCGCGAGGAAGTGGACGCCTTGATGAACCTGTTCTCGGAGACCATTCGCCGCGAGGTCGACGAGTTGGCGGAGCGCGGGATCGAGTTGCGATTCTCCGGACGGCTCCAGGATCTCTCCGCCGCCCTCCAGGAACAGATGCGCCAGGCGAACGAGCGAACCCGGGTCAGCGGGAGGGCGATCCTCAACATCGCGATCAATTACGGCGGCCGCCAGGAGATCATCGATGCGATCCGCGAACTGGCGCGAGAAGGCGCCGACCTCGCGCAGCTGGACGAAGCCGGCCTGGCGAGCCACCTTTACACCCGGGGCCTCCCTGATCCGGACCTGGTGATTCGCACCGCCGGCGAGATGCGACTCAGCAACTTCTTGCTCTGGCAGGCGGCTTATTCAGAGTTCTACAGCACTCAAACGCTCTGGCCGGATTTTGGCGGAGCGGACTTCGACGAGGCGCTCGCCTCGTACCAAAGGCGCGTGCGCCGATTCGGCGCGAGGCCCGAGGAGGTTTCCAATCGAGGTCGCTGATGCGAAGGCCGACCAGCCCCCCATCGCCGTAGCGCGCCGTTCCAACATGCCGATCCGCATCGTCACGGCGGCGGTGCTGATCGCTCTCGTGCTGGCGGCGCTGATCGCGGGCTCCATCTGGGTCTACGCGGCGGTCGCGGTTGTCCTCGGTGCGGGGCTGATCGAATATTGGCAGCTCACCCGCGCCATGGGCACGCCCGCGCCAGTGTGGCTGCTCTTTCCGCTGGCGTATGCGCTCCTCCTGCGCGATCGGCTGCCTTCGGGGGCCAGCGTGACGTTCTTGCTGGCGGCCGGCACCGTACTCGGTCTAGGCATCATGGTGTTCGTCCGCGATTGGAGGGCCAGCCTCAGTCGCTGGGCGCTGGCGGTGGGCGGCAGCCTCTATCTCGGTTTCTTACTGAGCTTTTACCTCGCGCTGTATTTCTTGCACCAGCCGGATCCGAATCACCTGGGGTTCGGAACTGTCATTGCCGTGTTTGGCGCGATCTGGGTCGGCGACACGGCCGCGATGGTGGTTGGTGTCCGGTTCGGGCGCCACCCATTTTTTAAGCGCATCAGTCCCAAGAAGACCCTGGAGGGGGCGGTGGCGGAACTGATCGCCAGCATGATTTTCTTCGGGATCGCGGGCTTGCTCCTCAACATCACCTTTCCGCATAACCTGATCCTGGGGCTCGTGATTGGTGCGGTGGCCGAGGTTGGCGACCTGGTCGAGTCGCAGATCAAGCGGACTGCGGGTGTGAAAGACGCCAGCCAACTCATCCCCGGACATGGCGGCGCGCTGGACCGTATTGATTCGCTGCTTCTCGTGGGAGTCGTCGTGTACTATTACCTCACTTTCCTGCACCTCGCCTGAGCCGCTGGTGCAATGACCCGCGCGAAGCCCGCGTTTCAGCCCACAGAGATGAGATCTTCCCGTCCCTCGCCCCGCCGTCTCGCGCTGCTGGGTGCGACCGGATCCATCGGCCGCCAGGTCTGCGACCTCGTTGAGCGGCATCCCGACCGGTTCACCTTGCACGCCCTGGTCGCCGGGAGCGACGCCGCCGCGCTGGAAGCGGTGGCCCGCCGCCATCCTGAGGCGCACGCGTTGCTGGCGCACGGCGCTGGCGCCGACCCGGTCCGAGCCGGCCGTGCCATCGATGAGGCGGTCAGCGATCCCGAGGTCGACCTCGTCGTCGTGGCCGCCGCGGGAAGCGCCGCACTGGCGCCGACGCTCGCCGCGCTCGACGCGGGCAAGGACATCGCGCTGGCCACCAAGGAAGTGCTCGTCATGGCGGGGGCACTCGTGCGCGAGCGGATGCGTCGCCATGGGTCGCAGATTTTTCCCGTCGACAGCGAGCACAGCGCGATCTGGCAGTGCTTGTGGGGCGAGAATCGTAGCAACGTCCGCCGCCTGATCGTAACCGGCTCGGGGGGCCCGTTTCTGCGCCGCCCGCTCGAAACGTTGGAAACGGTCACCATCGCCGAGGCGCTTCAACACCCTCGCTGGAAGATGGGACCCAAGATCACGGTCGACTCCGCGACCATGATGAACAAGGGCCTCGAAGTCATCGAAGCCCATTTCTTGTTCGACGTGCCGTATGGCGCCATCGATGTGGTCGTCCATCCACAGAGCGTCGTGCATTCGATGGTGGAGTTCGTCGATGGCAGCATCAAGGCGCAGCTGGGTGTTGCCGACATGCACCTGCCGATCGCCGTGGCGCTCAGCTTTCCGGAGCGCCTCGAGGGCGTGACGCCTGCCCCGGACTTAACGGCAATCGGCGACCTCTCCTTTGAAGCCCTCGATGGGGTCCGCTATCCGGCGGTGGCGCTGGCCCGCGAGGCCGGTGAGCGAGGTGGTACGGCACCCGCGGTGCTGAACGCCGCCAATGAGGAAGCGGTCGCTCTGTTCCTCCAGGGCCAGCGTCGGTTCGTCGACATCATTCCCTCGGTGCGCGCCGCCCTCGAGGCCGCGGAACCAACGGAGGAACTCACCCTCGACGCGGCGATCGCCGCCGACCGCTGGGCGCGCGCCCATGTGCGGGCGTCGGCGGGAGGAACCAGCCGGCTTCGGAGCAAGTTACCGGCATGAGCCCGATCATCCTCGTCCCCCTCGTCATCCTCATTTTTAGCCTGCTGGTGATCGTGCACGAGTCCGGGCACTTCTTCAGCGCCAAGCTCGCCGGCATCAAAGTCGAGCAGTTCAGCGTCGGCTTCGGGCCGCAGCTGCTGGGATGGCAGCGCGGTGAAACGCTCTACGCGGTCCGCGCCATCCCGCTGGGCGGCTTCGTCAAGCTCGCCGGCATGGACGGCAGTATGGACGCCGGTCCACGCAGCTTCAATGCGCATCCCCTGTGGCAGCGGTTCATGGTCATCGTCGCCGGATCCGCCTTCAACCTCGCGCTGCCGGTGCTGATCTTCTTTGGGGTCTACGCCACGGTGGGGGCCGCCGAAGTCAAAACCCCGATCGAAGTCAGTTCGGTCGATGCTGGAACACCCGCATACAACGCCGGCCTGCAATCCGGCGACCTGATCAAGTCGGTCAACGGCCATCCGATCAACCAATTCCAGGACCTTCCCAATGCGCTCGATGCCTCGAAAGGCACACCCGTCATGGTGGTCGTCGATCGCGGCGCCAGGCTGGTGACGTTGACCATCACCCCCAAGCTGGATGCGAATACGGGCGGTTACATTCTTGGTTTTCACCCTGCGGCGCGGACCTGGCACCCCGGCCCGATCGAGGCAGGAGGACTCGCGGTCCGCCAGACCGGCGACTCGATCGCCGGCATCGCCACCGGGATCTACCAGCTGGCAACGGATAAGACCCTCGGCGGTCTGCTCGGTCCCCGGGGGCTGGAGGGGCCAGTCGGTATCGTCAAAACGACCGCCCGCGCCGCCCAGACCGGGATCCTGTCGGTCGTCGGCGTCGTGGCGCTCCTGAGCCTCAGCCTCGGCCTGGCCAACATCCTGCCGTTCCCGGCGTTGGATGGCGGTCGGGCCGCCTTTTTGGTGCTGGAGCTGATTCGGGGCAGGCCGGTCGACCCCGCTCGGGAGCAGGTCGTGCACTACGTGGGTCTGGCTCTTTTGTTTGCTTTGATCGGGCTTGTGACATATAACGATGTGCTGAGATGAAGCCATGAGAGCGCGCCGCAAGTCGGTTCCGGTTCGCGTCGGTGACGTGGTGATCGGGGGCGCCGCCGAAATCGTGGTGCAGTCCATGACCAAGGCGGACACCCGGGACGTCAAGGCGACGCTCAACGAGATCGCCCGCCTCAAGGACGCGAACTGCAAGATCGTTCGGGTCGCCGTTCCGACGAGAGAAGCGGCGCAGGCGATGATCGAGATCAAGAAAGGCTCGCCGCTGCCGATCATCGCGGACATCCATTACGACGCGCCGCTGGCCCTGCTGGCGCTGGAGGCGGGGGTCGACGGACTCCGGCTGAATCCGGGCAACATCAAGGACCCGGAGAAGGTCAAAGAGATCACGCGGCGGGCGAAGGAGCGCGAGATCCCGATCCGCATCGGCGTCAACGCCGGATCGCTGCCCGGCCGCGCCAAAGAGGGCGCGGGCGTCCGGCCGCCGACCGAAGAAGTAGTGGCGGCGATGGTCAATGCCGCACTCGGCCACATCCATATCCTGGAATCGCTCGATTTCAACTTGATCAAGGTCTCAATGAAGGCCTCGGACCCGCCCACAATGATTGCCGCCAACCGGGCGATCGCCGACAAAATCTCCTATCCGCTGCACCTGGGCGTCACGGAAGCGGGTCCGCCGCGCACGGGCGCCGTCAAGAGCGCGGTCGGCATCGGCGTGTTGCTCGAGGAGGGCATCGGCGATACCATCCGCGTCTCGCTGGCCGGCGACTCAGTCGAGGAAGTCGAGGTGGGCTACGGTATCGTCAACGCCCTGGCCGAGAAGCTGACCGGGCCCAACCTGATCGCCTGTCCCATGTGCGGCCGGCTCGAGATCGACATGCTGCCAATGGTGGCCGAGGTGGAGAAGGCGCTCAAGAAGATCAAGCGGCCGATCAACGTCTCCGTGATGGGCTGCGTGGTCAACGGCCCAGGTGAGGGCCAGCACGCCGACATCGGTATTGCCGGTGGGAAGAACAAAGGCATCCTCTTCAAGCACGGCAAGATTGTCGGCACCTTTCCGGAAAAGGAACTGGTCCCTGCGCTCTTGCGAGAGCTCGACATCATCGCCCGCGAGGACGCCGAAAAACTCGCGTCCTGATCCAACCCCATCAGGGCTGAATCTATACTCAACGGCTAATGCCTGACGATGACAAGCCAGAATCCGGCTTCGTCAAGGAGATTCGCAAACAGTCTGTGGATTTTCCCGGCTGGTACAACGATGTCGTCCGCAAGGCGCAGTTAGCGGACAACTCGCCGGTCGCCGGAACCATGATCATTCGCCCATACGGCTACGCGCTGTGGGAGAACATTCGCGATCCGCTCGACGG
>DATNMH010000030.1:0-5424 GCA_035602395.1 Candidatus Acidiferrum sp.
GACACGCGGCGGCCGCGGGTAGGACCAGACGGACTCACTCATCAGTCGATCGCAGGCGGAGGGTTGAGGGGGCGACCAGCTCGATACCCACCTCATTGCGACGGAGGAAGCCGGGGGTGAAGGGGGCGTTGTAGCGCATCAAGAACGGGCCGCCTTTGGTGAGGATCTCGTGTCGCGCCAGAATGTCACGCAGCTCCCGGCTCTTGGCGGCGACCGCCTCCGCCCCAGCCGTTCCGTGGAATCGCAGGGCCGCAACCCACCGCTCCGGTAGCGACTCTAGGGTCGATCGCGGGTCGAGCGGCAGCGGGCTGGTGTCGATCGTGTATGACGGAGGCAGCACGAAGGAGAAGGATTCTCTGTCCGAGACGACCGGCGCCGTCATCGCGATCCGCTGCCTGGTCGAGATCACCGGGACGGTCATCGGCACCTTGGTGACGGTCCGGTTATTCCCGGAGATGTAGCGGAAAAGAATGCGGAACGCCTCGTTGTCGGCCATCCCCTGAACCGTCACCAGGACCATGGGCGGATAGTGCCGCAGCTCAGCGTTCTCGATCGCTCCTTCAACGGTGTAGTCGATGCTGTTGCTCATAAGGTTCACGATATGCCCCCCCGGTCCGATTTGGGCCGCGGGCTGGAGGCGACTTAGACAGATTCTGCGACGCGCGGCCAGATTTCGAGGCCGGCGTTCTCGAGGTCTCGCCCGACGCAGGCGATCAGCCAGCGGTCGCCGTCACGGATGGGGCGGCAATCGAAGGAAAACAGGCCCTGGAGGCCGGGTGCTCTGACGTTGAGCTCCCAACCTGGGTGCGGACGCAGGGGTCGGCGGTAGACGCGGGCCGCTTTGGCGCGATCGTGTGGATCGATGAGATCGACAAATCGCATCCCCTGCACCTCACTCCGAAGCCGTCCCGTGACACGAACGATGGCAATGTTGCTATCGACGATCCGGCCACTCGAATCGAGGACGGCGATCAGGAAAGGGAGGAGGTCGGCGACCGACCGCCAGAGCCCAGCCGCTGGCCGCGCGACCGGCGGCTCTGCCGCAGGGATGGCGGGCAGGTCGAGCGGAAGGGTGCCCCGAGCTTCCTGGATCGCGACCTTGATCGACCGGCCGCCGGCGCGGTTCAGGTGCTTGACACGCAGCAGGAACTCGACGTCTTCGCGGGAGTAGCGGCGCTGCCGGGCAGCGGTCCGCGGCGGCTCGAGGGCGCCATGCCGGCGCTCCCAGGCGCGAATAGTGTGCGTCGACAACCCCGTCATTGCCGCCACCTCACCGACGGTGAACTCGGCCGCGTCCATTAGCTCCCGACCAGGCGGCGTGCCAGCGTGAGGGCAACGCGGACATCCTGCCCATGCGCGTCCGCGCCGACGCGCTCGGCGAGGGCAGGGTTGCGGTTGAAGGCGGCGCCGCCGACCAGCACCGGGATGCCACGCGCCTTGATCAGGCGAATAGTTCGCGACATCTCACCGATCTCGGGAAGATATCCAGCGGAGAGGCAAACCAGCATGGGACGTTCCCAATCGACGACCTTCAGCAGGTGGTCAACCGGGGTGCGCTTTGCCGAAACCTTGACCGCCCAGCCATCGTCGGTCAAGGCCGCCGCCAACATGTGCAGACCAACCACGTGCTCTTCGGCGCTGACCGCCGCCAACAGGCAGCTGCGATGCGTATCCTGCGCTCGTCGCTTACCCGGTGGCAGCTGATCGACGATGGTTTCCACGATCGCGGTCGCCCGATGCTCGTCGGCGATGCCGATCTCCCCGCGGTACCAGAGCTCGCCGATCTCGTACTGGGCCGGGTGGATCAGCTCGGCGAACACGGCGGCCCGCGAACCCAGCGCGGCGTGCTCAGCCTCAGCGATCCGAATAGCCGAGGCGCGATCGTCTTGCAGCAGAGCCGTGAGAAAGGATCGCACCCCCGCCCGGACTGACCGGCGCCTGGACCCCGACTTCACGCTGCCCCTCTTCGCCACTGCCGACGCGTTCGCGTCCAAGATCCTGTCTAGATCATAGCCACGGCATGGTGGCCGCGGCCGTGTCTAGGGCTTTGTCTAGACCGGCGCTGCCTGATGGCCCTAGCGACGTCCAAAGCCGCATAACGTGGGAGCCGGTCGACCACCATCGTCAACCATTCGCAATTCAGGAGGAACGCATGAAACGTCTCGTCATCGGACTCTTCGCCGGTCTGCTGGCGGCCGTCGGCACCGGCAGCCTGCCGGTGGCAGCCTCGGGTGGCTCGCCAACCATTGTCGGCATCGCCTCGAGCACGCCCGCCTTCTCGACACTGACCGCTGCCGTCGTTTGCACCGGCCTGGCGCCCGCCCTCAACGGCCGGCGCCACTACACCGTCTTTGCGCCCACGAACGCTGCCTTCGCCAAGCTCGGGCTGAACGCGTCCAACGTCTGCGCTGCGTTGCCCAAGGCGACCCTGACCAACATCCTGCTCTACCACGTCACCCCGGGCACGCGCCTGGCCAAGAACGTCCTGCCGCGCCGCGCGGGTCAGTGGCGGACCATCGAAACGCTGCTCGACGACCAATCGTTCCAGGTCAACAGCCAGGGCATGATCCGCACCTCGAGCGGCGGGTCCAGCCAGATCGTCACGGCGAACATCAGGGCGTCCAACGGCGTGATTCACGTCATCGACTCGGTGCTGATTCCCGGCGCCGCCAACGAAAACCAGGAGGACTGAAATGGCCACGACCACTACCGCGACCAAGAACATCGTCGAGATCGCCGCGGGCAACCCCGACTTTTCCCTCCTCGTTGCCGCCGTCAAGGCGGCCGGGTTGGTTGACACGCTGTCAGGGCCAGGACCGTTCACGGTCTTTGCGCCAATGGACAACGCGTTTGCCGCGCTTCCGCCCAGCACCGTCGACAGCCTGCTCAAACCGGAGAACAAGAACCAGCTGCGCAGCATCTTGACCTACCATGTCGTGGCAGGTTCGGTCTACGCCAAAGACGTCAAAGCCGGCGAGGTGATGACGGTCAACGGAGCCAGGTTCGAGATTTCCCTCGACAAGGGTTCCGTCATGATCATCGATGGCAAGGGCCACCCGGCCAAAGTGATCAGCACCGACATCGCCGCCACCAACGGCGTCATCCACGTCATCGACGCCGTCCTGCTTCCGAGCTAATGCCCGGGCCGTTACTGTCAGCGACCGACCAATCGTCCGGACAGACTCGATCCGAAGCCCGGCCTCCGCGGGGGCCGGGCGTAGTCTCCCTCAAAACAGATAATCGCGCGCTGCTGAGAGTTTCTCTGAGGTAGGTTCGTGGGCTGGCGCCGACCCCGGCAGGATCGCGCCGCTGCGGAAGGTCAAAGCATTTGTCTAAGCGGGGCCACGCGCCCCCGATGAAATCGTCGACCAGGCTGATTAACCATATCGACGGGGCTTTCCAGCTCCGAAATCAAAACCAAATCACGGAGGAGTAACGAATGAAGCTTAGGAAGAACTATCTGACATGGGTGGCCGCCGCCGCCGCTGGAATGCTGCTGGCCGCTTGCGGCAGTGCAACCGCCTCATCGCCGATGGCCTCGGCGACCACGGCTCCCACGGTCTCGCAGAACATCGTGCAGGTTGCTTCGAGCAACCCCGACTTCTCGACGCTTGTCGCCGCGGTCAAGGCCGCCGGGCTGGTTGACACACTGTCAGGTCCCGGTCCATTTACGGTGTTTGGCCCGACCAACGAGGCATTTGCAGCACTTCCCGCCGGTACACTCAGCTCGCTGCTCAAGCCCGAGAACAAGAGCACGCTCTCCGGCATCCTCACTTACCACGTCGTTTCCGGATCGGTCTACGCGAAGGACGTCAAGGCCGGTGCGGTGATGACCGTCAACGGCGCCAAGTTCACTGTCTCCGTCGACAACGGCTCTGTTGTCATCACCGACGCAAAGGGCAACAAGGCCAAGATCATCAAGACCGACATCGCCGCCTCCAACGGCGTCATCCACGTCATCGACGCCGTCCTGCTGCCGAGCTAACGCGGGGGCCATTCTTGCGGGCGACAGACTAACGCAATCAGAGCTCGACGCGAAGCCCGGCCTCCGTTAGGCTGGGCCTCGTCTTCCTCAACACCGCGAATGGCGTTGAGCTGAGTGTTTCTTCTGAGGTTAGGGGCGTAGGCTGCTGCCAGGAAGGAACGCGCCGCTGCCGAATGTCAAAGCACTTTACTGCTCGAGCCCTTTTCGTCATATTGACATCGCCGCGACCAATAAGGACTGGCGCAAGCGTCAAGGAGTTTGTCTAACGCACGACCCCACTGCCTCGGACAAAGGCCCAGTAAGTGTGAGTAACTGAGTTTGACCAAGCAAAACAGCTTGGATTCACTAATCGGAGGATGACTTATGAACAATCGCTCGCTTCCGCAGATCGTTGCCCTGACCTTTGGGGCTATCTATTTGTTGGTAGGGGTCCTGGGGCTGATCCCATTCTTCGGTGGCTCCTATACGCAGACGTCCAGCGACCTGCTGGGCTTTGTGCCAATCAACCTGCTGCACAATATCGTGCATCTCGTGATCGGCGTGGCCGGGCTCGCCGCCGCCTCATCGATGAGCCGCTCGCGGCTGTTCGCCCAGGTGTTCGGCAGCGTGCTGCTGCTGGTCGGCCTGCTCGGGATCGTCACCAGCAACCCGCTCAGCTTGATCCCGATCGGCGGTGCCGATATCGCGATTCACCTGCTGACCGGTGCCGTCCTCGCGTATGTCGGCTTCGCGTCGCCGGTCGCCGTTCGCAGGGCCGCGTGAGAGGCTCCCCCACCCGAGGTCTGCGCTGAGAGGTCGAGATGATGGCCAAAGAAACCGTTTCGTCAGACCAGGGGCCGCGTCAGACTCTCACCACCCCGACAGGAATCGGTCGACTCCGTCGCTTCAATCTGGCGTTGGGGGGTTTGCACCTGGTCCAGGGCATCCTGATGGTGCTGCTGTCGTCGAGCTTCGCCCTGCCGCTGGTGGCCAACTTCCTGTACTTCAACCCGCAGACGAAACGCTTGGTCCCCCAGCCGGAGACGCTCGTCAATGTCCGGCTGGGCCCGGCGATCGCGGCCTTTCTATTCCTTTCCGCGATCGCTCACTTCGCGGTTGCCTCGCCCTGGCTCTATCCGTGGTACGCGCGTAACGTTCGCCGGGGAATCAACCCGGCCCGGTGGATCGAGTACTCGTTGAGCTCGTCGCTGATGATCGTCCTGATTGCGATGCTGGTCGGGATCTACGACATCGCGGCGGTGGTCGCGATCTTCGGCGTGAACGCCTCGATGATCCTCTTCGGCTGGGCCATGGAGCGCTACAACCTGGGTCGCCCCTCGGTCGACTGGCTCGCCTACTGGTTTGGCGTTCTGGCAGGCGCCGTCCCCTGGATTGCGATCGGCATCTACCTCTTCGGGGCCGGGACCGGCAGCAGCAGCCGTCCGCCAACCTTCGTCTAT
>DATNMH010000031.1:0-17430 GCA_035602395.1 Candidatus Acidiferrum sp.
AAGGGCAAACAGGTCAACTTCGCGAACACGATCGTGATCATGACCTCGAACATCGGCGTCAGCAATCTTCAGCAGGCGACGACCTCGATGGGCTTCCAGCCCTCGATGCCGAGCACCAGCCAGGAAGAGAAAGAACACGGCAAGATGCGCGAAAAGATCATGGACGAGCTGAAGAAGACCTTCCGACCCGAGTTCCTCAACCGGGTCGACGCTGTCGTCGTCTTCAAGGCGCTCTCGCCGGCCGAGATGCGGCAGATCGTCGACCTGCTGGTCTTCAAGGTGGCGCAGCGGCTCGAAGAGCACGAGATCAAGCTCGAGGTCACCACCGAGGCCAAGGATTATCTGGCCAAAGAGGGCTACGACAAGCTCTACGGCGCCCGTCCGCTGCGACGCGTGATCCAGCGGCTGATCGAGGATCCGCTGTCAGAGACGCTGCTGACCACGAAGTTCGGCGCAGGCGACTCGGTGCTCGTGGAGATGGCCGACGGCCAGATCAAGCTGACCCCGATACAGACGCAGCGCGAGCGGAAGGCTGAAAAACCGGAAAAGCCGGAGAAGCCGCCGAAGGAGCCCGTCGCCGGCAAAGGCACCGGTGAAAGCTAAGGCGATCTGAGAGGTGAAAACCGCCGGGTCTCGGCGGTTTTCCGCGTCTTCATAAGTGAGCACGCTAAGGAATGGATCGTAAGAAATGATCCCAATAATGGCGGAACAACAGGAGAGCGACGCATGAACCCCGAACGGCTGAGTCGGCAACCGGAAGTGGTCATCCCGATGGTGATCGAGACCACCAACCGCGGAGAGCGCGCCTTTGATATCTACTCGCGGCTGCTCAGGGACCGCATTATCTTCATCGGCACACCCATCGACGACCAGGTTGCCAACGTCGTCATGGCCCAGTTGCTCTTCCTGGCCTCCGATGACCCGAACAAGGACATCAATATCTACATCAACAGCCCCGGAGGCGTGGTCACCGCTGGGCTCGCCATCTACGACACCATGCGCTACATCAGTCCGCGGGTCTCGACCGTATGCATGGGACTCGCCGCCAGCATGGCGACGGTCTTGCTGACCGGCGGCGCCAAGGGTATGCGCTTTGCCCTTCCGAACACCCAGATCCTTATCCACCAGCCCTCCGGCGGGTTCGAGGGCCAAGCGACGGACATTCAGATCCATGCGCGGGAGATCCTGCGGATGCGCAAGACGCTTAACGAGTTGCTCGCCACCCACACGGGGCAGCCGATCGAGAAGATCGAGCGGGACACCGAACGCGACTTCTTCATGACCGCCCAGGAAGCGAAGGAGTACGGAATCATCGACGACATCATCGTTACCAGCAGCCGCGACGGCCGGTCGGCGGCGAAAGACGGCCGCCTGGAGCTGGCGGCGCCCGGCGGGGCCAAGCCGGAGCCACGGCTGGAACCCGAACGCGAGGGGCCGAAGACCTCAGCATGAACGAGCGTGAGAACCGGCGGCATACACGCTGTTCCTTCTGCGGGAAGGACCAATCACAGGTCCGCAAGTTGGTCGCGGGACCGGGGGTCTATATCTGTGACCAGTGCATCCCCCTCTGCCGGGAGGTCCTGGAGGAAGACTCTAAGACCGCCTCGCAGAAGCGGACCAAGGGTGGCCTCATCCCGAATCCCAAGATCATCTGTGCGGGCCTTGACCAGTATGTGGTCGGCCAGGACCACGCCAAACGCGTCCTCTCCGTCGCGGTCTACAACCACTACAAGCGGATCGCCCACAGCAAGATGGCCGGTGACGTCGAGTTGCAGAAGTCGAACGTCCTGCTGGTGGGGCCGACCGGGTGTGGCAAGACGCTCCTGGCACAGACCCTCGCCAGGATGATCGACGTGCCGTTCTCGATCGCCGATGCCACGTCACTGACCGAGGCCGGCTATGTTGGCGAGGACGTCGAGAACATCCTGCTCCGCCTGCTCCAGGTGGCGGACTTCGATGTCGCCCGAGCCGAGCGCGGCATCATCTACATCGACGAGATCGACAAGATCGCGCGCAAGTCGGATAACCCTTCGATCACGAGGGACGTCTCCGGTGAGGGTGTGCAGCAGGCGCTGCTCAAGATCCTGGAGGGCACCATCGCCAATGTCCCTCCACAGGGCGGCCGCAAGCATCCCCACCAGGACTTCATCCAGATCAACACCACGAACATCCTCTTCATCTGCGGTGGCGCCTTCGACGGCCTGGAACGGCTGATCGAGCACCGCATCGGCCACAAGCAGATCGGCTTCGGCTCGGAAACGCACGGTAATCGCGACAAGGAGAGCACCAAGTTCCTCAAGCAGCTGCAGCCGATGGATCTGATGAAGTTCGGCTTGATCCCGGAGTTTGTCGGCCGCCTTCCGATCACGGTCACCGTGGACTACCTGGATGAGGCCGACATCATTCGCATCCTGACCGAACCGAAGAATGCGTTCGTCAAGCAGTACCAGAAATTCTTTGCCCTGGACAATGTCCAGCTGGTCTTCGAGCCGCCGGCGCTCACGGCGATCGCCCGCAAGGCGCTCCAGCGCGGGACTGGAGCCCGGGGCCTAAAGAGCATCATCGAGGATATCCTGCTGAACTCCATGTTTGAAGTTCCGTCACGCCCGGACGTCAAGCGATGCGTCATCACCGAGAAGTCCGTCCTTTACGGCACCGAGCCCGAGATGTACGCGGAAGGACAGCTCGGGGAACTCGCACCCGAGCAAATCGCACCCGAGCAAATCGCACCCGAGCAAATCGCATAGCATTTCCGCTGGTCACCTGCGGGCCGTGACGGCAATCCCGCCTGAAGGGCGGCAAAGCTCGATCCGAGTTCAAGCGGCCCGAGTGTGGAGGGGCACGTCGTCAAACTTGAGCCCGGGTTAACCCATACCTACATATGTGGCAGCGACTCGCTGCCGCCCCTGGATGCCGGTGGTCCAAGGCGTGTTTGACGGCAACGCTGACGGCAACGCCAGCGCACTCTGGCGAACTTCGGGCGGAGGTCTGCAAAACCTCCATCGCGGGTTCGAATCCCGCACTCGCCTCCAGTTTTGAATACGATTCGACCCTAGCCATGTCTGAATCGACGATGGGTGTCGGGATCATCGGGGTCAGCCCGTTCCGGGGATGGGCCGCCACCGCTCACATCCCGGCACTGCGCGCTCTGCCGAACTACGAGATCCGGGCGATCAGCGCGCGCACTACGGAATCCGCCCGCGCAGCCGGCGAGGTGTTCGGGGTCAGTGCCGTCTTCTCAGACCACGAGGAGCTGGTGACGCAACCAGACATCGACGTGGTCGCCGTTACGGTCAAGGCCCCGCACCATCGAGAGCTCGTTTCCGCCGCGCTTGCTGCCGGCAAGGCCGTCTACTGCGAGTGGCCACTTGGCCGCGACCTCGACGACACGCGAGCGATCGCCGCGCTCGCCGCCGAGCAGGGCGTGCGCACGGTCATCGGCTTGCAGGCCCGCCAGGCTCCCGCAGTCGAGTTCGTACAAAAGTTGCTCAGGGAGGGCTACGCCGGGGAGATCCTGTCCACGACCATGGTCGGGCTGTTGGTGCCGGGCGACGTCGTGGTCCAGCCCAACGCCTACATGCTCGACAAGGCAAACGGAGCCAACCTGCTGACGATCGGCGTGGGCCACAGCCTGGACATCCTTAACTATGTACTCGGCGAGTTCGCCGAGCTATCGGCCGTGTCGGATCTTCGCCGGCCGCTGATCACCATCGAAGAGACCGGGAAACAGATCATGAAAACGGCGGCCGACCAGATCGCGGTGATCGGCACCCTCACGTCTGGGACGACCGCCAGCGTCCACATCCGCGAGGCAGTCGCTGGCGGGACCGGGTTCCTCTGGGAAATCAACGGAACCGAGGGAACGCTCCGGATTACCGCTGCCGCCGCAGTACCTGGGATCTTTCCCTTGACCGTTGCGGGAGCACGCGGGCGGGACGAGCCCGCCGAGCTTGCTGTCCCGGCGGCTCTGATACATAAATGGCCCGCGCTCGCGAGCCTGGAAGGAGCGCCTGCCTTCAACGTCGGACGCGCCTACGCCGCGTTCGCGGCAGACATCGACCATGGGACTCACACGGTGCCTGATTTCGCCGACGCCGTCCGGCGCCACGAGGTTATCGCCGCAATCGAGAGGTCCGCCACGGCGGGAGAACGTGTGAAGCTGTAGCCGACAGCGCCGAGCCGAATGCACCGTCCCGCCGCTCTGCATCTACTATTTCTGGCATGAAGGTTGCGCTGGCTGCCCGTCCACCCGTCGACAGCACGACAGCAATCGTTGGGTTGGGGCTCACGGCTGTGACCCTGGCCGCATGGGCAGGGGTGCTGGCGCAGAGCCGCTCCGGCGGCGGCGCGATGGCCGGTCCGATGAGCGCTCACATTCAGCTCGGGGCGCTCACAGGTTTCGTAATTGCTTGGCTGGTCATGATGGCCGCCATGATGCTGCCGTCGGCCGCGCCCCTTGTCCTGCTTTATCGCGTTGCCGGGCCGGGCGCTCGCGCGATCAACACGGTGTTCCTCGGGGCCGGCTACCTGATCGTCTGGGCGGCCTTCGGCCTGCCCGTTTTCGCCGTGCAGCAGGCCCTCCTGACGGCGGCGCCCGGTGGTTCGATGGTCGCACGATCCCTGCCCTACGCCGTGGCCGCCGTACTGGGGCTCGCGGGGCTTTACCAGTTCACACCTCTCAAGGAGGCTTGCCTGCGCCAGTGCCGTAGCCCTCTCGATTTCATGATGCAGCGCTGGCACGGCGGAGGGCCCCTCGCTGCCCTGCGACTTGGTTTCGAACATGGCGCCTATTGCGTCGGCTGCTGCTGGGGCCTCATGGCCGTTCTGGTGGTGGCCGGTTCGATGGGCCTCGCCTGGGTGACACTTATTGCGCTGCTGGTTTTCGTCGAGAAGGTGCTACCGTTCGGTCGCAGGGCGGCTCAGCTATCCGGCGGGCTCCTCTTGTTGCTGGCGGTCGTCGTCGCGATGCGTCCGGATCTGGCCGGCCTGCTGCGCGGGACCGGCATGGGGATGTAGTCAGCCCCTGCTAGCGAGTGGGAAGGAGAGAAACAATGGCAACCCAGGCCGCGACCAGCTGGAAGCTGAAGGGGATGGTGCTGATCGCTTGCAATTGCGATTACGGGTGCCCCTGCAACTTCAACGCGCTCCCCACTCATGGTCACTGTGAGGGGGGCTGGACCTGGCATATCCAGGAGGGGAGCTACGGCGATATCGACTTGAGCGGGCTCAGTTTTGCCGTCGCGGCCGACTGGCCGCAGGCGATCCATCAGGGGAATGGCGAAGCCGCCGTGCTGATCGATGAGAAGGCCAGCGAGTCCCAACGCGGCGCCGTCCGCACGCTGGTCTCGGGAGCCGTGGGCGGCCCGTGGGGCATCCTCAAGAACACCTGGACCAAAGTCCATGAGCCGCGGTACGTGCCATTCGAGGTCGAGCTGGCTGATCAGCGCAGCAGGGCGAAAGCCGGCAACGCCTTCGAGCTCGAGATGCAGCCCATCAAGAACCCGGTGACCGGGGTTGAGGCGACGCCAAGCGCCGTCTTACCGCAGGGCTTCATCAGCAAGAACATCCAATTGGCGGCCTCCAAACTCTTTCGCGTCCAGGATGGCGTGCACTACGACCACAGCGGCCAGTACGCAGCCGTAGGTCCGTTCGAGTACAGCGGGCCTTAAACCGGCATCAGCGCTCGAACATAACGGCACTCGAGTCGAACCCGGCCACCTGGCTGGCGGTCTTGCCCGGGAAGATCTCGAGCTTCAGGCTGCGCGCAGCCATCAGCTGCATCAGCACCGTGCCGATCACGCCAGGTGACGCTCGGGTGCGAATGTGAGGGGCATAGGCCTTGCCGTCCCACCGCAGCCCGGTGGTCAGTGAGTAGGTCTCAACGAAACCAAGCTGATATCGGACCGGACCGGTCGATTCAGCGACGGTGGATGGATCTGGAGAATTGCCGATCACCGCAAACTGCCGCGCCGTTCCCTGGTAGTTGCCGATGGAGACGTCGATTTGGCTGGGATCGTTTCCATCCGGGACCACGGCCAGGTGACCATCCCAGTAGCCTTCCTGCATCGGGATCAGTCCCCGATATCCCCCTGTGCCAACGCGGAACCAGTTCCCGACCAGCCGCCCATCGATGTCATAGTCGATCTTTCCCCAGCGCGGCGTGGCATCGCGCTCGTCGAGTGCTAGCAGCTGGCTGCGGAGCGGCTCTTGCGTGTGATCGAAGAGGTCGGTCATGTGGGTCTTCCAGACTTCGGCCGCCGTATATTGCGCCGGGTTGATAAAGCCGGTCAGCGTGACATCGTCGTCCTCAACCCAGACGTCGATCCCATAGGCTGTCGGTAGACCCGTGTATCCAATCAGCTCACCGGCCTTGACCGCATAGTTGGGGTCCTTCGTTTGGTTGGCCGGTAACTCGCCGATGGCGTCACCCAGGCCTCCTGCGAATCGCACGAGGTTGCTAAAGCGAACCCGGAAGGTGCAGGTGGCCTCGATGGTGACGGCGTCGTCGTCATAGGTGGGCGCGTTATTCTGGCCACCCAGACGGACGGTACGGGTGACCGTCGAGATGTTTCCACTGAGCGGCGCGTAGACCGCTGTCTGTTGCGGCGGCGTCGCCACCGCCCCTTTCGTGTAGAAGTAGCCGTGGTCGATCGGCGTGACGTGGCCTCCCGCCTCCAGACCCATCGGCTGGATGAAGGCGATGTCATTGAGAGCAATGGGGGAGGCCGTGAGCGTGCCAGGCCCCTTGCCTTTGCATCCAGGTGAACCGCGCCCGTTGTCCTTGATCGCGCTGTTGTCGCAACCGGTCGCGGTCATCGTTGTGCATGGAGGGAGGCCGCTGCTGATCTGCGTCGGGCGCGTGCTAGTCGGAGTCGGCTGGGCAGGGACCGGAATCGACGCCGTCCCGCAACCGCCGATTAGGATCGCCGCCAGCAGCAGAATGCTCGACCGGACCGCTCTCGACATCCTTGTGTACGCCGCAACGGCTCGATGGGCGGATCCTTCGCTTTTGGCGTCCAAACTAGGCAACGCCTCGGGAAAAAGGAATTCGGCTGCCAGACGTATGGCTGTATAGAGTCCCGACCAAGGAAGGCTGTGAAGGATCCCGATTCGGCGCTCAAGCGCTCTGCTGTGGCCGGCGACCGCGTGGCGGTCGAGCGCCTCTTCCGAGACCTGTATCCCCCGGTCTACGGGTTCTGTTTCACGATGACACGCAGTAGAACCGATGCCGAGGACCTCGCCCAGCAAACGTTCCTCAAGGCGTTTGCAAGCCTGCGGCAGTTCCGACCTGCGCACCCGATCGGCCCGTGGATTCTGCGGATTGCGCACAACCAGTTCATCAGCCAGCTCCGGTCGCGGCGGCCTCAGACCGGTCTGGACGACCCGGCGCTCGAACCGTTGATGAGCAGCGACCCAGCGCCCGAGGCAGTTGCGATTTCGGAGGAGACGCGTAAAGAAGTCCGTCGAGCGTTGCGATCGCTGGCGCAGCCGATGCAGTTGATCCTGGTCCTGCGGTACCAGCAGCAGTTGTCCTACGTAGAGATCGCCGCTGTGATCGATGCACCGGTGACCACCGTTACGAATCGGCTGTTCGAGGCCCGCCGCCAACTCGGCCGCGCGCTCGGCAAAACCGGAGAAGGAGGAAGCGATGCATTCCAGTTGGTCGGATCCTGAGATCGAGTCGGCGCTGGTCGCGGCGATGCACCCGATCGCGGCACCCCCTGGCGCGATTGATCGCATGCTCGCACGGCTCCCTGCCCGGGTACCGGCGGCACCGTTGTGGCGTCAACGCCGCGTCCGGTTTGCGGCTGCGCTGGCCGCGGCGGCGATTGCGCTGATTCTCGGCGCGATGCCGCAAGCCCGAGATGCTGTCGCAAACACGGTTCGCCAGCTCTTCTACTTCATCCCGGGCCAGGGCATTCGAAGCGCGCCAGCAACCTCTCTGGTCCTGGATCATCCGGTCGTCGTGTCGCGCGAGGGCATTACCGTTCGTGTGGTTGGCGTGCTCGCGACCGAGCGGTACACCACGCTGTCGCTCACGGTCGCCGGCCTGCCCGACGTCAAGACGGGATATCCGTCGGGTCCGCTCCCTATGCCCTATCTGCAAGATGCCTCCGGACACCGCTACGACGGAAACAGCGCGGGTGGGGGAGGCAGCTACTGGAACTATGGGTTCTACGCTCTTCCTCGTGGCACGAGACACGTCACGCTCGTGGTGGACTCGCTGATGCTGGGCATGCCGAGCGCGCTTGGTGCGCACCTTGGGGTCTGGCGGATCGACCTGCCGCTCACGCCGGTCACGTCCTCGGCGCTTTCGCAGGCGTCGCCGGTGGGCTCATCCGTCACCGTCCACGGGGTCACGGTCGTCCTCGGCCAGATCGCACGGAGCAATGACGGTCTGCAGGCGCACCTCACCGCCGGCGGGTCCCGCTCTTCTCAGGTGGAGTACCTCGAGTTCGCGCCACCGCTCTCCGAGCAAAACTACCTACCTGGCAGCGGTCAATCGGGTCAATGGGATCTCGCCCTCCCGGCGAACCTCACGACGATTGGCATTGCACGGATCCACGACGTCGAGCCCGGGAATGCATCCGTATCCTTCAATATGCCGGCGAACGGCACCCTGCCACTGGGTCGCTCCGTGCAGCTTGGCCGCTATCTCGTCGTGCTCGAGCGCGCCGAATGGTTCGACGGTCCGAACGGGCACACGCTGCGCGTGTACTTCCACGCAGGCCCGCCGATCGACGGTGGCCAGGTCACGAACTTCGAGCTGGACGGGGTCAACTCGTACAGCTTCGTTTGGGCCGACCAGCCGACCGGCTCAGGTTATCTCGAGCTCCTCAACAAGCCAGGTCCCGGCCGCATCACCCTCCGCATGAAGAACCCGCACGTCGTCGTCGATGGGCCGTGGGAGCTTCCCCTGCCGGTGAAGTAGGCGTCCCGGCCCTGAGTCCCTACCATGAGGGGGTGACGAGCGCCACAGTCGTTGCCAGCATGCCCGAGCCGGTGGTCGACCTGCTAAACAAGGCCCTGGTCGGGGAGCTGACGGTCATCGATCGCAACGGGGGCTTTCGGACTGATCCCCTGATCCCGTTGTGGGATGGCCGCCATATCCTGATGACGTCGAGCATCCTGTTCTCGCGCAAGCTGGAGGACATCAAGCGCAATCCCAGGGTCTCGTTGAGTCTGTCCGATCCCGTTGGCGTCCCGGCGCAACCGTTTTCTCGCGCCACCATCCAGGGTGATGCCCGCGTCATCGACGACGACCTCCACCAGGGCTGGTACCGCGTGCTTCCCCTCTGGGAAGCCAAGGAACCGATCATCAAGACCTTGATCACGCCAATGCAAAAGCTTGGCTTGCCCCTCTTCTGGGAGCGGGCGATCATCGAGATCATGCCGAGGCGCGTGTTGTGGTGGCCGAACGGGGACACCACACGCGATCCCGAGGTTACCGACCTGCAGGATGCTTCGACGTGAAACTCGGGGACGCGCTGGCCCGGCTCCCGGGATTCTCGCACGCGGTGTTGATCGTTCCTGACGAGGGCGGCTACCCGCTCAGCGTCGCCACCTCGTTTCGAGTCGTCGATGGCAGCGTGGTAGTCACGCCGGCGTCAACTGGCCAACGTGCCGTTCGCGATACCGTCGAGGCCCGACTGGTCGTCAGCCACATCCGACCCTACCCCGGCGTCGGCTATGACCAGCGACGCTACATCGAACTAAGCGGCGCCCTCTCCGTCGGCGGGTCCGCCTGGCGCTTCGACCCCCAGGGCGCGCGCGGCTGGGATGAGAAAGACCTTTCCTTTCCTGAGCTCTGCCAGCGGGCGCTGCCGCAGGCGCGGCGCTATCTGGCAGCCCTGAGCACCGAGCGCGGTCACGAGGTCAAGCCGCAGATGGCGGCGGGATGGCGCTTCTTCCTGGCGACCCGGTTACCCTTCTTGACCGCGACCATCGTGCCCGTCTTTCTCGGGCTCGCCGCGGCGGGCTACGATCGGCACTTCTCGCTTGGCCTTGCGGCCCTAACGTTGCTGGGCGCCATGGCCGTGCACCTCGGCCTCAACGTAGCCAACGATGTCTTCGACACGCTGAGCGGCGTCGATGACGTGAATTTCACCCCGACCAAGTTCAGTGGCGGCTCACGCGTGCTCCAGTACGGCCTGGTCAGCCTGCGCCAGATGATGACGCTGGCAGCCGTCTTCTACGTGGTTGCCATCATCGTTGGCCTCGTGCTGGTGGCGATCAGTGGGCTCGGCCTGCTCTGGCTTGGCGTTGCCGGCGTTCTGATCAGTTACTTCTACACGGCGCCACCGCTGCGGCTGGTGCACCGGGGGCTGGGCGAGCTATGCGTCGCGCTCGGTTTCGGGCCGATCATGGTCCTGGGCACGTACTTCGTGCAGACCGGACACTATGCGTTGCGGCCGCTGATCTTATCGATTCCCGTCGCCATTCTCGTGATGTTGATCCTTTATGCAAACGAGGTCCCCGATCGATTCGCCGACGCGAAGGCGGGGAAGGGCACGCTGGTTGTGCGCCTGCAACCGGCCGCTGTGATCCGAGGGTACGTCGCCGCTGTGGCGGTCGCCTACCTGGTCGTCATCGCGGGCGTCGCCTTCGGCATTCTTCCATGGCCGACCCTTATTTCACTCCTTACTATTCCGCTTGCGTACCAGACCTGGAAGGGCTTGAAGGCGCACTACGACAGCCCCTATCAGCTCATGTCGTACCTGGGCAAGAACGTGAATCTGCACCTCTACACCGGGGTGCTGCTCGTGATTGGCGTCCTGCTCGGGATCCTCGTTCGCCGGTAACGATCAGCATGACCGCGTGACCTCACACCAGACCGCCGTCATCGTTGGCACCGGGCTGGCTGGCGGAAATGCTGCCGTGACCCTGCGGGAGGAGGGCTGGTCGGGTCGCATCGTGATGCTGGGAGCGGAGCCTGGCATTCCCTTCGGCCGACCGCCGCTTTCCAAAACGTACTTGCGTGGTGAGGAAGGCCTCGATGGCTGGCTGGTCAAGCCACCGGCATGGTATGCGGAGAACCGCGTGGAGCTTCGCACCGGGGTCACGATTCAGGGTGTGGACACCAGGCTAAAGAAGGTGACCCTTCAGGGTGAGGAAACAGTCGCGTACGACAAGCTTCTCCTTTGCACTGGCGGCCGGAACCGGAGATTTCAGGTGCCCGGGGCAAAGGCACCGGGCGTATATCAGCTTCGGACGATGGCGGAATGCGACGCGATCCGCCGGGCCGCGCATCCGGGGGCACGAGCGCTCATCGTCGGGATGGGTTTCATCGGGTCCGAGGTGGCGGCCTCACTGCGCCAGCTGGGTCTCGAGGTTACTGCGGTACTCAGCGGCACGGCACCGCTGACAGCGATGCTTGGTAGGGATGTTGCAGAGGTGTTCGCCGGCATCCACCGAAGCCACGGCGTCCGGCTCGTGACCGAGGATCAGGTGGTCGGATTCGAAGGTTCGGAACACCTGGCACGCGCCATTACCGCCAAGGGCGCACGGATTGAATGCGACCTGGCGGTGGTGGCGGTTGGGATCGAGCCCAACGTCGAAGCCTTCAGGAGCAGCGAGATCGCCATGAACAACGGCATCCTGGTCGACGAAACATGCCGAACAAGCGCGCCGGACGTCTTCGCGGCAGGCGATGTTGCGAATCACCTCCACCCCGTGTTCGGCCGGGTGCGCGTCGAGCATTACAACAACGCTGAAAAGCAGGGTCGTGCGGCCGCTCGGGCGATGCTCGGTGACCAGCGACCCTACGACGATATCCACACGTTCTGGTCTGACCAGTACGAAGACAAGCTCGAGTACGTGGGTGACGGCCGAACCTGGGATCAGATCGTGATCCGAGGCAGTCTGGCGGAGTCACGGTTCCTGGCCTTCTACCTATCGAAAGGAATCATGAAGGCCGCTTGTGGACTCAATCGGGGCGGGGATCCGGAGCTCGATGCCGACGGCGAGTTACGGGCGTGCCTGGAGCTGATCCGGGCCCAGGCGACGCTAACCGAGGGGGTGCTCGCGGACACCGATGTTGACCTGAGGTCGCTGACCGTCGCCGCTGCGAATCGATAGGATCGTCATGAAGCTATGGCGGGACCCAAGCTGCGAATCAGCCGTCGGGAGGGCTTCAACGCTGCCCACCAGTTGTTCGATCCGGCGCGTTCGGATGAAGAGAACCGTCGACTGTACGGCAAGTGCGTGAACCTGCACGGTCACAACTATGTGGTCGAAGTCGTGGTCGCCGGCGAGATTGATCCGGCGACTGGATACGTGATGGACTTGAAACAGCTGTCCAATCTGATAACCAGCCAGATCATCGAACAGGTCGATCATCGCAACCTGAATACCGACATCCCCTGGTTGCGCGACCGGATTCCGACCGCTGAAAATCTCGCGGTTGCGTTCTGGGATCGGCTCCGGCCGCACCTGCCTGGGAGTTCCCTACGCACCATACGGGTGTACGAAACGGAGAAGAGCTGGGCCGAGTGCAGTGTGGACGGCTGATCGGGTCCGCACGGGTCAGCTGCTCGAGCGATATACGCGGGAAGACGTTGCGGCTATCTCGCTCGATGAGCGTCGTCGACTGTTGATTGAGGACGGCGCCAACGCTCAACGCGATCCCGACCTCGCCTGGGAGTTGCTCTACCGCCTCGAGCCCGAGCTTTACGACCGTCTCGTCGTGGCTGAGCGCCTGCATCCGAATATCCTGCAATGGCTCCCGAATCACGTGGAACGAATCGTCGAGGTCGGCGCCGGGAGCGGGCGGCTGACCCTCGACCTCGTGAGCCGTTGCCGTGACCTGACCGCGATAGAACCAGCTGCCCCACTGCGCGAAATCCTCGCCAGGAAACTCGAGCGGCGCTCGGCTGATGGGGCCGCGAGCGGTCAGCAACCGGCACAGGTTCGCGTCATCGACGGGTTCCTTGATGCGCTTCCAGTGGCCGACCAATCGGCTGAGCTCGTTGCTGCGTGCTCCGTGCTCACCCCGGAGCAATCGCACGGCGGTAACCGGGGACTGTCTGAAATGGAGCGGGTCTGCTCGGCCGGGGGCATGGTGGTGATCATCTGGCCGAACCATCCGGAATGGCTCTCGGCGCATGGCTATCGCTATCTTTCGTTTGCCGGGGACATGGCGATGGATTTCACGTCCATCACGGAAGCGATCGAGCTAGCGCAGATTTTCTACCCCCAGGCGGTTGACGCGATCAGGCGGCGAGGCGAGCGTCACGTGCCCTACAAGTTGCTCGGCGTCAACCCGCCGCGTGACCTGGCCTACAAGACGATCGCCTGATGCGCATCGCCGTTGTTGCCCCGCTGGTCACGCCGATTCGAGAGCCCCAGCTGGGCGGGTCTCAGGCGGTCGTCGCTGACTTGGCGCGTGGCCTTGCGGAGCGGGGCCATGAGGTGGAGGTCTATGCGGCTGCTGGTTCAGTGATTCCCGGCGTAACCGTCGTCGACACCGGGGTGCGCGCTGACGAACTGTCGAGTCTGTTGTACCGAGCGGACCGCTCGTCGGCACCTTACAGCCATGCCGGAGACGCCGCCTTCCGCACCGTCTTCGACGCGGTCAAGCAGGTTCGCTACGACGTCGTCCACAATCACGCCTTCGATGCGCCGGCGGTGCGATTCGCCTGCACGCTGGAGTCGCCCGTCATCCACACCTTGCATTTACCTCCCGACGCCTCGATGGCAGCCGCGCTTGACCAGGCGTCGCGATCGGCGAATCCACCGACCGTTGCGACCGTCTCGACGTCCGCGGCAGCAGGCTGGCGACGACTGACGCACGTCGACCTTGTGCTGCCTAACGGCGTGCCGGTAAATCAGATTCCGTGGTCCGAGACCGGGGGCGCCCATCTTCTTTTCGCTGGCCGGTTCAGCCCTGAGAAAGGAGCGGCCCATGCCATTGCGATCGCCCGAGAAGCAGATGTTCCGATCGACCTTTATGGAGAGCCGTACGACGCGGAGTATGCTCGCGACGAGGTCGACTGTCATAGCACCGAACCGGGCATCACGATCCATGGCGGTGTGCCACGCACCGAGATCTGGAAGCTCATGGCTGGGGCCAGTGCGGTCCTCTGTCCAGCGAGGTGGGAAGAGCCGTTCGGAATGGCGGCCGCCGAGGCGCAGGCGGCTGGGACGCCAGTAATTGCCTACGACCGCGGCGCCCTCGCCGAGGTCATCCGTCATGGGAAGACGGGCTTTCTCGTGCCAGCAGATGATGTCGCCGGCGCGGCGCATCGTGTCAGAGACGTGGCCACGATCAGTCGGGCCGATTGCCGGCGTCACGCCGAAGCGAACCTGAGTCTCAAGGCAGCCGTTACGGCCCACGAACGGCTCTACTACCAGGTCGGATCCAGGACCGGTGCGCAATCCCGTGGCTGATTCACCAAGCTGGCTGAACGGGCGGGTCGCCGTGATCACGGGCGCCGGCAAGGGAATCGGTCGGGCCACCGCAGAGGCCGTTGCTCGGGCGGGCGCGCACGTCGTGGTCGCGGCTCGTACGGCATCACAGGTCGAGGATGTGGCCGCCAGCATTCGAAGAGCCGGTGGCGCCGCAACGGCCGTGTCTGCTGATGTTGGCCGGCCCGCTGATGTGGATCGGCTCTTCGAGGTTGCGGTGGGCATCGGTCCTCCAACCGCGCTGGTTTGCGCCGCGGCGGTCCTGCACAAGGCTGCCTTCGATGCGACGAGCCTCGAACGCTGGGAGGAGACCATTCGCATCAATCTCACCGGGGCCTTTCTCTGCTGCCGGAAGGCATTCCCCTTGATGCGCGACGCGGGCGGTGGCCGAATCGTGAATCTGGGGTCGCTGTCCGGAATTTATGGCACGGAAAAATTCCCCGGGCTGGCTGCCTACAACGTCTCGAAATACGGCGTCATTGGTCTGACCGAGGCGCTCGCCGTGGAGGGTCGTCCCCATGGCATCAGCGCCATCTGCCTAAGCCCGGGCGCTGTTGAGACCGAGATGCTTCGGCGCGCAAACCCGCAGCTGCGCGCGAGCCTAACGCCGTCGCAGGTCGGTGCGCTCATCGTCAGTCTCCTCGAAGGTCCCGTGGTTCCGGCGAGCGGTGCCAACATCCCCCTCTTTTCCAACGCCTAGCAAGCTCCGTCCTCCGGGGGGAAAGGGGTTAATTACCCCGACGAGCGACTGGAGTGGTACTGTCGCGTAACGCAAGCGTGACAGAGGCGGCGGCCAGCGCTGCTTACGATGCAAGGCGACCCCATGGGTGTCGATCCCGCCCTGCTTGCGGCGTTGAACGAGGCCCTGCAAAAGGCCCCTGACTCGGTTCCTCTCCGCTTGCACGTGGCCGGGTTGCTGATGCAGTCGGGCGGGGAAGAGGCGGCCCTGCAGCACTACGTCACGATCCTTACCAAGGACCCGGCGAGTGTCCCGGCGCTGGAGGGCGCCGCGGCAGCCGCCGAGGCAATTGGCGATCCTACCCGAGCGAGTGGCTATCGACGATTGCTGGCTGCCCTTCGGGGAGCGGCGGCTGAGCCGCCACCTGCTTCCACGCATCCCGAATCGGTGTCGCAGCGGACTGAGCCGGTGCCTGTTGCCCAGGAGGCGGGCGGCTCAACTCCCTGGTGGGAGGTCGAGTGGCCGAATCTGCGATTGAAGGACGTGGGCGGCATGCAGCAGGTGAAGCGCCGACTCGACGTGGCCTTCCTTGGGCCGATGCGTAATCCGGAGCTGCGCAAGGCCTATGGCAAGTCCCTGCGTGGGGGACTCTTGCTATACGGTCCGCCCGGCTGCGGAAAGACCTTCATCGCTCGAGCAACCGCTGGCGAGCTGGGAGCGCGCTTTCTCGGCATCGGGTTGTCGGATGTCCTCGATATGTGGTTCGGAAATAGCGAACGTCGGTTGCACGAGATCTTCCAGCATGCGCGTCGAAGCGCACCATGTGTCGTCTTCTTCGACGAACTCGATGCCATCGGGCAGAAGCGTGCCAACCTTCAGGGCGCGGGTTCGATGCGCAACGTCGTGAACCAGCTGCTCGCCGAGATGGATGGCATCGGCCCTGACAACGAGGGCGTCTTCCTGCTCGGCGCCACCAATCATCCGTGGGACGTCGACAGCGCGTTGTTGAGGCCGGGACGCTTCGACCGGATGGCCCTCGTTTTGCCTCCCGATGAGCCGGCGCGCGTCGCGATCCTCGAACACCATCTGAAGGGAAAGCCGGCGACCGCGGTGGATGTCCAGACGATCGCATCCAAGACCGAAGGCTTTTCGGGTGCTGACCTGGCACACCTCTGCGAGTCCGCCACCGAGCTGGCGATGGAGGAATCGGTCACCAGCGGAACGGTGCGGTCGATTACAACGGCGGACTTTGGGCAGGCGCTCCGCCAGGTCAAGCCAAGCACCCGCAGCTGGTTCGAAACCGCCCGCAACTTCGTACTCTTCGCGAACCAGAGCGGCACCTACGACGAGCTGCAGGAGTACATGCGCAGCAAAAAGCTGCTGTGAGGAACGACGCCGCCGAGGCCAGGGCCCTGATGGTCGCGCAGCGCTTCGACGAGGCGATCCCCCTGCTGCAGCGCGCGATCACCCAGAACCCGGAAGACCCCCAAGCTCGTTGCCTCCTCGCCCTCTGCCTCATAAACGTCGGTAGGGCCAAGGAGGCGGTTGAGATGGCGGGAAGCGCGATTGCGCTCGATCCGCACGCAGAATGGCCGCATCTGATCCGCAGCCAGGCGCTCGCTGCCATCGGGAAAAGCAACAAAGCGATGCAGGAGGCGGAAGAGGCCGTGCGCGCCGATCCGAATGAAGCGAGGGCCTTCTTCGTCCTCGGTGAGCGGCTGATGCAACGCCGCTGGCGTCTCAAGCAGGCCGCCGAGGCGGCGAGGTGCGGCCTTGCGCTCGATCCTGATTCCCTCCAGGGTCACGACTTGCTGGCGCGCATCGAACTGCGTCGCGGTCACTGGAAGGAGGCGGAGATGGCGTATCGCAAGGCGCTCGAAATGCAGCCGCAAAACTGGGTCCTGATGAACAACCTTGCGATCGCGCTTCGCGGCCAGGGCCGCCAGCAGGAGGCGATCGCAATGCTTGAGAATGCGGCACGAGCGAACCCACGGTCAACGCTGGCACAGCGCAACCTGTATCTCGAGACCCGCCGCTACGTGGGTATCGGGCTCTTCGGGTTCCTCGTGCTGTTCAACATCGGGCGCGTAGTGCTTGGCAATCTGAAGGACCCCGTCGCCGCCCAGGGGGTTCTGGAGATCATCGCCGTGGTGGTCGTTGTGCTGTTGTTCATCCGATGGAGGCGCCGGCGCAAGCTCAGTCCAATCGCGAGGACCTTCTATGCGGCTGAGAGCCATCGCGAGCTGGTTCGGACCGGTCCCTTCGTTGCGGTCTGGCTCGTCGGAGCGCTCGGTGTGATCTTTGTCAGCCTGATGCTCTTCCCGGCGCTACAAATGGGCGCGCTC
>DATNMH010000032.1:0-28353 GCA_035602395.1 Candidatus Acidiferrum sp.
GACCGCTTGATATTCTCCTGCGGCATGTTGACGTCGCGCGCCTTCTCCATCGCCAGGCGCAGCCGATAGTTCCCGTCCGGGTTGCCGCCGCCCTCTCGGGCGGCCAGGGTGATTTCCCGGGCCATCTTCGTGAACTGCTGCCCTTTCTTGGCGTCGGTGAGGGCCTTCTTGTGCTTGATCGACGACCACTTGGAATGTCCAGACATCTTCTCCCCGGCAGGAAGTTTAGCTCAGTTTTATACGCGCGACTCGATGCAGTCCGCGTTGCAAGACCATGTCATCGGCCGGCTCAATCTTGTCCTCGGCCGAACCGACCGGCTGCCCGTTAACAGTGAGGCCTTTTTGACCGGCGAGCCGCCTCGCCTCGCCCTTGCTGCTGACGAGTCCCGCGTCGAGGAACAGTTGCGCGATCGACCGCGAACCAGGCGCCACCTCGACGGTGGCCGGTTCTGCGCTCACAAATGCGCCGGACTCGCCTCGATAGTCGCTCGACGTTGCGTTGGGGTGAAACTGGTGAACGAGCCGCTCCGCCAGGCGCTGCTTGACGTCGCGCGGATTCTCGCCGTCGCGAAGCGCCCGCGCTTCGGCGGCCAGCTCGTCCGGGGAAATATCGGTGGCTAGCTGGAAATAGCGTGTGATGAGGTGATCGGGAACGCTCATCGCCTTGCGGTACATGACGGCTGGCGCCTCGTCAATCCCGATGTAGTTGTCCAGACTCTTGCTCATCTTCTGCACGCCATCGAGGCCTTCCAGCAGCGGCATCGTTTGAATGTCCTGGGGCGGCTGGCCGTAGGCCTCCTGGATATCGCGACCAACGAGGAGGTTGAAGGTCTGATCCGTGCCGCCCAACTCGACGTCCGATTTGACGGCCACCGAGTCGTAGGCCTGCAGCAGTGGATACAGCAACTCGTGCATGCCGACCGGCCGGCCTTCTTTCGTGCGCTTGGCGAAGTCTTCCCTGGCCAGCATGCGCGCGACCGTATAACGGCTCATCAATTGCACGACGTTTTCGAGCTGCATTTTGTCGAACCACTCGGACTGGCGGCGCACTTCCGTCTCGCCTTCATCGAGAATCTTCCAGGCCTGGTCGAGGTAGGTCTTCGCCGCGGCGTTGACCTCCTCCTTCGTCAATTGCGGCCGCGTGACATTCTGACCGGAGGGGTCGCCGATCCTCGCGGTCCAGTCGCCGATGATCAGGACCGCGGTGTGCCCGTGCTCCTGGTAGCGGCGGAGCGCCCGCAAGACAACGGTGTGACCGAGGTGGATGTCCGGCCGAGTCGGGTCGAGACCGAGCTTGACGCGCAGGCGATCGCCGCGCTCAACGCGGGTCTTCAAGTGTTCGCGGTCGATGATCTCCACCGCGCCCGTGGTAATCGCATTCCAGGCGCCGTGATCAAGGTTTTGTCGTATCTTCATCGTTCCGTCACGGTTTCTAGACGCGAGTATATAGGCGCTCGGCGCGATCCTCTGTGCTTTTTTGACGAACTCAACCGTTATAGACGCGGTGTCCGAAGCCAAGCACCGGTCCGCTCGACGCGCCGCGATCCGCGTGCTCACCGTCAGGCTGCTGTCGCGGCGGCGCCGGGCGGCGGGGCACAAGATCCTCATCATCGGGCTCACCCTGGTCGGCCTCCTGAGCCTCGGCGGAGGCGCCGAAGCGGTCGACAAGTACCAGACCTACACGGCCGACCTGCCCAATCCCAGCTCGCTCAATGCCAAGGAGCTCTCGCAAGCGACCAAGATCTACGACCGTAACGGCGTGCTGCTCTACGTCAAGCACACCGACGGCGTGGTTCGGACCGTGATCCCGCTATCGGCGATCTCCCCCCACCTGATCGATGCCACCATCGCACTCGAGGACCGCCAGTTCTACACCCACAACGGGATCGACATCCGTCGAATCGTCGCGGCCGCCATTGCCGACGTCACCCACCAGCGCGTCGAGCAAGGGGCGAGCACGATCACCCAGCAATTGGTCAAGCGCATGTTCGTCGGAGACGACCGGTCGCTCGAGCGGAAAGTGCGCGAGATCGTGCTGGCGTTGGAGGTCGAGCGCCGTTTCTCCAAGAACGACATCCTCACGCTCTACCTGAACCAGATCTTTTACGGCCACTCGGCGTACGGGGCCGAGGCGGCGGCGCAGACCTACTTCGCCAAGTCCGCCAAAGACCTCGACATCGCCGAAGCGGCGATGCTGGCCGCGATCCCGAATGCCCCGTCCGGCCTGGACCCCTATAACCCCGCCACGGCAGCCAATGCGAAGGCGCGGCAAGAGCTCGTCCTTCGCGACATGCTGCGCGACCACTACATCAGCCAGGTCGAGTACGACAAGGCGGTCAAGGAGCAGCTCACCTACCAGGACGGCAGCATCGAGAAGGGCCTCAAGGCGCCGTGGTTCGTCGACTACGTGATCCAGCAGCTCACCCAGCAGTACGGTGAGGCGGTGGTCGCCGGGGGCGGTCTGCGCGTCACCACCACCCTCGACTACAAGGTACAGATGGCGGCCGAAGCGGCTGTCACGAACAACGTGAACCGGGCCGACCTGCGGGCGCGCAACGTCAACAACGGCGCCGCCGAGGTCATCGACCCCAGTACCGGGCAGGTGCTGGCGATGGTCGGTAGCGCCAACTATTACGACCAGGCGATCGGCGGCCAATACAACGTCATCGCCGACGGCCAGGGCCGGCAGCCGGGCTCATCCTTCAAGATTTACGAGTACGCCACCGCACTCGCCAACGGCTATGCGCCCTCGACCCTCATCAACGACACGCAGGGCAAGATCGATGGTCATGCGTTCGTGGACTGGGACCACCGCAGCGAGGGCGTAATCACGATTCGGCGTGCCCTGGAGGAATCGCGCAACATCCCCGCCATCCTGCTGCTCAAGCAGTTGGGCTACGACCGGGTCTTTCAGACGGCGCGGATGATGGGTCTGACCAGCGCCAACCTCACGCCGGAACGCGGTCTGGCCCAGGCGATCGGCGCCACCGAGGTTCTCCCGATGCAGCATTTCAACGCCTACGCCGTGCTCGCCTCGGGCGGCATCTATCACGACCCCACCGTCATCCTCAAAGTCGTCGACAGCCAAGGGAAGACGCTCCAGGAATGGAAGCCGGACCCGGGCGTTCGCGTCCTACCCGCGCAGGTCGCATACATGATCAGCGACATCCTCCGGCCGGTCGGCGCCGCCCTGAACATCAAGCGACCTTTCGCCTCCAAGACCGGCACCACCGAGAACTGGCACGACTCCTGGCTCATCGGTTACAACCCGGACATCGTGATCGGCGCGTGGATGGGCCACACCTGTGCCGGTGGTTGTCCCACCAACGTGAACTCCAACCTCAACGTCGTGTGGGGCGTCCAGGGCGCCGGCCTGATCTTCCGCGACATCTTCAACGCCTACGAAGCCAACAAACCGGTACGCGACTTCGGCGTACCCGATGGCCTCAAGAAGGTCACGGTGTGCCAGGCCAGCGGCCTGCTGGCCACCCCGAACTGCGCCGGCCATACGATCACGGACTGGTTCATCGCCGGCACCGCACCGACCCGGCCCGATGATTGGTACCACCCGATCCGGGTCTGCACCACCGACGGGCTGCTCGCCACCCCCGACATTCCGGCTGCGCTCACGACGGTAAAAACCTTCGTCGTCTACCCGCCCGGCTACCCGGACGATATGAAGGATAAGAACACCCCGCAGCCGCCCACCCAGAATTGCCAGCTGTTTACGGAGACCATCCCGCCCACGCTGAGCCTCGCCCAGGCGGCGCAGGCCGATGGCAGTGTCCTGGTGACGGCCACGGCCACCGATGATGAGGCGATCAAGGAAGTCGATTTCTTCCTCGATGGGGCGAGCAAACCGGTCCGGCTCACCCAGGGCCCCTTCACGTTCCTGGTGAAAGGCCTATCTGGCAGCACGCACACCCTGAACGTCCAGGCCTACGACTACAACCCGGCCAACGCGCCGGCCGCGCAGACGATCACCGTGACCCTCCCCTAACTATTTCCCTCCCCCTCTGGGGAGGGCAGGGCGGGGGCTCTCGCGGAGACCGACCGGCTGCCGATCACCGAAAAGCGATAGGGCAGTTCCACAGCACGCGAGATCCCAATCCGACGGGTGACCGCGACCTCGCCATCCGGGACCAGGCTACCGGTGGCAAGGCCGAGAGGGCCCCGGGTGAAATCCCGGCCGTTGTCCTTCAGGTCGAGCCCGAAGCCTCGGCCGATCTTGCCCGGCCCGCTGAGCAGCCTGACCTCCGGTCCATGGTCGCCACGCCGACGCATGATCTCGATGCCGGCAAGCGGCTCGAGCGCGCGCAGCAGCACCGCGCCGGCGACGCCGGGGCCGTCTGCCGTCACGTTGAGGCAGTAGTGCACCCCGTAGCTGAAGTAGACGTAGGCGCGCCCGGCCGTGCCGAACATCACCGTATTGCGGGCGGTGCGGCCGCGAAACGCATGCGACGCCGGATCGGCCTCGCCCCTGTACGCTTCCGTCTCCACGACGCGGCCGGCCAGGAGGCCCTCGGGCGTGCGATAGAAAAGGATGCGGCCCAGGAGGTCCCGCGCCACGGTGACGGGATCTCTGGAGAAAAACGCTCGCTTCAGTCGCGGCGACGTCAAAGCCACGTCTGATTGCTTAGCAGATGGGCCGCCGCCCGGGGGTTAGTGGCTGACCAGCTGGGTGAAGTAGCTGCTGATGCTGCTCGGCAGGACCAGCGAGAAGATCGTCCTGGTCACGGGCTCCAGACCGTAAAAGTGCGGCGCCAGCAGCGAGTAATTGAACCACTCCTGCGCCGTCACAAACGCGGGCGGGGGCGCGTAGCCGCTGGGCAGCTTCGCGTTGACCACGCCGACGCCAATGATCAGGATCACGGTGATCTCCAGCGCGCCCACGACGGCGCCGGTAAGGACGCCGGTCAAGCGGTCGAAGGCGGGCGCGATCAGCTGATCGAGGTAGCGCTGGTAAACGGCGCCCAGAACCTCGAATAACACGATGGCAAAGGTCACGATCACCGTGTAGGTGATGACGTGCGCCCAAATCGCCGAGGTGATGCCAAAGCTGTTGGCGATGTACGCCGACGTATTCGCACTGGTCAGGGTGGCGGCGCCCACCCCGGCGAAGAGGCCGGCAAAGGCGACGATGCGCCGGACCAGGCCAAACGCCCAGCCCAGGCCCACGTTGACCAGCAGGATAACGACGATGATCAGGTCCAGGAAATCCATTACGACCGTACCTCGGCCTCGAAGCGCAGCTTCAGGCCCTCGATGATGCGTTGCTGCACGGCCAGGACTTCCTCGTTGGTCAAGGTGCGATCATCGGCCTGGTACTGCAGGCGGAACGAAAGGCTACGGGCCCCAGCCCCCAGCTGTGGCCCCTGGTATTCGCTAACCATAGAGATCTCCCGCAACGTGTAACCGCCCAGCTCGCGGATAACTTGCACGACCTCCCGGCCCGCGATCTTGCCGCGAATTACGACCGTAAGGTCCCGCCGGACCCCGGGAAAACGAGGTAGCGGTCGGGCCTGTGGCGTTCGCTGCCCAGCCGCCGTAAACCGGTCGAAAAGGACCTCGGCGACTACCGCGCGGCCGGGGAGCCCGAGTTGGGTCGCCACCTCCGGGTGCACCTCGCCGACGATGCCGATCGGCTCTCCCCTATCGAGGATTTCGCCCGTGCGTCCGGGGTGGAAGCCGGCGAACCGGCCGGGATCCGCGCTTGGGAATTCCGCCTGTTTGAAATCGGTCGACGGGAGGGCGAAGCGGTCTCGCACGGTAGCGAGCGTCGCCTGGATGAAGCGCAATTCGGCCGCCGCGGCCTCGGCTCCCCCGGCCGGGACGTGGGCCGCCATCGCCAGGACCGTCGGCTGCTCGACCGCCTCCCCGTCCGCCTTCCAGAAGATGGAGCCGAGCTCGAAGAGGCGCGCCCCGCCCTGATCCTGACGCGCGTTGAGGGCGAGGGCCTCCAAGAGTCCGGGCAGGAGACTGCGCCGAAGGGCGTCGCGGTTTTCCGCCATCGGGTTCTTGATCCGGACCAGCGAGGGCGCCGCCATCGACATCGCGATCGCCGGGGTGCCGCTACCACTGACGAGGCTGCTGGTCACGGCTTCATCGAGCTGGTGGCCGGCCAGCACCTCGCGGGCCGTCTCGTCGGCGTCGGCGCTAACGTACAGATCGCGAACCGGGGTGCGAGCCCCGGGCAGCGTGCTCGGCACCCGATCGTAGCCATAGATTCGGCCAACCTCTTCGATGAGGTCTTCCGGAATCGAGCAGTCGAGGCGGAAGACCGGCGGCTTCGCACGGAGCCGTCGATCCTTGCGCTCCACCGTGAACGCGAGCCGCTCGAGGATGTTGGCGGCCTCACCGAGCTCGACCTTGACCCCCAGCACCCGATCGATCCGATCGGCGTCCACCTCGATCGTGATCGGCTTGAGCGGGCCGGGATACACGTCCGTTGACCTGGTCGCCGTTCCGCCCGCCAGCTCCGCCACCAGCGATGCGGCCCGCTCGATCGCCGGCAGGCTCAGTTCGGGACTCAGCCCTTTCTCGAATCGTGATGAGGCCTCCGTCCGCAGGCCGAGCAGTCGTGCGGTCCGCCGGATCGAGCGCGGCTCCCAGGTGGCGGCCTCGAGAAAAATGTCGGTCGTCCCTGGCTCGACGGCGCTGTTGGCGCCGCCGATGATCCCGGCGATCCCCTGGGCCCTCTCCGTGTCGGCCACGACCATGTCGTGCGACGTCAGGCGACGCGTCTTGCCGTCGAGGCAGGCGATTTCCTCGCCGTCACGGGCCCGGCGGACCACGATTCTCCCGTCCTTGAGGCGCCGGTAGTCGAAGGCGTGCATCGGCTGGCCGCTTTCGAGCATCACGTAGTTGGTGATGTCGACGATATTGCTGATCGGCCGGACGCCGGCGGCGCGCAGGCGGGCCTGCATCCAAGCTGGCGACGCGGCGACGGTGACGCCGGTCATCAACTGTCCGTTGAACCTTCGGCACCCGTCCGGAGCGTCGATGCGAACCAGCTCGGGGGCATTGGCCGTCCGGGCCTTGGGGACGCTCGGCGCGCGCAGCGGCAGGTTGAAGATCGCACCCACCTCCCGGGCGATGCCCAGGTGACAAAGGAGATCGGGGCGGTTCGACTTGATCTCGAGTTCGAGGATGGTGTCGCGGGGATACAGCGTCCGAAGATCCGTTCCCAGGGGCGCGGACGGGTCGAGGATCATGATGCCGGCCGCCTCCTCCCCCAGACCGAGCTCGATGGCGGAACACAGCATGCCCGCGGATTGGACGCCAAGGAATGTCTTGGTGTCGATGCGGCGGTCCTTCAGTCTCGAACCGGGAAGCGCATACGGCACGCGGTCCCCAACCTTGAGATTCCAGGCGCCGGTGACGACCTCGGTGACAGCCGGTCCCGTGGTCACGGTGGCGAGCTGGTTTTTCGTCGATCCGGGCAGCGGCCGCAGGCCCTGGACCTCGGCAACCACCACCTTCTCGAAGTCGACGTCCTGCTCCCGCACGCCCTCGACCTCGTTGCCAGCCAGCGTCAGGCGTTCAGCCAGGGTCTTTACGTCGCCCTTGATGTCGACGTACTCCTTGAGCCAGTTCAGCGAAATCAGCATTGACTCAGAACTGCCTCAAAAAGCGCACGTCGTTTTCGAGGAACACGCGGAGGTCGGTCACGTTGTACTTGAGCATCGCCAGCCGGTCCAGGCCGGCGCCGAACGCGAACCCCGAATAGTGGTCCGGGTCGATGCCGCCGTTGCGCAGCACCTGCGGATGGACCATACCGGCGCCCAGGATCTCCATCCAGCCGGCCTTGCAGCTTCGGCAGCCGGCACCGCCGCAAAGCCCACAGGAGACCGCCGCGCCGATGCTCGGCTCGGTGAACGGGAAATGGTCACCGACGATCCGAATGCGCCGCTCGGGACCGAAGAGCGAGCGGGCGAAATATTCGATCGTCCCCTTCAAGTCCGAGAGGCGGATATCGTGGTCCACCGCGAGGCCCTCGAATTGGTAGAACTGCGACCCGTGCGAGGGGTCGGTAGCATCGCGCCGGTAGACGGCGCCGGGGGCGATGATCCGGATCGGCGGTTTGTGGCTCTGCATGTAGCGGATTTGGACGGGTGAGGTATGGGTGCGGAGCAGCAGCTGGTCTGCGTCGACATAGAAGCTGTCCATCGTGTCCCGCGCCGGATGTTCCGCCGGGATGTTGAGCGCCTCGAAGTTGTGGAATTCATCCTCGACCTCGGGCCCGAGCGCCACCTCATAGCCGAGCCGCGAGAAAATCGCTTTGACCTCCCGCAGAATCAAGGTCAGCGGATGGAGGTGGCCACGGCGGACCGGGTTGGGCACGAAGGTCACGTCGACCCACTCGGTATCGCCAAGCGCGGTATGGCGTTTCGCTTCGAGCGCTCCCTGGCGCTCCGAAATCCAGCCGAAAATGTCTTCCTTGAGCTGATTGGCCTGCGCCCCGGCTGCAGCCCGTTCGGCCGCCGCCAGGCTGCCGAGTTGCCTCAAGATGGCGGTGAGCTCGCCCTTCTTCCCAAGCAAGCTAACCCGCAGGTCTTCTAAGGCCTTGTCGTCGGTGGCGGACTCGATGCGCTTAAGCGCGCTCGACCTAAGTTGCTCGAGTTCGCCGACGACGCTTTGCTTCATCCGATCAATCCTCCAAGCGCGCCTGATTCATCAATCTGGAGGCGGCCGGCGATCGGGAGGCGAGAGCTGAGTGGCGCTAGCTCAGCTCGTGCCGGCCCCGGGCCGGCCTAATAAAGGTGAAGCATGGTGTGCGGCGCCGGGCCTGCCGGCCCACGCGAGCCGCGCGGCACGTGCGATGCGAGCGTTTGAGGCACATGGTGTTCGCCATGTTACGACTTGGGGCCGCCCTTGGCGACCGCCACCAGCTCACTGAAGGACTCGGCGTCACGAACCGCCAGGTCGGCGAGCATCTTGCGATTGATGTTGACGCCCGCCAGCTTGAGCCCGTGCATGAACTGGTTGTAGGGCATGCCCTGGCTGCGCGAGGCGGCGTTGATCCTGGCGATCCAGAGCTTGCGCATGTCGCGTTTGCGGATCCGACGGTCGCGATAGGCGTACTCGAGCGCGTGCAGGATCGCTTCGTTCGCCGGCCGGAACAGCGTCCGGTGCGTCATTCGGAAGCCCTTGGCCATGTTGAGGATCTTCTTGTGGCGCTTGCGGGCCGGGACGCTGCGCTTTATGCGTGGCATCTCAGTCTTTGTCCTTCATGTACGGCGCCGACCGCCGCAGCCGCCGGGCGTCCTTTCCCGTCAGCACCAGCAGCTTGCTGTACTGGCGCTTGCGCCGCGGGCTCTTGTGCCCCAGCAGGTGACTCTTTTGCGCGTGCGGCCGCACGATCTTTCCGGTCTTGGTCATCCGGAATCGCTTAGCCGACGCGCGATGGGTACGTAGTTTCGGCATCGATCGCTCCTTTAACTCTTGGGTGCCTGGGCTCGCGCCGGCGGTGGGGCTGGCGCCGGTGCCGGCGTCGAGGGCGCAGCCGGCGGTGCCGCCGCGCCCGCCGGGGCCAGGATCATGATCATGTTCCGGCCTTCGAGCAGCGGCATCCGCTCCACCGTGCTGATGGTCTTCAGTTCCAGGGCCATCCGGTCCAGCAGCTTCTTGCCGATGTCCTGGTGCACCATCTCGCGGCCGCGGAACATGATCGTCAGCTTGACCTTGTCGCCCTCTTCGAGGAACGACTTGACGGCATGGAACTTCGTCTGGAAGTCATGCTCGCCGATCTTGGGACGGAGTTTCATTTCTTTGACCTTGATGACGTTGTGCTTGCGGCGTCCATCTTTCTCTTTCTTGATGCTTTCGAATTTGAATTTGCCGTAGTCCATGATCCGAGCCACCGGCGGCTGTGCCTGGGGCGCGACTTCCACCAGGTCCATCTCCCGCTCGACCGCCAGCGCTTTGGCGCGGTCGATGGGCAGGACACCCAACTGCTCGTTGCGATCGTCGATAACACGGACTTCAGCGGCGCGAATCTGGTCGTTGATGCGAAGTTCCCTAAATGCCGTGGATCAAGCCTCCTTCGAACACAAAAAAAGATAGCCTCAGGGCTATCTTCGTCCCCTTTACCTCTTTGGCCCGGCCTGAAGGTGAGAGTCGGACAGCCTCTCTTGGCACGCGGGAGTATACCACGTCACCCTCAAATCAACTCCGCCTTAGAGCGGTAATTTCGATTCGTCCTCGAGCTGCGCCAGGAACTGGTCGATGCCAAGGGAGACCTGGTCCCCGCCCTCCCGACGGCGGATATTGAGTGTGCCGGCCTCCAGTTCCTTGTCGCCCACCACCGCCATGTAGGGGACCTTCTGGAGTTGGGCATTGCGGATCTTCGCCTGCATCCGTTCCGCCTTGCCATCGACCTCGACCCGAAGGTCTTTGTTGCGAAATCGCTCTGCCAGCTTGGTGACCGCCTCCAGGTGCCGGTCCGCGATCGGGATGAAGACCAGCTGGACCGGGGCCAGCCAGACGGGGAAGGCGCCGCCATAGTGCTCGATCAGGTACGCCATGAAGCGCTCCATCGATCCGATCGGCGCCCGATGCAGCATCACCGGCCGCTCCATGGTCTGCTCGGAGGTCACGTACTCGAGGCCGAAGCGCTCGGGCAGCAGAAAGTCGATCTGGTTGGTCGAGAGGCTGAACTCGCGGCCGATGGCGTCTTTGATCTGCACATCGAGCTTTGGTCCATAGAAGGCGGCCTCCCCCGGTGCCTCGACAAACGGATGTCCGGACGCGCGCAGCGCCTCGCGGGCCGCATCCTGGGCGCGCTGCCAGACTGCCGGGTCACCCATCCATTTGTTGCTGACCTCATCGCGCAGGGAAAGGCGGAAATAGAAATCCGTGATGCCGAAGGCGCGGTAGACCTGCAGGATGAGCTGGATGACGCGCTCGAACTCCACGTTGAGCTGGTCGGGCCGGCAGAAGATGTGGGCGTCGTTGATGGTGAACGCCCGAACACGGATCAGGCCAGAGACCTCGCCCGACTTTTCGTAGCGATAGACGGTTCCCAGCTCGGCGATCCGCACTGGCAGATCGCGAAAGCTGGACGGCTTGCGCTGAAAGAGGCGGATGTGGTGCGGACAGTTCATCGGCCGCAGCTGCCACTCCTCGTCCTCCATCTCGGAGGGCGCGTACATCGAGTCGCGGTACCGCTCGAGGTGTCCGCTGACCTTGTAGAGCTCGAGGCGGGCGATATCCGGGGTCTTGACGTGCTCGTAGCCCTGGCGGCGCTCGAGCCGAAGGATGAACTCTTCCATCTGGTGGCGGATGGCCGCCCCTTTCGGGGTCAGCAGCGGCAAGCCGCGCCCCACCATCTCGTCGATCAGGAAGAGGTCGAGCTCCTTGCCCAGCTTGCGATGGTCACGCTTGGCCGCCTCCTCGAGCATCTTGAGGTGCGCGTCGAGCTCCGCTTGGGTTGGAAACGCGGTGCCATAAATGCGGGTCAACTGCTGGTTCTTCTCGCTGCCCTTCCAGTAGGCCCCGGCAATCGAGAGCAGCCGGAAGGCGCCCAGCTTGCCGGCGTTCGCCACGTGCGGCCCCAGGCAGAGGTCGACGAAGTCACCGGTCCGGTAGAGCCGCGCGTTCGGCTCCGTGACCTTCTCTTCGATCAGCTCGACCTTGAGGGGTTGGTGCAAGCGTTCGAACAAGGCGACGGCGTCGGCGCGAGGCACCTCTTCTTTGACGAAGGGCGTCTCGGCCTTGACGATCTCGTGCATTCGCGCCTCGATCTTCGGCAGCTGCTCCGGCAGCAGACGATCCTGGAAGCCGAAGTCGTAGTAGAAGCCCTCGTCAGTAGCCGGGCCGATGCCGATCACCGTGCCGGGAAAGAGATCGAGGACCGCTGCCGCCATGACATGCGCCGTGGAGTGGCGCAGAGTCTCGAGGTCTTCGCTCATGGCTGTCCGCGCAAAATGGTCAGCCGATTATACGAAGGGACTTGGTGGGCGCTTAAACAGCGCGGAGTCGCTGGAGACCGGCCGGGATATCGTCCCGGCCCAGCGTTCGCTCGTCGAGCGATGCCTCGATGTCGGGATGCACCTGGAAGATGATCGAGAGCTGGTGCGCCAGGGGAACGATCGGCGCGCGCCGGGCCTGGCGTCGAAGACGCTCTTGCCGGACCGGGTCCATGGCGCAGCAGCGAATGCTGCAATACTTGGCCGTTGTCTTCTTGACCGCGGCCTCGCACCCTGGGCGGGCGCAGATCTTTAGTGGAGCGATTTGCTTGAAACCGTGAGCGATCACCAATCGGTCCTCCAAACTATCGCGGTCCCTGCCGAGACCGTCTCCCCTGACGCGTTATTGATTATGCGCGCCGGTTGCAGCGTGTCAAGCATCGGCCGTGCTTTTCCACATTGTTTGACCGGCAGAGGAAAAGTGGGGGAAAAATTGTCACCGCGATCAACGCGCGATGAGGTCTTGTAAAGAAGTTGCTGCGTTCTCCCGGCGCTTCTGCGGCGCTAGAGCGGCGTCGACGGCACGCGCGGCTTGAGTTTCCCCTCGCGACGCTGCTGAAGAAGGTCGCCCGCGAGTTGCGGAAGGCCGGCGGCATCATCGACACCGCGGATCCAAACATGATCGGCACCAAATCGTTTTGCCCGCCGCACCTGGTGCGGCAGCGTGGCCAGCGCCATGATCAGGGGTCGCTCGAAGCCAAGCGCGCCGTTGAGCACACCGAAGACGTACGCGGTGTCGGCTTCCCAGATCGCCATATCGAATACGACCACCTGGGGTTTGAGGCGCTCGCAGAGTTGCTGGACGTCCTGGTTCGGGAGGGCAGTCTGGGCGTCAAACGCGGCGCCGGTGAATAGCTCCTGATAGGCGATCGCCTGGCGTGGATCGTTCTCGAAGATGACGACGGAGTCGGCGGAGTCGCGGTCCGGAGCGATGGCCATAGTCGACCGAAATTATGGCATGCGCCGAAGGCCGTAAGCAGAAGGGCCGTGCTGCGTTAGCAGATTAGATAGTCCTTCGCTCAGATCCCCGGGCCGCCCCCCGGGGATTTCTTTTTTAGCGAGTCAGCCACGACCCCAGCCGATCCACATCGACGTTGCCGCCACTGAGGACGGCAGCCACGGGGCGCTCGATCTCCGCGTCGGCCAGCAGCGCGGCCACCGCGGCCGCCCCGGCCGGCTCGACGACCAGCTTCGACTGCTGCGCGATCGCCTTGAGCGCCTCGATGATCGTGTCATCACTGACTGTGCGCATCTGATCCACGTAGCGCTGGATCAGGCCGAGGTTGAACGGACGCGTGTAGGGCGCCCCGAGTCCGTCCGCGATCGAGTCCAGGCGAGACGGCGCGACCGGATGCCCGGCGGCCAGGCTCTCATTCATCACCGGCGCACCCTCGGGCTCCACACCGATGATCCGGACCTCAGGCCGCTGCGATTTGATCGCCACCGCGATGCCGGCGATCAGCCCGCCGCCTCCGACTGGAACGATCACGGTACGAAGGTCCGGTACGGCGTCCAGGATTTCGAGGCCCACGGTGCCTTGGCCTGCCGCAACCGTCGGGTCATCGAAGGGATGAACGAGGTAGAGATTGCGTCGCTGCTGTTCCATCACGAGGCGTTGCTGCCACTCGGCCAACGGCACCAGGACGATCTCGGCGCCATAGCGACGGATCGCCTGCAGCTTGGTGAGCGGAGCGTCCTCTCGAATGACGACCACGCAGGGAATTTGAAAGGCCTGCGCGGCGTACGCGAGCGCCTGCCCGTGGTTCCCGGCCGAGAGCGTGATGACGCCGCGCTGGCGTTGCTCGGGCGTTAGCTGCAGAACGGCGTTGACGGCGCCCCGCACCTTGAAGGAGCAGGTCCGTTGCAGGTTCTCGGCCTTCAGCCAGACCCCCGGCCCCCCGAGCGACTCACCCGAGAGGGTCGGGGTCTTCAGAACATAAGGTGCAATCCGGTCCGCGGCGGCTCGTATGTCGGCCAGCGAAAGGGCGCCGGTTTCGATCGCCACTATTAGACGGTAGCGGGTTTAGGGCAGCCTGGGGCCGTGCATCAGGACGTAGTCGAGCAGCTGCGCCAACCACTTCCGAAAGCGGGTCGCCCGGGAAGCCACATCGCTATAACGCCGGAATCCCCACGAGTTGGCGCCCCCGAGGTTAGGAGCTGGTGGGCGCAACAGGAGTCGAACCTGTGACCTCTTCCTTGTCATGGAAGCGCTCGTACCAACTGAGCTATGCGCCCGCGCGTCGGAGGCGATTATACCGGCGCTTTGCCGTTCGTCGACAGCGTCGGCGGCACCAGCGGGCTGCGCCGGCCGGCCAGCGCGGAGATCACCCCGCTGGCCATCAGCAGGAGGCCCATCCCGAAGATGACGCGCGTGACGCCGAAGAGATCGGCGAGCCCGCCCGCCAGCAGGATCGGGATGGCAACGGCGGCATTGACGACCGTAAACATGGCGCCGAAGATTCGGCCTCGCAATTCGGGCTCCGTCTTTTCCTGGAGGACGGTGAAAGCGGGGATGAAGAGCAAGCCGAATTCGACCCCACCGATGAAGCCGAAGACCACCGGGAACCAGACCAGCAACGCCGTCGCACCCACCCGTTCGAGCAAGTAGGGCACCACCGCCAGCAACATGAGCGTGAACCCCGCCGAGAGCAGCCCGCCGATCAACAACCGGCTGCGACGGTAGTGCTGCCCGTACTGGCCAAGGTAAAAGGCCGCCCCCAGCATGCCGAGCACGGCCGGCGCGAGGAACAGGTAGACGTCGGTCACCTGCAAGCGCAGCACCGTGCTCATGTAGCTGGGCGCCAGCACGAAGACCGAAAAGATCACCGCAATCGTCAGGCTCAACTGCACCACCGCGAAGCGCACCATCGGCCGGGCCGCGATGTAGGCGATGCCTTCGCGCAGCTCAAAGAGAATGTCGGTTTGCTTGGCCACGGTCTCGTGGGTGCGGGCGTGCAGGTCGGTCTTGACGAGGTAAATCAACCATGCGGCGACCAGGAAGAGCGCGGCGGCAATCCAGTAGGGCGAGTCCGTGCCGAGGAAGCGGACGGCGAGCGTCGACAGCGGCACGGCGATCAGCAGCGTGACGATTACCGTGCTGGTAAACATCGAGGTGGCGGTCATCAGCTCTTCCGATCCGACGATGAAGGGAATCGAGGCCGCTTCCGCCGGCGCGAAGATCTGGCCCACCGAGGCAAAGAGAAAGATGATGACGAAGAGGTGCCAGGTGACGTGCTCGAAGTAGGGAGTGACCTGGCTCAGTGGGATCAGCAGGATCAAGCCGCCGCGAATCGCGTTGGTAAAAAACATCAACCGCTTCTTGTCGTGCCGGTCGGCGTACACGCCCGCGAGCGGGCTGAGAAAGACCGACGGAAAGGTGTAGGCGAGGAAGAGCGCGGCGCCGTGGGTGCTGGCGCGGCTGATGCTGTAGGTCAGGATCAGCAGCGCGAACATCAAGAACTTGTCGGCCAGCTGCGAGGCAACTTGCGCGGACCAGATCAACCGGAAATCGCGGTTGGCAAGGACGGTGCGAAACCCCGGACGAGGGAGGATGATCTCGCGCGGATCCGCGCCGACCTCGTCTGGTCCCTTCAAGGCGCCTAAATCGTAGCTAGTTGTCAATTGGCGCGCACATTCTCGAAAAGTCGCCTCCATTCCTCGAGCGTCAAGGTCTCGGCCCTGCGCGCCGGGTCGATGCCTATAACGGTGAGCCGGGCGCGAGCCTCCGCCCCGCTAGTACCTAGTTTTCGCGCAAGTACGAAGGGGAGCTGTTTGCGACGGGCCTGGAAGAAAGGTGTGACGAAGTCGAAGAAGGACGGTAAGTGGTCGCGCGGTAAAGCGGGCTCCGCATCCGGGACGATGCGGACCAGCGCCGAGTCGACTTTCGGTTGCGGCACAAAGGCGGTCCGCGGAACGCGGAGCACCAGCTCCGGCGTGCCATAGACTCGAACCCCCAGGGTCGCCATGCTCCAGCTGCCAGGCGGGGCCACCAGCCGCTCGGCGACTTCCACCTGGACCAGCAGGTCGATTCTGGTCGGCGGGGTCGGCTGTTCCAGGAGGTGGACGAAGAGAGCGCCGGTCAGGTTGTATGGAATGTTGCCGATCACCCGGTAGGGTGCGGGGAGCAGTTCGCCCACCGCGGTCCGCAGGATGCTGGCTTCGATGATCCGGACATTCGATCGGCCGCGCAGGCTGAGCGCCAGCGCCTTGACGGCAGCGGGATCGATCTCCACCCCGACCACGGCGCGCGCGTACTTTGCGAGCTCAACGGTCAAGGCGCCGAGGCCCGGTCCCACTTCGACAACGCGATCCTCCGGCGACAGCTCCAGGGCCTCGACGAGCCGTTCGAGTTGCGGGCGGTCCGCCAGGAAATTCTGTCCCCAGCGCCGCAGGTAACGGACGCCGAAGCGGCGGGCCACCCCGCGAATGACGGATGGGTCGGCCAGGTCGAGCGCGCGCTTTTTAGCCGGCGTGGTTCAACGCAAACAAGGCGATGGCGTTCTGCGCGGTTGCCTTCGCGATCTCGGCGGCGCTGGCACCACGTAAGGCCGCGATCCGTTCGACCGTCTCCACCATGTAGCGCGGCGCATTCGGCTGCCCGCGACGGCTCTGCGGCGGAAGGAAGGGCGAATCGGTCTCCACCAGCATGTGGTTCAGCGGGATGATACTGGCCGCCCCGACGACGCCGTGGGCGGTGGGATAGGTGACGGTCGCGGCGAACGAGATGTAGAAGCCGCGGGCGAGCGCCTCCGCGGCGAACGCGGAGTTCCCGCTGAAGCAATGAAAGACGCCGCCCGTGCCCGGGAATTCGTCGAGAATCGCGAGCAGGTCGGGAAACGCGTCGCGCGTATGCAGCACCACCGGCTTCTCGAGCTCCTGCGCCAGGCCGAGCATCTGCCGGAAGACCGCCTGCTGTGCGCGCTTCGGCACCTTGTTGTAATCGGTGAAGTGGTAGTCGAGGCCGATCTCGCCTACCGCGACCACGCTCGGGTGGCTGGCCAGTTCGCGCAGCTCGCGCCGCTCGGTCGCGGTGATGGCTTCACCCGCGGAGTGCGGATGCCGGCCGATGGTCGTTCGCAGGCCGGGAAGGCGCTCCGTCAGTTCCAGGCCCCGCCGGTTGTCGGAGGCATCGTCGCCGATGTTGATCACGGCCTCCACCCCGGCCTGTCGCGCATCCTCGAGGGCCTGCTCCGGTGTCAGCGAGTCGCGCAGGTAAAGGAGGTGGGCGTGCGAATCGATCAGGCGCCCGGCTCCGGCTTCTCGATCCGCGGAAACAGGACCCCGCCCAACGAGGTCTGGGTGCGCGGCGCCAGTCTCCCCCACTCCCGGGCGGTGGCCCACGGCGTCTTCAGGTCGGCCTTGACCTGGGCCGCGACTTTGACGGCCGTCTCGGGCAGGAATGGTGAGATCAAGTAGCTGGTCAACCGGATCGCTTCGACCAGGTTGTACATCACGGTCTGCAAACGCTTGCGCTGATCCGACTGCTTGGCCAGCACCCAGGGAGCGCTCTCCTCGATGTACTTGTTGCCCCGGTTGATCGCTTCCCAGGTCAGGTCGAGGGCGCCGGTGAAGTCGAGGGCCTTCAGGTGTTTGTCCTGTCCTTTGACAGCCCGCTCGAACGCCGTGCGCAGCTTGGCGTCCAGCGGGGCCTCGTCGCCGTCGGGCGCGGGCACCTTGCCGTCGAAGTAACGCTGCAGCATGGAGAGGGTGCGATAGACGAAGTTGCCGAGGTCGTTGGCCAGATCCGCGTTGAAGCGGTCGACCATCGTCTCCCAGCTGATGTCGCCGTCCCGATCGAAGGGGAGCTCGCGCAGCAGCAGGTAGCGAACCGCATCGTGACCAAAGCGCTTGGCGGCTTCGAGCGGATCGATCGTGTTACCGACGCTCTTGCTCATCTTCTCGCCGCGCACCGTGAGGAAGCCGTGGGCGTAGACCCGCTTGGGCACCGCCACGCCCGCCGACATCAACATGGCCGGCCAGTAGAGGCAGTGGAAACGCGTGATGTCCTTGCCAATCACGTGCAGGTCGGCCGGCCACCATCGCTTGAACATCGCCTCGTCGGTGCCGTAGCCGACGCCGGTGACGTAGTTCACCAGGGCGTCGCCCCAGACATACACGACATGCTTGGGGTCGCCCGGGAAAGGGATGCCCCATTTGATGGTCGAGCGCGAGATGCTGAAATCCTGCAGGCCGGCGCGCAGCCATCCCAGGACTTCGTTGCGGCGCGTTTCCGGCTGGATGAACTCCGGGTGCTTGTCGATGTGCTGCTGCAGGCGGTCCTGGTAGCTCGACAGCCGGAAGAAGTAGTTCTCCTCCCTCAGCCACTGGGCCTTGAGGGTCGGATGGATCAGGCAGTATCCGTCTTTGAGGTCGGCCTCCTGCTTGAAGGCCTCACAGGAGACGCAGTACCACCCCTCGTAGTGGCCTTTATAGATGTCACCTTTCTCCTGCATCTTCGCGATGAAGGCCTGGACACCGCGGACGTGGTCCTCGTCTTCGGTCCGGATGAACCGGTCGTAGGCAATGCTGAAGCGGGCCTCGATGTCGCGATAGAGCTGGGCCATCCGGGCTGTGAACGCCTCCGTCGATACCCCTTCTTCCTCGGCCTTGCGCCGGACATTTTGCGAGTGCTCGTCGGTGCCGGTCAGGAAGAAGGTGTCATCCCCGATCATCCGGTGGTGGCGCGCCAGGACGTCGGTCCCCACCAGCTCGTAGATAAAGCCGAGGTGCGGGGCCGCGTTGGGATACACGATGGCGGTTGTGACGTAGAACTTACTCATCTCGCGGTTTCCAATCGCTGCCGGCAACAACGACCGTCAGCTCGCCGCGGGGCGGGACCTTTGAGAAGTGCTCGAGGATCGTTGCCGCTGTCCCACGTAGGAATTCTTCGTGGAGCTTGGTGATCTCCCGCGCCACGACCAGCGAGCGTGGGCCGAGGGCGGTCGCCATTATATCCAATGTCTTGAGGATCCGATGGGGCGATTCGAAGAAGACGAAGGTGCGTTTTGCCTCGGCCGCGTCTCGCAGCGTGCGCTCCAGCTCGCCCCGCTTGCGAGGCAAAAAGCCGAGAAACGTGAATTGGTTGGTGGGGAGGCCGGAGCTGACCAGCGCCGCCAGCACCGCCGAAGGTCCCGGGATCGGCACCACCGGGTAGCCGGCGGCGACCGCGGCGCTCACGAGGCGCACCCCGGGGTCAGAGAGGGCCGGGGTCCCGGCATCCGAGACCAACGCCATGTCGTGTTGCGCCAGCCGGCCGAGTATCGATTGCAGCTGGCGCGCCTCGTTCTGCGCATGCAGACTGACCATGGGGCGACGGAGACCGAAGTGGGTCAGCAGCTTTACGGTATGCCGGGTATCCTCGGCGGCGATCAACGGGACCGACTCCAGCACCTGTAGGGCGCGCAGGGTAATGTCGTCCAGGTTGCCGATCGGCGTGGCGACCAGGTAGAGCGTTCCCAACGTCAGCCGCGGCGCGCCTCAGTGTCCCCAATCGCGGGGATAGCGGAAATCGCGATCGATCGTGCGCGAGGTCAGTTTGGCGATCACGGGCAGCCGGCGTTTGTACTGGTTCTCACGGACCCGGCGCATGATCTCCGTGATGAACGCCTCGTCGAATCCCTGCCGCTTCAGCTCCTCGACCGAGTAACGGCGCTCGACGAGGTAGTAGAGGAGCTGATCGATCATGCGGTACTGGAAGCCGAGCTCCGTCTCGTCCGACTGGCCGGCCCAGAGATCCGCCGATGGGGCCTTCTGCACGATGGCGGTCGGCACGTCCACCGCGTCCGCCAGCTGCCAGACCTGTGTCTTGTACAGGTCGCCGATCGGATTGATCGCGCTCGCCATGTCCCCGTAGATCGTCCCATAGCCGAGCAGCAGCTCCGTCTTGTTGCTGGTCCCGATGACCAGTGCCCGCCACGCCCACGACTGGTCGTAGAGGACCGTCATCCTCTCCCGCGCCATCTTGTTGCCGCGTCGCTTCTGGTCGGCGTCGGGAAAGCGATCGAAGTAGGCGTCGACCTGGGGGCTGATGTCGATCTCCAGGGGCTCGATGCCGAGCTGCTTGACGACCTCGAGCGCGTCGCGCCGGCTCTTCGGATCACTCAACCGGTAAGGCATAATCACGCCCAGCACGTTCTTCGGGCCGAGCGCCTGCGACGCGAGCGTGGCGACGAGACTGGAGTCGACGCCGCCGCTCAGTCCGAGGACGACGCGTTCGAAGCCAACCTTGCGAACCTCGTTCTGGATGAACCCGACCAGGATCACTCGGACCAACTCCGGGTTGATCGCGAGCGGTGGGAAGACCGGTTCAGAAAGGCTTGCGGGTGCGCTCATGCGAGACCCTGCGAAGCTCGTTGATGGTCAGCTCGAGCCGCTCGTCACGCAGTAACGGATTGGCCAGCCGCTCGCGGCGAACATCGGCAAGATCAAGGGTGGCGAGCACCAGTGCCTCGTCGGCGTCCTGATGCTGCGCGATGATATCGCCGTTGGGTCCGATCACCATCGAGCCGCCCCAGAAGTTGGCTCCGTCCTCGAAGCCGACGCGATTGCAGTAGAGAAAAAACGTCGTCAGGAACTGGGCGTAGGTTCGGCACACGAGGGCGTACGACTCCGCCGTCCCCAACCGCTCGTCGGTCGTGATGCCGCGACCGGGGCTGGACGAGGGGCAGATGATCATGTCCACGCCTTCCAGGCTCAAGATGTACGCGCTCGAAAGGTGCCAGATGTCCTCACACACCAGGATCCCTGCGCGCCCGAAGGGGGTCGCGAAACTGCGGAAGCGATCGCCCGGGGCGAAGTACCGTTGCTCATCGAACATGCCGTAGGTTGGCAAGTAGACCTTGCGGTGCATGTGGAGGAGCTCGCCCCGAGAAAAGTACAGGCTGGCGTTGAAGTAGCGGTGATCGGGCGACTCGATCACCGCCCCCAGCACCACATCCAGCTGGGTCGACAGCGCGGCGAGGTCGCGCATCTCTTTGCTCTCGAGCTGGATCGCGCTCTCCGGCACCAGGTCTTTGAGGAAGTATCCGGTCAGGCTGAGCTCGGGAAACACCAGCAAGCTGGCGCCGGCCTCGGCGGCCTGCTTGACCCACTGGCGGTGCCGCTCGAGGTTGCGGCCGCGGTCCCCCAGCGCCGGATCAATTTGCGCCAGGGCGACCGAAAGGCGACCGTGGTCCGTCATGCCGTTGCCGGCGCGGGCAGGCGCACCCCACCGCCTCGCGCCAGCCACTGGACGATGGCCGGGGCCATTTCCGACGACGACCCGAGGTGCACGGCAGCCCGCGGCAGCGCATCGAGGAACGCGGCCCCATAGGTCCGATTCGCGATCCGATGGTCCAGCAAGACGACGGCGCCGCGATCCGTCTGCCGGCGGATGAGCCGGCCGAAGCCCTGCTTTAGGCGCAGCACGGCCTCCGGCAGCGCCAGCTGGCCGAAGGGATCGGCGAGCGTGGCGCTTCGCGCCAGCTGCATGGGGTCGCTGGGCACCCGAAAGGGCAGGCGCACGATTACCACGCACGACAGCGCGTCTCCAGGCACGTCGATTCCCTCCCAGAAACTGCTGCTGCCGAGAAGGATGCTGCGCGGCCGCTCCTGAAATTGCGCCAGCAGCTGGCGCCGCGTGCCATCGAGGTTCTGCGCCAGCACCGTGAGCCCGCTGCGCGCGGTGCGCGTCCGCAACCGGTCGGCGACGTCGCGCAGTTGCTGATGCGAGGTGAAGAGCACCAGCGTCCGGCCGCCGATCGCCTCGGCGATCTCGCCGACCACGTCGGTGACCTGGTCGAGGAAGGCGGGGTCGGTGAGCTCCATCAGGTCGGTCGGGAGGCAGAGCAGCGCCTGCGAGAGATAGTCGAAGGGCGAGGCGAGCACCATCTCGTGGGTCGCGAGCGCCTCGAGGCCGACGCCACGCTTGAAGTAGGCAAAGGACTCGGCCACCGCCAGCGTCGCCGAGGTGAAGACCACCGTCTCCTTTCCCTGAAACGCTCGCGACTGTAGCTCCCGGCCGGCCGCGGTCGGCGCCGCGTGCAGCACCGGCCGGCCCGAGCGCCGCTCCGTCCCGACCCAATACAGCCGCTCCGGGCGAGGCTGCAGCAACGCCTGCACCACGACGTCGGCACGGCTGTGCAGCTGCGCCTTGAACAGATCCAGCTCTCGCTCCGCGTAGGGGCTGGCTTCCAACGGCAAGCGCGCGCCGGCATCATCGAGCGCGACCCGCAGCGCCGTAGCCTGTTCGGCCAGCCGGCTGGCGAGCGCCGCCAGCTGCGTGACGTCCGGGAGGCTGCGGTTGAGCGCGTCCAGGATGACCGGCTCGTCCCGCCCAGGCCGTAAGGGGACCTCCGGCTGCCGTCCCCGGATGATCGCCCTGGCCTCGCGGAAGAAGTCGGTCACCGCCTGGCGGCAGTCCGCGGCCGTCGTCCGCAGCGCCTCGTCTGGCGATCCGACCGCGGCGCGGAACCAGGTGAGCGTGCCGTCGATGCTCTCCAGCAGCTCGTCCTCACCCACTCGAAGCGTTAGGGCGTCGACCGCGGTTTCTTCGAGCTGATGGGCCTCATCCACGACAAGGTGCTCGTGCGGCGGCAGCACCGAACCGCCGGCCAGTGCGTCGGCCAGCAGCAGCGCGTGGTTGGTCACGATCACATCCGCGTCCTGCGCCGCACGTCGGCTGTTCCAATAGAAGCAGCGCTGGGACTTGTAGTTCTCGCAGTGGGCCGCCAGGCAATCATCGGGCGTGGAGGCCGCCCGTAACCAGAAGATCTCCTCGAACCCGTTGAGCTTGATCTCGGCTCGGTCTCCGTTGTGGGTCTGCGCCAGCCAGACGAGCATTCGCAACTTGAACGTCAGCTCCTCGTCGAACCAACCGCCATCGGCGCGCCGGCTGGGGGCGTTGAGGTACCGGTTCCAGCGCCGCAGGCTCACATAGTTGGCACGCCCCTTGAGCAGCGAGGCTTTGAAGTCGAAGGGCAGCCAGCTGCGCATGAATGGGATGTCCTTGGAAAACAGCTGCTCCTGCAGGTTGATCGTGTTGGTGGCAATCACCACCCGCTCACCGCTTGCGACGGCGTGGTGAACCGCCGGAACCAGGTAGGCGAGCGATTTTCCCGTGCCCGGACCAGCTTCCACCAGCAGGCGGCCGCCCCGCGCGTAGAGCTGCGCCACGGCGAGCGACATCTGGAGCTGGGATTCGCGAAGCTCGTAATCCTCGAGCAGCCCGGCCATCGGCCCATCGGGACCGAGTAGGGCCGAGATCGCGCGCGGATCCGTGGCGGGAGCGCTGCCGTTGGCCGGCCGAACGGGCAACGCCGGCCGGCTCGGGAGGCTCTCCACGCCGCTCGCACCTCCGGCATGGGCATCGCGCAGGAAATGGTGTAACGGATGCGGCCAACCCTCGGCCAGCTCGAGCATTCTACCGAGGAGGTCAGCGGGAAAGCCGCGGGCATGGCGCCAGAGATAGCGAAAGAGCTGTCGCGCCGCATCAGCGTCGGAGAGGGCACGGTGTGGATGGGCGTGCGTCAGGCCCAGCTGGCGCGAGAGGTGCGGCAGGCTGTGGCTGGGCGCCATCGGCAACATGATCCGGGCGAGGTCGAGCGTGTCGAAGAGCTCATAGCCCCCATTACGAGCGCCGTCGACCAGGAAGGACAGGTCGAAGTTGCCACTGTGTGCGACCACGCCGCTGTCGCCGACGAAATCGATCAACTGGGCGAGTACCTGCTCTGGAGGTGGCGCCGCCGCGACATCGGCATCCCGGATCCCGGTCAGCTCCTGGACCGCCCGCGGGATCGCAACCTCCGGCCGGACGAGCGATTGGAACGTCGCCAGCACCTCATCGCCGTGAAAGCGGACGGCGCCGACCTCGATGATTCGGTCCAATCTTGGCGTCAGGCCAGTGGTCTCGAGATCGAGGGCGACCAGCATGCGGTCCATCAGGGCTTTTTGTACTGCAAGATGAGAATAAGCGTCGCGATCGGACCAAGTAAGAGTGACAGGAGAAACCAGTTCAGGCCTCGGCGCCCGTGAAGCTGAGCGAGCCCCGCATTGAGCAGCGCGAGCGAAAACCAGAACGTTCCGTAATAGCTGGGGGCAGAACCGGCGACTTCTCCGGGTGTCCCTTGCAACAGGGCGGCGAGCGCCATTAGAGGAGCTTAGCGGCTAACTCCGCGAGCTCAGATCGCTGGCCTTTGGTCAGCGTGACGTGCCCGGCGAGCGGATTGTTCTTGAACTTCTCGATCGCGTAGCACAGCCCATTACTGCGGAAGTCGAGGTAGGGATGGTCGATCTGATTGGGGTCGCCGGTCAGCACGATCTTGGTGCCCTCCCCGGCGCGGGACACGATGGTCTTGACCTCGTGCGGGGTGAGGTTCTGCGCCTCGTCGACGATGATGAACTGCTGCGGGATGCTCCGTCCCCGGATGTAGGTGAGGGCCTCGGCCTCGAAGATGCCCTTGTCCTGGATGTGGCGGATCATGTCGGCCGCCATCTGCTCCTTGTAGATCTGGCCCATCAGGTACTCGAGGTTGTCATAGATGGGTTGCATCCAGGGTCGCAACTTCTCGTCCTTGTCACCGGGCAGGTAGCCGACGTCCTTGCCCATCGGGATGACGGGCCGGGTGACGAGCAATCGGCGATACCGATGCTGGTCGAGGACCTTACTCAGACCGGCCGCCAGTGCCAGCAGCGTCTTGCCGGTGCCCGCCTGGCCGGTCAGGGTGACAAACGGGATCCGGTCGTCGAGCAGGATGTCGAAGGCGAACCGCTGGCCGAGGTTCTTCGGCTGGATCCCCCAGATCTCTTTCTTGATGGCCCCTAAGGCCACCACCTGGCCTGCCGTGGCATCGTAGCGGCCGAGGGCGCTCGACTTGGTCCCGTTCTGCGACTTGAAGTGCACGAACTGGTTGAAGAAGAGCTGGCCATTCGCCGGCTGGTAGGCGTTGGTTTTGGTGAAGCTTTCGATATCTTCCGGCGATACCGTGAGCGTCGTCATGCCGTCGTAGAGGTCCTCCTCGTTGAGCACCATCTTGTCGGTCTCGTAGTCCTGCGCCTGCAGGTTGAGGGCGTCGGCTTTGACGCGGACGTTGATGTCCTTGCTGACGAGGATGACCGGCGTGCCGTTGCTCTCGGCCTTGAGCTGCAGGGTGAGCGCGATCACCTGGTTGTCGGCCTTCTTCGGATCGAGGTCTTCGGGGAGGTGGGCCGTACTCTCGTGCGTCAGCACGACGCGCAGTGAGCCACCGTACTTGAGCGCGACGCCCTCGGAGAGCTTGCCGGTCGCGCGCAGGTCGTCGAAATGATGGGCGATCAGGCGGGCGTGCCGGCCGACCTCATCCTGCCGCCGCTTCTGGCCATCGATCTCCTCGATCACGGTCAGCGGGATCACGATCTCGTTGTCCTCGAAGGAGAAGATGGCATTGGGGTCGTGCAAGAGGACGTTGGTGTCGAGGACGTAAATCTTCTTCAAATTCCCTGCCTCATGCTTGCGCCTGTTTTGGCATCGGCGCGTTCGTGTATTCCCCCTGGTACTCCAACGGCAGCAGCGCCGCGATCTTTGCCATCAGGTAGTCGGCGCTCTGCTGATGATCCATCGGGCTGCCGTCCTGGTTTCGCTCGGGCAACTGGAACGGCTCACCGAAGGTCATCGAGACCTCCGCGGGCCGGGGAAACCTCTGCTGCCGGCCCAGGACGTGCTGCGTTCCAGTGATCGCGATCGGCACCAGGGGCGCCCCGGAACGGCGGGCAATGAACCCGGCGCCCGGCTCCGCGCGCGACAGGCGCGCATTCTCTGAGCGGTGGCCCTCCGGGAACAACACCACCGCCGATCCTTGCTTGAGTAAACCGAACGCCCGCCGGAGCGCGGTCCGATCCGGAGAGTGACGCACCACCGGAAACGCATGATAGCCGCGCATCAGCCAGGCCCACGCGCCATGGAAGAGCTCGGCCTTGGCCATGAACCAGACCGGCCGCGGGGTCCAGCCGCCGATGATGGCGGGATCGACGGCGCCAACGTGGTTCGACACGATCAAGAGCGGACCGGATCGGGACACATTCGAGGTGCCGCCGAGGTGGAACTTTGAGCCCAGGAGCAGCCGGGTGAGGAGCCGTGCAAGACCAGTGAGGAAGGAATAGCTCAAGATCAGTGCTTAGGAAGCCGGGCCATCACCTCATCGAAGACCTGACCGACCGACTTACCCTCAGTCGCGACGATTATAGCATCGGTTGCCGGCCGTAACGGCGCGATTTGTCGCTCCTGGTCAGCCCGGTCGCGGGCATCGATTTCCTGTTCGAGCACCGCATCCGGCGTGGCGCTGCCACGCGCCCGATCCAACTCGCGCCGCCGCCGCGCCACCCGCTCGGCTGCAGGGGCGGTGAAGAAGAATTTCACGTCGGCCTTCGGAAAGATCACCGTCCCGATGTCGCGGCCCAGCACCACGGCGTCGCCGCGCGCAGCGCGCCGTTGCGGCTCGATCAGCGCGCGCCGGATCTCGGGAATCTGGGAAATGCGTGCGAGGTCGGTGGCGATCGTCGGATCTTGCGCCTCGAGGCTAACATCACGTCCGTCGATCGCCAGCAGCGGGCCGGGACGATTGCTCGATGGCGAGGTGTTGACCTCGATGTGGAGCTGCTCGAGCGTGCGGCTGAGGCCGGCGACATCATCCATCGCGATGCCTCGGTGCCGGGCTTCCACCGTAACGGCGCGATAGAACAGCCCGGTGTCGACCAGCGCAAAGCCGAGGGCTTCCGCCACCAACCGGCCGACGGTGGTCTTCCCGGATCCGGCCGGACCGTCGATGGCGACGATCAAAGTCCGGCCGCGGCTTTGAGCCGCGCCACCTCATCCGCCCGGAGCGGCCGGACGCCACCCTCGTCGAGCTCGCCCAATTCGAGTCCATCGATGCGCACCCGCTGCAGGTCGAGGACCCGATGGCCGAGCGCCTGCCAGAGCCGGCGCACCTCGCGTTTGCGACCTTCACGCAGCACCATGGCGATGCGCGTCTCGCCCGGACTGCTCTCGAGCACCCGAGCCTCGGCCGCTTGGAACCGCTCCCCTCGCACCACCATCCCCTCGGAAAGCCGCCGGAACGCAGCCTCGTCCGGCCGGCCCGCGATCACGACCCGGTATTCCTTTTCGACATGGTAGCGCGGGTGCATCAGCCGTCCGGCGAGCTCGCCGTCGTCGGTCAGCAACACCAGGCCGCGGCTGTCGAGATCCAGGCGGCCCACCGGGAAGACGCGCGGAGCCCGCTCCGGCAGGCGGTCGGTCACGGTCTCCCGGCCGCGCTCGTCACCCACGCTGGTCAGCACGCCGACCGGCTTGTTCATCACCAGGTAGGTCCATTGAAGGGTGGGCTCGACGGCTCGCCCGTCGACGGTCACCGTATCCACGCCCGGCGTGACCTGCTGGCCCGCGATGGCCGGGATGCCGTTCACCGACACGGTTCCCGAAGCGATCAGGCGGTCGGCCTTTCGCCGGGCCGCCACGCCGGCCCGCGCTAGGAACTGGTTGAGGCGGATTGCGGTGGCGGTGGCAGCTCGTCCAGGCTGCTGAGTCCCAGGATCTGAAGAAATTTCATCGTGGTGCCGAAGAGCCGCGGCGTGCCGGGGGCCTCGAGCCGCCCGGTCTCTTCGATGAGTCCCTTTTCTTCGAGGCTCTCCAGGACGGCCTCACAGTTCACGCCACGAATCTCTTCGATCCGGGCCCGGGTCAGTGGCTGACGGTAGGCGATGATGGCGAGCGTCTCATAGGCCGCCGGCGAGAGCCGCGACGGATATTCCGGCCGCAAGACGCGACGGACGACGTCGGCCTGCGCCGGATCGGTGACCAGCTGGAGCTGGTCCTGGTGTCGTTGGAGAAACAGTCCGCGACCGGCGAGCGCCTGGCCGAGACTGACCGCCGCCGCCTCGATATCAGGCAGCGTGGACTGGAGGATGTCTTGCAGCTCGAGAACGGTCACGGGACGGTTCAAGGTGAAGAGCACCGCCTCGAGCGCGGCCATCAGTCCGGCAGTGTCACGCACCTGGGTCGCGCTCTCAACCATTGACGTCATGCTTCGTTGTTCTTCTCCTGTCTGTACACACTGATTTCGCCGAAGGTGCCGACCTGCGCCACGCGGGCCTCACCGATTCTAATCAGCTCGAGGAGCGCGAGAAAGGTCACAACCGCCTCCAGCCGAGTGCGCGCGTGGCGGAACACGGCGGTGAAGTTGAGCTGTGGTTGTCGAAGCAGCATCTGGCGAAGCTCCTCGAGCTTGTCGGCGAGCGACACCTGTTCCATCTCCACCGTGACCGGCCCGGGCGGCGGCAATCGGTCGAGCACTTGCTGGAAGGCGCTCGCCAGCGCATCGAGGCTCACCTGCACGCGGGCTTGCGGGATCACATCGGGCTCGAGCAAGCCGGCGAA
>DATNMH010000033.1:0-42263 GCA_035602395.1 Candidatus Acidiferrum sp.
CGCGCTGCGCGAGCCGCTGACCGGCCGCCGGCCCGAGGACCTCTTCGGCGTCCCAGCCGGCCTGCGCCAGATCGCGGTGGCGCCGCTCCATTCGGCCGGGATCGACGGCACGCTGCAGCTGGGTCGACGCCTGCCGCGGCCCTATGCCGCGGGTGAGCTGCTCTTGCTTCAGTTGCTGGCCGAGCGCCTCGGCCTGCTGTTTGCCGCCGGCCGGACGCCGGTCCCGGTCACGAATCTCGGCGACAAGGGGGTTGCGGCATGAGTCAGACGGTGCGGGACGCCAGCGACGCGAACGGCCTGGTCAGTGAGATGCGCCAGATGGTCCAGGCGGGCCAGCCGGCGCCGGTGGTTGATGACCCGGAGCAGCTCGAGCGCACGGTCAGTGCGAAAGTCGCAACGTTCTTAATGGTGATGTTGGTCGCGATCATCTTTGCGACGTCGGCGGTGCCCGATGTCGGACCGAGCCTCGCCAAAGTCATTCAGGCGCATCTCTAAGCCGCTTTCCAGATCAGCCACCTTTCCGGTCCGTCGCAGAATGGTGACTTTATGACGTTGATTGGATAGGCGAGGACGGGCCCATCGGGACGGTTCGGTGACTCCCTAGTGGGTCTGCGGCCGCCAGGTATCCCCTAACAGCCGGACCGGGCCAGCAAAGTTTTCCGCGATGACGGCGCGAACGGCCTCGGCAATGGGTGGACGGAAGTCCAGCCGGGGGAGCTGGTCCGTCGACACCCATTGCCAGCCGGCGAGGACGGGATCCGCGCGATCGAGGCGGGGCTCGACCCCCTCCCCTATCTCCGCGTGAAACATCAGGTTGACCACGTGCCGATCGGGTGCCACCATCTCGCTGACGATGACCAACTGCCCGACGCGGACGTCGAGACGCAGTTCCTCGCTGAGCTCGCGCCGGAGCGCCGCCTCGAGCGTCTCTGAGCCCTCGAGCCGCCCGCCCGGCAGCACCCAGTACCGCTCACCGCGCTTCTGATGCTCGACGAGAAGGATCTGATGGTCGCGGACGATGATCGCCGCCACGCGCAGCTGCGGCGTGACCGGGTTAAACGCGTTCACCAGGGAGGCGAGACTGACCAGCGATGTGCTCATCGTAGTTTTCCTTTCCGGGGCGCTAGTCGCGCGGGAGTTGGAGCGCCTGGCCCGGCTGCAGGATGGGCGTCGCCAGCCGGTTGGCCGCCAGAATCGCCTCGACGTGCGGCCGCGGATCGCCGGCATAGTGGGCGGTGGCGATGCTCCAGACGGTGTCCCCCGGCGCCACGACGACCGAGTCGCTGTGGACCGGTCCGCTGCCGTAAGCCAACCGTCCGGTGACCAGCAACAGCCCGGCGGTCAGCACCAGGATGCGGCCCCAGCCTCGACGGCGCTGGGGTCGTGGATACGCGTGTCGGGCCCCGTCCTGCACGAACATGTGTTCGTTTACGAGGCTAACACGAACAGGTGTTCGCGTCAAGGGCCGCCACGAACAAGTGTTTGCATTGGCCGAACAGATGTGCTAGCATGCCCCCGTTTTGCAGGATGACCGCTGGCGTCGTCGGGTCGACGAACGTCGATTCCACACCGATGCTGATGGCCAAATCTCTGTGCTACGATGCTGTGATCGCGGCGACCTGAGAACCCCTCCTCTCCCCTACCTCACCGCGCCACCTGAGATGGCGCTGGGAGCGAGATGATCGGCTCTTGGCCGTCGACAGCGGCCCAAAAGGGAGGGGACGATATGGCGGAACCGTTGACCAGCAGGCAGCGGGAAATCCTGGAGTACCTAAGGTTTCGACAGAAGATCCGCAGCTACCCGCCAACGGTTCGAGAAATCGGCGAGGCCGTCGGACTCTCTTCAAGCTCGACGGTCCAGAACCACCTCAATACCCTCGAGCGCAAGGGATACATCCGCCGGGATCCGACCAAATCCCGCACGATCGAAGTCGTCGACGTCGATGAGATGCAGGCCAAGCTCAATAAGGTGGTCGCGGTTCCGCTGATCGGTCGTGTCGCCGCCGGGCAACCGATCCTTGCCGAAGAAAACATCGAAGATCATCTCGTCCTCAGCGAGGAACTGGTGGGCAGCGACAACGCCTTTGCCCTCGAGGTTCACGGCGACAGCATGAAAGATGTCGGCATCCTGTCCGGCGATTTCGTCGTGGTGCGGCCCGGGAAAGATGCGCCCAACGGGAGCATCGTGGTTGCACGAGTGGAGGACGATCAGACCAACGAGTCGACCGCCACCGTCAAGCGTCTCTTCCGCGAGGCGAACCGGGTGCGGCTGCAGCCGGAGAATGCCGCCTACGAGCCGATCTACAGCACCGCCGCCCAGCTCGAGGGCCAGGTGGTGGCGGTCGTGCGGCTCCTGCGCTGACGCCGCTCGGTCAGGCGCTTCGGTCGATGCCGGTCGTTCGAAATTGAACGAACTTCGGCAGTAGCCGCCGCGGGATGGCGCCACGCATCAGCACACCGTCGCCGCGATAGTCGACGGTCTCGACATTGCCGTGGGCATGGAACTCCGCCTGCCGCGCGTTCTCGGTGTACGGCAGGAGCACCTCGATGGGGACCATCTCACCCGGCAAGGTCTCGGCGACCGCTCGTCCCAGGGCCTCCAGGCCGGTCTTCCGCAGCGCCGATATCGGAACCACCGCCCGATACGGTGACCAATCCTCGGCGAGCAGCAAGTCAACTTGCGCCGAGGTCAGCTGATCTACCTTGTTCAGTGCCAGCAACTTCGGTTTCTCGAGCGCGCCGAGGTCCTGCAGCGTCTCGTGCACCGCTTCCATCTGGTCCCGCCCGTCGTAGCGCGTGGCATCGAGGACGTGTAGCAAGAGATCGGCCTGCTGGACCTCTTCGAGGGTGGCTCTGAAGGCCGCCACCAGGTCGGTCGGCAATTTCTGAATGAAGCCGACGGTGTCGGTAAAGAGGACCTCCCGACGGTTGGGTAGTCGAACCAGGCGAGTCGTCGGATCGAGGGTGACGAACAGCGCATCCTCCATCTGCACCTGCGCGTGGGTCAGGGCGTGGAGCAGGGTCGATTTGCCGCTGTTGGTGTAGCCGACGATGGCGACCACCGGGTAGGCGATGCGACGCCGTCCCTCGCGGCGCAAGGCGCGCTGCTTGCGAATTTCTTTGATGTCGCGGTCGAGCTCGCGAATGCGATGGCGGATGCGGCGCCGATCGCTTTCCAATTTCTGCTCGCCCGGTCCGCGGGTCCCGACGCCGGCGCCGAGGCCGGAGAGATCGCGACCGCCTTGCAGCCGCGGGAGCAGGTGATGCAGCTGTGCGGCCTCCACCTGGAGACGTCCCTCCTTGGTGCGGGCGCGCTGGGCGAAGATATCAAGGATCAACTCGGTGCGGTCGATCACCTTGACTTCGAGCTTTTTCTCCAGGTTGCGCTGCTGCCGCGGTGACAGCTCCTCGTTGAAGACCAGCAGATCGAAGTCGACCTCGTGCTTGAGCGCGTGGAGCGCCTCGGCCTTGCCCTTCCCGATGAACAGGGCCGGATCAGGCTTCTCCCGCCGTTGGGTGTCGGTGCCGACCACCAGCACGCCGGCCGTCCGTGCCAGCTCGCTCAACTCGAGCATCTGCTCTTCGATGGCCGCCAGGCCTTGATCCTCGTGATCAAGGGACATCAGGTAGGCGCGTTCCTGCCTGCCGTTGGAATTACGAATCAACTCGCCTCTGCCGTCATCATACCCACGCGCAGGCGCTCGACAATCATGTCCGGATCAGCCGGAAGCCATTGCACGCGGCGGTCGGCGCGGAACCAGGTGAGCTGGCGGCGGGCGTACTGGCGCACCTGGCGCACCGTGGAATCACGGGCGTCGGTAAGCGATAGCCGGCCATCGAGATAGTCGACCAGTTCAGGGTAGCCATGCCCCAGGCGACGCAGGTCGGCCGTTGGAAACGCTTGATGAACGCGGGCGACCTCGTCCACCCAGCCGGCGTCGAGCATCTGGCTCACGCGCGCCTCGATCCGCCGATCCAACTCGGCCAGCGGCACATCGAGCCCGATGATCGTTGTCGACCATGGGGGCGGGTCGGACTCGCGCGCCACGCTTGGTGGACGGCCGGTGACCGCGTGGATCTCGAGGGCCCGGATCATGCGCCGCGGATTTCGCTGCGCTCGGTCGGCGCTCTCAGGATCGATGCCTCGCAGCTCGGTATCCAGCGATTCCGCTCCTTCCAGTTCGAGTCGCTGCTCGAGCGCCGCTCGCAGCTCCGGGTTGGGCGGCGCATCGGCGAGGTTCCAACCGTCGAGGAGCGCCCGCAGGTAAAGGCCGCTACCACCCTGCAGCACTGGCAGTCGACCCTCGTGGTTGATGTCCGCCACCGCAACCATCGCCAGCCGCTGATAGTCGGCGACCGTGAATGGAGTGCCGGGGTCGACGACGTCGACCAACCGGCAGCCGAGGCCGCCGAGCTCGTGCGGGGTCGGCTTATTGGTACCGATATCGCAATGGGTGTAGACCTGCCGCGAGTCGACGGAAACCAGTTCGCCATTGAGACGGTGCGCCGCGGCAATTGCCATGGCCGTCTTTCCGCTGGCCGTGGGGCCCACGATGGCGACGACGCGCTGCAGGTTCAGGGGCGTTTGAACAACCGCCTCAATTGATCGTCCGGCAGGATGAGCGTTGTCGGCCGCCCGTGCGGGCAGCTGATCGGTTCGTCGGTTGCGGCCAGCAAGCGCAGCAGTTCTCGCGCCGTATCCGGCGTCAGCGAATCCCCGAAACGGACGGAACTGTGGCAGGCGATCAAGGCGGCCGTCTCGCGCAGCCGGCGGTCGGGCGTGCGCTCGCCGGCGAGATCGGTCAGCAACAGTTCAAGCACTCGTGCCACCCGGCTTTCCGGCATGTCGCTTGGTGCTGCGCGCAAGCGAATCGTGTGCGGCCCGAACAACTCGCCTTCGAAGCCGAGCGCCTGGAGCCATGACCCGTGCTGCTGGAAGGCCGCGACCTGGGCCGGCATGAGGTCGACATCGTGCGGGATCAACAGCAATTGGCTGGCAGGCTCCCCGCTCTCGAGTCGACGCAGCACTCGGTCGAACAACACGCGTTCGTGCGCGGCGTGCTGGTCGATCAGCACTACGGCATTGGGCGCCTCGGCGATCAGGTACCCATGCAGCAGCTGCCCGACGTACTCCAACGGGGGAAGCCGCGAGCCATCAATCTCCGTCCCCCCTCGCGTGTCCTGATTCACCCTCCCCCCTTGACTGTCGACTTCCCCTCCCCCGCTCGCGGGGGAGGACAGGGTGGGGGCGCTGACCGCGGTCTCGCGCAGCTCGAGCATCGGCCCTCCCACGGTCGCCTGGAGCTCGTAGAGCGGACTCTGCCGCAGGGCGTGGTAGCAGGCGCGCTCGAGCGCCGCAAAGACGGCACCCTCGTTGCGGAATCGAACCTCGCGTTTGGTCGGATGGACATTGACGTCGAGCTCAGCTGGATCGACGATCACGTTCAGGACAGCAAGCGGGAAACGATCCGGCTCGCGGAGTCCCCGATACGCCTGCTCGACCGCGAACACGAGGTTCCGATGTTGGATGCGCCGACCGTTGATCAGGATCACGACGTGATCCCTGGTTCCTCGATGCAAGGCCGGCGGGCTGATCAAGCCGCGCACGGTGGCCTCGTCGACCGACAGCATCGCCGTCACGGTCTCGGTGTCATAGACCGAGGCGAACGTCGCGCGCAGATTACCCGTGCCTGGTGTCTCCAAGGCGCGACGCCCGTCGATGTCGAGGCTGAATGCGATCGTTGGATTTCCCAACGCCAGCTCGCCGACGAGCCGGCTGATGACGGCATTCTCGGTGGCGGGTTGTTTCAGGAACTTCAACCGGGCCGGCGTGTTGTAAAACAACTGCTCGACGATGACGCGTGTGCCGACCGGGCAGCCTGAGGGCTCCGCGCGGAGCAATTCGCCGGCCCGGATCCGAACCCTGTACCCCTCTCCCCCATCGCGCGTTCGGCTAACCGCATCCACCTCGGCGACGGCGGCGATGCTGGCTAGCGCCTCACCACGAAAGCCGAGGGTGCGGATCGTGCGCAGATCCTCGAGCGAGCGCAGCTTACTCGTCGCGTGGCGATAAAACGCCACGGGCAGGTCGACCGATGCCATGCCGCGGCCGTCGTCCACGACCTCGATGAGCTCCTGGCCGGCGCCCTGGACCCGGACATGGATGCGGACTGCGCCCGCATCAATCGCGTTTTCCACCAGCTCCTTGACCACGGCCGCCGGGCGGTCGACGACTTCGCCGGCGGCGATCCCGTCGGCAACCGCGGGGGGGAGAATCGCGATGGTCTGGCCAGGCTCGAGCCCGACCTCAGGGTGAGGCATGCTGTCCCTGCCAGGCGAAGAGTTTTTCCAGCGCTTCCCGCGGCGAGAGCCGCTCCAGGTCCAGCTGCTTCAGCTCGGCGACCACAGGGTGGTCCAGCGGCAGGCTGAGCTGCGCACTGGCCTCAGGCCGTTCCAGCGGTCGCTGGCCCTCCAGCTCGGAAAGCACCTGCCGGGCGCGCACCACGACCTGTCGCGGCAGGCCGGCGAGCTCGGCCACATGGATCCCGTAGCTGCGATCGGCGCCGCCCTCGACTACCTGGTGCAGGAAGATGACGCGCTCGCCTTCCTCGCGGACCTCCATCCGGAAATTGCGCAGCCGTGGCAGCTGCTGGGCAAGCGCCGTCAGCTCGTGATAGTGGGTGGCGAAGAGCGTGAGCGAACGAAGCTGCGGTGCCTCGTGGAGGTACTCGAGAATCGCCTGCGCGATGCTGACCCCGTCGTAGGTGCTGGTCCCTCGGCCAACCTCGTCGAAAATGAGCAGGCTCTGGGGCGTCGCGTGGGCGAGGATGTGCGCCGTCTCCACCATTTCAACCATGAACGTCGAGAGCCCTCGCGCCAGTTCATCATGGGCGCCAACTCGGGTGAAGATCCGATCGCAGAGGCCGATGACGGCCCGCTCGGCGGGCACGAAGCTCCCGGCCTGGGCGAGCAGCACGATGATGCCGGCCTGCCGCAGATAGGTCGATTTGCCGGCCATGTTCGGTCCACTGAGCAGCACGACCTGCTGATCGACCGGGCTCAGCCGCAGATCGTTGGGGACGAAGCGACCAGGCCCCAGCGCCGCTTCGACCAGCGGATGCCGGCCACCGATGATCTCGATCCCCGGCTCATCCTGAAGGCTGGGGCGCACCCACCGATGCCGGCTCGCAACGCTCGCCAGCGCGGTGACGGCATCGAGCTCGCCAAGCCAGGCGGCGGTGTCGAGCACATCCTTGCCGGCGGCGGTGATGCGACGGCCCAGCTCGCTGAAGAGCGTCTGCTCACGCGCCACCATCGCGCTCTTGGCGTTGAGGACGAGGGTTTCCTTCTCTTTCAACTCCGGGGTGATATAGCGCTCGCCGTTGACCAGCGTTTGCTTGCGGACGTACTCGGACGGGATCGCCTCACGGTTGGCGTGGCTGATTTCGATGTAGTACCCGAAGACCTGGTTGAAACCAACCTTGAGCGTCCGGATGCCGGTTCGCTGCCGCTCGTGCTGCTCCAGCGCACCGATCCATTCGCGCGCCGCGCGCGAGCCATCCCGGATGCCATCGAGCTCGGTGTCGAACCCCGGACGAAAAACGCCTCCATCCTTGAGCGTGGCCGGCACGTCATCGACAAGGGCCGCCGCCAGGGCCGACTCTAAGTCGACTAACGTCGCGGCCATAGGCGGCGAGGCCAGTTCCGGCCATCGGGCAGCAAGGCGTTGAATGCCGGGAACCGCGCGAAGGGCTTTGACCAGCGCCTGCAGATCGCGGGGCGTCGCCAGGCCCTGGCCGGTCCGGCCGGCGATCCGTTCCAGGTCGGGCAGACCGCGCAGCTCGGCCTGCAGCTGGCCGCGGGCCAGCGGATCATTGACCAGCACGGCCACCCGGGCGAGTCGCTCCTCGAGGGGCTCGCGCGTGCGCAACGGCTGGTCGAGCCAGCGCCGCAGCTGTCGCGACCCCATCGCGGTCGTCGCCCCGGCGACGATCAGGGCGACGAGGTCGTCGGCGGACGACGATCGATCCGCGGCAAGTCCAAGGCTGCGCCGCGTCGGCGGGTCGAGATGCATGAACGCTCGTGGGTGCTCCGCGTGCAAGCGCAGCAGACCGGGCTCGAGCCGGAGCCGCGACCGTTCGGCGTGCCGCAGGAGCGCATGGGCGGCGGCCAGGGCCTCGGGCCACTCATCACAACCAAAGGCGGCCAGCGTCTCGACGCCAAGCAGCGTCTGCAGCCGGTCGACCGCGGCGCGCGCATCGAAGTCCCCTAGATCGACCCAGCTGGTCGGGGTGCTCCCCGCCAGCGCGAGCAGCCGTGGCTGGTCGGCTTCCGAAGCGATCAGCTCCGCCGGTCGCAGTCGCGCCAGCTCATCGCGCAGCGCCTCGTCGCTCGGCTCGACCCGCAGCAACGCCAGCTCGCCGGTGGAGCAATCCAGGGCGGCGATGCCATGGTAGTGGGCGCGCAGACAGACCGCCACCGCATAGTTGGTGCCGCCCGTAAGGTACGCGTCCTCGACCACCGTCCCGGGCGACAACACGCGGACGACCTCGCGTCGCACCAGCCCGCGAGCCGCAGCCGCATCCTCGACCTGGTCGCAGAGCGCGACCCGCAATCCCGCCTTGAGCAACCGGCCGACGTAGCTCTCGAACGCGTGATAGGGGACGCCGGCCATCGGGACGCGATGGCCCTTGCCCAGCTCACGTGAGGTCAGCGTGATGCCCAACAGCGGCGCCGCCCGCTCAGCATCTTCCCCGAAGGTCTCGTAGAAGTCGCCCAGGCGGAAGAGCACGATGGCATCCGGATATTCCTGCTTGACGCGTTGGTACTGGTCGAGGACTGGGACCGGCTTCAGGGCGTTGCCTAGTTGAGGACCTGGCCTCGAAGCTGCCATGCCGTGGCCTGCTCGACAAGCACCCGGCGAACGGTACCGGTCTGGGCGCCGAGTGGCGCCGCGCCGATGATGACTCGGTTCTGTCGGGTGCGGCCGGTGACCTCCGAGTCCTCGGCGCGCTCGACCAGCATCTCGACCGTCCGACCGAGCCAGCGCCGATTGGCGTCCTCGGCGATCCGTCGCTGCGCGTCGAGCAGAATGTTGATCCTCCGCTTCTTCTCGGGCGGTGTGACGTCGTCCGGGTGCAGGGCGGCCGTGGTCCGCGGGCGCGGAGAGAAGCCCTGGATGTGGACCACGTCGAACTTGATCTCCTCCAGCAGCGCCAGCGTTTTCTGGAACTGTTCCTCCGTTTCCCCCGGATAGCCAACGATGACGTCGGTCGAAACGGAAAGATCGGGGATGAGGTCGCGGGCGTGGGCGATGATCGCCCGGTACTCGTCGGTGGTGTAACGCCGGCGCATCTGCTTCAGAATCGCGTCGTCGCCCGACTGGAAGGGCAGGTGAAGGTGCTCGCAGACGCGCGGTAGGTCGCGGATGGCGAGCAGCAGATCGTCATGCACATGGCGCGGATGCGACGTCAAGAAGCGAACCCGCCAGATGCCCGGGACATTTCCGACCGCTTCGAGCAGATCGGAGAGGCCCGCCCTGGTGTCCGGATCGCGGTAGGAGTTGACCGTCTGGCCGAGCAGTGTGACTTCGCGCACCCCCTGGAGCGCGAAACGCCGCACATCTTCGACCACGTCCGTCAGTGGGCGGCTGCGCTCGGTGCCGCGCACGAAGGGCACGATGCAGAAGCTGCACACTTCGTTGCAGCCGAAGATCACGGGCACGTAGGCGGTGAGGCCGTGCTGCAACATCGCCCCGCCGGTTTGCGCCGGATCGGTCTCGTACTCGCCCTGCAGATCCTGGATGAAGGCTTCGTATTGACGCATGTCGAAGCGGTAGTCGAGGTCGGGCAGCCGCTCGTAGAGCCGATCCTTTTCTTTGTTCGCCATGCAGCCCGTGATCGCGATCGCCCGGCCCGGGCGCGCGCGCTTCCAGGCCTTGAGCTCGCGGAACCGGCCGTAGGCTTTCTGCTCGGCGTTCTGGCGGACCGAGCAGGTGACGAGGATGGCGAGGTCCGCCTGGTCGAGGTCGGGGACGGCGCTGAAGCCGGCCGCCGTCAGGCCCTGCGAGAGATAGTCCGCATCCGACTCGTTCATCTGGCAACCGCTCACCCAGAGGTGAAAGCGCTGGCCCGATGGCGGCCGCTTATGCCCGTTAGGACGTGGTCGCGAAAACGCGTGCGGTTCGAAGGTTAGCGGTGCGCCGGGAATCCGCAGCCGTGGCGGGGCGGTCGACTCAGGCATCGACCGAGTTTAACGGGACTCGACCAGCAGACGGATCCCGGTCCGCTCCTCACCGTCGATCGAGATGTCGATGAACGAGGGAATGCATACCAGGTCGATACCACCGGCGGCGACATAGCCTCGGGAGATCGCGATCGCCTTGACCGCCTGGTTGATGGCGCCGGCGCCGATGGCCTGCACCTCGACCCGGGTCTGGCTGCGCACCACGCCGGCGATGGCGCCCGCGACGGCGACCGGCTTGGAGGTGGCCGAAACCTTCAAGATCTCAATAGCCGGCCGGGTCGTGCGGGGTACACCGGCAGCCGGGCTGGCCGAAAGCGTCTTCTCCCCTTTTGAGCCGTTCGATGGCGGTTTTGTTTCCAGAGTGTCCATCTATTCTATTGAGATCGGTGACCGAACGTTTGATTGGCCCCCGGACACCTTAACCCCAAGTCCAGGGGTCGTCAAGCGCTTACTCGATGCTCACCTCTCGATCGACCCGCTCCACACGAGTCGCCCTGCCCGAAAGGGCATCGATCTCGGCCAGGACCGAGTTGAATTGGACCACCCCTTCCGCCACCTTGAAGCGGTACGGGACCCCGGTCAGGAAGCGCTGCAGGCTGGCTTCCTTGTCCATCCCGATCACCGAGTCTCGGGGGCCCACCATCCCCAGGTCGGCCACGAAGGCCGTGCCACCCGGAAACAGCCGGGCGTCGGCGGTGGGAACATGCGTGTGGGTGCCAAAGACGAAGCTGGCCCGTCCGTCGAGATACCAACCGAGGGCGATCTTCTCCGAGGTCGCCTCGGCGTGGATGTCCATCAACACCAGCTTGGTTCCGGCGCCCTGGCGCAGGATCTCGTCCGCCGCCTTGAAGGCCGAATCGATCGGTGGCATGAAGAGCTGACCCTGCACATTGCCGACGAGCACCTGGCCCTTTTCGCCCAGGTCGTGACAGAACCAGCCTCGGCCCGGCGCCCCGGATGGGTAGTTGTGCGGGCGGAGAATCGGTCGACGGTCGTCGAAGCCGGTCATCATCTCCCGTTGGTCCCAGATGTGATTCCCGGAGGTGAGCACATCGATCCCGAGTCCGAAGAGGTCATCGGCGATCTTCGGTGTCAGGCCGAAACCGCCAGCCGCATTCTCGCCGTTGGCCACCACCAGGTCGATGCTCAGCTCGCGGCGCAGCTGCGGCACGAGACGCGCGACCGCTTCACGCCCGGGGCGACCGATGATATCGCCGATCGCCAGTACGGTGACGAGCATTGGCGAATCCTAACAAGCTAATCGCGATCGACGCCTTGCTCGCGGACCTCTCGACGGCAACCATCGGCGCCACCTTCAACCAGTTCCGCGAGACCAGTCCCGACGACGTCCCCGATGCGCCGGCGATTCGGCTCGCCAATCTGCGGCGCTATCTCGAGGAGCGCGACCAGGCGGATGTGCTCGCGATCGGCGAGGCCGCCGGCTATCAGGGGATGCGCTGGTCGGGCATCGCCTTCACCAGCGAGTTCGATCTGTTGCGCTGGGGTGACCCGTACCGGCGGTCGAGCCAGCGCCCACGACCATGGAAAGAACCCTCCGGGACCATCGTCCACGGCGTCCTTGATGAGGTCGGTGCAGAGCGGCAAGTCATCCTCTGGAACACGGTCCCCACGCACCCGCATCTCTCCGGCGAACCCTTATCCAACCGGCGGCCGACACGACCCGAGGTCGCGGCCGGCCTTGTCTATGCGGAGCGGCTCATCGACATCCTTCGGCCCCGCCTGGTCGTCGGCGTGGGCCGGATCGCTGCCGACACGGTGGGCAACGGCGCCGTGTACGTCCGCCATCCGGCACAATCGGGAGCCACCGCCTTTCGTACCGGGATGCGGGCCCTCCTGTCGCCGCCGTCCTGATTACTGCGGATTCGGAAAGGCCTGGTAGAAGGTGCCGGTCGGATCGGGCATGACGTACAGAACGCCGCGACAGGACGGGGCGCGGCTCATGTAAAAGAGCGAGCGGGACGCGGTGGCCGACGACAACCGAAACTGCCACACTTCCTGGCCGGCGCCGTTGGCGTAGTAGGTCGTCACCTTGCCGGCATCGGTGTTCACATGCCACGCGGCCGAGCCCTGGGCTGGTGCCGTCGCGGTCACCGATCCCGGGTAGGCAGGGAAGTCCCCGAAGGAACATCGAACCGGTGTTGGTGTTGGGCTGGCCGTCGGCGTCGGGGCGACCGTCGGGCTTTCCGAGGGCGAGGTGCTCAGGGTCGGTGTCGGTGTCGGTGCTGCGGTCGGGGCCGCCGATCGTTGGCCCTCATGCCGTGGCTGCGCGTATCCGACCGCGTAGCCACCCAGGAAACAAGCGCCAGCCACGGCAACGCCGCCCGAAACGGCCAGCACGATCAGCGGGGCCCAGTCGCGACCCGGCGGCTTCACACGCAATGAAACGGGATGGAAACCGGCGGGCTTGCGGGCCCAAAAAAAAGAGGCGGCCCCGGTGGGTCGCCTCTCTCGTTACTTAGCGAATTCGACGATGCGGGTCTCACGGATCACCGTCACCTTGATCTGGCCCGGATAGCTGAGCTCGCCTTCGATTCGCTTTGCGATATCGCGGGCGAGAATCTGGGCGCGGCTGTCGTCGATGGCGTCCGGCTTGACGATGATGCGGATCTCCCGGCCCGCCTGGATCGCGAACGACTTCTCGACGCCTTCGAACGAATTGGCGATGCTTTCCAGTTTTTCGAGCCGCTTGATGTAGGTGGTCAGCGTTTCGCGGCGGGCGCCCGGGCGGGCTGCCGAGACCGCATCGCAGGCCACTGTCAGAATCGCCTCGAGGCTGGTTGGCTCGATGTCCATGTGGTGGGCGGCGACTGCGTTCACCAGCGCGTCTGGCTTGCCGAGTCGTTTGAGGAGTTCTCCGCCGATGATGGCGTGGGACCCCTCGACCTCATGGTCGATCGCCTTCCCGATGTCGTGCAGCAAGCCGGCCTCACGGGCCAGCGCCACGTCGGCGCCGATCTCGGCCGCCGCCATTCCGCAGAGGAAGGAGACCTCCTTGCTGTGGGTCAAGACGTTCTGTCCGTAGCTGGTCCGAAACGCCAGCGTCCCCAACAGCTTCACCAGTTCCGGGTGCAGCCCGGTCACCCCGGTCTCGAACATCGCTTGTTCGCCTTCTTCCCGAATCCGGTTCTGGACATCCCCGCGAGCTTTGGTCACCATCTCTTCGATCCGGGCCGGGTGGATCCGGCCGTCGACCAGGAGATGGTTGAGAGCCACCCGCGCCACCTCGCGGCGGACCGGGTCGAAGCCACTCAGGATGACGGCCTCCGGCGTGTCGTCGATGATCAGGTCGACGCCGGTCGCGTGCTCGAGCGCCCGAATGTTGCGCCCCTCACGACCGATGATGCGACCCTTCATCTCGTCGCTGGGGATGGCCACCACGGAAACCGAGGTCTCCGCGGTCTGCTCGGCGGCAACCCGCTGCATCGCGGTCACCAGGATGTTGCGGGCGCGCTTTTCGCTCTCCTCTTTGACGATCGCCTCGCCATCGCGAATCTTCTGCGCGATCTCCTGGTTGAGTTCCTTTTCAAGGTTGGTGAGGATTGTCGTCCTCGCTTCGGCCCGCGTCATCCCCGAAATTCGCTCGAGCTCTTTCACCTGCTCGGCGAGGGCATCGTTGACGCGTTCCCTGGTCCTCCCGATCTCCAACTCTTTGGCGGTCACTGCCTGGTCCTTTCGGTCCAGGTCTTCAAGCTTGCGGTCGATCGACTCTTCCTTCTGCTGGACCCGGCGTTCCGAACGCTGGATCTCCGCACGTGCGTCGCGTACCTCCTGCTCAAGGCTCATGCGGATGCGGTGGGCTTCCTCTTTCGCTTCGAGGACCATCTCCTTCATCTGGGTCTCGGCATCCGACAGCAGCTTTTCGCGCTCCGAGTTGGAGACAAGATCACGCTGGCGGTTGGCGTTGCCAACCCAGAGGTAGGCGACGAGAGCACCCACGGCCGCACCCACCACGACACCTGCGACCAGGAGCAATGGAATGGGCATAGTTACACCTCGCTTATGGACTTTTAAAGGTTCTGCTCACTGCGCGTGGGCGCAGCGGGACTAGTCGTTAAAGAGCGACAGAATCTTGACTAGTTTAGTCGCGTTCAGCGACACTGTCAAACCGGCCGGCGGCCTCCCACTCATCGCTCAGGAGGCGGCAGACCCGGTATACGAGCCCACTGCTGAAGCCACGCCGGCTGAGGCGGGGACCCAGGTAGGCAACCAGGGCCTGCGCGTCGGCCAGGCGCCGGTGGGCCAGCAGGCTTTTTCCGAGGGCCAGCGCTTCCGCCGCCTCGGCATCGGGGCCGACCGCGGCCAGCGCCGGGCCGGCCGTCGACTCCCCGATGCCCTTGGCACGTAGCTCCTGGGCGATCAACGCGTGGCCCCGGCCGCGACTGCGCCGGCGCACCAGCGTGGCGGCATACTCCTGGTCGTTGAGGTAGCCGTCGCCCTGGGCACGGTCGAGTGCGGCGTCGATTGCAGCGTCCACGTAGCCGAGCCGGAGGAGTCGCTGTCGCAAGGCCGCTCGCGATTGCGGCTGTCGAGCCAGCCGCTTGACCGCCTCGGTATAGGCGGCCTGCGCGCTCTCGGGCTCACGCGCGGTCGGCGTCGCTCGCCGGCCGCCGCTTCTCACGCCGGCTGGAGGATCTTCTCCGCGGCCTTCCCCTTCAGCTGTGCGATCAGCTCCTCGCCCAGCTTGGGGTTTGCCTTGAGGAAGCCCACGGTTTGCTCGCGTCCCTGGCCCAACCGCTGGCCGTTGCAGGAGAACCATGAACCGGCCTTCTCCACCAGGGTGGCGTCAACCGCGGCGTCGAGCACGCTGCCCCAGTAGGAGATGCCCTCGTTGTAGAGGATGTCGAACTCGGCCGACTTGAAGGGCGGCGCGACCTTGTTCTTCCCCACCTTGACCTTGACCCGGTTGCCCGTCACGTCGAGCCCATTCTTGATCGAGTCGACTTTGCGGATGTCGAGCCGGATCGAGGCATAGAACTTCAGCGCCCGGCCGCCGGTCGTCACCTCAGGATTGCCGAACATGATGCCGACCTTCTCGCGCAGCTGGTTGATAAAGATCACCGAGGTGCTCGATTTGGAAATGGCCCCGGTCAGTTTGCGCAGCGCCTGCGACATCAGGCGGGCCTGCAGGGCGACGTGGCTGTCCCCCATCTCGCCGTCGATCTCCGCCTTCGGCACCAGCGCCGCCACCGAGTCGACGACGATGACATCGACGGCGCCGGAACGGACCAGCACGTCGACGATTTCGAGCGCTTGCTCACCAGTGTCCGGCTGCGAAATCAGCAGGTCCTCGGTCTTGACCCCGATGTGGCCGGCGTAGACCGGGTCCAGGGCATGCTCGGCATCGATGAAGGCGGCCACGCCACCCAGCTTCTGCGACTGGGCGATGACGTGCAGCGCCAGCGTCGTCTTCCCCGAGGACTCCGGGCCGTAAATCTCCACCACCCGGCCGCGCGGGATGCCACCGACCCCGAGCGCCATGTCGAGCGTGAGCGAACCCGTCGGGATCACGTCGATGTTTTTCTGGGCGGCGGCTTCTCCCAATTTCATGATGGCGCCCTTCCCGTAGCTGCGCTCGATCTGGCTGAGCGCAGCCGTCAATGCCCGTTCTTTCTCTGACATCTAGTCTCCCCTTGCTTCGTGATGGGGTCTGGCCGACCCGACCACTGTAATACGGATTTGTGTAACTGTCAACACTATAACCCCAGGGTCTGGACCAGGAGCTCCAGGGCGGCGATCACCGAGCGGCGCCGGTTGTCCCAGCGATCGCCGGTCCATTGAAAACGATGCGTCAGCACTGATTCCCCTCCCCCTCTCGTGGAGGGCAGGGTGGGGGCTGCGATGCCGATAAAGGTCAGTCCAACCGGCTTGGCGCCTTCGGCGTCCGGCCCGGCCACCCCGGTGATCGAGACACCGATGTCTGCCTGCAGCAACTGGCGAACGCCGGTCGCCATGGCGGCGGCCGTCTGCTCGCTGACGGCCCCATACCGTCGCAGCGTCGCCTCGGACACGCCCAGCTGATCCACCTTCACTCGATCGGCATAGCTGATCACGCCGCCGAGAAAATAGGCCGAACTCCCGGGAACGTCCGTCAGCGCACCCCCAAGCAAGCCGCCGGTGCACGACTCCGCGACCGCAAGCGACCGGCCTTGCCGGCGCAACCGCTCCCCCACCTGCTGGGCCAACGCGAACATCTCGGGATCGGGCGGCACGGCTCACCGGTAGTTGATGAACTGAAGTGGGACCGCGGCTTCGCTCGCCTTCAAACTCGCGATCACCTGCTGCAACAGGTCTTTGTCCCGGCTCGACACCCGGATCGTGTCGCCCTGGATGCGCGGCTGCACTTTGGGGGACACCAGCTTGATCTGCTTGACCAGAGTGCGGGCCAGCTCGTCGTCGATGCCCTGCACCAGCTCGAGCTTTTGCCGGACCGTCCCTTTTGCCGCCGGCTCGATCGGGCCGGGCTTGAGGATCTTCAGCGAGAGCTGGCGCTTGACCAGCTTGCTCTGTAACACGTCAAGCATCGCCTTCATCTTGAAATCACTCGGGCCGCTCAACGTGATCTCGCTCTCACCCAGGTCGATCGACGCGCCGGTGTCCTTGAAGTCGTAGCGGGTCACGATCTCCCGCTGCGCCTGGTTCACCGCGTTGACCAGCTCCTGCCGATCGAACTGCGAGACGACGTCGAACGAGTACTCCTGCGCCATTGAGCCCTATCCTAACCGCGCGTTTTGACAGCTGTCTGTCGCATCTTTGCCTTTCCCTCCCCCGCTTGCGGGGGAGGGCAGGGTGGGGGCATCGTCACGAGTTGGCGTCATCGAGGTCTCTGACCAGTTCATCGACCTCGAGCAGGTTCATCAGCACCTCGCGCGACTTGCTGCCCTCATAGGGACCGATCACCCGCTGGTCAGCGAGCTGGTCGACGATCCGTGCCGCCCGCGTATAGCCGACATTGAGCTTGCGTTGCAATAGCGACACCGAGGCGCGGCCTTCGGTGGCGACGACGTGGGCCCCTTTGGCGAAGAGCGGATCGCGCTTCATGCCTTCCTTCACCCACGAGACCGTCGCCTCGACGTTGAAGATCTCTTCCTGGTACTGCGGCTTGCCCTGCGCCTTCCAGAAGTCGATGATCGCCTTCATCTCGCGGTCCGAGACGAACACACCCTGCAGGCGCGTCGCGCGGCCCGCCTCGACCGGCAGGTAAAGCATGTCGCCGCGGCCGAGCAGCTTCTCCGCCCCGGTCTCATCGAGGATGACGCGCGAGTCGATGCTGGAGCTGACCGCAAAAGCGATCCGCGATGGGATGTTGGCCTTGATCAACCCGGTGATGATGTCCGCCGAAGGTCGCTGCGTGGCGACCAGCAGGTGGATCCCAACCGCGCGGGCCAACTGGGCGATGCGACAGATCAGCTCCTCGATCTCGCCGGCGGCCACCATCATCAGGTCGGCCAGCTCATCGATGACGATCACGATGTAGGGCAGGGGATTCAATCCCATGTCGGGAGCCTTTCCGTTGAAGTCGGCGATGTTGCGCACGGTGTGGCTGGCGAACAGCTTGTAGCGCGTCTCCATTTCGGCCACGGCCCAGCGCAGGGCCGAGGTCGCGTGATCCGATTCCGTCACGACCGGCACCAGCAAATGCGGCATGTCCTGGAACATCGAGAACTCGACGCGCTTGGGGTCGATCAGGATGTACTTCAGTTCCTCCGGTGTGGCCTGGAACAGCATGCCGGCGATCAATGCGTTGATGCACACGCTCTTGCCCGACCCGGTCGCGCCGGCGATCAACAGATGCGGCATCCGGGTCAGGTCGCCGACCACGGTATTGCCCGAGACATCGGTGCCGATCGCGAGCGATAGCAAGGTCTGGTCGTTCTGGAAAGTCGGCGTCTGGATGATCTCTCGGAGCGTCACCAGGCTGGTCGCCTTGTTGGGGACCTCGATCCCGAGCGCCGGCTTTCCCGGAATGGGCGCCTGGATCCGGATCGCCGCCGAGAGCGCGAGCGCCAGGTCGTTCTGCAGTGCCGTGATCTTGCGCACCGGCACGCCGTGGCCCGGCTGCAGCTCGTACTGCGTGACCGACGGACCCGAGTTGACCCCGATGACCGTCGCCTCGACATCGAAGCTCGCAAGCGTCTGCTCGATCAGCTTGATGTTCGCCTTGATCTCGTCGTGCAGCCGTTCCTTTCGGACCGTGACGGTGTCCAGCAGCGTCAGGTCGGGCTTGTTCCAAACCCGCTGGATCTCGTCTTCCGGGAGGGTCGGCGCGGCTGCGTCGCCACCCGGCACCACCGTCAACACGGGCTCAGCGACCCCGGCCTTCTTGCGGCGCGGCTCGTCTTCGATTGGTTCCTGCAGGGCCGCCACCGCTGATTCGAGCTCTGGGGATGGTGGCGGGGGCGTCGGAGGGACAGCCGGCCGGGTTGCCGCGGCGACGCCATGGATCGGGACCAGCACCGGTTCGGCGATCTCATTGCGAACCACCTGGTTGCGCGGATTCCATGCCTCCGCCGATTTCTTCTCCCTGGTCGCCGGCTTTGACTCGGGTCGGTTCTCGAGGTAATGCTCACGCAGGGCTCCGACCGTCCCGCGGATCGAGATATCGAAGGCGAGGACCAGGCCACCAAGGAAGACCGCGCTCAAAATCAGGACGCTGCCGGCCGTGCCGACCAGGCTGCGCAGGGCTTCGCCCTCAGCTCGCCCCACGGACCCGCCGCTTGTCCCGGCGGAGAGATGCAGAAGCCCCAATGAGCTGATCAGCAGCAGCGCGATGCCGAGGCCGCGTCCCCAGGTCATCTTTTCGATCCACGGCATCAGGAGCTCGGCGCCGGCGACGACGGCGGCGAGGATGACGAACACCACACCCCAGCCAAACAGGCCCACCAACCCGCCGCGAAGCGCGTGCATAGCGGAGCCGCTCGCCTGGAGCGCGACCGCCAGCACCAGCAGGCCGGCCAGGAGGAGGAAGCCGATCCCGGCAAGCTCGCGCTGCTGGGACTTTGGGACTTCCAGCTTCGGCAGGCGGGGCGCCTTGATCCGAAAGCGCTGGCGCGAGGCCGAGCGCTTGGGGCGCGCGATCCGCTTCCGCCGGGTTCTCACACTGGCTGGGTGGCTGCGACGTCTGCTGTGACGAATGGCTGCATTCTAGCCTGCCGAGACGAGCAAGAAAAGTCCCGGCTAATTGGGAATCCAGAACAGACCGGTTACCACCAGGAGCGCCGCACCGATCAGACTCACCGCGATAAAAAGGATCGCCTCGTGCTTCGGCGCCAGCCCCAGGACGCGAGGCATGGGCCGATTCTGGAGCTGACGCAGTTTCAGTAGGCCGAGGTGCGAGACGATGCCCGCGAGGAAGATCGGTACCATCGCAAACACGAATCGACGAGTTCCGTTGAGTCGGAGCGCCAGATAGACGAAGGCGCCGACGCCCAGAATGAGTCCAAGGTTCATGCCGGCAAGCGTGCCGAGCATTTGCCTTTGTCGGTCCTTCGCCAGCGAGCTAGTCCCGAGCGTACCGGCCTGCTTCATGCCGATCCGCCAGAGGACCAGCGCGGCCCCGAGCAGAGGAAAGGCCAGAAAGAAGCAGATGATCATCGGGATGACGAAACGTCCATCGCGGTTCAGGACGAGCAAGAACAGGAAGAGGGCCGCACCCATCTGGCTGGCGAGCGCCGTCACCACCAATGCGGCCCCCGCCCAGCCGTACGGGCCGGACACTGGAGGGAAGCGTCGGGACCGAGCCTCGCTCATTGAAGTCAATCTAAGATGTCGTGGCTTCGGGACGCTAGGGGTATAACTGACGTATGGCTAAGCAGGATCAAGACCCGAACGACGACCTCGATACGCAGGGCATCCCCGATCTCGACGCGGCGCCGGGCCCCCGAGGTCGAGCGCGCGGCGCGGCGCTTCCCGAAGACGAAGACCTCGATTCCGAAGGGCAACCGGACCTGATGGGCGCACTTCCCAGCAAGGAGATCACGGGCGACGCCCAGGAAGGTGAGGTCGCGCCGCGCGACTACAAGCAGGCGCCGGATGACTACTTTCACCAGGACACGCTCGATGAGCGGCTGCGCGAGGAAGTCCCCGACCGCCTGAGCGCGGACGTCGAGGAGGTCCGTCTTATCGACGACGAGTCGGAAGATGGTGGCGGCGAACTCCGGTCCGAAAAAGGCGACGAAGGCGGCTACCCCAGTGCGGAAGAGGCGGCCATGCACATCGTCGACAACGCGCCGGGCGCCGTTAACAAGAAGATCGACAGCTACACGGGCGACCCGGTCGAAGAGCTCGAGTAGACCGGGGAAACTCTAGATCCGACCTAAGGCGACTTCGACGCTGACGCCGCCACCGAGGCCGCCGCGCTCGCGGGCGCCGAGCCGCTGGCCGCTGGCGAACCGGTCGTGCTGAAGGCACCGAACGGGTGGACGAGGATCACAAACCCCAGCACCAACACGATCACGACGATCGCAAAGATGGCGACGACCGCAGAGTTCGATCCACCGTTGCCTTGTGTATTGGCCATCCCTTTACCTCCTCGAAAGCATCAAGAGGCTCTCGCGCAGCTATTAATAACATACCTGCCCATCATCCGATGATGATCGCGCACTCACATACTGTTAGTACGCGTCACTTTTGCGCTCACGGCCGCAAACGGTAGAAGCGCCAGAAATCGTGCTCGATCGGCAGAATCTCGACACCAGAAAATCCCGCCTGCCTGGCATATCCGCGCAGGATATCCGGGCGCATGACGGTCCCGGTACCGAGCGCGGGCGGGTCAACCCGACCGACCGGCAGGCAGTGCAAGACACTCCACCCGTACATGAAGCGCTCGACGTCATCCCCGGGGGCGGTGAAGGCCTCGGCTACTTTTTCGTCGGCCACGAGCACCGCGCCGCCGGGAGCGACCAGTGCGCGCATAGCGGAGAGAGCCCTGACCGGGTCCGACATGTCGTGGATGGTCTCGAAGGCCGTGACCAGGTCGTAGGTGCCGGCGGGGCCGGCGGCGGCGGCATCGCGCGATTCAAACCTTAGTCGGTCACCGATGCCGGCCGTCGCGGCATTCTCGCGTGCGCTCGCGATCGATGCATCGTCGAGGTCGAAGCCGTCGACATGCACGTTTGGATAGGCCGTGGCGATGGCGATGCAGGACCAACCGGTTCCACAGCCGACATCGGCCACCTTTGCCGGCGGATCCGCGCGCAGGCGGCGATCGATGTCAGGCATGGCCGGTAGCCATTCGCTGCCGAGCAGGTTCAAAAACATCGGCCGGTTCAGCAAGGCAATCGAGTTGCGGAATTCCGGCCCATACTCGGTGTACGGCACACCGCCGCCCCGCCGGTAGGCCGTCAGGAGAGCGGGGAGCGTGGCCGCCAACCCGGGGATTGCCCAGGTAATGGGCAGCAGGTAGTTGAGACTGTCGCCGTCCAACAGCACCTCGGCGTGGCCGGGAGGCAAACGGTACTCCCGCTTGCTGCCATCCGCGCTCTCCATTGCCACCTCGAGAATGCCGGCCACCGCCTGCTGCTCGAGCCACTCGCGCGCATAGCGCGCATCGATGCCCGCTGACTGTGCCAGTTGCGTTGCGGTTGACGGGCCACCCTGCGCGAGGGCTCGATAGAGTCCCAACCGGTCGCCGACATAAATACTGAACATCTCCAGCATGGCGATGCCGCCATGAAACACACGCTCGACGAGCGCGCCGCGCTGCTCCTCGTCTTGCTTGGTGAGCGTAGGCGTTGCGACACTCATGTCACCCCTCCTCTCGTTCCTGGTCCCCGTCGACTGGCCGCGAACCCGCTGCGTTGCATCGTAGCGTGAGGCGCGCTGTTTCGCTGGGAGCGGGCTTACACTTCGACGACGATCGGGATGATCATCGGGCGGCGGCGCATCTGCTCGTAGAGGTATTTGCTCAAGGAGTCTCGTATGGAGTTCTTGATGACCTGCCATTCCGGTGCGCCGCGGCCCGGCTTGTTGATGGTCGCGAGCACCTGCTGGCGGGCCAACTCGAGCAGGGCGTCCGAGGTTTGCTGATGGACGAAGCCTCGCGAGATCAGATCGGGACCGGACACGACCTGCCCGGTGTCCTTGTCGACCGTCACGATCACGATGAAAATGCCGTCCTCGGAGAGGATGCGCCGGTCGCGTAAGACGACCGACCCGACATCGCCTACGCCCAGGCCATCGACGAAGACGTAGCCGGCCGGCACCTTGTTGCCGAAGTGGGGAATGCCATCACCGAGCTCGACCGTGTTTCCGTCGTCGGTGACGATCACGCGATCCTTGCTGATGCCGACCTCCTGGGCGATCTCGCCGTGCAGCGCCAGGTGGCGGAACTCGCCGTGGACCGGCATGAAGAACTTGGGTCGCACCAGGTTCAACATCAGCTTCAACTCCTCGCGGCTGGCGTGGCCCGAAGCATGCACCCGGTTGCGCGCCGAGTAAAAGACGCGGGCGCCGTGCTTGTAGCAGTTGTTGATAGTGCGGGAGACCAGCTCCTCGTTCCCGGGGATGGGCGTGGCCGAGAGGATGACCGTGTCGCCGGACTTGAGCTTCACCTGCGGATGCTCCTGGGCGGCAATGCGGGTCAGCGCGGAGAGCGGCTCGCCCTGGCTCCCGCTGGAAAGGATGACGAGCTTCTCGTCGGGCTCCTTGTTGATGTCCTGGATCTTGATCATGATGTCGCCGGGCATCTGGATGTAACCAAGCTCCTGGGCGATCGTGAGGTTGTTCACCATCGAACGGCCAATCACCGCCACCTTGCGCTTGTAGCGGGCCGCGGTGTTGAGCGCCTGCTGGATCCGGTAGATGTTCGAGGCGAAGGTCGAGATGATGATCCGGCCCGGGCACTGGCCGAACAGCTCCTGGAAGGCTTCTCCGATGGTGCGCTCCGATGGGGTGAAGCCATCGCGCTCCGCGTTGGTGCTGTCGGACATCAGCAACATCACGCCCCGGTTCCCGAAATGCGACAGCCGTGCCATGTCGGTGGGCTGGCCGTCGACCGGCGTCTGGTCCATCTTGAAGTCGGCTGTGTGGATCACCATCCCAACCGGCGTCTCGATAGCGAGGGCGGTGGTGTCGGGGATGCTGTGGGCGACGTGGATGAACTCGACCTTGAAGGGCCCGAGCTCGATCACATCGCCGGCCTTGATCTCGCGTAAATCGACCTGGTCGACGAGCTTGTGCTCTTTGAGCCGGTTCTTGATGAAGCCCAGCGTCAACCGGCTGCCGTAAATCGGGGCAGAGACCTTGGGCAGGATATAGGGAAGCGAGCCGACGTGGTCTTCATGGCCGTGCGTCAGGAGGAAGGCGAGCACCTTGTCCTTGCGCTCCACCAGATAGGTGACATCCGGCAGGACCAGGTCGACCCCCAGCATCTCCTCCTCGGGGAACATGAGGCCGGCGTCGATGACGACGATGTTGTCGTCGTACTCGAGCGCCATCATGTTGCGACCGATTTCGCCCAGACCCCCGAGGGGAATGGCGCGCAACCTGGGCTGCTTAGCCAAAAAGGGTGAGCTGCTCCTCCGGCTTGGCGACCGGTTCGGCGGCGGCGGCGACCACTTGACGCCGCTCCTCCATCCGGTCGAGGTGGGCCTTGACGGCCTTGAAGTCCTGCTCCAGCGGACCCATCAGAAAACTGTTATACAGGGCGGCCGCCGGATGATAGACGGGGATGTAGCTCACGCCGTCCTTTACCACCAATTTTCCATGCAGCCGGGAGATGGACTCATACCCTGGGAGCAAGCGCCCGAGGGCGTGCCGACCGAGCACGAGGACGACTTCCGGCTTGATGAGGCGCAGCTGCTGCTCGAGATACGGTGAGCAGGCCTCCGCTTCGGCCGGCAACGGATCCCGATTCCCGGGCGGACGGCATTTCAGAATGTTGGTGATGAAGACGTCGGCGCGCGACAGACCGATCCCGCGTAGCAACTGATCGAGCAGTTTGCCGGCCGCCCCGACGAACGGCTCGCCCTGCAGGTCCTCGTTCTGGCCCGGCGCCTCTCCCACGATCATGATGCGGGCATCGCCCGGGCCCACCCCCGGCACGGCGTTGGTCCGCGAGTGACCCAACGGACAGCGCCGGCAACCGTGAACCGCCGCGCTCAAGCTCGGCAGGTCGAGAAAATCCAAACCGGGGCCCATTGTATGCCGGGACCGATGCCCCGGCATACCAGATTTCCACAGGCCCTAATTCCTAGTTGCGGTTATCGCGTCCGCGGCCGCCGGCCCGGTCGAAATCGCGACGTGGGCCGCGGTCGCCACCACCCGGTCGGTACCCGCCGCCAGTCCCGCCGCCTTCGCGACGCGGGCCGCCCCGATCCCGCTCGGTCACGATCCAGTCGCCATTGGTGATGCCTTTGGCCTCTTGAAGCACGGCCTTGCGCGAGAGGTTCACGCGGCCCTGGCGATCGACCTCCGTCACTTTGACGTCGATCTCGTCGCCGACATTGACCGCGTCCTCGACGCGCTCGACTCGGTCCTCGGCCAGCTGGCTGATATGTACCAGCCCGTCCTGGTTGGGCAGGATCTGGACGAAGGCGCCGAAGGGCATGATGCGAACGACCTTGCCCCGGTAGTTCTTCCCGACCTCGACTTCGCCGGTCAGATCGCGGATCAGCTGCTCGGCCTTGGCGGCCGACTCACCGTTAACCGAGCCGATGATGACGCGGCCGTCATCCTCGATGTCGATGCTGGTGACACCCGAGTCTTCGATGATCTTGCGGATCATCTTGCCCCCGGGGCCGATCACTTCGCGAATCTTGTCGGGATGGATCTGCACCGTGACCATGCGCGGCGCGTACTCCGACATCGCAGCTCGCGGCTGGGCAAGCGTCGCGTCCATCTTGTCCATGATGAAAAATCGGCCATCCTTCGCTTGCTGGATGGCGCCGGCCATGGTGTCGATGCTGATGCCCTTGATCTTCATGTCCATCTGCATGGCGGTCACGCCCTTACGCGTCCCCGCCACCTTGAAGTCCATGTCACCCAGTGCATCTTCGACGCCCTGGATGTCGCTCAGAACGGCGACTTTCCCGTCGCCGGTGATCAAGCCCATGGCGATGCCAGCCACCTGACCCTTGGTCGGGACGCCGGCATCCATCATCGCCAGGCTTGACCCGCACACACTCGCCATCGAGGTCGAGCCGTTGGACGAGAGGATCTCGGTGACCAACCGGATCGTGTATGGGAATTCCTCCTCGGTCGGCACCACCGGCAGCAGCGCCCGCTCGGCGAGCGCGCCGTGGCCGATTTCGCGCCGGCCCGGCGAACGAAGCGGCCGTGCCTCACCGACGCTGTAGGGCGGGAAGTTGTAGTGATGCATGAAGCGCTTGAACTCTTCGAGGCCGAGCCCATCGAGCTTCTGCTTGTCACCGATCGAACCGAGCGTGACGATGCTGAGCGCCTGGGTCTGGCCCCGGGTGAACAGCGCCGATCCGTGCGTGCGCGGCAGAATGCCGACTTCGCAGGTGATCTGCCGGATTTCGGTCGTCTTGCGCCCGTCCGGTCGCACGCCCTCGTCGAGGATCTTGTTGCGGACGCGCTGCTTGACCTTGGCCTCGAAGCTCTTGGCCAGGTACGGCAGGCGGTCGGCGAACTGCGGGCCGAGCTCCGTCACGGTCTCTTTCTTCAGATCGTCGAGCGCAGACTCGCGGAGCGCCTTGTTGGGATTGAAGAGCGCCTGGTCGAGCCGTTCCGACAGGAACCGGTCGACCGCCTCGTCGACTTCCGGGTCCTTGGGGCTCTCCGTCACCGCGACCTTCGGCTTGCCGACTTCGCGGGCGAAGGCGTCCTGCATCTCGCAGATTCGGACGATTTCGCGATGCGCCATGCGAAGGGCCTCGACGATGGTCTCCTCGGGCACTTCTTTGGCTCCGGCCTCGACCATGATGATGGCCTCGCGGGTGCCGGCGACGACGAGGTCGAGTTTGCTCTCCGCCAGCCGGTTGATCGGCGGACCGACGACCAGCTGGTCATCGAGCATGCCGATGCGAACGGCCCCAATCGGACCCTGGAACGGGATCGGTGAGATCGAGAGCGCCAGCGACGCGCCGTTGATGGCCATGGTCGCCGGATCGGCATCCTGGTCCACCGAGAGTACGGTCGCGACGATCTGGACGTCGTTGCGGAAGTCCTTGGGGAACAGCGGCCGGATCGGTCGGTCGATCAGGCGGCTGTTGAGAACCGCCTGCTCGCTGGGACGGCCTTCACGCCGGATGAAGCCGCCTGGGATCTTGCCGGCGGCGTAGAGCTTCTCTTCGTAGTCACAGGTGAGCGGGAAAAAGTCGATCCCTTCCCGCGGCGTTGCCGACATCGTTGCCGTGACCAGCAACATGGTGTCGCCCATCCGGACAGTGACCGCACCGGATGCTTGCTGGGCGATGTGCCCCGTTTCGACCTTCAGGGTCCGTCCGCCGATTTCGAGCTCTGTCTGGGTTGCGGGATTTCCCGCATGTGTTTGGTTCACGATTCCTCCTGGGCCGCACATGGCGGCCGAATACTATTGGCAATCGGCCCAGGCAGATCTCGTCACTGGCGGGTTAGGGGTTGGGGTCCGAAGAAAAGGAACCCTTTCTCCGCGCACCAATCTCTAACCCTGCGCGATGCGGTCCCGCCCGGGCAGTCGGTGTCGCTCTAGGCCATCACCTCCGGAGCCCGAGCTTGGCGATAACCGCCCGATACCGGTCGATATCGGTCCGCTGCAGATAGTTCAGCAGGCGGCGGCGCTTGCCGACCAGCTGGAGCAGCCCGCGCCGCGAATTGTGGTCATGGGCGTGCGTTTTCAGGTGGTCGGTGAGGTGATTGATCCGTTCGCTGAAGATTGCGATCTGGACCTCGGATGACCCGGTGTCCTTCTCACTGAGGCGATTGGCGTCGATGACGCTCGCCTTGGTCGTTGTTGCCAGTCGCTGTACCTCCTAAGATCACCCGCCCGAGTGCCGTTGGCTAGTCGGACACTCGCGCTCGGTCAGGGGAGAGTATACCCGAAGGGCGCCAATCGATAACCTGGAGGGCGCCAGGGACGATCTCGAATACCGCGGGCGTGTGACCGACGAGCTCGCCGTCCGCTTCGACGCCGATCGGCTGCTCGCTATCGATCTCGACCCGGCGGGCGTGGCCGAACTCAACCTGGGCCAGCTGGCCATGGGTTCCTCGGTACAGCATGGGGAGGCTGCGGATGCCGAGCGTGCGGCTGACGTCACCAATCGTGACGACGTCGAAGAGGCCGTCATCGGGTTGAGCCTTGGGCGCGATCCACATCCCACCGCCAAGGTAGGACCCATTGGCGACGGCCACCGTACGGATGCGGCGGTTCAAGACCGGCCCGTCGTCGAGGCGAAGCTGGACCAGCGCGTTTCGATGTGTGAGCAGGCTGACCATAGCGCCGCCGAGAAAGTTGACCGTCCCACCCGCGACCGCGGGTCCCCGGGCCGCTCGCCGCACGACCTCCGCGCCAATGCCGGCATCCGCCACATTGATGAAATAGCGTCGGCCGGTCGAGGTTCCGACGCGACCGACGTCAATCAGGCGCCAGCGATCAATCCGAAGCCACGCGGCCACGTCCTCCGCCCGGCGCGGGCTTGCCAGGGTGCGTCGAAGGTCGGCGCCGGTCCCGCGTTGCAGGAATCCGACCCGGGGCGGGCTGCCGCTCGGTCGCCGAAGGAGGCCATTCACGACCTCGTGGGCCGTGCCGTCGCCGCCCACCGCGATCACCAGCCGATCGCCCGCCTGGGCGGCATAGTTGGCCGCATCACCACGCTGTTTCGTTTCGACCACATCGAAGGCCACGCCGGCGCAGGCTTCCGCACAACGTCGCCAGAAGCCGCCGGCCCGACCGCCACCGGCCGCCGGGTTGACGATGATCAGTGGCGGCGGCGTCTCGCTCACGTCCGGTCGGCAGCCGGGTCGATGCCAAGGATGCGCCTGGCGGCCGCAACGTCGCGTGACATCTGCTGCTGCAGCGCCGGCACCGAGGCGAACCGCTTTTCCGCGCGCAGCCGCTGCACGAACCATACGGTCAGCAACTTGTCGTAGACATCACCATCGAAATCGAGGATGAAGACCTCGACCGTGAGGCTGTTGCTGCCGAAGGTCGGCCGGAACCCGACACTCAGGGCACCGGCATAGGTCCGGCCCTCGATTTCGACCCGGACGGCGTAGATGCCGGTTGCCGGCAACAATTTGTTCGGGCTGATCCGCAGGTTGGCGGTTGGGAAGCCAAGCTCTCGTCCACGCTTGAGCCCATGCTCGACGGTGGAGCGAATGACGTAGTCCCGTCCCAGCAGCTGGGCCGCGGCCCGAACTTGGCCGAGCAGGACGAGGCGGCGGATCCGGGAGCTGCTGATCGGCGCTTTGCCGCGCGCCAGCGTCGGGGCGACCTCAACGGTAAAGTCGTGCCGGGTGCCCAGCCGGCGCAAGAACGCCGGGTCGCCGCGTTGTCCGTGCCCGAACCGGTGATTCTCCCCGATCACCATGCGCCGTACCTGGATGCCGCGCAAGAGCCGTTGCATGAACACCGCTGGGCTCAGGGCGGCGATCTGGGGCGTGAAGGGGATCACGACCAGGTGGTCGAGGCCGAGCTGATCGAGCAGCCAGGTTTTCTCCTCGAGCGTCGTGAGGTTCGCGGGGCAATTTTCGGGGTCCAGCACGCATCGCGGATGCGGCTCGAAGGTGACCACCACGCTGGCGGCGCCCGCCCGACGAGCGCCGGCAACCAAGGGCTTGAGCAACGCCTGATGGCCGCGATGCACACCGTCGAAGGTGCCCATCGTCATGTGACTCGGTCCAAGGAAGCCCGCCGCTGGGAAACCGAAGCTGACTTGCGTCATGAGGGAAAGACGGCGCGCGGCTGGATCCGCATGGTCGCGTCCGCCTCGCCCCAGGCCAGCAGGTCCCCGTCGGGACCGAGCAATCGGTAGCGACCAGCCGTGCTGTTCGGGGCGGGCACGGCGCGACCATTGCGAATTGCGGCAACCCCGGCGGCATCAAGCGCGATTGCAGGCCAGGTACGCAGCGGCAGGTCCATGGGCAGCAGCCAGCGCGTCCACCCCTCCCCCACCGCGGTTAGCGTCGCCAGCGGAACCGCATCACTAACGGTTAGCGGGCCGACCGCGGTGCGCGTGAGGCCCGAGAGGTAGGCGCCGCTTCCCAGGGCGGACCCGAGATCGTGGGCAAGGCTACGGACGTACATCCCGCGACCGGAGCTCACCTCGAGGCGAGCGACCGCCGAGCCGACGTCATAGTCGAGCAGGCGGATGGCATAGATCTCGACTGGCCGCGCGACGCGCTCGACCTGCTCGCCGCGACGAGCCTTTCGGTAGAGCGCTTCACCTCCTTGCTTCAGGGCGGAGTACAGCGGCGGGACCTGGTCGATGTGACCGGTGAAGGCCGGCAACGCGGCCTCGATGGTCGCCCGCGAGATGGCTGCCGGGTCACCGGCCGGGCGAATCGTGCCTTCGCGGTCACCCGTATCTGACGTAAAACCGAATGTGATGGTCGCCAGGTAGGTCTTCGGCCATTCGTGCACGAAGTCGGCCACGCGTGTGGCGGCATTGATCAAAATCGGCAGCACCCCGTCCGCCGCCGGGTCAAGCGTCCCGCCATGCCCGGCCTTGAGCACCCCCGGCAACTGGCGCAGGTTGCGCACGACAGCAAACGACGATGGCCCGACCGGCTTGTTGACATTCAGGATGCCGGAGGTCACTTAAGGTCGTTCATGCGAGCGCGCACGACGGCCAGCACCTTGGCCTCCGCGTCCTTGAGCGGCAGCGCCAGCTCGAGGCCGGCGGCCCGGCGGTGGCCACCGCCGCCGAACGTTGCGGCGAGCTCCGCGGCATCGACCTGGTCGCGGCTGCGGATGCTCACCTTGGTCAGCTGCGGTCCGACTTCCTTGAAGAGGATGGCGAGTTCCTGGCCGCGGACGGTGTTGAGCTGGTCGATCGCGCTATCGGCCTGGTCGGTCGAGGCACCGCTGTCGCGCAGCCCGGCCTGGCTGATCGAACCCCAGACCAGGCGGTCGCCGAACTCGTAGTGCAACCCCTGCAGGATCCGCCCCTGCATCCGCAGCCCCGATGCCGGTCGGCTCTTGAAGAGGCCGCGAGCGATCGTGACCGGGTCGGCGCCGAGCTGAACTAGCTCAGCGGCGGCGCGGAGCGCGTGCGCCGAAGTGTTGTCGTGGCGGAAACCACCCGTATCAGAAAGGATGGTCGCGTACAGGCATGAGGCGGCCCCTGCCGGGATGTGGAGCTTCCAGGCCTTGAGCAGGTCGTAGACCAGCTCGCCCGTCGAGGCGGCATCGGTCAGGACCAGGTTGATGGTGCCGAACTGGGCATTCGTGACGTGGTGGTCGACGTTGACGACCACCCTCGCCTGAGTCACCACCGGCTCGTAGCTGCCGGCGCGCGACGCATCGCTGGAGTCGAAGATGAAAACCGGGGTTCCCGCCGGCGGTGCCTGCCGGTTGACGCGCTCGATGCCGGGCAGAAACCACCAGGCAGCCGGTACCGGCGGCGAAGAGAGCACGGGCACTGATTTTCCGATCGGCTCGAGCGTGAGCGCAAGGGCGAGCGCGGAACCGAGCGTGTCGCCATCCGCATCCTTATGCGTGACGGCCGTCACCACCGGAGCGTTGTCGATCACCTGCCAGATCCGGGGCGCCAGCTCGGCCACCTCGGGGCGCGGTGGAGCGAGTTCAGGTGCCGGCGTTTGACTCCCCTTGCTCGACTTCACGTAGGAGCTGGCTGACGCGGACGCTGTAGGCCACTCCCTGGTCGAGCTCGAAACGCAGATCGGGGGCGAACCGGAGATTCGATAGGCGTGACCCGAGTTCGCGCCGGATGAAGCCTTTGGCATGATCGAGGCCGTCGATCGCTGCCGCCCTGGCGTCGTCTTCCCCCACCACGCTCACCTTGACGGTCGCGTTCCGAAGGTCGGGGCTCAGCTTGACGTCGGTGATCGTGGCCATCCCGATCCGAGGGTCTTTGAGGTCACGGATGATGATTTGACTGATTTCCTCGCGCAACTGTGCAGCGACACGTTCAACTCTGTGAGTGCCCATGTGCTCATTGTATGAAGCGGTCACTCACCCTCCCCGCTTGCGGGGAGGGCAAGGGTGGGGGCGCAAATGTCAGGTTCTCCTGTCGAGTCGCTCCAGGACCGGGGCCAGGGCCTCGATCGATCCTTCGCTGATCGGATCGATGACCAGCTGCACGTGGCCGATTCCCTCGCGCGCGTAGGCGCGCAGGGCTTCCGCCATATCGTCGGTGCTCCCTGTGAGCGGCGTCACCTGGTCCGATGGATCAGCCTCGCGGCGGCCCGTGGCTCCGGGTAGACGAACCATGACGGCAACCGTGCGTTCCACGTCGCCCGGCTTGCGTCCCGCCGCTGTGCAGGCAGCATCGACTTTCGCTCGAAGAGCCTTGACGCCTTCCGGTCGGTTCCCTGTCCAGCTATACCACGCATTCCAACTGTCGACGTAGGGCATGGTCAGCGCCAGCATCCGCTCGCCGATGGACCCAACCATCAGTGGTGGTCCGCCGGGGCGCGGTCGCGGCACCAGCTCGCAATCGCGAGCCGTATAGAACTCACCCGCGAAGTCGACCTTGCCGTCGCGGAGCAGCGATCGAATGATGGTGAAGGCCTCGGCGAATCGAGCCACCCGCCGGTCGAAGGGAAAGCCGTAGGCGCGATATTCGGTCTCGTTCCAGCCCGCGCCTAACCCAAGGATCAGGCGTCCGCCGCTGATCTCATCGACCGTACCGGCCAGCTTGGCGAGCATCGTCGGATTGTGAAAGCTGGTGCAGGCAACCAGTGGCCCGATCGCAATCCGGCTGGTGGCGGCGGCGAGGCCGGCCAGCGTCGTCCACGCTTCCCACGGACCCCTAGCCCCGTTGACCTCGTCGCGATACAGAAGGTGGTCGCCCACCCAGACCGAATCGAAACCGACCTGCTCGCCCAATCGCGTCATGGCGACGAGCTCGGGCCAGCGGACTAGCCGCTCCACCTCGGGCAGCTGGAAGCCGACCTTGAGTGGGCGCGTCGGATTAGGCCTGTTTGACCTGGTAGGACTCGATGACGTCGCCTTCCTGGAAGTCCTGGTAGCCCTCGATCCGGATACCGCACTCCAACCCGGCGATGACTTCCTTGACGTCGTCCTTGAAGCGCTTCAGACCGGTGATCTGGCCCTCGTGGATCGGCTTGTTGTCACGCAATAGTTTCGCGGTCGAGCCGCTCGTGATCTTGCCGTCCTGCACCCGCGAGCCGGCGATGATGCCGAGCTTCGGGATCTTGATTGGGGTCAGTACATCGGCGCGGCCTTCCCAGATCTGGACGAAGGTCGGCTCGTAGAGACCCTTGATCGCGCGCTCGATGTCATTGGTGACGTTGTAGACGACGTCGTAGCTGCGGATGTCGACCTTCTCCCGCTCGGCGGCTTTCTGGCCCAAGGCATCCGGCTTGACGTTGAAGGCGATGACGATCGCGTTCGACACAGCGGCCAGCAGGATGTCCGACTCGGTCACCGGACCGACGCCCTCGAAGACGATCTTGATCTGAACCTGCGGATCCTGAATCTTCAACAGCGAGCCCTTCAGCGCCTCGACCGAGCCGTTGCTGTCGGCTTTGAGCACGAGGTTGAGGTCCTTGACCGCCCCCTTCCCGAACGAGGCGGAGAGGTCGGCCAGGGTGACGCGCCGCGCCTGCGCCAGTGTCGCGACGCGATACTGCTCAGCCCGCTGGCCGGCAATGGTCCGCGCCACTTTCTCGCTCGAGACCACCTGGAAGATGTCGCCTGCGGTCGGCACATCGGGCAGGCCGGTGACGACCGCCGGGGTCGCAGGTCCCGCGTCCTTCATCTTGCGGCCGCGGTCGTCGAGCAACGCGCGCACTTTGCCGAAAATGTGACCGACCACGAGGTTGTCCCCAATGTGCAGCGTGCCACTCTGCACCAGCACCGTTGCGACCGCGCCACGACCTTTCTCGAGGTGGGCGTCGATCACGGTACCGGCAGCGAGCTTGGCCGGGTTGGCCTTGAGGTCCTGCAGGTCGGCGACCAGCAGGATCATCTCGAGCAATTCGGAGATCCCCGTCTTCTGCTTGGCGGAGACAGGCACCATGACGGTCTGCCCGCCCCAATCCTCGGGAATGAGGCCCTGCTCGGAGAGGCCTTGCTTGACCCGGTCCGGGTTGGCTCCCTCTTTGTCGATCTTGTTGATCGCGACCACGATCGGCACCTGGGCCGCCTTTACGTGCGAGATGGCCTCGATCGTTTGCGGCATAACGCCGTCGTCGGCAGCCACCACCAGGACCGCGACGTCGGTGACCTGGGCGCCGCGGGCGCGCATGGCGGTGAACGCCTCGTGGCCCGGTGTGTCCAGGAAGACGATGCGCCGTCCTTTCTCCTCGACAACGTAGGCGCCGATGCTTTGGGTGATGCCACCGGCCTCGCCCACCGCAACCTTGGTTTCCCGGATGGCGTCGAGCAGCGAAGTCTTGCCATGGTCGACGTGGCCCATGACGGCGACCACCGGCGGCCGCGTCTTCAGGTTCTCCGCCGTTTCGCCGTCGACGCTGAAGAGCTCCGAGCGGGTCATGAGCTTGACCTGGGTGCCCTCGCCCTCGCCGACGGCCTCTTCCGCGATTGCGGAATCCATCGCCATCGGGGTGGCCGTGATGCCGAAGCTGCCGGCGACGAGGTAGGCCGTGTCGAAGTCGATCTGCTGGTTGATGTTCGCCATCACGCCGTTCTTCATCAGCTCTTTGATGATGTCGACGGTCTTGACGTCGAGGTACTCGGCCAGCTCCTTGACCGACAGGGTAGGCGGTAGCTCAACCTTGCCCTCCGTCACCTTCGGCTTGGCATCGGCGGCCTGGCCGCCGGGCGCGAACTGGGTGCGCACGGACGCCTCCTGCTCCGGGGTCAGCACCGCCATCGCGTGGCGGGGTGCGTGCCGCTGCGGGCGCAGGAAATCCAGAATCTGCCGGGCCTCGACGTTGAGGTCACGGGCGAGCTGTTGAACCTTGATACCGCGAGTTGTAGTAGCTATCTGTGGTCTATCCTCCGCAATTCAACTGGCAATGATAACCTGCGCGTCGCCAGCGGGCGCGCTTAGACCAGTATTCCCTGCCGGAGCCGCTCCCAATCTTGGGCTGAAGTGCGGAGTTCGAGCGCGCGGTCCAGCGCCCGTCGCTTCTCCGCCAGCGCCCAGCAGGCGGGATCCCGACAGAGATAGGCGCTTCGACCGGTCACCCGCGGCGGGTCGGTAACGAGCTGGCCGTCGATCACCGCCAGCCGGTGGAGCGACGACCGCGGCTTGACCTGGCGGCAGCCGATGCAGGTGCGCTGCGGCTCAGCTCGCAACATCCCCCTCTGGGGGAGGGTCCGGGCCCGCCGGCCCACGCGAGCCGCGCTCCAGTGCGATGCGAGCGTTTGAGGCGTCAGGCTGGGGGCCCGTCCCCTCATCGGTTGGCTTGATATCGATCCGCCACCCGGTGAGCTTCGCGGCCAGCCGGGCGTTCTGCCCATCCTTCCCGATCGCCAGCGAGAGCTGGTTTTCTGGGACGTGGGCGGTCGCCGTCCGCGAATCGCGATCGATCTCCACGCTGAAGACCTGGGCGGGACTGAGCGCATTGGCGACGAGCTGAGCCGGGTCGTCCGCCCAGGGGATGATGTCGACCCGCTCGGAACCGAGCTCGCCCACGACGCTCCGGATGCGCACGCCTCGCGGACCGACGCACGCCCCGACCGGATCGATGCCTTCCTGGTTGGCGGACACCGCCACCTTGGTCCGCACGCCCGGCTCGCGCGCCAGCGCCCGGATGACGACCGCCCCCGAGGCCAGCTCGGGGATCTCGAACTCGAGCAAGCGCCGGACCAGGGCCTTGTGCGCCCGCGACACGAGCACCTGCGCCCCGCGGCTGCGCTTGCGCTCCTCGAGGAGGAGGACCTTCAAATGCTGCCCGACGCGAATTTGCTCGTCCGGAATCTGCTCCTCGGGCGGTAGCACGCCCTCGGCCTTGCCCAGCTCGAGGTAGATGGTGTGGCCGTCCGAGCGCTCGGCGATGCGCTCGACGATTCCGCTGAGCATCTCGCCCTTGTGCTCGAGGACATCCTTGAGCACCTGGTCCTTCTCCGCGTCGCGTAGACGTTGGAAGACGACCTGCTTGCTGATCTGGGCGGCCAGCCGCGCGAAATCTTCGGTGGGGAGCGGGACGTCGACCAGATCGCCGAGTGACGCGGGGCCCAGTTTGGCCGCCTCCTCGAGACCGATCTCGGTGGCGGGATCAGCCACCGTTTCGACCACGCGGCGGCGGCCGAAGATGGCGATCTGCGCGGTGTCGGGATCGACATGCACTCGAATGCCCTCCGGCGGATTGAAGGCACGCCGGTACGCCGTGGCCAACGCGGTTTCCATCAGGCTCAGCAGTGATTGCTTGGAGATGCCCTTCTCTTCCTGGACCTGGTCGAGCGCCTTGAGGAAATCAGACTTGAGCATTAGTGCCGCGACAGGTCGATCGCCAGCCGAGCGGACACGGTGTCCGCCAGCGGGATCGCGACCGTTCTCCGATGCTTCCCTTCGCCCAGCTGCAGCTCGATCATGTCGTCGGCGACGGCGGTGAGCCGTCCTTCGGCAACCTGCTCGCTGTCGCCCACGCGATAGCGGACGTTGGCGCGCCGGCCGATGAAGCGGCGGTACTCCTCCAGGTTGCGCAGCGGACGCTCGGCGCCCGGTGACGAAACTTCGAGATCATAGCGCGTCGGCAATGGATCGGCCTGGTCGAGCAGCGCGCTCAATGACTTGCTGACGCGCTCGCAGTCCGCGAGCGTGACCCCCTCGGGCCGGTCGATCCGGACGCGGAGCGTCATGTAGCCGGCCGCGCCGGCAAGCGCCAGGTCATACAGTTCATACCCGAGGAAGCTGAGCGTCGGCATGATCAGTTCCCGGATCCGATCGAGCTGATTCGTGGTTGACGGTGTCACCACTAAAAGAAAAAGGGCCGACGGCCCCCATCTGCAAAGTTCGTATTCACTTGGTCCTGAGTATACGTGTGTTACCTGGGGTCGAGCCGCCTCCATACGACGAGCAGGGGGCTCGCATTAAAAATTGATGAGTAGGTTCCGCTGACGATCCCGATCAGCAGCGCCAGGGTGAAGCCCTTGATGTTTGTGGGCGAGATCAAGAAGAGGGCAACGAGCACGAAGACGACGGTCATCGACGTGTTCAACGATCGGGCAAGCGACTGAATGATGCTCAGGTTGACGTTCTGCTCGAACGTGAGGCGGCTGGCCTGGCGCAGGTTCTCGCGGATCCGGTCGAAGATGACGATCGTGTCATGAACCGAAAAACCGATAACGGTGAGCGCGGCGGTGACGAACAGCGTGTTGATTTCCCCCAGCGGCGAGTTGAAGACCTTGCCGAGGATCGACCAGATGCCGGTCAAGACGAAGACGTCGTGCAACAGCGCCAGGATGGCAGCGACGGCGAACTTGTAGTTGAACCGGATGCTCAGGTAGATGACGATCAGGATGGAGGCGATCACGATCAGCCCGCCCGCCCCTACCACCAGCTCGCGGGCGATCGTCGGTCCAACCTGCGCGTAGCTCGACCGGGACGGATCGAGCGGGAATTTCTTAGCGAGGTCGGCGCGGATGGTGGTCTCCTGAACGGACGAGAGGGGCTTGGTTGTGACCAGCACACCGTTCGGACCGGCCTGCTGCACGGTCGCCTCGACGTTGAAAGTGTCCATCTCCTTCTGGACGACCGAGGCCTGCACCGGCTGGGTAAAGGCGAGGTTGTACTGGTCGCCGCCGGCGAAGTCGATACCGAGACGAAAGCCGAGGAAGGCCATCGAGATGATCCCCGGCAGGATGATCGCCAGAGACAGGAGGAAGTACCAGTTGCGGCGCCCGACGATATTCATCTGGTTCTCAGGCCGCCTTGGGGGCCCGGACGCCGTAGAGCGCCAGCCGGCGGGCGGGCCGTAGCCCGGCGAGGATCTGCAGGAATTGCTGCGTGGTGACGATCGCCGAGAACATGCTGACACCGACGCCGATCGCGAGCGTGATCGCAAAGCCCTTGATCAGCGGGGCGCCGAAGAAATAGAGCACGAAACAGGTGATCAGCGTCGAGATGTTCGAGTCCCGGATCGCCGGCCAGGCGCGGTGCACGCCGGCTTCCATTGCGGCCCCCAGCGTTCGGCCGGCACGTAACTCTTCCTTGAGGCGCTCGAAAATCAGCACGTTGGCGTCGACCGCCATACCGATCGAGAGGATGAATCCCGCTAGACCTGCCAGCGTCAGCGTGACGCCGAAGAGTTTGAAGATCGCCAGCGCGATCCCGGCGTAGAGGAGCAATGCGATGCTGGCGACCAGGCCCGGGAGCCGGTAGTAAAGGAGCATGAAGAGGATGACGATGGCGAGTCCGAATGCCCCGGCGAACAGGCTCAGCTTGACGGTCGAGGCGCCCAGCGTCGCGCCGACCTCGGTCGCGGAGGCGATCGAGATGGTGCCCGGGAGCGAGCCCGAGTTGAGCTGAATGGCCAACGCCTCGGCGCTCGCCGCGGTGAAGCCGCCGGTGATGATCGCGCTGCCACCGCAGATCTCGCTGATGACGTTGGCGTCCTCGACCAGGCTCTTGTCGATGAAGATCGCCAGCTTATTCTGCGGATCACCCTGCGGGTGCGTGACCCGGTCGCGTGTGAAGGCGCAGAACAGATCGGATCCCTTCGAGTTGAAGGAGATGCTGACGTCGGGCAAGTTGGTGGTATCGGTGGAGCGGCTCGCGTTCGTGATCATGCTGCCGTCGATGCCGGTGAACACCGGTTTGTAGCCGGGGTATTTCTGGGCATCTGTCGGATTCAGTTGCTGAAGAGTCGCAGCGTCAACCGTTCCGGGCTCCCATTTCCAGATCGTCAGGTACGAGGTCTTGCCCAGGACCTGTTTGGCCTGCTCCAGGTTGACGCCGGGCAGCTCGACGATGATTCGGTTGAGGCCCTCGGGACGGACCACCGATTCGGCGTAGCCGCTGCTGTTGACGCGGCGCTCGATGATGGCGACCGCAACGTCCCGTGCATCGCTAACCGTTGTACCGGATCGGACGTTGGTGATTTCCAGCTCGAGATGCGTCCCCCCTTGCAAGTCGAGGCCTTTGTGGACGTAGATCTGCTGGGAGAACCCGAGGAACCCGATGTTGAGCGTCGGGATGCCACGGATGGGCCCGGTCAACGGCTGGTTGGTGGTGACCCGGTAGACGTACGCAAAGCCGTCGATGAAGAGGGCAAGTACGGCAATGACAGCAATCAGAGCCAGGAGTCGACGATCGACGCGCATGCGAGGGAAAGTATAGGTGAGCCCCGATGAGAGATTTTTAAGGTGTCGACGTGGCGGCGCTGCTACGGCTCAGCCGAGTGAGTTTGCCCGGGATCGTCCCAGCGTTGAGGCTGTCCGCCAATTGTTCGGCGTCGGTCGAGGTGAAGGTCCCCACGTCCGGCACGAGGAGCATGGCCCCTTTCGTAATTTCCTCGAGGACACCAGCATCCTCGAAGAGCCTGGTATCGATGAAGACCGCGAGCTTGTTGGCGATGGTGTCGTAGGTTTGTGCCGCTCGGTCCCGCGTGACCAGTGAGAGCAGCTCGGCCCCGTCGGGATTGAAGGGTACGATGACGCCCGGCACCGGCGGCCGGGTCGCCTGGCCAACCGTCGCGTGGATGACCATTGTGCCCTCGATACCGGTGAACACCGGCTTGTAACCAGGGTGGTACTGGGCCGCCAACGGTCCCAGCTGGCTCAGTGTGGCCTCGTCGACCTGGCCAGGCACCCACCTCCAGATCGTGAGGTTGACGCCATCGGTCTCGACGATAGCTGCCACCTGAGCCGGCGTCGCGTGTGAGACGCGGATGTCGATCTTATCGGCAGCCGATCCCGGGTCGACGCGATTGACCAGCCGGTGACTGGCCAGCCGTCGGGTGATCACCCGGATGGCAATTTCTCGGGCCTGGGCCGTCGACATCGACGCGGGCACGTCGTACAGCCTGTACGAGAGCACCGTCACCGTAGACGTGGCTGGGCCGAGGGCCAGCCCTGTGAAACGCGCAACGGCGAGCCCCAGGCCGGCGGCAGCAACAATACCGGCTGCGGCTAGCAGCCAGCTCCGGCGTGGATGCATGAGCGTGTAGCGACGGCTCGGACGGGACCTTGCGCCGTCAGGGCAGGGGGGCGAGGGCCCACTGGTCACGCAGCGTGGCCATGATCTGGGCTAGCCGCCCGCTACCGATCGCCTCCCGGATATCTCCAACCAGCCGAACGAGCATCCGGAGGTTATGGATCGACGCCAGCCGGTGGCCGAGAATTTCGCCGGCCATGAAGAGGTGGCGGAGATAGGCGCGGGAGAATCGCGCACAGGTGTAGCAGTCGCAACTTTCGTCCAGCGGGCCCGCATCGTCGATGAAGCGTCGATTGCGCAGGTTGATCCGGCCTCCCCGAGTCAGGATCGATCCGTTGCGCGCGATCCGGGTCGGCAGCACGCAGTCGAACATGTCGATGCCGCGGGCAATCGCCTCGACGAGATCCGCGGGCGTGCCCACGCCCATCAGGTAGCGCGGACGATCCCGCGGCAGGATTGCCGTTTGGAGCGACAGCAGCTGGTAGGTGATTTGCTTCGGCTCCCCCAGGCTCAGCCCGCCGACGCCGAAGCCGTCAAACGGCAGCCGCGTGAGGGCCTCCGCACTTTCCCGGCGAAGTTGCTCATCGAATCCGCCTTGCACGATCCCGAAGCGAATCTGCCTTGCAGCGGGCTCACTCTCGAGGCAGCGTGCCGCCCATTGATGGGTCCGCTCCATCGCTACCTGGGTTGTCGCGAGTGTGGCGGGCCAGGAGACCGGTTGGTCGAAGGCCATGGCGATGTCGGACCCGAGCTGGCGCTGGATCGCCATCACCGACTCGGGCGTGAAGTGCTGTTCGCTGCCATCAAGGTGCGATCGGAAGGTGGCGCCCTCATCGTTGACCTTGACCAGGTGGTCGAGGCTGAAGACCTGGAAGCCGCCGCTGTCGGTCAGGATCGCACCGTCCCAACCCATGAAGGTGTGCAGGCCGCCAAGCCGGGCAATGCGCTCACCGCCGGGCCGCAGCGCGAGGTGATAGGTGTTACCGAGCAGGACCTGCGCGCCCAGCGCGCGGACTTCATCGGGGCTGAGTGCCTTGACCGTCGCCTGCGTCCCCACCGGCATGAAGGCCGGGGTGTCGATCACCCCGTGCGCGGTCGTCAACCTCCCGCGCCGAGCCCCATCCTCCTCCGCGACCAGCTCGAAGCTCATCGTGGACTCCGGATGAACATGCAGTCCCCGAAGCTGTAGAACCGATAGTGCTCGCGGATCGCCTCCGCATACGCGGCAAGGATCCGCTCCCGGCCGGCGAAGGCGCTGACCAGCATCAGCAGGGTGCTCTTCGGCAGATGAAAGTTGGTCAGCATCGCGTCCACGACCCGGAACCGGTATCCGGGCATGATGAACAACCCGGTCCATCCCTCCCCCGCCGCAAAGCCGGCATCGGTGGCCGCACTCTCCAGGACCCGGACGCTGGTGGTCCCGACCGCGACGACCCGTTTGCCGAGCCGCCGCGTCTCGTTGACGGCGTCGGCGCTGGCATCATCGATCCGGTACCACTCGCGGTGGATCGGGTGCTGCGCCGGGTCGTCGACCCGCACCGGCCGAAAGGTGTCGAGGCCGACGTGCAGTGTGACGAACGCGAGCCCCACTCCACGCTCGCGGATCGCGGTCAATAACTCCGGCGTGAAATGGAGACCGGCCGTAGGCGCCGCGGCCGACCCTTCCTCGCGCGCATAGACGGTCTGATAGCGTTCGCGATCGTCGAGCCGCTCTTTGATATAGGGCGGAGTGGGCATCTGGCCGATCCGCCGAACTTCCGCCAGCGGATCAGCCACCCCGTTCAGGCGGACCGTGGCCGTCTCATCATTCCGCGCCTCGACGGCAACCACCAGCGCTGAGCTCTCGAATTGCACGTGCGACCCTGGCTCGAGGCGACGCCCGGGCCGAATCAGGGCTTCCCAGCGGTGACGGTCCCCATCGAGCGGACGGAGCAATAAGACCTCGGCCTCTCCCCCATCCGCGCGGCGCCCGATCAACCGCGCCGGCAGGACGCGGCTGTCGTTCAGCACCAGCAGGTCACCGGGCTCGAGGTACTGCGCTAATGCCGCAACCGATGAATGGGTGATCTCGCCCGAGCGCGGATCGAGGACCAGCATGCGAGCCGCATCGCGCCGCTCGGGCGGATGCTGGGCGATCAGCTCAAGTGGTAGTTCGTAATCGAAGTCCGCGGTTCTCAGAAGAGTCGAGGTTGCTCGCCGCTGCTCGCCTTGACCAGGCCGAGGTGGTCGTAGGCCAGCTTGGTCGCGACCCGCCCCCGGGGTGTGCGGGCCAGAAAGCCGAGCTGCATCAGGAACGGCTCATAGACATCCTCGACCGTCTCGGGATCCTCGGACACCGACACGGCGATGGTGTCGAGGCCGACCGGTCCCCCCTCGTACTTCTCGACGATGGTCCGCAGGATCCGACGGTCGATCACATCGAGGCCCAGCTCGTCGACCTCGAGCATCGCCAGCGCGTCCAGCGCGATTTTTTCATCGATGCTTCCCTGCGCCCGCACCTGAGCAAAGTCCCGTACCCGGCGCAGCAGGCGGTTGGCGACCCGCGGTGTGCCGCGAGCGCGGCTGGCGATGATGCGCGCTCCGGGGTCGTCGATGGAGACCTTGAGCAACCGCGCGGAGCGGATGACGATCGCGAACAGCTCGTCGGCACTGTAGAAGTAGAGCGGATAGACGGCGCCGAAGCGGTCGCGGAGCGGGGCCGAGAGCATCCCCTGGCGAGTGGTGGCGCCGATGACGGTGAAACGAGGCAGCTGCAGCCGGAACGTCTGCGCCCCCGCGCCTTTGCCGCTGACGAAATCGAACTTGAAGTCCTCCATCGCCGGGTAGAGCGACTCCTCGACCGGCCGG
>DATNMH010000034.1:0-38095 GCA_035602395.1 Candidatus Acidiferrum sp.
ATGGCCAGCGCCGCGGTCGGCCAGAACCAGGGACGGCGCCGTTCCCCGAGGATCAGCCACGCCAGCAGGATGGCGATCACCGGCTGCGTTTGCTGAAGAACGAAGGTCTCGGCGTAGTGGCCGTACGAGAACGACTGCGTAAACAGGATGGTGGCGACCGCCTGAGGACCGACCGCAATCAGAATGATCGCGATCCAACCGCGGCGATCCAGCCGGCGCAGTTCCGGGATGCCGCGCAGAAGGAAGGCGAGCAGGAACAGGCTGATCAACGCGTCCTCGATGACCACGATCTGCGCCGGCTTCAGATGACCGACGAGCTGCGCGCGGAAGTAGGTGTCCGAAGCCCACATCGTCGCCGCGACGGCGATCAACACCACCGAGAAGCGGTCGATCAGACCGACCTGTCGGGTCGGCGCTGCCGGTTGTGACCTCATCGTCGGGACGGCCATCGTTATTGCTCCTTTGGCCGCCGGGGCAGCAACCGGGCGCATGGCAGATGCGCACCGAGGGTCCTCTTTCGTCCCGACTGTACGGTCGGCCCCGGAGTGGGCTTACGCCTTCACCGGGTCATGCGCCGTAGGGCGCTCGCGGGCTTTACCGCCGATCAGGGAGTTACACCCCTGCCCCGAAGACCACTAAAAGGTTATCAGTTCGCTAGAGTCGGTCGACCGGTTGCTGGACGGGCACCAGCTGGTTTCCTACGACCACCTTGATCCGCTGTACCTGGTTGTTGCAGACGCCGTGGGCATTCCAGGGTGCGGACAGGGGTTGAACGTAGCCCGCCGCGTCCGTCGCTCGGCAACACAGCTCGAACTCACCCGCTCGATCGGCGTGCCACTGGTAGCGCCATGATTGCCAGGCGAACTCCCCGCCCTCTCCGCCAAGCTCAGCGTCGTTCCAGGAGTTGCCGCCATCGGTGCTGACTTCAATGCGAACGATGCGCCCACGGCCAGACCAGGCCCGACCCTCGAGGATGCACGTCCCCAGGGCGAGCTGGCGGGTCCGTGGCAGGAAATCGGGGATGCCCGGCGGCACCATCAGGGATCGGGGCAACATTCGAGTCACGGGCTCACCCAATTCATCCCAGCTGCTCGTCACGTGGTACGCGGGCTCCTGTTGATATCCACGGAACGGCCGAGTCACCACCGTGATCGACCGAAGCCACTTGACGTGGGTCATGCCATACCATCCGGGAACCACCAAGCGCAGCGGGAACCCATGTTGGGGCGGCAACGGTTGCCCGTTGATCGCGTAGGCGAGGAAGACCTCTTCACGGGTGGCTTGCGCCAGCGTCAAGCTGCGCTCGTATTGCTGCTCGATGCCACCCTGAACACCCCGATCCAACCCGGTGAACACGACCTCAATGGCCCCTTCGAGAAGCCCCGCCGCCTCCAGCAGGGGCCGCAACGGCGTCCCCGTCCACTCTGCGGTCCCAACGGCCTCGAACAGCCATGGTTGGCTCAGCGGGCGAGGCGAAAGGTTGGCGCGGCCATTTCCGGCACATTCCATCGTCACCGTGTGGGTCGCCGCCGGCCGTCGCTTGAGGTCGTCGAGCGTCAAGCTAAGCGGGGCGCGCACGTGACCCCCGACGACGAGCCGCCACTGGGATGGATCAACGCGTGGAATGTCGAAGTGGATCAGCAGGTAATGCAGGCCGATCGGGGTGATGGGGTACCGCAGCGCCTCGAGGGGCAATGAATGATTCCTGACCGCCAGCTGCAGCTCATCCAGCGAGACATCGGGGCTGGTCGAAACCCTGTTTGTCGCCTCCGGCTTGGCCGCGGTAGCCACCTGCCTAGCCCTCGACGTTTCCGGTTTCCGTGCCGATGAACTGGTTCGAGATCTGGTCAACAACGATCAGGAACGATCCGTCCCCGGCGATGCCCGCGTAGGCGCCGGTGCCCGAGACGATGCGGAAACGGCCCTCGCCGACCGCGTGCGGATCAGCGTTGGGAAAGGCGACCCCGTTGAAGTGCGTGAAGATCGTGCCCCGTTGCCCCGCGAACTGCTGGTCACCCGATAGGCGCGACCGGTCGGAGCCATCGATTGGGACAAGACTGATGTTCTCGACGGTCGAGGTGCCGGAGTCCTCGAACCGACCCGATGTTACGAAAGTGCCGGCAGCCGAAGACGGTCCGGTCCCGTGGAGGTTGAAACCGACGAACATGCGGTCCTGGTCGCTGCTCTCGGCCGCGAACGCCACTTGCGGCGCTCCCACTATTCCAACGGCGCCGGCCGCTCCAGCAAGCTTGAGAATCTGGCGACGACTAATTGCACGTTCTTTCATTTCTGGCCCTCCTTGAAAGAACAATCGACACCCCCCGGCTCCCGCCGATACCCACACGGTACGGCCGGATTCGAACGGAGTCAACGGCTAATGTTTGAAGTGGCGCTCGCCGGTGAGAACCATCGCGACCCCCGCCGCGTCGGCGGCAGCGATTGCTTCGCTGTCCTTCACCGAACCGCCCGGCTGGACGATCGCCCGCACGCCCGCGCGCGCCGCGACCTCGACACCGTCGGGATAAGGAAAGAACCCATCGCTGGCAAGCACCGAGCCCGCCGCTCGTGGGCCGGCGCGATGGACGGCCAGCTCGACTGCCTCGACGCGGCTCATCTGGCCCGCGCCGACACCGACGGTCGCGCCCTGATGCGCCAGCACGATGGCGTTCGATCGCACATGCTTGGTCACCGTCCACGCGAACTGCAGGTCTTTCATGGTCGCATCGTCCGGAGTCTTCGCCGTCACGACGCGGGCGTCGCCCAGGGTGTCGCCGGTGTGATCGGCGGTCTGAACAAGGAAACCGCCGGTGATCGGGCGAATGTCCAACGCGAGCTGCGACGAGCCCGGCCCCGGCTGTAGCACCCGTAGTTTCGGCTTCGCCTTGAAGATCTCGAGGGCCGCCTCGTCGAAGGACGGCGCGACCACCACCTCGAGGAAGACCTCGATCAGGCTCTTCGCAACGGTCGCATCGACCGGCCGATTCAGGGCCACGATGCCGCCGAAGGCCGACCGGCGGTCGCTGGCCAGCGCCCGGTCGAAGGCATCGATCGGATCGCTGCCGACGGCAACCCCGCACGGGTTGGCGTGTTTGATGATGGCGACCGCGATGGTCGAGAAATCGCCCACCAGCGACCAGGCCGCCTGGGTATCGAGGAGGTTGTTGTAGGAGAGCTCGAGTCCCTGCCACTGCTTGGCGCCCGCGACCCCGCCGCCTTCGACCGTTCGATAGAGCGCCGCCGACTGGTGCGGATTCTCACCGTAGCGGAGGTCGCGGACCTTGTGGCCGCCCAGGGTGAAGTCTTCAGGCAGCATTTTCTGCGCGTGCGGCTCCCGAAGGTGCTCGCCGATGGCCGCATCGTAGGCGGCGGTATGGGCGAACGCGACGGCGGCGAGGTGGCGCCGCAATGAAGCCGGGATGCCGGCTGGGTCTTTGAGTGCCTGGAGGACAACCGCGTAGTCACTGGGTCGCACCACGGGCAGCACATGATCGTGGTTCTTCGCTGCGGCCCGAAGCAATGTGACTCCCCCGATGTCGATCGATTCGATGGCTTCGGCTGGACCGGCGCCGGCCGAGACGGTCTCGACGAATGGGTACAGGTTGACGACCACCAGGTCGATCAGCTTCAGCTCGCGATCGGCAAGTTCCTGGAGGTGGCGCGGCTCGTCGCGCCGCGCCAGGATGCCGGCGTGAACGTTCGGATGCAGCGTCTTGACGCGGCCATCCAGCATCTCCGGGAACCCGGTGAGCTCCTGCAGCGCGTGCACCGGAATCCCATTCTCGCGCAGGACCCGCTCGGTGCCGCCGGTGGCATACATCGTGACACGTAGCTCGTTGAGTCCGCGAGCGAAATCGGTAAGTCCGGTCTTATCGGAGACGCTGAGGAGCGCGTTCACAGCGCAAGCGGCAGAGGTTGGCCGGCGAGGCGCTTGACCACGACCGGTAGCAGCGCGTGCTCTTCGGCCTGGATCCGTTCGCGCAGGCTCTCGACCGTGTCGTCCGGACGGACCTCGACGCGGCGCTGGGCGAGGATCGGACCCTGGTCCACGTCGTCGGTTACGACGTGCACGGTGCAGCCGGTTTCCTTGACGCCGCTTTGCAGGGCCATGCTGACCGCGTCCATGGTCCCGGCGAAATCGGGAAGCAGCGACGGATGGATATTGATGATCCGACCCTCGAATTGGCGGGTGAAGGCACGCTCGAGGATGGCATCGTATCCGGCGCAGACCACCAATTCCACGTCGTGCGTTCGGAGCGTCTTCGCCATGGCGAGGTCACGAGCCTTGCGGTCGGGGAAGTTGGCCAGTCGAAAGACATCACGGGAGATGCCCGCCTTCTTTGCCAGCTCGAGCGCCGCGCAGTCACGATTGGCGCCGACCATGACGACCCGCGCCGGATACATTGGGTCTTTCCCCGCCTCGATCAGCGCCTGCAGGTTGCTGCCCCGGCCGGAGACCAGGACGCCAACCCGGAGCCGGCTCACTCTAGGATCTGGACACGTCGCCGCTCGGACGCCACGATATCGCCGACCACGAAGATCTCGCCTTCGAGCAGGCGCAGGGCGGTCGCGGCACTGGCCTCATCGACCACAACGATCATCCCGAGTCCCATATTGAACGTTCGCCACATCTCCTCGTCCGGGGTAAAGGGCGCGAGGTAGGAAAAGATCGCCGGCTCCGGCCAGGTGCCGCGCTGAACACGAGCCCCCAGGCCGATCGGCAGGATACGCGGCAGGTTGCCAACGACACCGCCACCGGTGATGTGGGCCAGGCCCTTGATCTCGACCACTTCGCGCAAGCGTCGCACCGGCTCGAGATAGGCGCGGTGCGGCGCCAGCAGCGCGTCGAGGACGGTGTGACCGTTGCCGGGAATCGTCTGGCCAAGCGCCTGGCGCGGGATCACCCGCCGGGCCAGGCTGTAGCCGTTGGTGTGAAGGCCGGTCGAGGGTAGCGCCAGCAGAGCATCGCCTTCGCGGATCGCGGTGCCGTCGATGATCGCGTCGCGCTCGCAGACACCGACCATGAAGCCCGCAATATCGTATGTCGAGGGTTGATAGACGCCGGGCATCTCTGCGGTTTCGCCGCCGAGCAGCGCGCAGTTGACCTGGCGACAGGCATCGGCCATTCCGGAGACGAGCTCGGCGACAACCGGCGGTTCGAGGACACCGGTCGCGACATAGTCGAGGAAGAAGAGCGGCTCGGCGCCCGCCGTCAGCACATCGTTGACGCAGTGGTTCACCAGGTCGGCGCCGATCTGGGCATGACGGCCCGCAGCGATCGCGAGCAAGACCTTGGTCCCAACACCATCGGTGCTCGCCACCAGCACCGGCTCGCGGTAGCGAGCGGTGTCCAGCGCAAAGAGGCCGCTGAACGGACCGACACCGGCAAGCACCTGCGGGCCCTGGGTGGCCGCGGCCAGCGGGCGGATCAGCTCAACCGTGCGATTGCCGGCATCGATGTCGACGCCCGCATCGCGGTAGGTCGTCACCTGGCGACCGTCTCCAGCGCCAGCTTGTCCATCTCGAGCTGCACCGGCACCGGCACCGGGTAGTCGCCGTCGAAACAGGCCATGCAAAAGCCGCTGACGTTTTTCACCGCCCGGAAGAGCCCGGCCTTGCTCAGGTACTTCAGCGAGTCGGCGCCGATCAGTTGCTCGACCTCTTCCACGCTCCGACCGGAGGCGATCAGCTCGGAACGGCTGGCGATGTCGATGCCCATGAAACACGGCCACTGGATTGGGGGACTGCTCACCCGAAAATGGACAGCCGCCGTCCCGGCCCGGCGCAATTCCTCGACGATCTTCCGGCTGGTGGTGCCACGCACGATCGAGTCGTCGACCAGCACGACGCGCTTCCCCTGGAGGATCTCGCGCAGAGGATTGAATTTCAGCTTGATGCCAACGTTGCGCAGCCGCTCGTTGGGTTGGATAAAGGTGCGGGTGATGTAGCGACTCTTGATCAAACCCTCGCTGTAGGGAATGCCGCTCGCCTCGGCGAACCCAACGGCGGCCGGCGTGCCCGAGTCCGGCAGGGAGATCACGATGTCGGCCTCGGCGGGCGCCTCGCGGGCCAGCTCGCGCCCCATGTTGCGACGGGCCTCGTAGAGCGATTGCCCCTGCAGGTGTGAGTCCGGGCGCGCGAAGTAGATGAACTCGAACATGCACATCGCCTTGCGCGGCGACGGCATCACCTGCTCCGAGATGGGCGCACCGCGCCCGAGCATGACCGCCTCGCCCGGCTCGATCTCGCGAACGAACTCGGCGCCGACGGTGTCGAGCGCGCAGGTCTCTGAGGTGATGATGGCACCGCCATCGGGAAGGCGACCGAGACACAGCGGCCGAATCCCGAGCGGGTCACGGACGCCCACGAGCGCGTCTTTCGTGAGGAACAGCAGGCAATAGGCACCCTGAAGTCGTGGCAGCGCCCGGCGCAGGACGGACACGAGGTCGGTTCCATTGGTGTGCGCGACCAGCTCGGCGAGCACCTCGGTGTCGCTCGAGGTCTTGAAGCGAACACCCAAATGCTCGAGATCGTTCCGCAGCAGCTGGGTATTCGTGAGGTTGCCGTTGTGGGCGATCGCGAGGGTGCCGAGTTGCGGGTGCTCGACGAGGATGGGCTGGGCATTCTCGAGCCGGTTCGATCCCGTCGTCGAGTATCGCGTGTGCCCAAGCGCCAGGTGGCCGGTCAAACGCTCGAGCGACGCCGGGTCGAAGGCCTGCGCGACCAGCCCCATGTCTTTGTGCATCCGCAGGGTCCGGCCGTCGCTGGTCGCGATCCCGGCGCTCTCCTGCCCGCGGTGCTGCAGGGCATAGAGCCCGAAATAGGTCAGGTTCGCAACATCCTCGCCGGGCGCGTCGATGCCGAACAGTCCGCACTCCTCGTGCATCCGTTCATCGGCCATAGGATGGCGGCGGTTCAAAACGCCGTCTCCCATGCCTGTCGCAAGCTGTCCAGAGAAAGCCGGATATCCGATCCCACCTGGAAATCCTCGCCGCCGACGACGCCCACGGCGTAGAGCGGAATGTGATGCTTCGCCATCAACTGCTGCAGGTCAGGCACGCGCCGCGGGGCGACGCTCACGATCACCCGCCCCTGTGACTCGCCGAAGTAGAACGCCTCGCGGCTGACAGGCCCAACGATGGCGGGACAACGTAGCCCGCGTCCACCGTAGAGGGCGCTTTCCGCCAGCGCGATCAGCAGGCCTCCGTCGGAGACATCGTGGGCGCAGCGTATCACCCCACGACCGATGGAATCGAGCATTGCGGCCTGCAGGCGACGCTCCATCTCGAGACTCACAATCGGGGGGCGGCCTTCGGCGGGGGCGCCGAGCAACCGCAAATATTCACTTCCGGCGAGCTCTTCACGCGTCTCACCCAGCAAGAAGACGAGGTCGCCGTCCTCCTGGAAGCCGGAAGGGCATCGAAGAGACAGGTCGTCGAGCAGGCCAACCATCCCGATCACCGGCGTCGGCGGGATGTTCCGTTCGCTCGTCTCGTTGTAGAGACTGACGTTGCCGCTGACTACCGGCAATTCCAGGGCGCGGCAAGCATCGGCGAGCCCGCGGATGCTCTCCTGCAACTGGCCGAAGATGGCCGGCCGTTCCGGGTTGCCAAAATTCAGGCAGTTGGTCACCGCGATCGGGCGGGCACCGGTGCAGACGATGTTGCGGGCCGCCTCGGCGACGGCGGCCTTGGTCCCCTCGTAGGGGTCGAGCGCCACGTACCACGGGTTGCCGTCCGTCGTCAACGCCAGACCTTTGTTGGTTCCGGGCACACGCAGCAGGGCCGCATCGAAGCCCGGGCCGAACACGGTGTTGTCCTGCACCTGGTGGTCGTAGGTCCGGTAGATGGGTCGCCGGCTGCGCAGATTCGGGCTCGCGATCAAATCGAGCAGGATCGCCTCGGGCTCCTCGATTGCCGGCAATACGACCGTGGGCTGCTTGTCGGGGAATGACGCGACCGGCGATCGCAGCGGAACGCCGTCCACCAGCGCCTTCAGCGGGATGTCGGCAACCGACACGCCGTGATCACGAATCCGGATCCGCCCGGTCCCGGTCACTGTCCCGATGCGGTCTGCGTGGAGCTCGAAATGGTCGAAGACCCGGCGCGCCGCGGCCTCCGCATCGGGTCGTACCACGACCAGCATGCGCTCCTGCGACTCGGACAGCATGACGTCGTAGGGCGTCATGCCCTGTTCCCGGCGGCTGATCCGATCGACCTGGATGTCGATCCCGCGGCGGCCACGATGGGCGAGCTCGCTGGCGGCGCTGGTCAGGCCGGCGGCGCCCAGATCCTGGATGGCGGTGACGCCGTCGAGCTCGTTGAGCCGCAGGCACGCCTCGCAGAGCAGCTTCTCCAGGAACGGGTTGCCGACCTGCACGGCCGGCCGGCGCTCGGCGGACCGCTCATCCATTTCCACCGAGGCGAAGGTCGCCCCATGAATGCCGTCGCGTCCGGTGTCGGCGCCGACCAGCAGCACGATGTCACCGGCCCGATCCGCAGTGGCACGGCGCAACCGTTCATGCGCGACCAGGCCGACGCACATCGCGTTGACGATCGGATTGTCAGTGTAGCCGCCGTCGAAATAGACCTCCCCGCCAACGGTCGGGCAACCGAAGCAATTGCCGTAGCCACCGATGCCGGCGACCACACCCGCAAACAGGTGGCGGTTGTGTCCCGAATCGAGGGGGCCGAAGCGCAGCGCGTCGAGGATCGCGATCGGTCGAGCGCCCATCGCGAAGACGTCGCGGAGGATGCCGCCCACACCGGTGGCCGCCCCCTGGTAGGGCTCGATCGCCGAGGGGTGATTGTGCGACTCGATCTTGAAGACGACGGCAAGCCCGTCGCCGATGTCGACCGCTCCCGCATTCTCGCCGGGGCCCTGGAGAACATGTGGCCCTTCGGTGGGCAGCTGGCGGAGCAAAGTCTTCGAGGTCTTGTAGGAGCAGTGCTCGCTCCAGAGCGCGCCGAACATCCCGAGCTCGAGGTCGTTGGGATCGCGGCCGATGGCCCGGACGATGGCGCGGTACTCGTCCTCGGTCAACGCCACTTCCTCGAGCTGGGCGCGCCTCACCGCGATCGCCATCAGACGGCCACCCGCGCCAGCGCATGGATCGCCGAGCGGAACACCGCGAGGCCATCGCTCCCACCGAGGAGGTCCTCGCAGGCCCGCTCCGGATGCGGCATCATCCCGACGACGTTGCCGCGGGCGTTGGAGATGCCGGCGATGTTGCCCAGCGACCCGTTGGGGTTCGCCTCCGCCGTCACGCGCCCATCCGGGGCGCAGTAGCGAAAGACGACCTGGCCATTGCGCTCGATCGCCTCGAGCGTTTCAGTGTCAGCGAAGAAATTGCCCTCGCCGTGAGAGATCGGGACGCGCAGCACCTGTCCCGGACGGCAATCGAGCGTGAAGGCGGACTGACTCTGCTCGACCCGCAGGTTGACCCACTCACAGCGGAATTCACACGACGCGTTCCTCAGCAGCGCGCCGGGGAGCAGGCGCGCCTCCTGCAGGATCTGGAAGCCATTGCAGATCCCCAGTACCAATCCGCCGCGATTGGCGAAGTCGGTCACCGCCTCCATCACCGGGGCGAAGCGGGCGATCGCGCCACAGCGCAAGTAATCGCCGTATGAGAACCCACCCGGCAGGATGACGAGGTCGAGGTCGTCGAGGCGCTCCTCACGATGGTCGAGGTAGCGCGCCGGCTGGCCGAGCACCTCATTGACCGCGTGGGTACAATCCCGGTCACTCCACGTGCCGGGAAAGACGACGATGCCGGTTTTCAAGCGCGCAGGCCCCCACCCTGCCCTCCCCCAGAGGGGGAGGGAATTTCAGACCCAGCAAGGGGGGAAGGAGATGCGAGCTCGACTCGGGCATCCTCGATAACCGCGTTGGCCAGGAGCTGCCGGGTCATCTCCTCGACTCGCGCGCGGGCCTGGCTCTCATCGTCTGCCTCGAGGGTCACCACCAGGTACTTTCCCGCACGCACGTCGGTGACGGAATCGAAGCCAAGCGCGTGCAGGCCGCCCTTGATGGTCAGACCCGCCGGGTCGTTGACGACCGGTTTCAGGGTGACGAACACCTCCGCCCGGTACGTCATTGACGCCCCGCGGCGGACAAGACGTTCAGACGACGCAGTGCCTCGAGATAACGGGCGCTGGTGCCGGCGACCACCTCGTCGGGAAGCGGCGGGGCCGGCGGTTGCTTGTTCCAGCCGACCTGCTCCAGATAATCGCGGACATATTGCTTATCGAATGACGGTTGAGGCCCGCCGGGCTGGTACTGTTCGAGATCCCAGAAGCGCGAGGAATCCGGTGTCAGGACTTCATCGATCAGGATCACCTCCGAGTCGAGCAACCCGAACTCGAACTTCGTATCGGCAAGGATCAGCCCGCGCTCGAGCGCGCGCTCCACGCCGAAGCGGAAGAGCGACAGGCTGAGCCGCTCGAGCGTCTGCGCCAGCTCGCCACCGGCGCGATTGGCGAGCTCGGCGCGCGAGATGTTCTCGTCATGACCGGTCAGGGCCTTGGTGGCTGGGGTGAAGATCGGTTCGGGCAGCCGGTCACTTTCCTTCAAGCCGGCTGGTAGGGGTTCACCGGCGATCGACCGGGTCCGCTGGTAATCCTTCCAGCCTGACCCCGAGAGGTAGCCGCGCACTACGCACTCGAACATGACCGGCTGCGCCATGACGACACGCATGCTGCGCTGGTCAAGATCCGGCTGGGCGTCGAGCAGCTCCGCCGCGATCGATTGATCCGGGGACAGGTGATTGCGGACCAGGCCGCCGGTTTCGTGGAACCAGGCCAGCGAGAGCTGATTCAAGACCCGGCCCTTCTCAGGAATCGGCGTGGGCAGGACGACGTCGAAGGCCGAGAGCCGATCGGTCGACACCATCAGAAGCTCGTGATCGCTCAGCCGGTAGGTGTCGCGAACCTTGCCGCGCGAGTGCAGCGGCAGGGGCAATGAGGTAGTCAGGATTGCCGTCATAAGCCCCCACCCTGCTCCGGACGTCTCAAACGCTCGCCTGGCACTGAAGCGCCGCTCGCGTGGGCCGACGGGCCCGCCCCGCGGACGGGGGAAGGAGACGCCAGGGCCGGTTCGAGGCCGAGGCGCTCGAAGGTCACGTCCAGGTGGCGCAGGTAGAACGCCGGGTCGAAGAGCTCAGCCAGCTCGCGTTCGGTCAAGCGCTCACGAACCTCCGGGGTCTGCCCGATGGCCGTTTTGAAGTCCGGCCCCCCGTCGAGCGCGCTGAGGGCGGTGCGTTGGACCACGCGGTAGGCGTCCTGGCGTGACATCCCCTTCTGCACCAGCGCCAGCAGCACGCGCTGCGAGAACACCACGCCGCCACTGCGGTAAAGGTTCGCCCGCATCCGTTCCCGGTCGATCGTCATTCCCTCGATGATGTCCGCCATCAGTTGGAGCATGTAATCGAGCAGGGTGCAGGCATCCGGGAAGATGATGCGTTCGGCCGAGGAGTGGCTGATGTCCCGCTCGTGCCAGAGCGCCTGGTTCTCGAGCGACGTCTGCGCGTAGCCCCGCACCACGCGAGCCAGGCCACAGATGCGCTCGCTGAGGATTGGGTTTCGCTTGTGCGGCATCGCCGAGGAGCCTTTTTGCTCTTCGCCGAACGGCTCGCGAACCTCCGAGACTTCACTACGCTGCAGGTGCCGGATATCGGTGGCGAACTTCTCCAGGCCGCCGGCCAGGACGGCCAGCGTCGTCAGGAAGGCGGCGTGGCGGTCGCGGGCGATCACCTGGGTAGTGACCGGGGCCACCTTGAGCCCCAGCTTCTTCAGCGACGACTCCTCGACCCGAGGCTCGACGGTGGCGTGCGTGCCCACCGCACCGGAGAGCTTGCCGACCCGGATGTCTTCGCGGGCGGTGACCAAGCGCTGTCGGTCGCGGTCGAGCTCGTCCAGCCAGCCCGCTAGGACGAAGCCGAAGCTGATCGGCTCGGCATGGATGCCGTGGGTGCGGCCGGCCATCAGGGTGTCGCGCTCCTCGATGGCGCGCCGCCGGATCACCGAGGACAGCCGGTCGACATCCTTTAGAAGGATGTCCGCCGCGGCGACGAGTTGCAGGGCCAGGGCGGTGTCGAGCACGTCGGACGAGGTCAGGCCCCGATGCAGGTAACGGGCGTCGTCGCCCAGGGGTTCTGCCAGGGAGTCCAGAAAAGCAACGACATCGTGCCCCACCCGCTCCTCCAGCCGAGCGATGTGGTCGGGATCGACACGAGCCTGGCGGAGCCGGTCGAGCGCCGACCGCGGGATCTCGCCGATCTCGGCCCACCCCTCAGCGACGATGAGCTCGATCCGCAGCCACAACTCGTAGCGCTGCTTTGGGGAGAAGATCTCGCTCATCTCCGGATGGGCGTATCGAGGGATCAATCGGCGGCTGGTCTCCTTGTGGGTGGCGTGCCGTCGGTGACGGGCTGATTATAGCCGCCACGAACCGCCTCAAACACTCGCGTGGCACTAAAAGCGCCGCTCGCGTGGGCCGGCGGGCCCGATGGCTCCGTAACCTCTCTCACCCCTGGCGACTTTTCATCTACGGGGAGTTGCTGGTACATTGGCCCGACACGTAACCAAGTGGGGGCGCCACCCGTTCAGTCTGCAGCGGGCGCCCAGTGGGGTGCCCTGATGCCGGAATTTGAAGAGCGGGAACTGGTCGAGCGAGCGAAGCAAGACCCCGACGCGTTCGGGGCCCTGTATGACCGCTATTTCCCGCAGATTTATCGATTTGCGTATTCCCGAGTTCGTGACCAATCCCTGGCCGAGGATGTGACATCGGAGGTGTTTTTCAAAGCGCTTAGAAATATCAAGCGATACACCTATTCGGGCCATCCGTTCTCGTCCTGGCTTTACCAGATCACGTTGAACGCGGTCGCCGATCATTACCGCGGGCTGCACGGTGAGGTGGACCTCGAGGAAGGCTCGAGTCTGCCGAGTACGGCCCCAGCGGTGGTCGACGAGGTCGTCCGGCGCGACCGTAGCCGCCGGATCTGGGCGGCCATCGACCAGTTGCCCCGCCAGCAGCGGGCGGCCATGGTGCTCAAGTTCAGCGAGGACCGCAAGATCGAGGAGATTGCGCAGATCCTGGGCAAGAGTTCCGGCGCGGTCAAGCTGCTGTTGCACCGGGCCGTCGAACGCCTCCGCCGCGAGCTGCCGCCTGAATTCGAGATTGGTGTGACGTGATGAACGATCCCGAACTCGAAGAGCTGTTCGCCGATCCAGCCGATCGCGCGGTCGTGGATCTCCTCAAAGCGTCGCGGCCGGCCGCGCCGCCGCTGGACCCGCACTTCCATAACTACCTGCGCGCCAAGCTGATGACGGAAGCGCGACGGACGCTCCCAGCTCGCGCGTCGCGGTCGTGGTTCCCCTTCACCGTGTCGCCCAAGACGCTCGCGCCCGCGATGGCCGCTGTCGCGGTCGGCTTCGTGGTTGTGTTGGGCGTCGAGATCTACCTTCACGGACAGACCGAGGCGCCGCAGGTCGCCTACAACATTGGCCGGATCGATAAGCAGACGAATGTCGGAACCGGCGAGCCGATCGTGATCCCCTTCACCGGGCCCGTCGACAAGACCGCCGTTGCGGAGTCGGTGGTGATACATCCGGCCACCTCGGTGACCAAGCAGTGGGTCGGGCAGAACCTGGTCATCATCCCGGACCATCCGCTCGCCGCCAATACCACCTATTCCGTCAGCTTCAAGCCCTTGGCCACACCCACGCCCGCGCCCCAGCAGAACCCAATCGTCCGACCGTCGCCGACGGTCGCCCCAACCCCCGTCGTCGTCCACTTCACCACCGTTCGGCCGCCAGTCGCACCGATCCTTCCGCCCTCGTTCAAGAGCGCGAGCGTGAACTATGGCTATGACAGCCGCCTGGCCGATGCCGGCACTATCCTCAGCGCCGCGTGGACCCCGACGGGCCAGGTTCTGGTCACCCGGCCGGTGGGGCAACCAGGCCCCGGCGCATCGCCGAGCCCGTCTGCCTCCGCGACGCCATCCGGTCCACCGGCGCCGAAAGCGACAACCGACGTCTGGCTGATGAGCTCGCTCGGGACCCCGATCCGAATGGTCGTCCCGGGCGGAAGCCTGCCGGCTGCTTCGCCATCGGGCAGGCTGATCGCCGCCTGGCAGGTTGCGCTTGGAAACCAGGTGATGCTCGGGGTCTGGGACATGCAGGGGACCTTGCAGGCCAATCTCGTCACACTCGGGGGAGTCCCGGATCGAGCTCCAGTCTGGATTGGTGAAGATCGAATCGCGTACGTGGATCAGGGCCAGCTCCGCATTGTCGACCTGCACGGAACCCAGGCGAGCAGTCTGACGCTGCGGGTCGGCGGTGGCCGCCTGGCGGCTTCGCCAACGAGCCCGCGTCTGGCCGTCGAGGGCGCCGATGAGTCGGTCATCCTCGACCTGCGCGTCACCGGATCACCAAAATCACTACCCTCGGGAGCGACCGGCTTTGCCTGGTCTTCCAAAGGCGACCTCGCCTTCGTCGTGCGGCAGAGCGCGAATGCCGACATCAAGAGCGCCACTACCGACCTCTACGTCGCGGCCGATGGCCAATCCCCCCAGAAGGTCGCCGTCAGCCCCGATGGTCAAAGCTGGTCGGACTTGAGCTGGTCCCCTGATGCCAGCTCCTTGCTCCTGGCAACCACGGCCACCAACGGCAACGGCGCCGTTGCCAGCCTGGTGCTGGTCAATCGCGACGGGAGCAGTCCAACCGCTTTCGGTCCATCATCGAAGGAATTCGCAACGCCGCAGTGGTCCCCGGGTGGTGACCTCGTACTCTTCACGCGGCGGGATGAGGCCGCCGGCGGCCGCGCCTTCTGGACGGCGACCACGACCCCGTCGACCACCGACTCGGCGGCGAATCAGGCCCTGGCCGAGGTCGCCAAATTCATGCAAGCTCGGATCAATGGCGACGACGCCGCGGCCCGCTCGGAGCTGGACAGCGCCGGTCTTGCCGCCTACCAGGGCGGGAGCTCGTCATTGCTGGGCCCGGCCGGTAGCCACTTCAGCCGTTACTATCCGGTGACCGTCCAGCCGAGCGCCTCGCAAACCAACGCCTTCCTCGTGGGAGTCCGGATCTTCAGCGCCAAGAACGGCGTGGAGACCAGCTTCTTCGAAGAGCAGCTGACCCTGCTGCCGCAAGGCCAGCAGTCCGTACTGCTGCCACAAGGTCACCGGTATCTGATCGATGCGGTGAATGCCTCGCCCACGATGCCACTCGGGCACGGGCCGACGATCGTCTCGGTCGAGGTCGTGCAGATTCCTCCCGGTGAACAGGTCCGGGTGCGGTTCGATTCAGACCTCAAGCCCGAGACCGTTTCGAGGGACACCATCCAGATCAAGGACAGCGACGGAAAAGTCGTCGATGCCCAGTTCACCTATGACCCGGAAAACCGCCTCGCCACGCTCGCTGTCAAGCTGAAGCCAGGGACCTACCAGCTGGTGGTCACGACCGGCGTGACCGACATCAACCGCGTCGCGCTGGCGCAAGAATACGACGCACCGCTGGTCATCAGCCGCTAACCCTCGCGGTTGAGAACGACTCCGGCCGCGATCGCGGCTGCCAGCTCCCCCGAGCCGTAGAGCGATTCGAAGGGCGAGACCTCCTGGTCGAACGCCTTCGTCTTGTCCAGCAGGCTCGGGTGATCCTGAATGAAGCTGGTCGAAATCCGACCGTTGATGAAGTCCGGCTCCTCTAAAAGCGCCCGGTGGAAGGGGATGGTCGTCTTGGGCCCGGTCAGGACGAATTCCTGCAAGGCTCGCCGGCCCCGACCGATCGCCGACTCTCGGTTGTCGGCGTAGACGATCAGCTTGAGCAGCAGCGAGTCGAAATGCGGCGAGATTTCCTGGTGCGGACGGATCCCGCTGTCGACCCGCACCCCCGGCCCGCTCGGTGGTGCATAACGGCGGAGGCGTCGAGGCGTCGGCATGAAGTTGCGCAGCGGGTCCTCAGCGTTGATCCGGAACTCGATCGCGTGCCCACGCGGTGATCCGTAACCACCGGCTGGCAGTCGCTCGCCTCGGGCGATACGGATTTGCTCGCGGACGAGGTCGATGCCGAGGACCGACTCCGTGATCGGATGCTCGACCTGGAGCCGCGTGTTCATCTCGAGAAAAAAGAAGTCCTCGCCAGACACGATGAACTCGATGGTCCCTGCGTTTCGGTACTTCACCGTCGCCGCGGCTTTGACGGCCGCCTCCGCCATCGCACGCCGCTGTGTATCGCTCAGGCCGACCGCCGGCGTCTCTTCGAGCAGCTTCTGATGCCGTCGCTGGATCGAACAGTCGCGCTCACCCAGGGCGAGGGTCGTGCCGTGATCGTCGGCAAGGATCTGCATCTCGATGTGGCGCGGATGCTGCAGGTATCGCTCCAGATAGACGTCCGGGCTGCCGAACGAGCTCTGCGCCGCGCGGCGGCAGGCTTCGAATGCCGCCGGGAGGTCACCGGACCCCATTGCTACCCGCATGCCGATGCCGCCCCCACCGGCGGCGGCCTTGACCATCACCGGGTAGCCGATTCGTTCCGCTTCGCGAACCGCGGCACCTTCATCGGCGAGCGCGGCTGTTCCGGGCACGACCGGGACGCCGGCCTCGACCATGCGGCGGCGGGCTTCGACTTTGTCGCCCATGGCCCGCATGCTGGGCGCCGTCGGCCCGATAAAGGTCAGCCCGCTCCTGGCGCAGGCCTCCGCGAAGGCCGGATTCTCAGATAGAAAGCCATAACCGGGATGGATGGCATCGGCGCCATGTTCTTTTGCCACGCGCACCAACTGCTCGATATCGAGATAGGCCTGTCGCGGCGTCGCGCCGGTGAGGGCGACCCGCTCGTCGGCAAAAAGCACGTGCGGGGTGCGCGCATCCGGTTCGGCATAGACGGCGACCGTCGGGATGCCCATCTCTCGGCAGGTCCGCATCACGCGAAGTGCGATCTCGCTGCGGTTCGCGACGAGAACCTTGGTGACGCTAGCCAATCGTCATCAACACTTCGTTTGGGGCGACGATGGCGCCCTCTTTGGCGAACACCTCGCGCACCGTCCCGCCGACGGTCGCCACGATGTCGTTCTGCATCTTCATCGCTTCCAGGACCACGACCACATCACCGAGGCGCACCTTGTCCCCCTTGGCGACCTTGACCTTGACCACCATGCCCTGCATCGGTGCCTGGATCGCTCCATCGCCGCCGCTACGCTGCGCGGGCGTCGGGCCTGATGCCGCGGCAGCAGGCGCACCAGCGCCCGCCGCGACGCCATCGCCGAGGATCCGAACGCGGTACGGCTCGCCGTCGACCTCGACTGTGAACTCGCGGCCCGGCGATTCGGCGGAGGCGGGCGCTGCAGCAGCGGCCGCGGCCGGCGGCGGCGCAGGCTTTTGCTCCGGTGTGGACGGCGGCGCCGACACGGCAGCCGCCTCGGCCCGGACTCCTTCCGGCCGCAGGATATTGGGCGCATCCTCGGGAAACAAGATGTAGGTCAGGACCTGGTCGATCCCGGTCGCCGTCAGGCCTTGCTTGCGCATCTGGCGGCGGGCCCGATCGATCCCGGGCTGTAAGAGGTCCGCGGGCCGCAGCGTGATCGCGTCCGACGGACCGAGCGCGCGCTTGCGGACCTCGGGATCGATGGGCCCGGGCGGCGAACCGTACAGTCCCTTGACGTAGTCCCTGAAGGGCTGGTCGATGTGCTGGTAGCGCTTGTCGCTGAGCGTGTTGGCCAAGGCCTGGTTCGCCGCGATTCGATTGATCGGCGCGGCCATCGGCGGATACCCCATTTCCTGGCGGACCAGCAGCAGCTCCTCGAGCAGCCGGTCGTATCGATCGACCGCATTGCGTTCACGCAGGTTGCGGATCAGAACCGCCAGGACGGGGGCTGGCAATTGGTGCTGCAGGACGAAGACGTCGTTCCGAAACGCGATCGGGTCCTGGAACTCGAGGTACTCGTCGTGGATCTCGTCGAAGTAACGGCTCGCCTGGCTGATCAGATTGAGGTCCAAGCCCGTGTCATACGGCCCGTCGCGAAGACTCGCCACCATGGTTTCTGTCGCCGGCTGCGAGGCGCCCCAGGCGAGGGCCGAGAGGGCGGTATCGATGCCGGTAGCGCCGGCTTCGATTGCCGCGAAGTACGAAATGGGCGCGAGCGCGGTCGTCGAGTGGGAGTGAACACTGACGGGCAGCTTGGTGGCGCTCGCGATCGCGCTGACCAGCGCCCGGGCCTCGATCGGCGCCAGGATACCGGCGACGTCCTCGATCCCGATCCAATCCGCGCCCATGGCTTTCAGCCGGCCGGCCGATTTGACGGTGCGGGCCTCGTCGACCACCGGGCTCGGGCTGTAGACGAGCGCTCCGATGACGCTCGCCCCTGCTTTATGTGCCGCTTCAAGGGGCACCTCGAGGTTCCGCAGGTCGTTGAGCGGGTCGAACATTTTGATGATGCGAATGCCGTCTTCGACCGCCTGCTCGATGAAGGCGCGGACCACGTCGTCGGGCTGGTGCGCCTGCCCGAGCAGCGTTTGGCCGCGAATCAACATCTGCAGCGGCGTCTTGACGATCGCGGCCCGCAGCGCGCGGAGTCGTTGCCACGGATCTTCCTTCAGAGCGCGGACCGAGGCAGCGAACGTCCAACCGCCCCAGGCATCGAGGGCGTGGTACCCGATGTCGTCCAGGGTCTTGGCGATCGGCAGCACGTGCTGCAGCTTGAGGCGACCCTGGATGAGGCTCTGCTGCGCGTCGCGCAGCACGGTCTCGGTGATCAAGACCCTGGGCACGGCGCTAATTGTATTCCGGCGTTTTTAGCCCGGCTTTCGGGGCGTCGCCCCACGCGAGCCGCGCTCGGGGCGTCGCCCCTCGCGAGCCGCGCTTTGGTGCGATGCGAGCGATTGAGACGTTCTTAGTGCGAAGCGAGCGTTTGAGACGTTCCTCGATTCGCCTCCCGTCGCTTGACCAGTTTGTCTCTGGCGGTCGGATCGTTGAGCGCGAGGATCGCCATCGCCAGGTGGGCGGCGTTTCTCGCTCCCGCCTCACCGATGGCGACCGTGGCGACCGGGATGCCGGCCGGCATCTGCGCCATCGAGAGCAGCGCGTCCAGCCCACCGAGCGCACCGCCCGACATGGGCACGCCGATGACGGGCAAGACGCTCCAGGCGGCGACCACGCCAGGGAGGTGGGCCGCGCCGCCCGCGGCCGCGACCAGCACTTTCATGCCGCGGCCTTCAGCCTGGGTCGCCCAGGTCCGGCATCCCTCGGGGTCGCGATGGGCCGAGCGGACGACAACCTCATATGGCACGCCGTAGGCGTCGAGGACCTCACAGCAGCGTTGCATCGTCGGACGGTCCGACTCGCTGCCCATCACGATGCCGACCAGTGGCGCCTCGCTCATGGGAGGGCCGGCGCTCCCAGCTCGCGCAAGGCGAGGTCACGGCGGAAGGTCATGCCCTGGAAGGCGATGCGATCGACGTTGCGATAAGCCCGCTCGCGGGCCTGCGCCATCGATGCGCCGAGCGCCACCACCGTGAGCACCCGCCCGCCCGCGGTGAGGTAGCCGGCTGCACCGGCGGTCGTCCCGGCGTGGAAGGCGAGGACCCCGGGCTCGAGCGTTCCCAGCCCGTCGATCGGATAGCCGGTCTGATATGTCCCCGGATAGCCACGCGAGGCCAGGACGACACCGACGCTCGCGGACGGCGACCACGACGGTGCCACGCCGTCCAGGTCGCCGCGGGCGGTTGCCTCGAGGAGCGGGACGAGGTCATCAGTTAGCCGCGGCAGGACGACCTGAGCCTCCGGGTCACCGAAACGGGCGTTGAACTCGAGCACCTGCACGCCCGACGGAGTGATCATCAGTCCTGCATAGAGGCAGCCGCGATACGGCGTGCCCTCTTCGCGCAGCACCCGCGCGACCGGCCGCAGCACCGTGTCCAGGGCACGCGCGACGTCGTCGTCATCGAAGAACGAGACCGGCGAGTAGCCGCCCATGCCACCGGAGTTGGGGCCTTTGTCGTCATCGAGCGCGCGCTTGTAGTCACAGGCCGGCGGCAGGGGCACCACGCGCTCGCCGTCGACCAGCGCCATCAGCGAAACCTCACGACCATCGATCTTCTCTTCGAGCACGATCCGGTCGGCGGCGGCGCCGACGGTCTTGCGCAGCATCAAGGTGTCGATACATTCGAGTGTCTCGTCGGCGTCGCGCGGGACCAGCGTGCCCTTCCCCTTGGCGAGCCCGTCCGCCTTGACCACGAAGGCCCGTCGCTCGCCCCGGACGAAATCCTTGGCGATGGCCGGGTCCTCGAAGACCCGGTAGGCAGGCGTGCGGACTCCGGCCCTGGCCATCAGCGATTTCGCAAACGCTTTGCTGCTCTCGATCCGGCCGGCCGCTTTCGTCGGGCCGAAGACCAATCGCCTGGACTGCGCCAGGCGGTCGGCGAGTCCGGCGTCAACGGCCGCCTCGGGCCCGATCACGGTCAACCCGATGTCGCGCTCGGAGACGAAACGCGCGATGCCATCGACGTCGGTTGCCTGCAGTCCGGTGTTGACGGCGATCGCCGCCGTGGCAGCATTGCCCGGCGCGCAGTAGACCGCGTTCGTCAGCGGACTCTGCAGCGCCTTCCAGGTCAGGGCATGCTCCCGCGCACCGGCGCCGACGACCAGGACGTTCATTCCCATTCGATGGTCGAAGGCGGCTTCGAGGAGATGTCGTAGACGACGCGGTTCACGCCAGGAACCTCGTTGACGATCCGGGTGGAGATCTTCGCCAGCACCTCGTAGGGCAAGCGGGCCCAGTCGGCCGTCATTCCATCCTCGCTCTGGACGGCGCGCACCGCGACCACATTGCCGTAGGTGCGGTAGTCGCCCATCACGCCGACGCTCTGCAGCGGCGTCAGGATCGCGAACGACTGCCAGAGCGAGCGATAGAGCCCGGCCGCCTTGATCTCGTCGACCACGATCCAGTCCGCCGCCCGCAGCGTCTCCAGGCGCTCGCGCGTGACCTCGCCGATGATGCGAACAGCGAGTCCGGGGCCGGGGAAGGGTTGGCGATGCACCATATCGTCGGGAAGGCCGAGCGCGGCGCCGATGGCGCGCACCTCATCCTTGAAGAGATACCGAAGGGGCTCGACCAGCTTGAAGCGCAGGTCGGCAGGGAGGCCGCCAACGTTGTGGTGCGTCTTGATCCGGTGGGCGTTGTGGGTGTCGTGGCTGGTGCTCTCGATGACGTCGGGATAGAGGGTCCCCTGCGCCAGGAAGTCGACACCGGTCAGCGAGGCCGCCTCGGCTTCGAAGACCTTGATAAAGGTGGCGCCGATCCGCTTTCGCTTTTCTTCAGGATCGATGACACCCTGTAAGGCGGCCAGGAATTCCCTGCTGGCGTCGACCGCTTTCAGCTCGATGCCGAGGTGACGCTGCATCACCTCCTCGACGCGCCGCCGTTCGTCACGACGGAGCAAGCCGTTGTCGACCATCAGGCAGGTCAGCCGGCCGGGGATGGCACGGTGGACCAGCGTGGCGCAGACGGCGGAATCGACGCCGCCGGAGAGGGCACAGAGAACACGGCCGTCGCCGACCTGCGCCCGGATGGTTTCGGTCGCCTGCTCGATGAAGGCGGCCGGCTTCCAGGTGCCACGGCAACCCGCGACCTGGTAGAGAAAGTTGCGCAGAATCTCCCGACCCTGCGGGGTGTGGATCACCTCGGGATGAAAGGCGATGCCGAAGCGCCCGGCGTCATCGGCCATGGCCGCGATCGTCGAGTTCTCGGACTCCGCCAGGCGGCGGAACCCCGCCGGAGCCTCGAGGATGGTGTCGCCGTGGCTCATCCAGACCGGCAGCTGCGCCGGCAGGTCGAGAAAAAGGCCGGCTTGCTCCCCGACCTGGACGTTCGCCGGGCCGTACTCCCGTTTGCCCGCGGGCGCCACCGTGCCGCCAAGCTGATACGCGAGCAGCTGCATGCCGTAGCAGATGCCCAGCACCGGCACGCCCGCATCGAGGGCCGCCGGGTCGCAGCGCGGGGCGCCGTCCTCGTAGACGCTCGCCGGGCCGCCAGAAAGGATGAGGGCGCTGGGGGCACGATCGCGGATCGCCTCCCACGGCGTCGTCCCGGGAATCAACTCGCAATAGACGCCGGCTTCTCGGACCCGTCGGGCAATCAGCTGGCTGTACTGCGAACCGAAGTCCAGGACGAGCACGAGGTCCTGAGCCCCCACCCTGCCCTCCCCCAGCGGGGGAGGGAAATTGTCCGCGTGCGGCGAACGGGAATTGTCGGCGAGCGGGTGTTGCTGGAGGGTCGACGCTCGAGCGACCGCTAGGTTCCCATGCCCACTTGCTGGGCTTGCTGAAAGAGCTTCCCCTCGTTCTGGATCGCCGGGGCGATCACCAGCTCGGTCAACTGGAACTCGCGAAGCGTCGAGGCGCCACAGACCCCCATGGCCGAGCGCAAGGCGCCGACCAGGTTCTGGGTGCCGTCGTCCACGCGGGCCGGCCCCAGCAGGACTTCGCGCAGGGTGCCACGCTGGCCAACTTTGATCCGCGTCCCGCGCGGCAGGTTCGGGTCGGGGGTCGCCATCCCCCAGTGGTAGCCGCCGCCGGCGGCGTCCATCGTCCCAGCGAAGATCGACCCGACCATCACGGCATCGGCCCCGGAGGCGAAGGCCTTGGCGATGTCCCCGCCGACTCGCATCCCGCCATCGGTGATGACCTGCACACGACGGCCGGTCTCGCTCAAGTAGGTCTCGCGGGCAGCGGCCACGTCGCTGGTCGCGGTGACCTGTGGCACGCCGACGCCGAGCACACCTCGCGTCGTACAGGCCGCACCCGGTCCAACGCCGACCAGGATGCCGGCGATCCCGGTTTGCATCAACTCGAGTGCCGTCTCGTACTCGACGCAGTTGCCGGCGACCACCGGGATCGACAGCTCGGCGCACAGCTTCTCGAAGGAGAGCTGCTCGTAGGAGCGCGAAATGTGCCGGGCCGTGAGCACCGTGCCTTGCACCACGTAGCAGTCGGCGCCCGCTTCCTGCACCACGCCGGCTCGACGGCGGGCCTGGGCTGGGACGGTCGACACGCCGACCGGGACTCGTGCGCGCTTGACGGCGGTGATCCGCTCCCCGATCAGCTGTTCGCGGACCGGCGCCTGGTAGACCTTCTGTAGCAGGGCGTTGATCCGTTCGCGCGGGGCCTCGGCGATCTCGCCCAGAATGCTGGTCGGGTCTGCGTAGCGGGTCTGCAAGCCGTCGAGGTTGAGGACCGCCATCCCCCCGAGCCGCCCCATCTCGATCGCGAAGCGCACATCGACCACGCCGTCCATGGCCGCCGCCAGGATCGGCACCTCCAGGCGCAAGGCGCCCAACTGGAACGAGCTGTCGACCTCTTCGGGGTTGATGGTCACGCGGCCCGGCACCAGCGCGACCTCGTCGAAGCCGTAGGCCCGGCGGGCTCGCTTGAAGCGGCCGAGCTCGAAGGTATCGATCGTCTCAAACGGCGAGGGTTTCAGGGGCGCACGCACAGTCATCGAGGTCGCCTCCGATGCCGTGTCGAGCTCAAAGGGTATGCGTGTACCTCAGAACGAGCTGGTTTTCGGGGATTATAACGGATGGCTTCGCAAATGGAACAACAAATTTCCGCATCGGCGCGAGTCCAGGCCGCGCTCACCGCGGCCGGCGTGGATGCCCGAATCGAGGAATTTCCGTCGTCCACTCGAACCGCGCAGGAGGCGGCGGCCACCGTGGGGACGAGCGTCGGACAGATCGTGAAGTCGCTGGTCTTCCTCGCCGGCGACGCACCGGTGGTGGCGCTCGTTTCCGGCGTCAACCGGCTCGATACCCAGCGCCTCGCCGCGCTCGCCGGCGCAACCATCGGCAAGGCCGATGCCGGCGCGGTCCGTCAGGCGACCGGCTACTCGATCGGTGGCGTGCCGCCCATCGGCTTCCCGGCGCCGCTCCCAACCTTCGTCGATCGCGATCTCTTGCAGTACGACGTCGTGTGGGCGGCGGCCGGGACTCCACGCCACGTCTTCCCCATCGCGCCGCAGGAGCTGGTGCGCATCACCGGCGGCATCGTCGTAGATCTGAAGCTCACCGAGTGAACGTAAAGAAACGAAAGCCGGGTCGGAATGGCAACGGTTCGGCGATAAGACGGACGGTGCCGACCCCGGATTTCGATTCATTGTCGATCGCGTCGAAGCTCAATTCCTCGAAGCCACTCTCCGCGAACCAGCTCCGAATCCGGGGCGTCAGGTCTGGCTCGTTGCGATGCCGCGTCCAGATGACCGAGGCTCCGGTCTGGCAGAGCATCGAGAGGTTGCGCACGGTGCGCTCGAGGTCCTGGTCCGAAATATTGCCGAAGATCCCGCATGCCAGGACGATGTCGGCCGGCACAACAGGCGCGTAAATATCGCTGACTGCCGCGTCGCCCTCGATGATGTCGACCTGCGCTTGACCGGTCCGCGCTGCGCCCGCCCGCGCCACTTCAACGTTGCGGTGATCGAGCTCCACGAGAACCGCCGTCACATCGCCACGCCGCGGGTGGGCGGGCAGGACGCCAAACAGGTCGCGACCCTGGCCGGCGCACATGCTGATTAGCCGAACGGCGCCCGGCGGGGCGGCCGAAAGACGCTCGGCGAGGCGGCGCTGCACGATGACCAGCCGCTGCGCCAACGTACTGGTCGGATCGTCGTACTGGCGGTGCCAGGCCTCGTAGTCTCTAACTACGCGCTCGCCTTTCCACGCCGGGGCTCGCTGATCCGCTCGCCTTTCCACGCCGGGGCTCGCTGATTAGGGGTAGATGCCGCGGATGGTGGTCGCCTGGGCGACCTTGTCGACCGCCAGTACGTAGGCCGCGGTCCGCATCATGACTTTCTTTTCCAGGCTCACCTTCAACACGTTGTCGAACGCCCGCAGCATGATCCGCTCCAACCGCTCATTGATATCGTGCTCGTCCCAGAAGAACTCCTGAAGGTCTTGGACCCACTCGAAGTACGAGACCGTGACACCCCCAGCGTTGGCCAGGATGTCGGGGATGACGAAGATGCCCTTCTTGTAGAGGATCTCGTCCGCCTCCGGCGACGTCGGCCCGTTGGCGCCTTCGCAAATGACCTTGGCCTTGATCCGGTTGGCGTTGCCGCGGTGGATTTGATTCTCGAGCGCCGCCGGAACCAGGACGGTGACCGGCAGCTCGAGTAGCTCCTCGTTGCTGATGAAGGTGCAGATCTTCTGGCGCAACCGGCCGGTGAGCTCTTTCTCGCGCACGACCTCGTCGAGCTCGATGCCGTCCTCGTTGTAGCACGCGCCGTTCGAGTCGCTGACCGCGATCACCTTGCAGCCCTTTTGGGCCAGCAGCTTGGCGGTGGTGTAACCCACGTTGCCGACACCCTGGACGGCGACGGTCGCGTCCTCGGGGCGGATCCCCAGGTGTTTCAGGGCCGCCAGCGTGGTCAGCATGCAGCCGCGACCCGTGGCTTCCGGGCGGCCTTCCGATCCGCCGATGCCCAGCGGCTTCCCGGTCACGACCGCCGGCACCGAATGGCCCGCCTGCATGCTGATCGTGTCCATCATCCAGGCCATGATCTGGGCGTTGGTGTTGACGTCCGGGGCCGGGATGTCACGGTCCGGTCCGATCACGATGCTGATCTCGCTCGTGTAGCGACGGGTGAGATTCTCGAGCTCGTTACGGCTGAGATTCTTGGGGTCCACGACGACGCCCCCTTTGGCCCCACCGTAGGGAATGCCCACCACGGCGCACTTCCACGTCATCCACATGGCCAAGGCTTTGACTTCTTCCCGGGTGACGCCGGGGTGGTAGCGAATCCCACCCTTGGCGGGGCCCCGGTCGATGTTGTGATGAATGCGATAGCCGGTGAACATCTGCACGGTGTGGTCGTCCATCATGACCGGAAAGGTGACGATCAGCTCGCGCTTGCACTCGCGCAGGACGCGCCTCATGTTCGGATCCAGGCCGAGCACCTCGGCCGCGATATCGAATTGGCGCTGGGCCATCGTCCATGGATTCGCCGCCTCTGGCACTGCCTCGGCGAAGCCCCTGCTCGGCATCGCCTCTACCTTCTGGGCCATGATTCCTCCTGCCTGTCTTACGCTGGCCAATCGGCCTAACTGGGCGCTCGGCACCCATTACACTACACGGCACCGTGACGCCGCGGATGACCGTCCTGGCAAGCGTTTCGCTTGCGACTTTCCTCGTCGCGGGACTCGCCGCCACCCAGTTCCGAAGCCAGCCGCTACCGCCTTCCAACCGTGTGGCCCGCGAACAAGCGCTGCGGCAGAGCGTCAACCAGCTGCAAGACCAGAACAGCACACTCAAGGCTCGCGTCCAGGCCCTCGAGGCGGGCGTCAAAGCCGGCGAAGATGAGAGCGCCCGTCGGTCGAGCGCCGCCCAGGAAGTCAAGGCCCAGCTCGACGAGCAAAAGACGTACGCAGGACTTAGCGCCCTGCACGGACCCGGGCTGACCGTTCTCCTACATGACGGGACGGATCCCAACAGTTCGGCGGATCACTCGCTCGGCTGGACGATCCATTACCAGGACCTGCAGGACATCGTCAACCTTCTCTGGGCGAGCGGCGCGGAGGCGATCGCCGTCAACGGCCAGCGGATCGTACCCAGCACCGCCTTCCATTACGCCGGCGTCAATATCCTGGTCAACAACGCGAGCCGCCTGAGCCCCCCGTACACCGTGATTGCCCTCGGCGATCCGCCCGCGCTGGCCAATGGCGTCGGCAATCCCGATCAGCTCGCAGAATTGAAGAGTCGCAACCGGATCTACGGACTGGGCTTTTCCTGGGTGCGGAGCACCCGGCTCAGTGTCCCGGCTTACGACGCCACCTTCCTGATGAAATATGCACAGCCGATCGGTTGAGTTGGCCGCGCGGAGCCAGCGGCTCGTCATCTTCAGCTTGATCGCGATCGGGCTCGGGTTCCTGATCGTGGTCCAGCTTCGCTCGCAGGCCGCGGTCGCCCGAACGCTGGCCAACCAGGACGACACCAGCGTGGCGCTCCTCATCAACGATCTCAACCATGCCAACAACCAGCTGATGCAGCAGAGCGCCGCGCTCGCGGAGCAACAAGCGCAGCTTCAGCAGGCGCTGACCTCGGGTGGGGCCGACTCCCAGGCGCTCTCGAAAGAGCTGTCCACGCTGCGCGAAGTCAACGGCGCGGCCCCCGTGCATGGCCCGGGGCTCGAGATCCGGATCCTGGGGCCGGTGATGGACTTCGAGCTGCAGGACGCGCTCAACAATCTCCGCAACGCCGGCGCGGAGGCGATTTCACTCAACGGCTACCGCATCGTCGGCAGCACCCCGGTCGTGAGCCGCGGCGACATCCTGATGGTCGCCGGGCACGCGGTCGGCACGCCCCTGGTCCTGCGGGTGATTGGTGACGCAGAGCAGCTGGGCCCGGCTGCCGATCTTTCCGCCAGCAGCCTCCAGACCCGTGTCCAGGTCGACATCCAGCGCCAGAGCGACCTGACGATCAGCGAGGTCGTCATCCCCAGGCCACTGATTTATGCCCAGCTCGGTCGATAGCCCCCACCCCGACCCTCCCCCGCAAGCGGGGGAGGGCGAGTGAACGTTGCTTAGACTTTGCTGATGCAGCGGATCGTCGAGTTGCGAAGCGATACCTTTACGCTCCCGACCGAATCGATGCGTCGGGCGATGGCGGCCGCCGAGGTCGGCGACGACGTTTGGGATGAAGACCCCACCATCCATCGGCTGCAGGAGCGCGCGGCCGAGATGGTCGGCAAGGAGGCCTCGCTCTTCGTTCCCAGTGGAACGATGGGCAATCTCTGCGCCCTGCTCAGCCATACCCAGCCAGGCGATGAGGTCATCGTCGAGGGTGAGTGTCACATCTTCCATTCGGAAGTGGCAGGCGCCTCGGTCGTCGGCGGCCTGCAGCTTCGTCCGCTCGAGACACCGGACGGGCGTCTACAGCCGGAGCAGGTCCGCGCCGCGATCCGCGAACCGGACATCCACCAACCAGCCACCGGCCTCCTTTGCCTGGAGAACACCCACAACCGCCGCGGCGGGACCTGCCTCAGTGCCGCGCGGACGCAGGCGCTGTGTGATGTCGCCCACGATGCGGGTTTTCCGGTGCACCTCGATGGGGCGCGGATCTTCAATGCCGCCATCGCGCTGGGCGTCGACGTCCGCCAGCTCACAGGGCCGGTCGACTCGGTGATGTTCTGCCTCTCGAAAGGCCTGAGCGCGCCGGTCGGCTCCATGCTCGCCGGATCGAAGGATTTCATCGAGCGGTGCCGCCGCATGCGCAAGATGCTGGGGGGTGGGATGCGCCAGGCGGGCGTGCTGGCGGCGGCCGGGCTATGTGCCCTCGAGGAGATGGTCGACCGGCTCGCCGACGATCACGCCAATGCTCGGCGGCTCGCTGAAGGACTGCAGGGGCTGCCCGGGATCGCGATCGATCTGGAACGGGTCGAGACGAACATGGTGTTTGGCGATTGCCAGCCGCCGCTGACGGCCGCGGCATTCATCCAGCGCTGCCGCGAGGCCGGTGTCCTACTCGACCAGGCATCGCTCTATCGCTGGCGGATGGTGACCCATCGGGGCGTGACCGCGGACGACGTGGACTACGCCATCGGTGCGGTCCGCCGCCTCTGCGCCGTGCCGCTGCGCGCGACGGGCTAGCCCCCACCCTGCCCTCCCCCAGAGGGGGAGGGGATCAGCGGATGGCGAGGCCCGTTGCCGGGTCGAACGCCGGACCGCCGAAAGTGGCGTCCGCGAGGATGAGCAGGCTGCCGAATACCTGCCAGTCGCCGCTGGTGTCGGTGACGACCCCGGCTGGGGACTGGGCGCTGCCGGCCACCGTAATGGCCAGCGGCTTATCCGGCAAGGTCCAGCTCGAAGGCGTGACCGGCAAGGCGGCATCAGCGCCGCCAAAGGCGTGCATCGCGCCGGTAGAGTCAAGCGCCAGACCGGAGTGGGTCCCGGGGAATAAGGCGCCATCGACCACCGTTGCGCCCGCGGGCAACGCCGATGCCACGCTGGTTCCGCCGGCGATCGCTCCGTCCGCCGACACCGCCATCAAGGCGCCGTCGGTTGCGGCGAGGAGCCGCACCGGGGCGCTGACCGCGAAACGGGGACCCGCTGTGCCCGTGCTGGTCCAGGTCGTTCCATCGGCCAGCAAGCGGAGCGACCCGGAGGGCAACGTGGCCACGTCGACGGCGGCGGCGGTCGACGCCGGCGCCGCGGAGACGGCGGGGTGCTCGCCGGCGAGACCGTGGATCGAGGCGTCGGCACCGAGGAGCCACGCGCCAGTGGCCGACGGATGTTCCTGCCGGACGCCCATCACCGGGGGCGCGCCGTCGGGCTGATCCGGGAGGGGGCCAAGGATGCTGCGGTCCGCCGCGGTGGGAGGGAGGCCAGCTGCGGCCGGCACGGACCCGCTGAGCACGACCGGCGCGCCGGCATTCCTGGCGGCGTCTCGTACTGTGAGTCGGAACTGGTAGTCGATGCCAGCGTCGCCGAAGAACCGCGTCGCCCCCAGACTCTTGCCGGCGGATGGCGCATCCGCCGACTGCGAGAACCACGGTCGGTACGCGGACGATCCCGCCGCGACCTCGATCGTGACGTCCTTGACGCCAGACAGGCTGTCGCTGCTGGACCAGTGGAGATTCAACGCGCTCGACGTGGCTCGATCGATCTGCATGGTCGAGCTCGGCGGTTCGACGTCGTATAGATATAGGTAGGTGATGTCGGCGCTGGTGCCGGCCCGGTCGAAGACCCGCAGGTGCAGCGTGTGAGATCCCGGACCGGGCACGGCGGTCGTGCCGCTCAACGACGAGGTCCGGTGGGCGTTAGGGCCGGGATCGGCGTCCCACTGGGCCGCGTAACCGGCCACACCGTGGCCGCCGTCACGCAGCTGCCAGCTGACCGGTGGCGGCGGCCCATCACCGCCATACCAGTGGTTCCAGCGCGCCCCGCCCGGAAAGGCGAGCGGGAGCAGAAATGGCACCGGCGGGTTGCTCGTCCAGAGATAGCCCATGTCCCAGCGCCAGGGGTCTTTGCCCGGTCCGGTCCAACCGTATGGGTCGACCGAATGCCAGGGGGCGAGCAGGTCACGGACCTCGAAATGCACGTGCGGGCCAGTTGAGTTTCCAGTGCTGCCGCTGAGTGCGATCAGCTGGCCGCGCGAGACGTGCTGGCCGGGATACACGAACAGCACGTTGTTATGGAAGTAGGCGGTGCGGTCGAACGCATGGTCGATCACCACGCCCCAGCCGCCGCTGTCGCTCCATTCGCTGTAGATAACGGTGCCGTCGTCGGCGGCCACCACCGGCGTGTTCGACGGTACGGCGAAATCCGTACCGCGATGGCCGTCGTAGGCGTAGCCGGTGGCTCCATCGAAGCGGACCATGATGCCGTCTTCCTGTCGTGTCGGGTAGTGGTGGTCCGTCCAGGACGTGATCCGTGGGTTCGGGTTGGCGAAGGGCAGCGTGAGGTTTCCGTCCGCCAGTGCGGGCTGCATCGTAATGACGGACATGACGGATAGGGCCAGGGTTACGGCGACCGTTCTGTAGACCATTAAGAACCGCATTACAACAGGCCCGTAACAGGTTCTGAAAGAAAGCCGCAACAGGGTCGCGACGGGGCCGTCACGATGCGAGCTTTCTCTTGGGTCTCTAAAGGCTTTCGCATAGTGTGGCGTTGAAGTGCGAAGGAGCAATCGATCCTACCTTGCTTTGCCATGTGGTTCGCTGCCGGGCAGCGGCGATTGTAAACGCTCAGGGGACCAGGGAATGATCAAAACGCACTCACCTTTACGCAGGAAGCGGGCCCAGGCGCTGGCCGAGATGGCCGTGATGGTGCCCTTCCTGGTCATTGGCATGATGGGCATGCTGGACCTCGGCCGGGCCTTCTACTACCAGATCTCGATCACCAACGCGGTCCGGGAAGGCGCCCGCTACGCCGCGTCGCCCTATTACATGGGGTTGAACCCCAGTTGCGCGACCATCCCGCCAGCCCCCAACCCGGGCACCAACTGCGTCACCCCGGGCGACGGCCTCATCCAAGGACGGGTGCAAAATGAGCTGGCCGGCAGCCAAATCAACATTCCGGCGTCGGATATCCACGTCTTTCCTGACCAGAGCACGCGCTCGGGCAACTACACAAACGGAACGTCGAGCCAATACCCGATTCAGGTCACTGCCAGCTTCAAGTTCAACTTCATTACCCCCATCATCGGCGCGCTGATCGGTAATCCGCTAACCATCAACACCAGCGCGACCTTCAGGGCGGAGTACTGATGCGCAAGAGCCTTCTCCGCCGCCACGGCGGCCAGTCGATGGTCGAGTTCGCGGTGCTCGCCCCGATCTTCTTCCTTCTGCTGCTTGGCACCATCGACCTGGGCCGCGCCGTCTACATCTACAACACGATCTCGGACGCCGCCCGAGAAGGTGCTCGGGCCGCGATCCCCTTCGACACGCCCCTGCCAACCAACACCAACGTCATCGACGCCGTCCAGAGCAAGCTTGGAGGTGGGTTCACCCTGAGCACGGATCCATGCCTTGCCAGTCCACCGTGCGCCACTCCCACGACCCCGACAACGCCCAACACCGGGTTCATCTGGTACAGCTCCGGCATCGGCACGCCCGGCCGGGGGGCGGTCACCGTCAAGATCTCGTTCCTCTTCCAGCCCTGGGTCCCGGTGGTTCGCGACGCCGCCGGCAACGGCGTCGTCATCTCGGCGCAATCCACCATGGTGACGGAGTACTGAAATGCTAATCAAGCTTCGGAAAGACAAACGCGCACAGAGCCTTGTGATCGTGGCGCTGTCCGCGACGGCGCTCTTCGGAATCATCGCGCTCGGCCTCGATGCCGGCCGCCTCTATTTCCAGCGTCGCGACGTTCAGAACGCGGCCGATGCCGGCGCACTCGCCGGGGCACAGGAGTTGCTGCCGACGGCAGCGATCACTACGCCAACCAACGCGATGATCGCGTCGGCGGGCTGCCAGGCATCGACCTACGCGCTGGCCATCCTGCAGGACACGCCGCGCGACGGCACCAGCTGCAATCCCGCCCCCGGGGCCTACATGCCGGGGGCCTTCGGCGGCGGTATCAACGAGCCGGCCGCCCATATCTCGGCCACAGTGCAGGTCTGGACGCCGAGCCGCAACAACAACAACGAAATCCACGTCCGAGTGACCTACAACGTCCCGCTGACCTTTGCCTCCGTGCTGGGCTTCACCACCTCGGCGGTCGTCGCCGACGCCTACGCGCACGGCGGCTTCTGGAACAAGACCTACACCGTCTTCGGCTTCGACTCCGGCGGTAGCGGCAACAGCGTCAACTACGACCAGAACGGCAATGCCCAGATCGATGACGGCAACAACGGCGCCGACATCTGCGCGCCGAGCGCGACGCAGGGCAAGATGGTGTCGAACGCGAAGTGGCATGCCCCAAACCCGAACGGAGGCTGGCTCGACATGAATGGCCAGTTCTTCTATACGCAGGCCTCGGACACACACGCGCTGACCCTCTACTGGTATAGCGGCGTCACCACCGCCCAGGGCCTCGAGCCGGCACCGAACTACGAGCCACCGCTCAAGCCGGCAACGACCGACCCCGCATACACCCTGGCCAACTACGGCGGTACAACGGTCCATGTGATTTGGCCCGGAACCTACACCCATAACATCAACATCCCATTCGGCGGAGCCGGAGCGACCGATCTCTACCGATTCATGAACGGCGTTTACTACTTCCAGAGTTCCAGCCTGAACATCAGCGGCGGTACGGTGTCGAACACGCTGAGCGGGCACCCGGTCTACGGCCCCTACGGCGGCATTTCCGATCTGCCGAACGCTCCAGATCAGACCAACGGCGTCGAGTTCGTTTTCGACGGTAATGCGAGCTTCAATGCCACGACCAGCGGCGGTACCTCGCCGAGCGTGTTCTTCACCGCCCCCTCCTTTGTGTCGAGTGGCACGGACAGCATCGTCTTCTTCATCAAGGCGACCGACACGGTCAGCGGCCCCAACGGGACGCCCTGGGTCGAGCAGATCGACGGCACCAAGCCCACTTACGGCGGCTACCCCTTCCAGATCTGGGGCACCCTCTACAACGCCGACCTGAACGGCTCGCATGGCACGGGCGTCGTGATCCAGGCAGTCAACTTTGGACGCTACGCGGTCAACGGAGAGGTCGTCTCGCCGCAGGTCGACCTCGATGGCGGCAACATCCCTGGCGCCAGCGGTGCCTACACGCCGAGCACCTATCCCGGCGCCTGCCCCGGATCGCCGAGCGGATACCACCAGAACACCGCCGGCTACCTGGTGCAGTTCAACTCGCACTACGTGCCGCACTTCCGCGGCTACGCCTACCTCGTCAAGTAACTGCCCCCACCCTGCCCTCCCCCATAGGGGGAGGGAGGATCGGGGCGACTGACGCCCTACAATGCGGGGGACGTGGCGCACGCCATCTACTGCTTTCTGGACGGCGAGACGTTGCACGGTGACCAACCGAAGCGGGAGCTCGAAGCGCCGTTCGTCCAAACCGGTATCCACAACCTGGGCACCAACAACCGGGGCGCCTTCGTCCCGTTGAGCAGCCTCAAGTACGTCCTGCTCGACTCACGGGCACCGTCCAGCGAAGTCGATACCGCCCGCTACCAGCGAATCGCGATTCACTTCGTGGACCACGAGGTGCTGCGCGGCTACAGCGATCGCACCATGCGCCCGTCCCGCTACGGCGTCACGCTGTCGCTGGTCTCGCCCGACCAGAGCGAAGTCAAGGAGCTGGCTATCCCCTTCACCGCCCTCAAGGGGATCTTCTACCTCAAGACCTGGGAGGGTGGCGAATCGCCGATGCTCGAGTCGGACTGGGTGCCCCGAATCCTCGAGGCCCGCGAGCAGGAGCAGGTCCGGCAGCAATACGGCCAGAGCGGCAAGCCTCGCCACTTGATGCCGTTACTCGAAAGGATCATCCGCCGCCGGAAGATCGCCGACTAGCGCGCGATTTGCCGGTCGTGGAAACCCCTGATATGTTGAAGCCTGAGATGCAGCCTGCCGCCCCTCGGCCGGAGGCGGCGGCCCCACGGTCCGCCCTTCGGGAGCGACTGCTCGACCCACGCACACTCATCTCGTTCGCCATCCTCGCGGTCGTCCTCGTCGTCGTCCTGACGCACGTGCCGCTCGACTACGGCGCCAGCCTTCGCGCCATCCGCCAGACCAACCTCCTCATCTATGCAGTCGCGGTGGTGGCCTTCTATTTCTCTTTCGTGGTGCGCACCGTTCGCTGGGAGATCTTGCTGCGCAACACCGGGGAATCCAACCGCTTCGGCGAGTTGTTCCACATCATCATCCTGGCGTGGTTCGCCAACTGCGTATTGCCGGCCAAGATGGGCGATTTCTACCGCGCCTACCTCCTCCGGCAGCAGACCGACGTCTCCGGCTCGAAGGGACTGGGCACCATCTTCAGCGAGCGCGCGCTCGACTTCCTCGTCCTGATGAGCCTGCTGCTCGTCAGCGGTCTCATCAGCTTTCGCGCGTCCGTCCCCGAGCGATTCGTACCGGCGTTCATCGTCGGGCTCGTGATCGCCGCGGGCTTGATCGCCAGCCTTGTTGTCATCCGTTACAGCGACGGGCGTCTCTCGCGCTTCCTTCCAGAGCGACTTCGCGACCAGGCCGCGCGCTTCAAGCACGGGTTGTTGAGCGCCTTCGCCGGCCGGCTACCGTTGTTGCTCGGGCTGACGGTGCTGGTCTGGATGGCCGAGTCGGCGCGCCTCTTCCTGGTGGTTCAGGCGCTGCCGCTTCACATCTCGCTCAGCATCGCGCAAATCGTGTTCATCGCGCTGGTCGCCTCGCTGCTCACGACCATTCCGGCGCTGCCGGGGGGACTGGTGCTGGTCGAGGGCGGGATCATCGCCGTGCTCGTCTTCTTCGGCCTGAGCGCATCGCAGGCGCTGTCGGTCGCCATCCTCGACCGCCTGATCAGCTACTGGAGCCTGATCGGCGTCGGCCTGGTCGTCTTCCTGCTGAGCCACCGCCGATGAAGGTGCTGGTCACGGGCGGCGCCGGCTTCATCGGGTCACACCTGGCCGATCGGTTACTCAAGGAAGGTCACGAGGTCGTGATCCTTGATGACCTCTCCACGGGGCACGTCGATCATCTCAACCCCGCGACGCGTTTTTACCAGATGGATATCCAGTCTCCCTGGCTCGACGAGCTCTTCAAGATCGAACGCCCCGAGGCCGTCCTTCACGAGGCGGCGCAGGCCAGTGTTCGCCGCTCGGTCGAGGATCCGGGGTTCGACGCGAGCATCAACGTCCTGGGAACCGTGACGCTGCTGCAGGCCAGCGTCCGCCATGGCGTACGGCGCTTCCTCTTCGCTTCGACCGGCGGGGCAATTTATGGCGATACCGATCTCGTGCCAACGCCAGAGGATGCGCCCGCGATGCCGGTGTCACCCTACGGCGCCTCCAAGCTCGGCGCCGAGGTCTACCTACGAACCTTTCACGCGCTGCACGGTCTTTCCTATGCCGCCCTTCGCTATGCCAACGTCTATGGGCCGCGACAGGATCCGCACGGCGAAGCCGGTGTGGTGGCGATCTTCGCTCAGCGCCTGCTCAGCGGCGACACGGCGCGTATCAACGGTGACGGCAAGCAGACGCGCGATTTCGTCTACGTCGGCGACGTGGCCGAGGCGAATGCGCGTGCGCTGACCTCCGACGTGGTCGGATCGTTCAACGTTGGGACCGGTGTCGAGACGGACATCAACACCATCTTCCAGGTGTTGAAACGCCTCTCCGGCAACAACCAACCGGAGGTCCACGGCCCGGCGATGCCCGGCGAGCAGCGGCGCTCGGTGGTCGATGCGCGCAAAATCCAGAAAGTGATGGGCTGGCGACCGCGGACCAGCCTGGAAGCTGGCCTCGACGCTACGGTGCGGTACTTTCGCGAGGCGTCGACGGCACCGGCGGCAGCTCCAGCGCCGCCTGCTTGAGCGCGGCGTCCCCCGCGTCGAGGAGCCGCCGAGCCGCCGCCAGGATGAGCGGGTTGTGCACGCTCTCACTCCCGATCATCCGGCTCGCCCAGTCATAGGCCTCGCAGGCCCGGCCAAGTTCCGAACGCGCGGCGGCGCCCTCGTCGGGACCGGTGGTGGGCCGCAGTCGGAGCGTCTGGTAGTAGCCGGTCTGGAAGATCTTCCGGCTGGCGGCCGCGGCATCCTCCAGTCGTCGGGGCTCGCCGTCGAGCGCCTCGCGGAGCTGGCCGGCCGCCCGCTCGACGGACGTGGCCACGTCGGCGAGGACGATGTTGTAGTCACGCGCCGCCAGGCGTGACGGCGTTCCGAGCACCCGGTAGGCACCTATGAGCCCGGCCGCTGCCAGCATCAGGATCAAGATGTACAGCCACGCCATCGTTGGTATTCTCCTCCCCCTCTGGGGGAGGGCAGGGTGGGGGCTACTTGTAGCGGAAGATAATCCGGCCGCGCGTCAGGTCGTACGGCGAGAGGTCCACCCGGACCCGGTCGCCGATCAGGATGCGGATATAGAACTTGCGCATCTTGCCGGAGGTGTAGGCGAGGATGGTCTGGCCGGTCTGCAACTTGACCTTGAACATCGCGTTCGGCAGCGGCTCGACCACCTCGGCGTCCATCTCGATGGTCTCCTCTTTGCCGGCCGGGGTCTCCTTGGCTTCCAGCGTGTCGATGCCAGGGCGCAGTGTCGTAGGACCGCCGCGTTTCTTCGGGTAGCTCCGTTTCTTACGCAAATCGTCGCCATGATAGCAGCCAACTCTCGCGGCTCTTAAGAGAGCCGGCGCGGGCCGGCTCCCTCAAGACGCCATCAGGTCGCGACCGTGGCTAATTCAGGATCGTGTCGCAGTAGGTCGAGTTGGGCCCGAACGGGCCGCCGCACTGCAAGGTCTGGGCAAACTGATCGGCCTGGCCGAAGTCTTTGAGGTTGTCGGGGTAGTCGACGCCATAGTGGTAGCCGCTGGTACCCAGCGTGTACCAGGGATAGATGCAGAAGGGCTGCCCGTAATTGGCGGCACCGCAGTAATGGTTCACCTCGGCTTTGCCGCCGAAATCACTCACCGCCGCCCACTGCTTGGCCGCCGATCCATTGGCGAACGTCACCGACTTGATCTGCACCGGGGAGGTCCCGGCCCACGCCGGCGCGTCGTACGAGAAACAGTTCGTCTGCCCGGGCACGCAGTAGGCGGACGCCGGGCTGGTAAAGGGCGACGTGTGCCCGATCTCCCACACGAATGAGTTTGGCGTGTCGTTGACCAGGCCCCAGCCCAGCGCGTTGCCGATCGTCTGGCGGTCGAAGGCCGGCATCAATGGTCCGTCGCTCTTGGAGTTCAGGACGAGAGTACCCTGGCCCCCGGTCCGAAGGTCGTGGACGGTGATATGGAGCCCGTCCGCCGCGGGCGTGGCGTAGACATGGACCGTGATCGTGTCGCCGGCACGCATAACAAGAGGACTGTTCGGCCCCGTGCCGTCTGTCAGCATGCCGTTGAAGGCAGCCGGCTCGTGGAAGATGCCGGGCTTGCCCGTGGTCACCACGCTCCAGACCGGGTCGCACACCGTGTAGACGCCCGGCGCGTACTTCAGGACGAAGCCACCCTGGGGTGTGCAGTTGGTGGTGACACCGTTGGGATAGAACTGCAGCTCATAGAAGGCCTGACCGAAGAGGCTCTTTGGGTCGGTGACGGTCCCACCGAACCAGAAGGTCGGCCCCGCGGCGTCCACCCCGAAGGTGCCGTTGCGAGGGAGCACCGCCGTCCAGGTCATGTCCTTCCCCGATCCGGGGAGGCTGGAAACCGGGTCCAGTTCGGGCTCATCGTGGCCGCTGCAACCGACCGTATAGTCGACCTCCAGCTGGCCCTCGATGTAGTTCGGGTGATGCGCGATACAGCCGGACCCCTGTTGCGAGGCGGCGAACGTGGGAGCGGGCTGGACGTTGGCGGCAAACGGGAGCAACCCGAGAACGGCGAGCAGGGACGACCGGCGTAGTCTCATTTCCCCTCCTTTGGGTCGGTAAAGAGATGCGTTCGAACAGGAAGTATCGACCTGCAGCCGACCCCCGTCAAGCGCCATCCGCCGGGCAAAGCCGGCTCGCCCGATGAGAGAATCGGGCGCGTGCAGATC
>DATNMH010000035.1:0-19344 GCA_035602395.1 Candidatus Acidiferrum sp.
CAGCTGCGTGAGCGGATCCACGTGGACGATGCGCTCGACGTTTGGGCGGTTCACGGCATCGGCGGCACCTGGGGCGCGCTCGCCACTGGGCTGTTCGCTACGGTCGCCATCAACTCGAGCGCGGCGAACGGTCTCTTCTACGGCAACCCCAAGCAGGTCCTGATTCAGCTGGCGGCGATCGGCGCCGCGTGGGGCTGGGCCGCGGTCGGTACCTTCGTCATCCTCAAAGTCGTCAACATCTTCGTTCCGCTTCGCGTTCAGGAAGAGGAGGAACTCCTCGGCCTCGACATCTCGCAACACGGCGAACCCGCGTACGCCCTTTAAGAAGAAGGAGAAAAGACCATGGACGCAACGACCGTCATCGCGATCATCTCGTGCGCGATCGTCCTTGTCGGCTGGCTGGTGCTGCCGCACTCCGCGACCACCGTCAAGCCGGTCGTCGTCAGCGAGGAGGAGCGGGCGCCCGTCTCGGTTTCGGCTTAACGGAACGCACGACCGATAGCTTCGAGGCGGTCTCAGTGCTGAGCGTCAGCCTGCGGGCCGCCCGAAGCTGTATCGTGCGGCCGACCTCGTCGACCTCTTCGATCGTGATCCGCGTCCCGGGGTGCAGACCCCGCTCGTGAAGGTACTGCAGCAGCGGCGGGGCTTCCCGCTGCGCCACTTCTGAGATCCGCGTAATCGTCCCGGTCTCGCCCGGCCGAAGCGCCGAGAGGCGAACCTCACTCGCCCGCATCGTCGAGTGCCCCGGGATCGGATTGCCGTGCGGGCAGGTCTTGGGTCGTCCCAGGCTGCGATAGAGCGTCTCCTCCACCACCTCGGACACGGCGTGCTCAAGCCGCTCGGCCTCGGCATCGGCGGTCACCCAGTCGAGCCCGAGGACGTCGGTCAGCCAGCGCTCCATGATGCGGTGCCGCCGGACGATGGCCGCCGCCGCCGCGTCGCCGCGCGCCGTCAGCTCGATCTCCTTGTGGGCGTTGAGCCGCACCATGCCATCGCGGGTCATCCGCCGAAGCGCCACGGTCACCGTCGGCCGGCTCACCGACAGCCAGTCCGCCAGTCGGGCGCTGCGCACCCGTTCGCCCTCCGCCCGGATGTAATAAATCGCCTCCAGGTAGTGCGCGATCACCTCTGAGGGCTGCCCGGTGCGTGTGTTAGCGTTAACTAATCCTGAGCTTGGCACCTACTAACAATATCTTGTGAGTCACGCCGCTGCTGCGGCGCTGGGTGCGATTGCCGGCGCCACCATCTTCATCGGACTTCCGGTCGGCCGCATTCGCGGCATCTCGAAGACGGTTCAGGGCGTGCTGAACGCCGTCGCCACCGGCGTTCTGCTCTTCCTGCTCTGGGACATCCTCAGCCACGCCGCCGCCCCGGTCGAGACCAGCCTGACCGCCATGCGGCATGGCGATCGCGGCTTCCTGGCACTGGCGGTGATCTTTGCGGCCGGCGTCGGGATCGGCCTCCTGGGCCTCGTCTATTTCAATGCCCGGCTGTTCGGACGAACCAAGCACGCGCCGCCACCCGCCCCCAGGACGCTGGCGATGATGATCGCGACCGGGCTCGGCCTCCACAATCTTTCGGAGGGGTTGGCGATCGGCCAATCGGCCGCCACCGGGGCCGTCGCCTTCGCCGTCGTGCTCGTGATCGGCTTCGCGCTCCACAACGTCACCGAGGGGTTCGGCATCGCGGCGCCGCTGGCAACCGACAGCTCGATGCCGTCCTGGGGCTTTCTCGGAGTCGCCGGGCTGATCGGGGGAGCTCCGACCTTCCTCGGGACCGTGATCGGCTACCTCTTCACCTCCACCTATATTTATGTGCTGTTCCTGGCCCTGGCCGCCGGCGCCCTGTTCTACGTCGTCAACGAAATGTTTCACATCGGCCGCCGATTGAACTCGCCGGCCGCGATGGCATGGGGATTGCTCCTCGGATTCTTGCTCGCCTATAGCACCGATCTCTTCCTGACCTATCTCGCGGCGTAGATAAACTAGTCAGGCCGTGAGCGTCGTTTTCGAACACGCGACCCTGCTCGACTGCACCGGCCGCGATCCCCAACCCGATACCCGAGTGGTCGTCGAGGAGGGACGGATCCGGCGGATCGCTGCATCAGGTGGGCCAGCCGGACCCCGGGACGCCACGGTCGTCGATTGCCAGGGGCGCACGCTGATGCCGGGGCTACTCGATGCCCATGTCCACCTCGCCAGCCTCGACCTTGATCCGGTTGAGGAGGTGGCGCTCGCGCCGGCGGTGATCGCGCTGCGAATCGCCCGCCAGATCGAAGACACGCTGCAGGCCGGTTTCACGACCGTGCGCGACGCCGGCGGTCTCGATTGGGGGTTCAAGGAAGCAGTCCGCCTGGGACTGATCCGCGGGCCACGACTCTTCATCAGCGGGCCATTTCTCTCGCAAACCGGTGGCCATGGCGATAACCAGCGGCCTCGCACCGCCCGCGAACTCTTTCGCGCGGTGCACGGCCTGACCACCGAAACCATCCTCGCCGATGGCGCCGACGAGGTCCGGCGGGCGGCCCGCGAGGCACTCCGGCGCGGCGCCGACCAGATCAAGGTGATGGCGAGCGGTGGCGCCGCGTCGCCGACCGACGAGCTCGACCACGTGCAATTCTCGGTCGACGAGCTGACCGCGGCCGTCGACGTCGCCGGTGCGGTCGGAACCTACGTGCTCGCCCATGCGTACGGACCGCGGGCCATCCAGAACTGCCTGCAGGCGGGCGTCCGCTCCATCGAGCACGGGAACTTCCTGGATGAGGAAACCGCCGACCAGATGCTGAAGAAATCGGACACCTATCTCGTCCCGACCGTCATCACCTACGAACTCATGTCGCGGCTCGAGCCCGGCAATGGGTGGACGGCCGACATGGCACGGAAGATCCGCCAGGGACTCACCGGCGCTTATGACGCGCTCGGGCTCGCCTACGAGAAGGGACTTCGCATTGGATCAGGGTCGGATGTGCTGGCCGACATGCAGGGCGAGAAAGGCAAGGAGATCGCGTGCCAGGCCCGCGTCATGGGCGCGATGAACGCGATCATCGCCGCCACAAAGACCAACGCCGCGCTGCTGCGCATCGAGAAGGAGACCGGCACCGTCGAAGCGGGCAAGCGCGCCGACCTGATCGTGCTCGACGCCGATCCACTGTCCGACCCAGCCATCTTTGCCGATTCCGCACACGTTCGGATGGTGGTGCTCGGGGGTGACGTCGTCAAGGACCTCGAGCAATGAGCCGCGGAACCGCGTCCGCCTTCTGGGATAACCTCCGGCAGCCGATGCCGCTCGGCCGCAAACTCCGCCGGCTCATGGCGAACCGCCTTCGGTTCCCTTCCGAACCCTGCTGCGGCCACCCTGGCGAACCTGGCTGTTGAGAGCCGGCTAAAGGTCCGGGTCCGGGCCCCCACGGAGAAGTTGACACCACCTCCCCGTTCCAGTAATCTGATAGCCAGCCTATCACGTAGAACGGTACTCGTTATGGGAGGCACTCATGGTTAGCTTGATCTGGACGATCGTGGTCGTGCTCTTCGTGTTGTGGCTCCTCGGGTTCGCGCTCAGTATCGGCGGTGGGCTTGTTCACCTGCTGCTGGTGCTGGCGATCATCGGGATTATTTACAACTTGCTGGTAGGCCGCCGAGCGGTCTAACGCCCACCGTTCGACCAGGGCGCGTCCCCCGCGCCCTCTTTTTTTGCCTCTGCCAGCGTGCGATAATTGTTTGGCCGTGAGTGAGACGACGGGGGGCGTCTTGCGCCGTGGATCGGACCGCATTGTCGGCGGCGTCTGCTCCGGCCTGGCGGTCTACTTCGGGGTCGATCCCCTCTTGGTTCGGGTCGTGTTCGTGATCCTGGCCCTGCTGCCACCGGGCATTGGCATCGTCCTTTACCTGGTGCTCTGGTTCTTGATGGACCCGCCGGCCGGGACGACAGCGACGGCCTCGAGGAGTGTCGCCGAGCGCCTGCGCGCCATGGGTGACGATCTCAGGCAAGACTTCCGAACCGGCTTCTCTCGGTCGCAGACAAGCGAAACCCCGCCCTCGACCGGCGGGGATACCCCCGGTGGTCCTCCGCCAGCCGGTCCTCCCTACCACCGTGGACGATGGGGACCTCCTTACGGCAACCGGCCCCCCGGGCTGTGGGCGGGCATCATCCTGATCCTGCTGGGCGCCTACTTCCTCTTGACCAACCTCGGCGTATTGCGCAACCTTCGGTGGGACATCTTCTGGCCCGCGGTGCTGATCCTGCTCGGCCTCCTACTGTTGCTTCGGCGTCGATAAGGCACGCGATGTACCGGAGCCGCGGCCTGCTTTTCCCGCTGGTCCTGATCGCCATCGGGATCATCGTCCTGCTGGCGAACACCGGCGTGCTCTCGTCGCAAGCCCTCGAGCGGCTGGGCGACCTCTGGCCGCTGCTGCTCGTCATCCTTGGGCTGCAGCTGATTCTCAATCACACCCTTCCCCGTCAGCAGGCCACCCTGGTTGGCCTCGGGGCGACCGCCGTCATCGTGGCCGCGGCCGTGGCATACGCGGCGTTGGCCCCGGCGGCCCAATTCGGGACACAGCGATTCGTTTCGTCGGAACGGCTCGGCGGATTGAGCGCGGCAAGCCTCGACCTCAACTACGGCGCCGCGACCATCGATGTCACGGCCGGCGGTCTCGGTGACTCGCTTTACCAGGCACAGATCGACTATCCGGGCGGTGAGAATCCGCCGACGATCAGCCTCGACCGGGAGTCCGGCACTCTGCAGATCCGCGAGAGCTCGAGTTTTTCGCCCTTCCATCTCTTTGGCGGAAGTCGCCGTCACCTGGCCATTACGCTGACGGACCAAATCCCCTGGTCGATCAAGGTCGAGGGCGGCGCGGCGAGCCTGCACCTCGATCTCCGCCACGCCCAGCTCAGCAAGCTGGAGATCTCCGGCGGCGCCAACCAGCTCGACGCCGAATTGCCCACTCCGAAGGGGACGGTCTCGATCAACGTGTCGGGCGGCGCCAACAACGTGACGATGCTCGCGCCGGCCAACTCGCAGTGGCGCATCGCCGTCAGTGGCGGCGTCAGTGCGGTCACGATCAACGGCTCGTCATCCGGCACTCTGGGTGGTGACTTCCAGCAGCAGAGCCCTGAGTACAACTCGGCGACCAACCGGTTCGATATCGAGATCGGCGGCGGCGCCTCGCACCTCGACTTCCGGACCGGCTGAGAACCGCGCCGTGGCCGACAACGTCGTGCTCGTTCGCCACGGCGAAACCGAATGGAGTCGAGACGGTCGTCATACGGGTAGGACGGATCTTCCGCTCACTGCGGATGGAGAGCGGCAGGCGGAGGGGCTCGCGACATCCCTTCGGGCCTGGCAATTTGCCCTGGTGCTCACCAGCCCACTGCAGCGCGCCCTTGAAACGTGCCGGCTGGCGGGTTATGGAGCCAAGGCGCAGCTGCGCCCGGAGCTGATGGAGTGGGATTACGGCCGCTACGAGGGTCTCACGTCGCGGCAGATCGCCGAGCAGAACCCCGGATGGTCTCTATGGCGCGATGGTGGGCCCGATGGCGAGACCCCCGCCGACGTCGGCCGCCGGGTGGATCGGGTGATCGCCGAGGTCCGCCAGGTCGCCAGCGACGTCCTGATCTTCGCGCACGGCCATGTCCTGCGCGTGCTCACGGCCCGCTGGTTGGAGGAGCCCCCGAGCGGCGGCCGGCACTACGCGCTGCAAACCGCGACACTCAGTGTTCTGGGTTACGAACACCAGGACCCCGTGATCAGCCGGTGGAACCTGCCCCCGCCCTCCTAAACGAGACCCACCGCACCTAGACGTTGACCCGGCGTGATCTGCTACGGTGACGGTCAGGAAGCCCCGTCGGCCCAGGGAAGGAGGGAAGCGAGGTGCGACTATTTTCCGTGCAACTACACGCGGAGCACGGCCCGGCACATGCTACGCGTCCGGTCGAGGGTTATTCGGTTCGCGTGCGGTTGGCTGCTCGCGCGGCCGTCCGCAACACAAGGAGCGAGCTGGCCGCCGCGTTGCGCGAAGCCAGGCTGGCGGCGATCGCCGCGACCAACGACGCCCGGATTGTCGGCATCATGCTGGTGCTGGCTGCGCTGGCGCTGGGCCTCGAGATGGCAGCCAGCTTCCGCCTCATATAGGGTTTCTCTATCGAACCGATCGCCATAAACGATTGGACCCGATGACTGGTTAGTTGATACAGTGGCTTCCATGATCGGGATGGAAGCGCACAACATTCAGCTTCGTGATCGAGACGACTACCAGCCCTGCCGGGCCGAGATCGCCGAGTGCGGATGCCCGGACGACTGCGAACGCGATCACGGCAACGAGTAGCCCAACCCTGATGTCGAAGGTGGCTGTTCCAAAGCCCAAGCAGCTGGTCGCGAGCCCCCTGCTGCCGGAGGGGTTCGAGCTGCCGGCCTCGCGTTTCGTCCACCCGAGTACTCGCATGCGCGGGCTGCTCGATACCGAGCCCTTCCTCTTCGGTCCGGGCGTCTACGACCCGATGGGCGCCCAGCTGGTCATGTACTACGGCTTCAAGGCCGTGTACTTCAGCGGCTACTCGTTTGCCATCGGCCACCTGGGCACGACCGACATGGACCTCTATTCCAGTGTCGAGATCGCGGATGCCGCCCGTCGGACCGTCAGCGGGCTGCGCAAGTTCCAGCTGACCATGGCCGTTGGTGATCCGGAAAAAGGGGTGCAGCCCAGGCACCTCGACATCCCACCGGTGATCGTCGACATGGACGGCGGCTACGGCAACATCTTCAACGTCCAGCGCACCACCGAGCTCTACGTCACCGCCGGCGTCGCCGCCGCGCACATCGAGGACCAGGTGCTCCCCAAACGCTGCGGCCATATCGGCGGCAAAGCGCTAATCGCCGTGAACGAGATGGTGGGCAAGCTGCGGATGGCGCGGGCCGTGGCCGATGACCTCGGAAACCGCGACTTCGTCATCATCGCCCGCACCGACGGCCTGAGCGCCGTCGACGCGCCCGAGCCATTGCGGCACATAGAGCTGGCCGTCGACCGCGGCCTGCGCTATCTGGACAGCGGCATCCCCGACCTGCTGTGGTGCGAGTTTCCGACCTCCGATCGTGGCGCCGTCGAGACCTTCACGGAGCAGGTCAAGAGGCGCTTCCCCGACGCCCGATTTGCCTTCAACTGGTCGTCGTCGTTCAAATGGTTCAAGGAACCGAAGCCGATGACGTTCGCGGAGCTGGGGCAGATGGGCGTCAAGTTCATCTTCATCACGCTCGGGGCGCAGCATGCCGAAAGCTATGGGCTCAGCGTGCTGCTCCAGGCGATGTCGAAGGACCAGCAGGACGGCTACATCGCCTTGCAGCGGAAGGAATTCGAGTCGGGCCAGGACTTCCCGACCCGGAGTCACCACCAGTTCTCCGGGGTTCCGTATCACCACCTGGTGGGCAAGGCCTACGACGCCGCGCGTCTCGGCCAGGAGTTCGCCGAGGCGCTACCGGAAGACCGGGTCGTCTAAGCCCCAGCGGGAGAGGGGATAAGCGCAGCGGCGGCGGGATCCGACTCTCGCAGCAGATTGACGAAGGCAGCGACAGTGCCCGATGGCCGCCCCTGGTCGCGGCGGCGGATGGCAACGATCTTTTGCGACATCGCCGGCGCGTCGGTGACGGCAACCTGGATCAGAGTCTTCGCCGCCAGCTCGCCCGCGACCGCGGTGCGCGGCAGCAGAGCAATGCCGAGGTGCCGTTCCACCATCTTCTTCGCCGATTCGATATTGTCCAGCTCCATCACCTCCCTCGGCGTGACCCCGAGGCTGAGAAAGAACGACTGCGTGAGCTCGTAGTAGCTCGAGGTCCGGTCGAAGAAGATCAGCCGCTCGGAGGCCACGTCAGCGATTCCCACACTGGAGCGTTTGGCAAATGGGTGGCCCCGGGGCACGACCAGGACCAGCGCTTCCTCGTAAAGCGGAATCGATTCGATGTCGGGGTGTCGCATCGTCCGCACCATGGCGAGCTGGACCTCTTCGCGGAGCAGCATCTGCAGGACGTCTTCCGAATGTCCGGTACGAACCGCAACTTCGATTCGGGGATAGGCGGCCGCAAACCGTTGCAGCAGCGCCGGGAGCACGTACGTGCTGACCGCGGGCGCAGCACCGAGCACCAGGCGACCGGCTGAGGCCGAGCGGGCGTCGGTCAGCGCTTGGCGGCCATCGCGAACGGCCCGCATCGCGCGCTCCGCGTAGGGGAGGAAGGCGCGTCCGGCGTCGGTCAGCCGCATGCCCCGGCGCGTCCGGGCAAAGAGCGGCTCGCCCAGTTCGCGCTCGAGCGCGTGGAGCCGGGCGGTTAGGGTCGGCTGGGTGACGAACATCGCCTCCGCGGCGCGACTCACGTTCCCCCGGCGGGCGACTTCGAGGAACCCCTCGACCTGGGCCAGCAGCACGGTTTAGATATAGAGCTTTTTTATCGCCACGTCAATCGGGTCGCCCCTCCCGATGGTTATCGCTTCAGGCGTCTTCATGACGGGTGTCATAGGGAATTCCTGACCGGTGCGACTGGTTGGAAAGACGGCAGGGCGCTACCGTCGTGACATGAAATCGCGCACCGTTCGGCGTTAACCCGCCACATCTTTCAGACAAACTCGATCGGCAGTATCGATTCGATAGTCGGCCACAGAAGAGGAGGAACTCATGGAAATCATTAGAAATCTGACGCGGCGCAAGTTGCGTACCACACTTACGATCAGCGGCATCGTGATTGGCGTGCTGGCGCTGGTGACGATGGGCGCGATGGCGGAGAAATTCAACGCCCTGCTCGATGGCGGCGTTGCCTACTTCGGTGGGAACATCCAGGTGACGGCCGCCGGCGGCAGCGCATTCGGCGGCGGGAGCGTACTCCCGGAAAGCACCGTCAGCCAGGTCGCGCAAGTTCCCGGCGTGGCGGCCGCGTTTGGGGAGATCCAGCTCGAGGCCAAGCCGGGATCGGTGCAGACCGTCTCCTTTGGCCTGCCCGACTACATTCAGTCCTACGACCCGCGGGCCAATGACTACTCGGCCGTCAAGACAACCCTGGCGCAGGGTCGCGACGTCACCGCATCGGGTGAGGTCGTCCTGGGTTCGGACTTCGCGCATGAGTTCAACAAGAAAGCCGGCAGCACGATCGACCTCCCGATCCGGCCATCTGACGCAAAGGCGGACTTCGTGAACCACACCTTCAGCGTTGTCGGGGTGCTGGCCAAGACCCAGACCGGTCCGGACACGGGTGCCTTCATAAACCTCACGGATGCCCAGATGCTGCTCAAAGACAGCTTGCCGGCCGCGATCCGAGACCGGATCGACACCAGCACGCTGGTCACCGGGATGACGGTCTACGGGAAGCCGGGGATCAACCTGGACAACCTGTCCGACACCATCAACAACCAGGTCAGTGGCGTCAAAGCGACCAAGCCCAGCACCATCGTGAATAGCTTCAAGTCGGGCGGGGCCCTCTTCACGGCAATCACGACGGGCGCCGCGCTGTTGGCGCTGATCGTAGGCGGCCTCTCGGTCATCAACACCATGCTGATGGCCGTCACCGAACGCGTCCGAGAGATCGGGCTGAAGAAGGCGGTCGGCGCCCATACGCGCCACATCATTCGCGAATACGTGCTCGAGGCGACCCTGATCGGTGCCATCGGCGGCACGATCGGGTTGCTGCTCGGCTGGGCCATCACCAGCCTGGTCAATGCGGCCACGGCGGCGTCGAACCTGAGCCTGTTCCTGGTCTCGTGGCGCCTGGTCATCATCGCGATTGTCTTCTCGGTCGGGCTCGGCGCGATCGCCGGCATCATCCCCGCCCTGCGCGCTTCCCGGATGGATCCGGTGCGGGCTCTGCGGGCGGCGTAGGAGGAATTCACATGGCAAGCATCGAACTGATCGACCTCACCAAGCACTACAAGCAAGGCTCGACCGTCGTCAAGGCGCTCGACGGCGTCAACCTGAGCATCGAGTCCGGCGAGTTAGTTTCGATCGTCGGTCGCTCCGGAAGTGGCAAGACGACGGCACTCGACCTACTCGGCCTCCTGCTTCGGCCAACGAGCGGCCGGGTCATGCTGGACGGCACCGACACCGGCAAGCTACGCGACGGCGCCCGCGCCGACCTGCGCGGGCAGAAGCTCGGTTTCGTCTTCCAGGAGTTCAACCTCCTTCCGGGCCTGAGCGCCATCCAGAACGTCATGCTGCCGCTTCGCTATCACAAGAATGGCAAGGATGGCAAGGCTCGCGCCGCCGCGCTGCTCGAGGAAGTCGGTCTGAAGGACCGCATGCATCATCGGCCCGACCAGATGTCGGGCGGCGAGCAGCAACGCACCGCCATCGCCCGCGCCCTGATCAACCGGCCCACGCTGGTGCTCGGTGACGAGCCGACCGGCGAGGTCGATAGCGAGACCAGCCAGCAGATCGTCGCGCTGATGCGGCGCATGAATCGGGACCACGGCGTGACCTTCGTGATCGTGACGCACGACATGGACGTCGCCGGCCAGACCGATCGAGTCGTCCGGCTCAAGGACGGCAAAGTCGTCTCAGACGTTCGGGCGAACGCGGAACAGACCTACCTGGCGAAGCTCGACCGCAACGAGAGCGTGGCGTAGGGTAGGGGCATGGCGCTTAGTCGGCGCTGGGTCAAGCTGGGCCGCCTCTTCATGGTGGCCTGGCTTGCCTTTTTTATCTACCCGATCGCGGCATTTCTGACGGATCGTTTCAGCACCGAGACCCGCGTGTACGGCCTCCTGCTCCTGCTCGGACTCGCACTGGTCTGGGCATGGTTCTGGACTCGGATCTGCGCCGGCCCCGATCGCCGCTTCACGGTGCCGGCCATCGTGGGAGCGACGCTCATCCTGACGGTGTTCACGCTTCGCACCCCTCCCCAGTACGGCAGCCTCTTCCTCTACCCGGTCATCATGGCGGGCGCCGCCTTCCACTGGCGCCGGGCTGTGGCCGCCGTCGTCATCCTGTCGGTGCTGGCAGGAGCGATCGAGCTCGCTCGCGGGGAATCCGTGACCAACTCCACCGGCCAGCTCCTCAATGACTTGCTCGTAGGCGTCGCCGCCGTGGCCGGCCGCTTGCTGGTAGAAGCGAACCAGCAGCTGAGCCAGGCCCGCGAACAGATCGCGCGACTGGCGGTAGGGGAGGAGCGACTTCGGTTTGCCCGTGATTTGCACGATCTGCTCGGCCACAGCCTCTCGGTCATCGCGCTCAAGAGCGAGCTGGCGGGGCGATTGATCACGAACACGCCTGGCCTGGCAGCCCATGAGGTCGCAGACATCGAGAAGGTAGCGCGCGACGCGCTTCGCGAAGTTCGGGAGGCGGTCACCGGCTACCGAAAGCCCACCTTGGCTGCCGAACTCGCGGGCGCCCACGAGGCCCTGACCGCGGCCGGCATCGACTATCGCGTCGACCAGGACCACGTCCCGCTGCCGCCGGCGGTGGAGGCCGTCATGGCCTGGACCGTCCGCGAAGGCGTGACGAACGTCATGCGCCACAGTCAGGCGAAACGCTGCTCGGTCCGGATCATCGACAAGGACGGCCACGCCACGATCGAGGTCATCGACGACGGCCGCGGCGGAATGCCGCAGCCAGGGAGCGGCCTGCGCGGACTCGAGGAGCGCGTCCGGGAGCGCGGTGGAACGTTGACGGCGGAGCCGCTATCGCACGAGGGATTTCGCCTCCGGGTGACGCTACCTGTGCGCGAGGTACTCGCGCCGATCGACACCGTGAGCGCGTGATTCGCGTCCTGATCGCGGAGGATCAAGGCATGGTACGTGGCGCGCTGAAAGCCTTGCTCGCGATGGAGGGCGACATCGAGATCGTGGCGGAGACCGACCGGGCAGACCAGGTCCTTCCGCTCGCATCGCAGACGAAGCCTGACGTGGCCCTGGTCGACATCGAGATGCCAGGCGGCGACGGGATCACCGCCGCGGATCAGCTCCACAAAGAATTGCCATCCTGTAAAACGCTGATCCTGACCACCTTCGGCCGACCGGGATTCCTACGCCGCGCCATGGAAAGCGGTGCCTCGGGCTTCATGCTGAAGGACGCCCCGTCCCACGAACTGGCGCTGGCGATCCGGCGGACCATGGCCGGCGAGCGCGTGATCGATCCGGGATTGGCCGCCGCAGCGCTCAGCGCCGGTATCAGCCCGCTCTCCGAGCGCGAGCGGGAAGTCCTGGTCGCGGGACAGGGTGGCGCCAGCATCGCTGAGATTGCCCAAGCCCTGTTCCTATCGGAAGGGACCGTGCGCAACTACCTATCGTCGGCAATTCAGAAGCTCGAAGTCAGCAATCGCACCGAAGCGGCGCGCGTCGCAGAAGAACAGGGATGGCTTTAGCGATCAAGTAGAGGAGGGTGGAAATGATCGTCGTGACAACCGAAGAAGTGACCGGACATCGGATCGTGGAGATGAAGGGCCAGGTATTCGGCCTGGTGGTACGCAGCCGCGGGCTCGGCGGCAACATCATGGCCGGACTTCGTTCGCTCGGCGGCGGCGAGATTACCGAGTACACCGAACTGCTGGAGGACGCCCGCCGCCATGCGGTCGATCGCATGGTTCAGAACGCAACCGCAATGGGTGCGAACGCGGTCATCCGGATGCAATATGACTCGTCCGAGATCGGGAACACGATGTCCGAGATCGTCGCCTACGGCACAGCGGCGGTGGTGGAGCCGATCAAGGCCTGATCCGATGCTCCGTAAGGCGATCCTGGCGTACGGAGTGCTGGCGGTCATTGGCGCCATCCTGCTCGCGCTCGCGGGCATCATCACCGGGTTGGTCGTATACCTGTTCGTGAACGGGGCGGTCGTGATCGCCGCGCTCCTTTTCGAACGGGGCCGCTACCGTCCAGCCGTCAGTCCCGATGGGCCGTGGCAAGAAACCGCCGAACGCTTCGTCGATCCGACCACAGGTCAACTGATGAAGGTCAGGTACAATCCCCAGACTGGAGCGCGGGACTACGTCCCCGTGAGCCCCCAGCCCGACCCGCCCCGCAAGGGGTGAGGGACACAAGATACATGCGAACGATAACTTTGTTCGTGCTGACCATCCTGGTGCTGGTCTTCGGCTCCATCGCCGTATTCGCCTCGCCGAGATTCACGCCCGCGGCAGCGCGGCCGACCCCGTCTCCCTTGTTCGTGATCGAGAATCCGCCGCCCACCCCAAGCCCCACGCCAACCCCCACGCCGGTGGCCACGCCCAATGCAACGGTGACGTTCAACGTCCCGATCTTCAAGCAGTTGCGAAACCTGGACTGCGAGACCGCCGCACTCCAGATGGCGCTCGCTGCGTTAGGTCACAACTACACGCAGAACGAACTGATTGCGATGCAGCCTCCACCGGACACACGCTCGCCGGTGATGGGACGGCTCTCGAACGGCCAGAAGATCGTCGTACAGTGGGGAGACCCGTACAAGAGTTTCGTCGGCAACATCGACGGCGCCGACCTGATCCCAACCGGCTACGGAATCTACTACCCGCCCCTGCTGTCGCTGGTGCAGGCCCACGGCGTTCCGAACGCCGAAGGCGGGGAAGGGGCCGCCAGCGGCTGGACGCCGTTGAGGATTTATGCCGAGCTGGCGGCCGGGCATCCCGTGATGGTCTGGACCGAGACCGGCTGGGCTCGTCCCTACGTCGGCTACTGGACGACGTTTGACGAGAAGATAAAGATTCGCTACTCACTCATCGAGCACGTGGTCACGCTCAGCGGCGTGTCACCAACGCAAGTCCGCGTCAACGACCCCTGGCACAGCGGCTCGCAGTACTGGTTCAGCAAGGCCGAGTTCGAGGCCTCCTGGGCCGACTTCAACAACATGGCGATCGTCCTCAAGTAGGGGCTCGGTCTCCGCAATCCCTTGGACCTCAGCCTGCGTCCGCACCGGCAGGCCGACCAGCTTGATGAAACCGCGTGCCGCCTGGTGGTCGAACTGGTCGCCGGCCGAATAGGTCGCGAGCTTCGGCCGGTACAAGGAGTAGGGCGAGGACCGTCCGACCACCTGGGCCGTCCCTTTGTGGAGTTTGACGCGTAGGCGACCGGTCACGGCCTCCTGGGTGCTCAGGACGTAGGCGTCGAGGTTCCGACGGTGACTCGTAAACCATTTGCCCTGGTAGACGAGTCGCGCATATTCCTGCGCAACCGAAGTCTTGAAGCGCGCCGCCTCGCCATCGAGCACCAGATCCTCGAGGGCCCGATGCGCCGCGTGAAGGATGACTGCCGCCGGCGCCTCGTAGACCTCTCGTGACTTGATCCCGACAAAGCGATCCTCGATCATGTCGATACGGCCAACGCCGTGAAGACCGCCGATCTGGTTCAGCTCGGCGACGAGCGAGGCTCCCCCACCCTGCCTTTCCCCAGAATGCGAGGGGTAGGCGACGGCGGTGGGGACGCCCTTTTCGAAGTCCAGCTCGAGCACGAGGGGGCTGGCGGGGGCGTTGTCCACCGGCGAGGTCCATCGAAATGCGTCCTCGGGGGGTATGAGGAGAGCATCTTCCAGGACCCCGGCCTCGATGGATCGCCCCCAAAGATTCTCATCCACACTGTACGGCGACTCGGGCTTGACATCAATCGGCAATTGGTAGGTGCGGGCGTAGGCGATCTCCTCCTCGCGCGTCATCGACATGCCGTCCCGAAGCGGCGCCAGCACCTTGAGCTGCGGTGCCAGCGCTCCAACGGCGACGTCGAAGCGTACCTGGTCGTTGCCTTTGCCGGTCGAGCCGTGGGCAACCCAGTTGGCGCCCTCGCGCGCGGCTACCTCGACGAGCAATTGCGCAATCAGCGGCCGGCCGAGGGCCGTGGCCAGCGGGTACTGACCCTGGTACAGCGCCCCAGCCCGCAATGCCGGCCAGCAGAAGCGTTCGACGAACGGGTCCCGGGCGTCCAGCACGTAGGCGCGGGACGCCCCAGCGGCCAGCGCCCTCTGGCGGATCACGGCTAGGTCCGGCTGGCTGCCGAGATCGATCGTCAGCGCGACCACGTCGAAGCCCCGTTCTTCGATGAGCCACTTCACGGCGACCGTGGTGTCGAGCCCTCCCGAGTAAGCCAGCACGATCTTTTCTGCCATCAATCCTCTGGTTGCACGTAGGCGCCGAGTTGGGCGATTCGTTGGGCAAATCCTTCGTAGGCGCGGGGATGAAGCGCGAGCGCGGCGAAGATCGTGTCGTCGCCGGCGATCGTGCCAATCAACTCCGGCCAAGCAACGGCGTCGATCGCCGAGGCGAGGGAATTCGCGGAGCCAGGCGTGGTGGTCAGGATGGCGATGCCCTGACCTCGCCGCACCGTCAGCGGCAGGTCCCGCAGCAAGCGCTGCAGCCGGTCTTCACGACCCGCGGGCGAGGCTGCCCCGAGCCCATCGCTCGGCTTGACGTAGTGGCTATCAGGCCCGCCGACCCGGACAAGCCCGAGCTCGGCAATATCGCGTGACACGGTTGCCTGGGTCGTGTGGATACCCACGCGGCCGAGACGTGCGACCAGCTCCTCCTGGGTTGCGATCTGGTGCTTGGCGATCAAGGAGAGGATCGCCTCCTGCCGCTTACGTTTTGACACGGGCAAGCGCCTCCTTGACCTGCGCCGGCGCCGTCCCGCCAAGCACGTCGCGCGATTTCAGCGCGCCCTCCAACGTCAGGTAGCCGAACACGTCGCCGCTGAAGAGCGGCGAGAACTGCTGCAGCTCTTCAAGAGAAAAATCCTCGAGTCCCCGATGGGTGGTGATGCCCTTCGCCACCATCTGGCCGACGACGCGATGGGCATCGCGAAACGGCATGCCCTTGCGGGACAGATAATCCGCGGCTTCGGTCGCCAGCGTGTAGCCGGACAGCGCGGCTGTGCGCATGACGTCGCGATCGAATTTCAGGCCACCTACCAACCGCGCCGCGACCTGCAGGCAGACGATGGTCGTGTCGACGCCGTCGAAGAGCGCCTCCTTGTCTTCCTGGAGATCGCGGTTGTAGGCAAGCGGTAATCCCTTCAGCACCATCAACAGGTTCATCAGGTCACCGGCAACGCGACCGCTCTTCGCCCGCACCAGTTCGGCAGCACAGGGATTTTTCTTGTTGGGCATCATCGAGCTGCCGCTCGCCAGCGCATCGGGAAGCGCTGCGAACGAAAACTCCACGCTGGTCCAGAGCACGATCTCACCGCAGAGCCGCGAGAGGTGGATCATCGCGATGCTGCAGGCCGCCAGCAGCTCGAGCGCGAAGTCGCGATCGGCGACCGCATCGAGGGAATTCGCGGCGGCCGCAGCGAAACCGAGATCGTGGGCGAGTGTCGTCCGATCGATGGGGAATCCGCTGCCGGCGAGCGCTCCGGCGCCCAGCGGCGAGACATCGGCCCGGCCGAGGGCATCCTGCATGCGACCGCGGTCGCGACGCAGCATCTCGACGTATGCGAGCAGATGATGGGCGAGGAGCACCGGCTGCGCCCGCTGGGTGTGGGTATAGCCCGGCATCACGGTGTCGAGATGTTCCTCGGCCCGAGCGATCAACGCCGATTTGAGGGCGTTGATGGCTTCGAGAATCTCCGCGCCCGCTGTCTTTACGAAGAGGCGGAGATCAACTGCGACCTGGTCGTTGCGGCTTCGGCCGGTGTGGAGCTTGCCGCCCAGCGGTCCGAGTTTCTGCCGCAAGCGGGCCTCGACGGCCATGTGGATATCTTCAGCTGCCCCCAAGGCCCTCACCCTGCCCTCCCCCGCGAGCTGGGGAGGGGAATTATCCACAAGGGTGGCAGGGGTCATTTCGAGTTCGATTTCCTGAAGAGCGAGGTCGATGCCGTGCTGCTCGTCCGCCGTCAGGACTCCGGCCCCGACCAGGGCTTTGGCGTAGGCGCGACTGCCGACGATGTCCTCGCGAAAGAGCCGGCGGTCAACCGCTAGCGATCGCGTAAAGCGGTCGATCAGTGGGTCCGGCTCTTCTCCAAACCGCCCGCCCCAGGGTTGATCGCTCAGTTCGCAACCTTCGCGTTCCGCTTGGCCAGCACTTCCCAGGGCAACCCGCCGATCTGCGCGGCCGGCCCGCACAGTTGCTGATTGAAGCTCCGGCTCTGCAGGCCCCGGATTTCCGGGAAGAACAGGGAGTGATTGCTCTGACGCGACTCCAGGTCGATGGTGCCGTGGAACAGGTTGGCGGTCACCGTGCCGCTGACCTGGGCCTGGGTCGTTTCGATGAACGCATCCAGCGCCGATTTCAGCGGGCTGAACCAGGCGCCGTGATAGACAAGGTAAGCCCACTTCTGGTCGACCACGGCCTTGAAGTCCAGCTCTTCCTTGGTGAGGGTGAACTGCTCCAGGTCGTGGTGCAGCTTGAGCAAGACAGCAGCGGCCGGCGCCTCATACAGCTCCCGAGATTTGAGCCCCATGATGCCGTCCTCGAAGATGTCGATCTTACCGATGCCGTGGTTGCCGGCGATTACGTTGAGCTTCGCCACGATCTCCGGCAAAGGCATCTCCGCGCCGTCGAGTGCGACGGGCACGCCATGGTCGAAGGTCACGGACACCTCCGTCGGCGTTGACTTCTGCTTTGCCGGCGGCTTCAACCACAGCCACGCGTTCTCCGGGATCGGCTGGTTGAGGCCGATCGCGCCGGAGGCCAGGCTACGACACCACAGCGTCTTGTCGTCGCCGCCCTGCATCACCTCGCTGATCGGGATGCCGAGCTCCTTCGACAGCTCCTCTTCGTCGCCCCGGGTGAGGTCGAAGTCGCGCACCGGCACCAGCACGGCGAGCTGCGGCGCGAAGAGCTTGAAGACGTTGTGCATGCGGTACTGGTCGTTTCCCTTGCCGCTCGAGCCCTCCATGATCGCGTCGCAGCCCAGCTGGAGCGCGAGCATGGCGATCTTGGAGGCGATCAGCTGGCGGGTCATCGAAGTCGAGACGGGATAGCCTCCGTAGTTGGAGTTGGCCTGGATCGCCTTCGCCAGCCAGTTGCTGGCGAATTCATCCTTGACGTCCACCACGATCGGCGTGATGCCGAGGACCTTGGCCTTCTGGATCGCCGCGTCCATCTCGTCCTGCCCCTGGCCGACATCGACCGTGATCGGTAACAGGTCTTCGACCTTGTACTTCTCTTTCGCCAGGACGGCGCACAGCGATGAGTCCAACCCGCCCGAATACGCCAGCGCCACCTTCTTGGCGGTCTTGACCGGCGTCGCCTCGATCTTCTCCAGTACTTTGCTCTTGAATGCCAACATGCGAAGGCCTCCTGCCCGTGTGTAGTCGCATAAGTATACGGATACCTGTATGATTACGCAACCACCGATGATCGGCATCCTCTGCTCTCGCGTCCGAACCGAAGAGAAGGCGCTCTTCGAGGCGCTGCGGCGGCGCGCCATTCCCTTCGAGCGCCTCGACGAGGACACGATCCAGTTCCCGATCGGCCGCCCCTTCCCGAAAGCCCCCGATGTCGTTCTGGACCGGTCCATCCATCATGGGCGTTCGCTCTACGGACTGACGCTCTTGCATGCGGCAGGGGTCCCAACGGTCAACCGGCCGCGGGTGGCACGCATCTGCGGCGACAAGATCCTGACCACCGCCGCGCTCGCTCGCGCCGGTCTGCCCGTGCCGAAAACGGTCGTCGCCTTCACCCGCGAGGCCGCGCTCGAGGCGATCGAAACGATGGGATACCCGGTGGTCCTGAAGCCGATGGTCGGTTCGTGGGGCCGGTTGCTGGCGAAGATCAACGATCGAGACGCCGCGGAAGCGGTTCTCGAGCACAAGGAAACGCTCGGGTCCTATCAGCACGGAATTTTTTACATCCAGGAGTACGTCAACAAACCGAAGCGTGATATCCGGGCGATCGTGGTGGGGGACCAGACAATCGGGGCCATTTACCGAAGCTCCGACCACTGGATCACGAACACGGCTCGCAATGGCGTCGCCACTCAGATGGAGGTCACGCCCGAGATCGACCAGCTCTGCCGCAAGGCGGTGGCCGCGGTCGGTGGCGGGTTCCTCTCCGTCGATCTCCTCGAGCACCCGGATGGGTTGCTGGTCAACGAGCTCAACTACACGCCCGAGTTCCACGGATTCATGGCCGCGACCGGGATCCCGGTGGCTGATCACGTCATCGATTACGTCGTGGAGACTGCAGCAAAGCCCACGGCGGCTTGACACCCAGCGGCATGACCGGTATCGTTGGTGGCTAACAAGTTCATACGTAAAGGCGTCGATGAGGGAGAGTACGCGGACGCTGGGATTACAGAGAGTCTCCGGCAGCTGAGAAGGAGAGTCCAGGGCACCGCCGAAAAAGGCCTCGGAGCCGCCGGTCGAAAAGGAATAGTCCTTCGTAGGCCGAGCCGGATGGCCCCCGTGATCGGGCTGGAGTCTTCAGGCGGCGGGCCGCGGACTCAGAGAGGTCGTTCT
>DATNMH010000036.1:0-54288 GCA_035602395.1 Candidatus Acidiferrum sp.
TCGCTGGAGGCGGACAAGGGGTCGTATGCGGCGGAAGTCGATGCGCTGATCCAGGCCAGGCCCGACGTGATCTTCACCGAGATCGATGACAAGACCGCCGCGCTGTTTTTGTCCGAGCTTCTCAAGCGGCATGCACCGATCCCCATCGTCGGTACACAGCCGACCCTCCAGCCCGGCTGGCTCGACGCGGTATCGAAGTCGATCGGGCCTGCCGTCCTTGCCAAGTCCTTCGTCGCGGTTCAGCCCTATGCCGCGCCGCAGGGAAGAGCTTGGGAGATCTTCAACGATGCCCTACTTGCGAGCGCTCCGGCGGTTCCGAACCCCGGGCAGTGGAGCAGTGATCCCTACACGAGTGTTACCTATGACGAGGTGACGATCGTCGCGCTGGCCATAGTGGCCGCCGGAACGCCGGACCCGGCCTTTTTCAACCCATATGTGCGGACGGTGACTACGCGAGGGGCGAATACGGTAGAGGTACACTCCTACGCCGAGGGGCTGGCAGCGCTCACAAGCGGTCACCCGATCCAATACGTTGGGCCCTCTGGACCCATGGCCTTCGATAAGTGGCAGAACGCACCCGGCGGCTTCTCGGTCGCCGTCTACGATCCGAGCGGCTCCACAAAGCTGATCGAAGCGATTGCTGCCACCGCCATTGGGGAGCTGAGCCGATAGTGCCAGTTAACGGCTTTCGCCGACTGGCCACGCTCATGTTCGGAGTCGCCCTCACCGCCAGCGCCTGCGGTGGTAGCGGTGCGGGCGCGCCGAGGACGATGACCGGAACCCTCACGATTGCCAACCTGCAGCCATTCTCCGGGGCAGACGCCGATTTCGGAACTCTGATGTATGCCGGCTGTTACGCAGCGGTCCAGCTCATCAACCGGGCTGGCGGGGCGCTCGGCCACCCCTTGAACTGCGCCAAGGTTGACACCCAGAGCCTGGCTGAATCCGGTGAGCTGGCGCGGAGGATGCTCGCCTCCACACCAAACCTGGTCGCGGTGCTCGGGCCGGGTTCCAACGAAGCCCCATCGACGGTGCCGCTGATCGATCGAGCTCGCGTTCCAATGTTCACCGATGCGGGTCAAGCCGCCTTCGATCGGTCCAGCTATGCGTACCTCTGGCGCATGACGCCTTCCGACGATGCCTCGGGTTATGCCATGGCTATCTGGGCTCACAAGCAGGGCTATCGTCGGGGCGCGGCCGTTTTTGGCATCGACGCCAGCTCCCAGGCGAACGTGCCCACGCTGCTAAAAGGATTCCGGCAGCTCGGCGGCAGTATCGTCGTCAACCAGTCGTTGGAGATGCGCAAGCCATCGTATGCCGCCGAAGTCGATGCAGTCGTCCAGGCGAACCCGGACGTCATCTTCACCGAAGTCGACGGCAAGACGGCGGCAAGCTTTTTCTCCGAGCTCCTCAAGAGGCACGCACAGATCCCCATCATCGGTACCAATGTGACCCTTGAACCCGGATGGCTCGACGCGGTATCGCAGTCGATCGGCCCCGCGATCTTTGCGAAAGCCTTTGTTGCCGTGCAGCCGTATGCGGCGCCGCAAGGCAGGGCCTGGGAGATTTTCAACGACGCCTTGCTGACAAGCAGCCCGGAAATCCCCGACCCCGGGCAGTGGAGCGACAATCCGTACGTAATGTCGGACTTTGACGCAGTGACGATTGCGGCCCTGGCGATGACCGCCGCCGGAACGGTGGACCCCGCGGTCTTCAATTCGTTTATCAAGCGCGTGACCAGCGGAGGGGCGAATACCGTCGTGGTGCATTCGTACGCCGAAGGGCTGACCGCGCTGCAGACCGGGCACACGATCCAATACGTCGGCCCATCAGGACCCATGGCCTTCGACCAGTGGCAGAACGCTGCCGTCGGCTTCTCGCTCGCCAACTACGACCTGGGCGGCCAAACAACGCTGATCGATTCCATTGCCGCCAGCGCAGTGAGCGCCCTCAGCCGGTAGTCCGGGCGTTACTTCGCTGGCGGACGCAGAAGGACTATCGCGCTGGCAATCGCCACCGCCCAGACCGGAGCCATCGTGATCAGGAACGGACGGATCGTATCGCTGTTGGAATGCGAATTGCGATCAAACGCCATGAAGACCATCACGGTCCCGAAAACGAGGAGAACGAGACCGCCGATCAGCACAGGCCACTTGAGTGACTTCATCAGTAGCGCCTTGATGAGAGAGTAGCGGAGACTATGCCCGCCGGCTCTGGCAGGATGGACCGATGAGCGAACCAACGGCAGGTAGCCGCCTGATGGTGAGCACCGTCGACTACCACACCGCCGGCGAGCCGTTTCGGATCGTCAGCGGGGGCGTGCCATCGCTGCGCGGTGCCACTATCCTGGAGAAGCGGCGCTACGCCCTCGAACACCTCGACCATATCCGGCAGCTGCTGGTCTTCGAGCCGCGCGGGCACGCCGACATGTACGGCGGCTTCGTTACCGACCCGCAGGATTCCGGCGCGCAGCTGGGCGTGGTCTTTTTCCACAACGCCGGGTACAGCACGGCGTGCGGCCACGGGACGATCGCGCTGGTCACCTGGGCGATCGACGCGGCCATGGTCCCCGCCAGTGGCCCATCGGTGGAAGTAGTCGTCGATGTGCCGTCGGGCCGCGTACGGACGGTGGCGAGTTTGCAGGACGGGCGGGTCCGGTCGGTGCGCTTTCGCAACGTCCCGAGCTTCGTGCTCGTCGAGGGCTTGTCGATGTCGGTGGCCGGGCGTCAGATCGAGTTGGCGGTCGCCTACGGCGGGGCGTTTTACGCCATCGTTCCGGCCGAGCGTTTCGCGCTCCCCATCGAGCCGGCCTTCGTCCCGCGGTTCATCGAGCTGGGCCGAGAGATCAAGGCCGCGATCGAGGCGGACCGCGGGATCGTCCACCCGCTCGAACCGGAGCTCGAAGGCATCTACGGGGTGATGTTCACCGCCGGCAACCGCAATGTGACCGTCTTTGCGGACGGCGAGGTTGATCGGTCACCCTGTGGCAGCGGGACATCGGCGCGCCTGGCGCTGCTCGACCGGCAGGGCGAGCTGCCTCGCGGGGCCGCCCTGATGCACGAAAGCGTAATCGGCACCCGTTTCGCGTCGCGCGTGGTAGCAGATGACCGGGTCGGCGATTACCCCGCCGTGGTCACAGAGATCGAAGGAAGTGCGCATCTCACCGGCTATCACCAGTTCGTCCTGGCAGCCGATGACCCTCTCGGCGCCGGCTTCCTGCTCCGGTAGCGCAGAGCCCGGGCTTTACCGTTCGTTAACCGATTCATTGACTGTCGGCTGGGGTTGGACTAGCCTTGGTGAGTTCCATCAACCCGCGTTCTGGAGGGAGCCAGCATGAGGGGTCTTCGTTTTGGGGCGTCCATCGCCTCGGCGTTGGCGTTACTGGCGGCGATCGCGATTCCATCGGCCGCGTCGACCACCGCGTCGAGTCGCTACACCATCAACTGCAGGGAAAGTCCACTCTGCCTCGAGGTCGCCAATCCCGCCGAGGCGTTCGGTTCGACCAAATACGTCGGGCATGACGAACCGTCGACGCTCTTCTATTCCGACCGAGCGGGCTCCGGCAACAGTTCGACCTACCGGGTGACCTTGCCGAAAGACCCACCACCGGTGAAGACGAACACGTTCAACTTCCAACTCCATCCCGCGTTCTGGTTCGGCATGGCGCTGTGTAACACCCAGTCCTATCCCGAACAGGTCAGTACGTGCACGCCGGATAGTGACACCAACATCGCAAACAATCCGAATCCGTCCGCTCCCGACTTCATGGGCCGGCATGCTGGCACGGCGTTCCTCGAGTTGCAGTTCTACCCGCCCGGTTGGGCGCCGCTGCCGGCCGGCGACTCCTGCGACGCCAGCCACTGGTGCGTCGCGACGGTCATCTGGAGCCTGGCGGAAGATCCCATCAACGGGACGCTCCTCAACACCAGCTGCACCAACTTCATCGGCGGCAGCGTCGAGTACCCGAACTTTGCCTTCCTGACCCACAACGGCGTGGCGCAGGCGCCGGCCAATATCATCGACGCCACCTCGGCGACCTTCACGCCCGACCTGAGCAAAGACCTCCTGATGAACTCGGGGGACCAGCTGGTCGTCGATATCCACGACACCGCGCAAGGCCTATCGATGACGGTCAAAGACGTCAGTAGCGGCGTCAGCGGCGCGATGACCGCCAGCATCGCCAATGGCTTTGGGATGGTTCAGTACGTGACCGATCCGGCCACCACCTGCAATAACATCCCCTACGCCTTCCACCCGATGTACAGCACCTCCTCCGAGGCGACCCGCGTCATCTGGGCGGCGCACTCTTACAACGTCGCCTTCTCCGATGAGATCGGGCACTTCGATTACTGCACGGGCGTGTCGCAGGGTGGTTACTGCTACGGGAACGAGGGCTCGCCGAATGACGTCGAGAAGACCGATGGCGACGATTTCGGGTGCTTCAACTCGTCGCAATCAACCCTGGTCAAGGTGGCCGGCTGCATCGGCACGAATACCGGCTTCGACGGCGTGCCGTACCAACCGGTGTGGCCAGACGGCAGCGCCAATCACCCGACATCGATCCTCTTCGGCAGCCCGCTAACGAACGGTAAAAACTACAGCCGCGTGGCCTTCGAAGCAGATCTCCCGCGGATCGAAGCCGCGGACTTCGGTGGCGCATGCAACCGCGTGACGGGCGCGGGCTGCACTCGCATCCCCGTGACCGATGAGGGGGCACCCGCCAACTTCTATCCTTTCTTCAGCACGCAGCAAGCGAATGGCAGCTGCACATGGGCGCTCGGCAATGACAACCCTGGCGTGACGACCCATGATTTCGGAAAGAACGATCAGTACGGTCCATTGTTGTTCCTGAACTTCCTCCAGTTTGGCGGCGGTGGAGCAATCCGAACCATTACTGACGACTTCCGCGGTGTGCTGAGCAGCAATCCGTGCCCTGCCGCCGGTGGAGAGGGTGGGGGACACTAGAACTCTTCGATGATCGTGGTGGGGAGAGGCCGTTGCCTCTCCCCAGGGGCTACCGAACGGCGATGATCTTGACCGCGTCGATGACGAACTGCACCGCGATCGCCGCGAGCAGCAGCCCGAGCACCCGGGTCAGGAGCTGAATCACCGAAGGTCGTAGCAGCCGCGCGATCTGGCCGGCGAGCATCAGGCCGATCGCCACCACGACGACCACCGCCACGATTCCAAGCAGCACTCCCAAGCGTCCCGGCATGTCCTCGTACCGTTTCGTCAGCACCATCACGGCCGCGATCGCGCCCGGGCCGGCGAGCAGCGGAGTCGCCAGTGGGACAAGCGCGACGTTCGCCGTCTCGGCCTGCTCGAACTCCTCGCCGCGGAGCATCTGGAGGGCGACGAGCAGCAGCAATAAGCCACCCGCGATGGTCAGGCTCTCGACCGAGACATGCAGGTAATCGAGGACGAGCCGGCCGAAGAGCGCAAAGACGACAACCAGCCCCCCGGCGACCGCGGCCGCCTCGAGGGCGGCCCGCCGACGCGCTCCGGCGCTCCTCCCCTCTGTCAGGCTGATGAAGATCGGCGCGCTACCCAATGGATCCATGATCACGACCAGCGTGATGAACGCCTCGGCGAACGCTCGCCAGTTCATGCGGACAGCCTACCCGCGCAGAGGCCTACGATGAAATCCATGGTGAAAGCCGCCGCGAAACCTGCCGAAGACCTTCTCTGGAAAATCGCCGAAAGCGACGAGGTCGAGATCGAGACCCGCCGCGATTCGAAATCGCCCCAGCATCGCGTCACCATCTGGATCGTGCCAACCGAGGAGGGCGTCTATGTGCGCTCCTACAAGGGCAAGCGGGGTCGCTGGTACCAGGAAGCGCTGGCCAACCCGCTGGTGAGCATCCGGCTCGGTCGGCAACACGTGAAGGCCCGCGCTGAGCCGGAGCACAACCCGCTTCTGATCCGGGCGGTAAATGTGGCCTATCGCAAGAAGTATGGAGAGCGCTGGCCGGACGAAACCCAGGCAATGCTCAAACGCTCGCTTCTTCCGACGACGCTGCGACTGACGCCGGTCTAAGCGTAAGGAGTCAGTAAGGCCGGATCCCAACCCTGGCGGCTGGCGCCGGCGAGGAAAGTGGACTCGGCAAAGTCGAGGATGGCCTGCCGTGGATCGTGGCTCCGGCGTACGGCATCGTAGGGAAGGATGAACTCGCCAATACCCGGGTTCCAGGCCGCTGCCGCCGGCTGGATCGCCACCGCCTCGATGCCATCCGGTTTGGGGTAGCCGTACGCGAAAAACGCCGGCTCCTCGAGCGACGCGCTTCCCGGCCAGAACCCTACGCATACCTGCTCGGCGTCGCCGCCCACGCGGCGGATCAGCTCCCATTCCGGTTGGGGCTCGACCCGCCGGCCCGAGAATCGTGACACGGAAAGGTCGAAGGTTCCCCACCAGAAGGAGACCGGGCTCGCGCGGCCGATGAACCGTCCCCGATGTTCCTTGAGGACCAGATCGATGCGCGCCAGCAGGCGCCAGAATCGGTGCGCCCACTCCGGCTCGTAGGCCGTGTGCACGGTGTCCTGCGGAAACGGGATCGGGTTGTTCACCTCCGAGGGCACGGTCGTGATCGCCGGCTCGATATCGAGCGTACGGAGCCGGCCGATCAGCTCCTGATAAAAGTCGGCGACCGGCCGCGCGTGCAACGCGACCCGCTCGACCCGTCCGTCGTTCAGGGCGACGATGACCTCGTGGTCGATTAGGTCGACGTCGATTGCGAAGCCTGTCCGGCCGCTCCACATCGGTGATGTGGTCAGGCCCCGTGCCGTGAGATAAAGAGGCACGTTGGCCCACTGTGGCTCCCGGCGGGTCAGGGCCAGCCGGATCTTGCCGATGATCTGCAGCTTCATGTGCAGCGTTTCCATGGTCGGAGACCAGGCCTTAAAGGGCAGCTCGGGCCAATCCGCAAGCTCGCGGGTCACGCCGGCGGTGATCACGGAACTATCGTAGCCATCAAGTGCTTGCGCTTGACGCCTTGAGTTTGGTTGTCCGATGGGCCCACGTCGCCGGGATGGCGGCCATCCTGGGCGGTGCGCTGCTCGTCTGGTGGCTGGGTGCGCGACGAAACCGTGCCAGCGCCGCTGTGGTTCTCGATGTCGCCGAGCGATATGAATGGATCTTCTGGGGCGCGATCGGTCTGCAAGTGATGACGGGCGTCGGCAACCTCGGGGCCTTCGGTCAGGCCTTGCCCCCGTCCGCGTCGGGCTGGGGGACGAAACTGATCGTGAAGCTGGTAGCTGTGCTCGCGCTGGCGCTTCTCTCCGTTCCCAGGACGCTGGCGGTTGTGGCCATGGTCGGCACCAAGCAGCCCCGCGCTGGTCTGCTGTCGGCGTTCTACGGCGGTACGACCGTGATGGTGGTGGCGATCGCGGGCCTCGCGGTCTGGCTGGCCCATGGCTGAGCGCGCGATTGGCGACCGGAACCTGCTCGTGGTCTTCACGCTTGGGACCTTCCATGCCGCGGTGCTGATCGTCGCGCTGGTGCTCGTCCTCTACGCCGCAGGCGGCCTAGCGTCGCTGCTGAGCGGTCTCAGCACCATCGCGGGACTGGCGCTCTTCATTGCCTTGTGGGCGACCACGGTCTGGTCGACGAACCGCACGCTTCGCGGCGCCTTCACCGTCGCACCGCGGACGTCAGTCCCACCTGACACCCTGATTGCCCGAGCCGCCTGGCGCGGCGGCGTCAACGGCATCATGTTCCTTGCGTGCGTGGGCCTCATTTTGGCGATCTCGTCCGCGTTCAACGGGGACCTCGCTTTCGGGGTCATCGGCGCTGGGTTCCTGGTCTTCGCGACGGTTGGCTCTGCCGTCGCCTTCGTCATCGGGTTTGTCGTGGGCTTGCTGTTCGCTTGCGTCGATCTCGCGCTCGTCAGCGCGACGCGCGCCATCCTCAACAACGAAAAGTCCCGGCCGTAGCGGCCGGGACTGTGGGGAAGGGGGAGAGGGCGATTCGATCAGGCGGCGCGTGAGCGCACCATCGCCGGAGCCAGCTCGGTACGTGCGCCACGCAGCGCGCCGACGATGCCGCCGTAAACTGCGCCGGCGTAGACGCCGCAGACCATGAAGACGATGGGCTCGAGTCCCACCATGGCGGTGCCCGCCAGGCCAAACAGCGTCCCACCGATCCCGCCGCCAATTGCCACGCCGCCAATCGCGCCCCGCATCATCCGCTCAACTTCACTTGTCATCGTTGTGGACCTCCCGGAATGGATTGCGTTTTCCGATAGAGGCATGATGCGCCCCGCTACCTGTCAAATCGGTGACGCGGTCTAGCCTTCTTCGAGACGAAAGCCGGAGCCGCGGACGGTCAGAATGCGCACGCCGGAGTTGACGAGCTTGGCGCGGAGCCGGCTCATCTTCACGTCGATCACATTCGACCCCAGCGGCTCGGTCTCGTCGCGCCAGGCGTGCTCGGCGATCGCCTTGCGATCGACCACCGACGGGAAGCGTCGCATCAGCAGCTCCAGGATGTAGAGCTCGGCAGTCGTCAGGTTCAGCAGCTTCCCGTTGAGGGTGACCTGCCGGCGCGCCGGATCGAGCGAGAGCCCACCGCGGTTGAGCACTGGCGCACCCACTCCGCGCGGCCGTCGTTGGAGCGCGCGCACGCGGGCGACCAGCTCGCCGAAGTCAAAGGGTTTGACGAGGTAATCATCCGCGCCCGCGTCGAGACCCTGGATCCGGTCGGGCGGGGTATCGCGCGCGGTCAGCATCAGGATGGCGGTCGGCCGGTCATTGCGCCGCGCCCAGGACGCGACCTCGACGCCGGGCACCCCGGGCATCCGCCAGTCGAGGATGGCGACATCGTACTCATAGAACTTCAACTGCTCGATGGCGTCGTCGCCACGGTCGACCGAGTCGACAAGGTACCCCGCGTCCTCCAGCCCCTGCACGAGGACCTCACGCAGGCCGCGATCATCTTCCGCCACGAGGATACGCATCGCTAGGCTCCAGGTGGCGCCAGGAAGATCTGGAATTCCATGGTCGCATTGTCCTGCACCGTGACAAACCCACCGATGCTCGGCGGGGTCATCCCGAACTGGCTGAAGGGGAAGGTGATCGAGCCGACCAGCTCGATCTTTGAACCGTTGAGCCGGGCGGTGATCGGGATCGTGACCGTCTTGGTCACCCCGTGCACGGTCAGCGCGCCGGTAGCCGAGACGTTGATCGCCTGGCCGCTGGCTGCCGTCGCCGGCAACGTGATCGGTGTCGTCAGCTGGAAGGTAGCGGTCGGATAGCGGTCGCTTTCGAGCCCTTGCGAGTGAATCCGCTGATCCCGTCTGGACTGGTCGCTGCTGAGCTTGCTGACGTCAACCGTGACGGAGGCCGCCGTCACGCTATAGCCGCTCGCCGACTGCGCGAGGATCAGCGTCCCGGTGACAGCGGAAGTCCGCCCGACCGCGTCGCTCGGAGCGGGGAGGGAGGCGAGCTGCTCGCGGACGCGATAGCCGGCCTGCGAGCCCGAGGTTACGGTCCAGGTTCCCGCCGCCGGAGTCGAGGCCGGACTTGCTGTGGATGCCGAGGTTGACGGTGTCGGCGAGCTGAGCGCCAGCTTTTGCGGCGACGATCCGGCGAAGAGGACGAAATAGATGATGCCGATGCCCGCGGCGCCAACGAGCAAGGCGCCAACGACGGCGGCCGCGATGACGGTACCGCGATTGCTCATGTAAGGAAATGGTGAGGCCGTGGACCTTTCAGTTCGATGACAGGCTAGCCCGTCATCATGAGGCGATGGTAAGGACGGCCGCGCCCTCGAAGCGGCCATTGGCGAGGTCGTCCATGGCTCGATTCGCCTCCGCCAGCGGGTATGGATGGACGTCGGTTCGGACGGGCACCTTGGGCGCAACTTGCAGGAATTCCTCGCCATCCCGCCGCGTCAGGTTGGCGACCGAGCGGATCTGTCGCTCCATCCAGAGGAGCTCATACGGAAACGACGGAATGTCGCTCATGTGGATGCCGGCACAGACGACCACGCCGCCAGGATCAAGGGCTTTCAGCGCGGCCGGCACCAGCGCACCGACCGGCGCGAAGATCAAGGCGGCATCGAGCGGTTCGGGCGGCGGCGTCAGCGAGTCGCCCGCCCATTCGGCGCCGAGGCTGCGTGCGAAGGCCTGCTTCTTCTTGTCCCCCGGCGAAGTGAAGGCAAAGACGCGTCGACCCTGGTAGCGGGCGACCTGGGCGATGATGTGCGCCGAGTCGCCGAAGCCATACAGACCGATGCGCTGCGCATCGCCTGCGGCACGCAACGCGCGGTAGCCGATCAAGCCGGCGCAAAGGAGCGGCGCGGCGTGCAGGTCGTCGTAACTCTCGGGCAGTGGAAAACAAAAGCGCTCGTCGGCGACGCAGTACTCGGCATAACCCCCATCGACGTGGTAGCCGGTGAAGCGGGCGTTCACGCACAGGTTCTCGAGGCCCCCGCGGCAGAAGCGGCAGGTTTCGTCGACAGAAGCGAGCCAGGGAACGCCGATGCGCTCGCCAGCCTCGAACCGGTAGGCGCCATCCCCGGCGCCCTCGACATGCCCCACGACCATGTGTCCGATCACGAGCGGCAGTCTTGGCGCGATCAACTCACCGCCCACGATGTGCAGGTCGGTGCGGCAGACCGCACAGACGGAGACCCGGACCAGAACCTGACGCTCACGCGGAACGGGGATGGGCAGGTCTTCAAGGCGGAGCGGCTCGTTCGCCGCCCGAAGCCGCATCGCCCTCATGGCGTCGCCGCTAGGCGGTGACGCCGCTCTTCAGCGTTGCGCTCAAGGTGATGGGCGTGGCGGCCAGCGCCTTCGAGACGGGACAGTTCTTCTTCGCATCTTCGGCCAGGCGTTTGAAGGTTGCCTCGTCGATACCCGGCACGTTGCCTTCGGTCGCGAGCTCGATCCGCGAGATTGCCCAGCCCTGATCGCCCTTGTCGAAATGCACGCTGGCCTTGGTCCGGATTTCCTGCGGCTTGTGGCCGGCCTGTGTCAGCCCGTTGGCGAACGCCATGGAAAAGCATCCGGCATGCGCCGCGCCGATCAACTCTTCAGGGTTGGTGCCGGGGCCGTCCTCCATCCGGCTCTTGAACGAATACGATCCTTCGAAGGCGCCGCTTCCGAGTCGCATCGTCCCCGATCCATCTTGCAGCGATCGTTGCCACCTGGCTTCTGCGGTGCGTACAGGCATTTCTAGGTCACCTCACTGTGAAATGTTGCCGTCCTGAACTGATGCTAGTCGACGGCGTCGGTCGCTGCCGCCAGCATCTCGAGGGTACGCAATCGGTCGCCCTGCGTCTTGCCATGAACGCTGGCCAGCAGTGCCGTTACGCCGGCCGACGCCCACGCCGCGAGCCGTTCGCGCACGTACGATGCCGGCCCGGCGATGCTGATCGCATCGACGAGCGCATCGGGCACGCGGCGGATCGCCTCGAGTTGTTTGCCGCCGAGGTAAAGCTCCTGGAGCATGCGCGCGTCGTCGCCGAAGCCGTACTGGCTCACGAGGTCGTTGTAAAAGTTCTTGGTTTTTGAGCCCATGCCGCCCACGTACAGCGCAACCCACGGCTTCAGGGCATCGCGCGCACGAGCACGATCATCGTCGATGCTGACCGGCACGTGCGGGGCGATCGCCAGCGAATCGAGGGACCGGCCGACGATTCGCACGCCCGCCTCGAGTTCGGGTCGGAAGACATCCATGTGTTCGGGGGAGAACAGCGTCGGGATCCACCCATCGGCGAGTTCACCGGTGAGTCGCAGGCCGCCGGGGGTCAGGGTCGCCAGGTAGATCGGCACCGTCTCGCGCACGGGATGCGCCAAAAGCTTGAGGCCCCTGTCGAGATGAAAGACCTCACCCTTAAAGACCAAGCGGTCGCGGCGTAGAACCTGGCGGACGATGGCGATGGTTTCACGCATCCGCAGCAATGGCCGATCGTAGGCCATGCCATGCCAGCCAGTCACCACCTGGTGGCCGCTGGTCCCGAGTCCGAGGATGAAGCGCCCACCCGAAATCAAGTCGAGCGTGGCCGCCGTTTGCGCCAGCAGCGCCGGCGTCCGGCTGAAGACGTTAACGATGCCGGTCCCGAGCTGAATCCGTTGTGTGCGGGCGGCGAGGGCGCCAAGGATCGAGATGGCGTCGGTGCCATACGCTTCGGGCATCCATACCGACTCGAAGCCGAGTGCCTCGGCGCGCTGAGCGAGCTCAACCGCCTCGGGAAAGGCGAGGCTCCCCTCGTAGGGTAGGTTCAGTCCGAGCTTCATCGAGGCATCGTACCGCGACGTGCGCCTAGAGTTAGATCAAACCAGAGACAAACACGCCGCCCTCTCCACGCCGGGGGCGGCTAATGGAGGACGCCATGGCAGATCGCACGACGAGTACAGTCACCGCGGCGCTTGCGGGAACGATCGACATCGGCGGCGATATGCCGGTCAATCGGTTTGGGTTCGGCGCCATGCGTATCACCGGGGAAGGGATCTGGGGGGAGCCAGCGGACCGGGAGGAATGCAAGCGGGTGTTGCGCCGGGCACTTGAGCTTGGCATCAATTTCATCGACACCGCCGATTCATATGGGCCGGAAGTCAGCGAGCGATTGATCGCCGAGACCCTCTACCCCTATCCGGAGGAGCTCGTGATTGCGACCAAGGGTGGGCTGCTGCGTCCGGGGCCGGGACAATGGGAGCCTGACGGTCGTCCCGAGCACCTGCGTGCGGCCTGCGAGGGAAGCCTCAAGCGACTGCGGGTCGAACAGATCGACCTCTACCAGTTTCACCGCCCCGACCCCAAGGTCCCCTTCGAGGAATCGGTTGGCGCGCTGGTCGAACTGAAGAACGAAGGCAAGATCCGTCACATCGGCCTCTCGAACGTGACGACCGAGCAGGCGGAGCAGGCGCAGAAGCTCACACGAATCGTATCGGTGCAAAACCGATATAGCGTCTACGCGCGCACATCAGAGCCAGTGCTCGAGTTCTGTTCGCTGGAGGAGATCGCATTCCTGCCCTGGCGTCCGGTGGAGGGTGGCGAGCTCGCCGCCGCCGGCGTCGTGGCGGAGATCGCCCGCCGCCACGGAGCCACCTCGGCCCAGGTCGCGCTGGCCTGGCTGCTCGAGCATTCACCAGTCATGCTGCCCATCCCTGGAACCTCGAAGGTGGCGCACCTCGAGCAGAACCTGGGTGCGGTGGCGCTGGATCTGGCTCCGGCCGAGTTCGCTGAGCTCGACAAGATCGCCGAGGAGCCGGCCCGCTGACCGGCGAGGACGACGGCAATCGGGACGACGCGCTGGACGAGGCGTTGATGGAGACATTTCCGGCCAGCGACCCGATTGCCGTTTCAGATCCGATCAAACGGCTCGGCGTGGCTGTGGAGCCATCCCCAGCCGCTCACTCTTAGCGAACCCTTAACCAAGCCTCATTTCCCGTTCACGGCTTGCTGCCACCATGATGCGGGGTCGCGCGCCGCAGCGCGTTGCACGCTCGCGCCCGTTATCAGGAAATGAGTAGCATGACCGCCCGCCAGGAGACATCGGATCGACGAGGGCACCGAGCCGGGCAATCAGCCCGCCCACGTCGGCTGTTCTTCACCGCCGGCGATGTGATCGTGCTGATCGTCATCAACGCCGCCCTCATCGTGGCCATGTGGGTGCGCCACGGCGCCTTGAATCAGCTGGGCAGCCCATCGGCGAAGCTGACGGCGGCGGGCCAGATCACGGCGCTCGTCGGGACCTATGGCGCCCTGGTCCAGGTTCTCTTGATGTCCCGCAGCCCGTGGCTGGAGCACCGGTTCGGGATGGACGGCCTTGCTCAATGGCACCGGTGGTTGGGGTTCAGCGTCACCATCCTGATCGGCGCACACGTGCTGTTCAGTACGGCCGGCTACGCCCTCGGCGATGGCAAATCATTTGTCGCCGAGGCCTGGACCTTGATCACCACCTATCCCTACGTGCTGATGGCGACCGCCGCCACCGCCCTGCTGATTATGGTGGCGGTGACCTCGCTCCGGATGGCCAGGCGCCGCCTCTCCTGGGAGCGCTGGAGGTTTCTGCACCTCTATGCGTACCTCGCCATCGCCCTCGCCTTCGGACACGAGCTGGCGGTCGGTAGCGATCTCACCGATGACGCCATCGCCCGCTGGTATTGGATCGGGCTCTATGTCGCCATCCTGCTCTGCGTGCTCGCGTTCCGCGTTGGGCATCCCTGGCGGATGAGCCTTCGCCATCGCCTCCGGGTCACGCAGGTCGTGCCGGAGGCACCCGGTGTCGTGTCGCTTTACGTGACCGGGCGCGATCTCGACCAACTGCAGGCGCGCGCCGGTCAGTATTTCCGCTGGCGCTTCCTGACCCGCGATGGGTGGTGGCGGACGCACCCCTTCTCGCTCTCGGCGCCGCTCAACAACCAGTTCCTCCGCCTCACCATCAAGGGCGTCGGCGACGACAGCCGCGGGCTGCAGGGACTTCATCCCGGTACGTTCGTTGCGGTCGAGGGCCCATACGGACTCTTCACGGCCCAGAAACAACGTCGCTCGAAGGTGCTCCTGATCGCGGGTGGCATCGGGATCACGCCGCTGCGGGCGTTGATCGAGGAGATCCCGGCGAAGAAGGACGCGATCACCCTCATCTACCGCGCCCGCTCCTGGGAGGACGTCGTTTTCCGCGACGAGCTGGAGAAACTGATCCGTGATCGTCGCGGGACGATTCATTACCTGATCGGGCAGCGCGGCACGCCGGCGATGCCGGTCGATCCCCTGTCCGCCCAGACACTTCGCCGGCTGGTCCCCGACGTCGAGTCGCGCGACGTCTTCGTCTGCGGGCCGGCCTCGATGATGGAGCGCATGCAAGACGTCCTCACGGCGATCGGCGTCCCGGCGCAGCAAATCCACTTCGAGCGCTTTGCGCTGTTGTGAGGCCGATCATGCCAACCCGCGCCGCAGTCGCCATCGTCGCCACCGCGATTGCTGTCGTCTTACTCTTCAGTTTCAAGACGCCCGCGCAGGCCCGACCGCGGACGCCGGCCGCCGACGTGTCCCAGGCGAGCCCGACCCCGAGCGCCTCGCCGTCGCCAAGCGACTCGAGCGCGCCGGCGCCAACGCCGTCCAGTTCCGGACCGACCTACAAGGATGGGCAGTACACCGGCCAGGATTTTCAAAACCAGTTCGGTGACACCCAGGTGAAGGTCACGATCTCGGGTGGACGGATCACCGACGTGCAGGCCCTGCAGCTCCCCTACGACCGGCAGCGCTCGGCGGAGATCAGCCAGTACGCGGCGCCGCAGCTGCACGACGAAGTGCTGCAGGCGCAGAGCGCCCAGATCGACAGCCTCTCCGGAGCGACCTATACGAGTGATTCCTACGCCCAGTCGGTGCAGTCCGCGCTCGACCAAGCCCATGCTTGAAACGGTCGAGCGCCGCATCCGGGTCGAACACATCATGGGAACCGCCATCTCGATCGACCTGCGGGATGCGGCGGTCGACGATGGCTTGATCGAGATGGCCTTCGATTGGTTGCGCAAGGTCGATGCGAGCTTTAGCCTCTACAAGCCGCAGAGTGAGATCAGCCGCCTGGGTCGCGGCGAGTTGACGGTCGAGGAATGTCGTGTCGAGGTCGGCGAAGTCCTCTCGCTCTGCGAGGATTTGCGCGAAGAGACCCAGGGCGTCTTCAACGCCTGGCTTTGCCGGAGCGACGGCCGTCTCGATCCATCGGGCGTGGTCAAGGGATGGGCGGTGGAACGGGCCGCTGGAATCCTCCAGCGCGGCGGTGCCAGAAACTTCTGCGTCAATGCCGGCGGAGATGTGGTGTCTCGGGGTGAGCCCGAACCGGGGCGCGCCTGGCGGATCGGGATCCGCCACCCGGTCCAGGCCGGCGCGGTGGCCGGCGTTGTGCACGCGCACGATCTTGCCGTCGCCACCAGCGGTGCCTATGAGCGGGGTGACCACATCGTCGACGCCCGAACCGGAATTCCATCCCGCGCGCTGCTCAGCCTGACGGTCGCCGGCCCCAGCCTCACGCTGGCCGACGCCTACGCGACGGCGGGCTTCGCCATGGGCGACGCCGGCGTCGAATGGGTCGCCGGGCGTCCGGGCTATGCGCCCTTCGCGGTGACCGCCTCGGGACGGGTGCGGTACAGCGACGCCTTTGCGGACCTGCTGGTCAGCGGCGATACGAGCCGGTCAAGACCAAGCGAGCGTTAACGCCACCAGGGCGTCCGGCCTGCCTCGACCGCGACCGTGACCGGGCGCTCGAGGTCTTCCTCGAGGCGGGCGATGTTCTCCACCCACTCCCCGGCGATCACGACGGCCATTGCGCCGCGTCCCGCCCGGTCGTCGTTCCGCCAGCGGCGCAGGCAATCGAGCGACGCCGACCGTATGGCGTCGTGAGAGACCGGCGTCGGAGTCGGCCTCCCATGTTCGAGAGCCAGGCGATCCGCCAGGGTCACCAGCGTTTCGAGCATGACGGTCTCCTGGGTGCGAACCGCTCGCGCGCCATCCGGGCAACCTCCGGCGCGATATCCCATTCGGCCGGCGACGACATCGAGCAGCTCGGCGGCGAGCATGCCATGGTTGCCAGCCGAAAGGAGGAAGCCCGCGGTTTGCGCATCGAGCGGCGAGGCGACCCGCTCGTTGAGAAAGGCATCGAAGGCTTCGCCAGCACGCTCACGCGCCTCGACCGCAGCCCGGCGCGCCGGTTCGAGGCTTGTGGGCGGCTCGAAGTCGAGGATGCGGGCGAACGCGGCGTCCAGGTAATTGGCAAGGGCGCGATAGAACCCAGCGACGGAGCGGCCGAACTCGCGCCGCGCGCCGCGCGGCCAGAGCAGCAAGCCGACCACGATGCTGATCGAGGCTCCCACGGCGACGTCTTCGATGCGCACCAGGCCCACCTGCCAGCCCGCCGGCGAGATCAGGTTGAAGACGATGATCAGGTTGATCGTAAAGGCCGCCTGGCTCGCGATGAATCCGACGGTGGTCGCCGCATAGGCTGCAAGGAAGATCGCGAAGGGCAGCGCCACCCACATCACGGCCATGTGACTGCCGGCCAGGACGGCGAAGATACCGCCGATAACGACCCCGATCACGTTCCCAGCGAGCGCCTCGAGCGTCGTGCGGCCAGTGCCGAGCGCGGTGGCGCGCAGGACCTGGAGCGTCCCGAGCACGACCCAGAACGCGTGCGAGATTCCAAGGCTACGGGCAAGCCAGACGGCGAGGGCCAGGCCGATCGCGACGCGGAGACTGTGCTGCAGAACGGTCGAGGACGGCGCGAGGTGCGTCCGAATAGCTCGGAATACTCTCGTAGTCGTGCCGCTGATCCCTTCGAGCCGCGGCGCCGACACCGGCAGGGCGATCTCTTCCTCCGGGTGCCCGCCCGCGGCGATGACCGCATTGCTGCCGAGGGAAATTGCGAGGTAGGAGACGACCCGAAGCGTGTGGTCGACGTCGAGGCCGCCGAGCACCTGGTCGGCGGGCTGGCCGGCCCGCAGTTGCTGGCTGGCCCAACGGTCGAGCGCGATCCGATGATGTTCCCGGGCCGCCTCCACGGCACGCAGATCCGGGGCTGCGCCGCCGGTCAAGACGTCACCGCTCGAACGCAGCCCTGCGACGGTCACCGCGACCAATTCGCCGGTTTCCTCGATCCCCGGTGGGGCGGCGGTTCGCGTCTGCTCAAACGGGTGTTCCACGATGTCGACGATTCGCTGTAGCTCGCTCAGCAGCTGGACAAAGGCGCGATCGCGTCGCGTCGGACCGGCCGGGCGCTTGGCGGTCGCGGCATATTGCTGCCGTGCTGCTGCCTCCGCGTGCCGCGCCGCCTCCAGCAGCTGTGGCAGATCCTGATCCGCAGCGCCCGGTCGAAGCCCCTCCACGAGGTTGGCGACGGCGAGACAGGCTTTGGCCGCGTGCTGCCGCAGCTTGACGCGCTCGAAGCGTGGCCAGAGAAAGGTCGCCGCGAGCGTCGCGAGGATGCCGGCAAAGGTCCAGCCGGCGATGCGCGCGGGGACCGCGCCGGCTGGGGCGGGGACCGATACCGAGATGACGAATGCCAGCAGCAGCCCGGTTTGGGCGGCCGCGATGTAGCCGCCAAAGAGGCTCGCGAAGGAAATCGCGAAACCAACCAGCAGCGTCACGGCCCCGGCCAGGGCGACATTCTGGGAGACCACCGTGCCCATTGCAATCAGGACCGCCCCAGCCAACGTCGCGCCCAGATACGCGATCGCCCGCGGTCGCCGCAGACCGCCGAAATCCGACATGACCAGCAACGCAAAGCCGCCAAAGACGATGAAGATCACGTTCTGCGTGTCGTGGAGCACAAGCTGCCCGAAGGCGAAGGTGGGGGCGATCACGATTGCGGCTCGCGACGCGCGCCGCAGTGCCGCCAGGCCGGGATCACGAGGCACCTTGAGCGGGGTGGTCAGCCGGCGAAGGGGCGTCGGCGTTTCGGCGGGCGTGGTCACGCCGCTGCTGGCCATCCTCTATTCCTACACCACCCGGGATGGTCAGCACTCCCTCCAAAGTAGGGCGTGCCGGCCACCGCTCAGGGGACGCTTCCTCCGCGGCAAAGCGCTAGAGTCAAAACATGACGGGCCTGTGGGCTGTCCTCATCACGACCTTCCTCGCGTCGGCCGTGGAAGCGATCGAGATGGTCACGATCGTGGTGGGCGTGGGCGCGACCCGCGGTTGGCGCTCGACCCTTATCGGCGCCGCGTCCGGGTTTGGCGTACTCGCGGTGGTCGTCGTCGTGTTGGGCGCCGCCCTCAGTCGGGTGCCGATCGGACCATTGCGCTTGATCGTCGGCGCGCTCTTGCTGACGTTCGGCCTGCAGTGGTTTCGCAAGGGCATCAGGCGAGTCGCCGCGCGAGGGCTGGCGGGTATCGGCGGCCAGGACCCGCACGAAGCGGCCGAGTGGACAAGCCCCGGCATGGACTGGACCGCCTGGTTCCTGGCCTTCAAAGGCGTGGTGCTGGAGGGACTTGAGGTCGCCTTCATCGTGGTCACCTTCGGTGCCGGCGCGAACCATTTCGTCGCGGCGGTGATCGGCGGCGTCGGGGCGATCATCATCGTCGGCGGGATCGGCCTTGCCCTCCACCAGACGGTTCGACGGATTCCACGCAGCCTGCTCCAGCTGATCGTCGGTGTTCTGCTCACTACCTTCGGCACCTTCTGGGCGATCGAGGGTCTCGGGATCAACTGGCCTGGCAGCGACGCCGCCATTCCTCTATTACTGGTTCTCTATGCGGCGACGGCCTTGACCTACATCACCCTGGAGCGGAACCGGGCCCTCGGCCTGCGTCCGGCGGCCTAACCGATGCCTCCCCCGTTTTCGTGGCTCGTGGCCGTCGTGAAGTTCCTGTACGACTTCATCGTGGGCGATGACTGGACGGTCGCTGCGGCCGTCTTCATCGGACTGATCCTGTCGGCCATCCTGAACGTCAACCAGATCGCCGCCTGGTGGCTGATCCCCGTGATCGTCGTCGTGATGCTCGGCGTCAGTCTGCGGCGGGCGAGCCGGACCTAGCGGTGAGCGTGATCGGCGTTGTCGGACTGGCGACGATGGGCGTGAACCTTGCTCGTAACCTGGCACGAAATGGATTCGGGGTCTCCGTCTACAACCGCACGACCTCGCGTGTCGACGACTTCATGAAGCAATACGGCACGGAGGGCGCGCTCACGCCCGCCCACACGCCGCAGGAGCTGGTGGCGCAGCTGGACAAGCCGCGCCGGATCCTGATGATGGTCAAGGCCGGACCGCCGGTCGATGAGACCATCGAGCACCTCGCGCCATACCTGGAAGCCGGAGACATCCTGATCGACGGCGGCAACTCGTATTTCCTCGACACCGTGCGCCGCGGCACAGTGCTGGAGGCTCGCGGTCTGCGTTTCATTGGGACCGGCGTCTCCGGCGGCGAGGAGGGTGCGTTGAACGGGCCCAGCATCATGCCCGGTGGCGCCCGCGACGCCTACACGCAAGTGGAGCCCATGCTGACCAAGATCAGCGCCCACGTCGATGGCGAACCGTGCTGCACGTTCATCGGCCCCGGCGGGGCTGGCCACTACGTCAAGATGGTCCACAACGGCATCGAGTACGCGGACATCCAGCTGATCGCCGAGGCGTACGACCTGTTGAGTCACGCGCTCAACCTGGGTGCGGACGAGCTCTCGCGCATCTTTGCCGATTGGAACAAGGGCGACCTCGAGTCCTACCTGATCCAGATCACGTCCGAGGTCCTGGGGAAGCGCGATCGGGCGACCGGCCGGCCGCTTGTGGATGTCATCCTCGACGAAGCCGCGCAGAAGGGCACCGGCAAATGGGCCTCGCAATCCGCGCTCGACCTCGGGATCCCGGTGACCGCCATCACCGAGGCCGTCTTCGCGCGATTCCTATCAGCGCTCAAGGCAGACCGCCAGCTCGCCTCGCGAACTCTCGCCGGCCCCAACGGTGCGATGCGCGGGGCCGAGGCAGCGTCGCTGGTCGACGACGTGCGCAGTGCGCTGTACGCCTCGAAGATGGTGGCCTATGCCCAGGGATTCGAGCAGATGCAGGCTGCATCCGATGAGTACTCGTGGGACTTGAAGCTGGGGTCGATCGCCCGGATCTGGCGTGGCGGGTGCATCATCCGCGCGCGCTTCCTCAATCGGATCACGGACGCCTACGCGGCGGAGCCCGGCTTGAAGAACCTGTTGCTGGCGCCCTACTTCCGCGATGCGATGGCGTCGGCGCAGGATGCGTGGCGTCGAGTCGTCGGGGTCGCGGTCGACCGCGGCATCCCGGTTCCGGCCTTCAGCTCCTCGCTCGCCTACTACGACGCCTATCGTCGCGAACGCCTGCCAGCGAACCTGGTGCAGGGCCTACGCGACTACTTCGGGGCTCACACGTATAAGCGCATCGACCGCGCGGGCTCTTTCCACACGCGCTGGGCCCAGGACGGAGAAGAAGTCCCGGTCCGCTAAACGATTCCGGGACACGAGTTCGACGTTCGAGTCCGCCACCGGCTATGAACCTTTCCCAGAGCTTGAGATGTGACGTCCCATGTCACAAAGCGGGGCCGACCAAGCGTATATAGGACGACGGCATGGAGCACGCCGCCGACCCGGACCTGGTTCGGGACGCGAAGCGCGGTGATGAAGCGGCGTTCACCTCGCTGCTGCGGCCTTTGCTGGAACCTGCCTACCGGCTGGCGGCCGCCATGCTCCAGGACCGTCAGCTCGCGGAAGATGCGGTCCAGGAGGCGGCAGTGAAGGCGTGGCGGAAGATGCAGCAGCTTCGAGAGGGCACCGAGGTGCGACCGTGGTTCCTCGGCATCGTGGCGAACGAATGCCGGACCACGCGACGCGGCCGTTGGTGGGGCGTGCTGAAAATCGACGCCGAGCGAACCAGCACTGAGTCGCCTGATGACGCGGCGGTGCAGGGCGTTGACCTGCGCAACGCGCTGAAGCGGTTGCGGCCGGACCAGCGGCTGGTCGTCGTCCTCTACTTCTATCTCGATCTCCCGCTCGAGGAAGTCGCCAACATCGCCGGCGCGTCGTTGGCCGCAGTTCGCGGACGGCTCTACCGCGGCATCCGCGAGCTGAGAGCGGATTTTCCAATCACGGAGGCCCAAGCGTGAACCCGGAAGACGCGCTGCGATCCGACATCCACCAGGCACTGGACCCGATCGCCAGTTCGACACCAGAACTGCTGCCGCGAATCGTGCAGCGGCTTCGCCCAGTGTCGCGCCGCCGGTCCTACTTTGCCATCGGACAGGTCGCCGCCGTGCTCGGCATCCTGATCGTCGGCGCGGTGGTCTTCTCGATGCATCGCTCTCGTGTGACGCCGGCAACCGTGACGACATCGCCAACCGCGCCTATCGTCGCCGGACCGGGCGCCGACATCGCCTGGGTGACAAGCCAGCAAGTCAGCGGCGGCGCCTACACCGGCGACCTCGTCACCGGGATCGACCCGACCGGCCACGTCGTAGGCCGCATCAACGCGCGGGACGAGCTTCGCTCGCCCGACGGGTCCCACCTGTATGCCCTTACGGATGGCGGCGTCGACGTGTACAGCGCGACGGATGGCCACAAAGAGCAGACGATTCGCCTCCAACCGGTGACCTCCGGGCAACCGATGCTAAGCGCGGACGGACACTACCTTGCCGTGGTCGGGAACTCCCCCTCGACGCTGCAGCTGGTCGACCTCTTGGCAGGCCGGTCCGTGGCATCGACGAACGTCAGCCTACCAGCCTACGGCGTTCCCCTCATCATCGGTGTACAGGCGCAGCACGTCTACGTCGTCGGCGCGACTATCGCCAAATTCGCGTTCGACGGCACATCCTTCCGACTGGAACAGCGAACGACGGGCCAGACGATCGCGTGCAACGGCTTAGTGGTCGGCGGTCCGAATTCCGCGGGCGGGCTGCCGTTCCGGGTGCTTGCCGGCGGCCGCACGCTCGTCGCGTTCTGCCCGGGAGATGGTCGGGTCACCTGGTTCGACCTGGTTTCGATGACAGTCACTCACGAGGTCGCTATCAGTCAGCGGAACCCCTTCTGGGTGTCGCCGGTCTTCTCGCCCGACGGCAATACCCTCTATCTTCATGAAGGGGGGACGGGCGCGCTCCATGTGGTCGACCTGCTCCACCAGAAGATCGTCACGTCGACGAAGGTCGCAGCGGTCGACAGTAATCCCCTGGCGTGGCTCGGCTCCCTGCTGGTCGCCCCCGCCTACGCCGGCGGCATAGACCGAACGGCCGCCGTCTCCCCGGATGGCACTTGGCTCTATGCGATTGGCGACTTTGGTGCGCCAGGTGGCGTGTCACTCGTCCATCTACCGGACCTGGCCGTGAAGGGTCGGTGGTTACCCGATGTCTCCTTCAACTCGGTCTGGGTTTCAGCTGACGGGCGGACAATCTATCTGCTCGGTAACGGGGACGAGCTGCGGGTCCTTCGGGCGGATGGCTCCCAGGTCGCGAAGCTCAGCCTGCCCGCAAACACCTTCGGCTTCATCGTGCCGACCATTCCATAGGTTCGACTAGTGTCCGCCAGGGGCTGCCACCTAACCCGTTGGCATCCTTGGAACTTTCGCCCGGCCCAGCCGTTGTACGGTCGATGCGTAAGACCTCCGTCGGTCTTGCGGGACTCGCGCTGGCCGCCATCCTCGTCTTTGCGGCCGTTCGACTGTTGCATCCCGCCATCGGCCCGGCGGTGCGGGGCGTTTCGGCGGAACGGCTCTCGCAGTCCGGGATTGTGATGCTCAATCCGTTCCCCTGGGACCCACCAGAGGTTACTCAAGGCCACGCGGAACAAATCGCGTTGAAGCAGGCGCCGGGCGGTAACGTCCTTCAAACCGTGCTAGCCGAAGTGGTTCTCACAAATCCTTCGACGACTAAACCACGTTTGTGCTGGGTCGTAAGCATGCCCGGGTCGCTGATTGTGTCGCACGGACCGCCTGGCAGCCGCCAGCGAACCGCCAGCTGGTACGTCATCCTGATAGATGCTCACTCGGGCGAATTCATCCAAGGCTCGGCTGGTGGCTAGACCCTTCCCAGCCAGCGTCCCTACCGGCGGCTCAATTCAAATGTTCGACCAAATTTGATTGTTCGATTAGTGAGTCCTGCGACCTTCGAGGAAGCGGCCTCATCCAGCGGGATCTGGTCGCCAGCACCACGACGATGGCCGCGACAACGTATAACGTCGCGACAACTGGGTCGCCATGTTGGACACTGTCCGCCGAGGGCACAAATCGCACCGCCAGGTTATGGCCGGCGTGCGCGAGCATCACGATTAGAAGGCTTCCTTGCGTGGCGTTGTAAATCCAGGCGTACAGGATCGACGTCGCGATCAGGCGAACGAACGTGAGGACAACGTCGGACCAAGCCGTGCTGTTGAGTCCACCAGGAGCCACGGCTGGCCACAGGTGCCAAACGCTCCAGACAGTGCCGACCGCCACGGCTGCCCACAGCGCACCATATCTCGCCTGCAGCCGCGGCTGCCCGAGGCCGCGCCAGCCCACCTCCTCTCCAAACGACCCCGCGATCAGAGCTCCCACCAGGAGCGCAATCGCTGCCGCCCCCGGAATGACCAGCCAGTGTGGCGGAAGCGCCAAGCCAAGCCCGAGGCGAACGATGTCGCCGAGTAGGAAGAGCACGGATGGGCCGAGTAATGCAAGGAGGTACCAGTAGAACCCGATCCGCCATCTGACGACGGGCCGCACCAGCCGCCCAATGCCACCGCCGCCTGGGACCAATGCCACGACCAGCAGAGCCGCCAAGGTCGGAGCGTAGGCGGTGATCTCGATTCCGATACCGACCACGACCGGGATCGGCGTTGAGAACGTGAGCTTGCTCAAGTCGAGCCGATAGAAAAAGAGGGGTAAAGCGCCGAGGGCGGTGATGGCGAACAGAGCAAGGATCCACAAGCCGACCACGGTGTCGATTTGAGGGCGATCGCGGGAGCTGGAGATCATCTCGATCTCTCCCAGTCCTGGACTGACGGGATGCCCCCAAAAGTCACATCCTTCAACCTCGAACGCGGCACCCGTCGGTACTGATCGAACTCGAATGTTCGATTAGAGTCCACCAGGCCAATTTGACCAATCACTACTCGTTCGTGCAGTCGGCGTAGCCGCCGCCGAAAGCGTCTCCGGTTCCTGCGTCGGCGAAGACCCAGCGAACATGGGCACCATGGCCGTAGCCATGCATGTTCACCTCGTTGGCCGACCAGTTGCCGTGAAAAACGACAATGTCCTCCGGGTCGTCAGGAGAGTGTGGCCCTGTGGCACCAGGTCCAGAATACGCGGGCTCCCCGATGAAGCCGTATGTCGCCAGCTCCCGGGGCGTTGCCTGAGTGATGAATGCTCGAGGGTCGGGCCACTTAGTCAGGATGCGTTGCAGAATCGGGCTATCCAGCGGCAGAGTGCCCGGAGCATTCGTGCTCGTGGGATGCTGCGCATGCAGGGCGACAAGATCCGGCGCATGAACGAGACTCGGCACGCACATCGGCCCGTTGGCCGGGACAACGCGGTCGGCTCCGGTCGTCGGTGCTGCCTGATTGCAGCTTGCCATAACGACGCCGGCCGCCAGACAGGCCAATCCCAAAAGCCGCCTCACTCTCCTGTAACGCTAAGGCCCGATCAAAGTTCCCCGGTGCTCGGTCCCGCGACGCTCTGGGCTACCACTCTCTTGGCTTGGGCTGGTCGGTCATGCTATTGGATGGGCCGTTCGAAGATCATCGTCAGGCCCGGGCAGTCTACAGGTTAGTAACCAGTCGCTCCGTCAATACGCTCGCGGAGGAGATCCGCGTGCCCGTTGTGTCGCGAGTACTCCTCGATCATGTGGACCAGGATCCAGCGTAGTGAGACGGCTCTGCCGGTACGCTGGCGCCCTTCGTCCGTAATCTGGTATCGGGCGATGACCTGGCTCGCCCGCTCGCATTCGGAGCGCCAGGCGGCGAACGTCTCATCGACATCGGCGCCGTCGATGTCATTGAAGTCGGCGTCCGGGTCCGCTTCGGTAGCGTAAAGGTCGCCAACATCCTCCAGAGCCAGAGTCCGCCGGAACCAACCTCGTTCGACGTCAGTCAAATGGCGAATAAGTCCGAGCAGGGACAGCGTGGAGGGAGGCGCCGAACGCCGTCGCAGTTGCTCTGCCGTGAGCCCAGCGCACTTGCGCGCCAGGGTGGACCGCTGCCACTCGAGGAAGGCGACAAGCGTCGCCCGCTCATCGGCCGTGCGCGGGATGTCCTCGTATTGCACCTGCACCCTCTTATGGTTGCGCCAATAAGAGAATCTGACGAGGGTCCGTGAACTCACGACGCGCGGCAGTAGCGAGCGTCGACGGGTCAAGACGCAGCAGTGCCATGTGCGACTGGTCGACGAACGACTCAACATAGAGGGCGCTCCTGTCGGGCGCGTAGAACAGGACGCCGACCTCAATGTTCGGGGCCTCCGCCACGATCATGGCGCGCTGGAGATCGATTGCCCGCAGCCCTAATCCGTGACTGGAAAAGGTGCCGTTGTTGTCAACGGCGTTCTGGCGGGCCGCGGCAACCAGTTGTCGACCATCGGGAGAGTACGTCAGATCCCACTGAACGCCCTCGTCGTACTTGGCGTACGCAGCCACCGGCCCCAGGTTGAACCAGCTCGTGGGCGAGGGCGGTGCGACGAGCTGGCGCGACGCGACGATCGTCATGCGGGCGGTATCGACGGTCATCAGCCGGCCACCATCCGCGTACAGAACCGCCAGCTGCGAGCCGTCGGGACTCAGCGCCATACCAGGCGTGAAGCTAGCGAGCACCGGCTCCGACCCGATAGTCCGGCCACTCTGCCAGACGCCCGCCTCCACGCCGTCCAGTTTCAACCGGCCCGTCTCTCGACCCGCTTGTAAGTCGTCCCGGACGAGCACGGGCGTGACTGGGCCGCTGGCATTCAATCCTGAACCGGGCAGCAGCACTCGATACAGGAGGCGTCCGCTCGGGTCCAGCCATGGGCCTAACTGGCCGCAGCACGGGTCGGTGAGCGTCTCAAGCTTCCCCGTCTGCCGGCCGTCGTTGGTATCGAAGACGCGCCACGACTGGCCGGCGCTGTCGATGACAAGCAGCTTGGCGCCGTCCGGAGTGAGTTCCGGCATCGATCCGAACGGCAACGGAAGGGATCGGCGCATTGCACCGGTGCGAGCATCGACAACGCGAGCAAACGCAGGCTGTTCCCCGTGGTAGTCGATCTCGACCAGCGTCGATCCGTCGGCAGAGACGACCGGGAGACCCTGGCCGTGCTGGGCCAACTGAAGATCTTTCAGGCTCCCCGCATCTAAACGCATGAGCTGCCAAGGAATCTCGAAAGATTGGCCACCGAGAACAAATAGGCCCCAGCTTGCGGACGGGTGAAACGGTGCTGGCCTGGGAGTGGAGATGCCAGGGGACGAGAGCGCCTGCCCGCACGCGACCAGGCCGACCACGACTCCCGCGAGAATTAACGCCTTGCGCATGGTCTTCAGCGCCTCCAGTGAATGTACAACGGCCATGAGCCCAGGGTTGCAGTTATTCGAGCTAGCACAGAGTGCCTCGCACTGCAGTGGAGGGGCGTCGGTTCTGGCATCCTTCTACGGTGTCAACGCGGAATTCACGGTAACGTCGCAAGGTCTGCCGGGCGTGCAGCGCACGTTCCACAGCTTCACCGATGCCGTTGAGCAGGTGGCCGACGCTCGGATCTTTGCCGGCTTCCATTACCGCTTCTCCTGTGAGGACGGCCTCCAGATGGGCAAGCAGGTTGCCGCTCAGGTCGAACGGACAATGATGCTCCCCATCCGCGGTGAGGGGTGACGACACTGAGGACAGTTAGTTAGATTTAAAGAGCGCGCTGGTCCTGCGTCCTCTTCCAGCGCGCTCTCGAGCGCTTCGGGCTTATCTAGCGTGACACCTTCGTGGTTGCCATCAGCGCCGACCTCCGGAGGCCGATACTCAAGCCGGCAAGGCAGCTCGCGACGCCGGCGAGCAGCAGCAGCGCCCACCACAAGGAACTGCCTTGAGGAATGCCGCCGCCGGTCTGCGCGAGCGTCCCAGTGCTCGATGTGGCAGTGCTCGTTGAACCGGTGCTGCTTGTGGTGCCGGTTGCACTGCAGCCGCCGGCGGGCATGCTAATGCGATTGCTATCGAGCGTCACCGCCCCGTTCCGTGCGAGGGCCCGGCCCGGGAGAATGGTTGCTCCAGTAACCATCGTGATCGAGGTCAGGGCAACTATCGTTCCCTTAAACTGCGTTCCCGATCCGAGCGTTGCCGAGCTTCCGACCTTCCAATAGACGCCGCACCCGTTAGCGCCGTTCGTGACGAGAACGTGTGAGTTGCTCGCAGTCGTAAGGCTGCTGCCCGTCCGGAAAATGAAGATCCCATTGCCGCTGAGGGTGAGCGTTCCTGTTAGCTGTGCCGATGAGGAGAAGGTATAGACGCCGGGCGTAAGGGTCATGCCACCCAGGTCCCGGCCGGTCAAGCTGCGCGTCGGCCGCCAGCTGGCCAGATCGTTGTAGGCAGTGACGAGAGCGTCTTTGGCGCCACGCGCCACGGCGTCGGTCTGGTGCCGGGTGGAGGCCACCCCTGGCGGGAACCCTGATACCGCCGTACCGGGGAACAAACCGACTCCGCCACTAATCACCGTTGGTCCGGTATTCGTGATCGCACTGCCGGCCAGAACGGCGAAATTGGCGGCCGTCCCCAAGCGCGGTTGGGTGGCGGCCAATGCCGCCATCGGCCATGCGCCGAGGACGAGGGCTGAGACGACGATCGAAAGAGCGATCATAGGCCGCTTAATCTTGTTCATTGACTTGTCCGCTCCCTTGAGTCCTGGTGGTCAGCGATACGCCGCGCCTGTAGACGCCGCGCCAAATTGCGAACGGACTCAGAGGCGAACCATAAGAACGAGCTACATGATTTGTCGGTGAGTTGCCATCAATCCTATCACAATTGATGAGTGCGCTGTCTGGTTATCTGGGCATTGGACGTCCCAGCTTCCTTTTAGCTAGCCCCGGAACGCGCGACGAAACAGGCTAGCTTGCGGCGCGGAGCTCGGTGAGCAGCGGCGAGCCGATCAGCGCATCGGCGGTAGCGCTGTTCGTCGCCAGTGGCACATTGCAGACGTTGCAGATGCGCAGCAGCGTCTGAATGTCGGGTTCGTGCGGATGCCGGTAGAGCGGATCGACCATGAAGATGACGCCATCGATCTCGCCCTCGACGACGCGGCTCGCGATCTGGACGTCGCCGCCAAGTGGCCCGGATTCGACAAACTCGACCTCGAGGCCAACCTTGTCTTTGAGCAGCTTGCCGGTCGAACTCGTGGCAACCAGCCGGAACTCGGCCAGCCGGTCGCGATTGAATGTGGCAAAGGCAACCAGGTCGGCCTTTTTGCCGTCGTGGGCGATGATTGCAAGTCGGGGGATTCGTGACATGGGGGTGCAGTCTACAGGGCGCAGATTAAACGCAGGTTAAACGAGTTCACGTTCCGGGGCAGCTGCCCGCATGCCACACTAGCTTTAATGGCAGAAGCGCCGCCGGCACTTTTGTTCGATCTCGATGGGACCCTTGTCGACAGCGTGTACCAGCACGTGCTCGCCTGGCACGAGGTCCTGGGGAAGGCCGGGATGGAGCTGTCGGTATGGCGGATCCACCGGCGCATCGGAATGAGTGGCGGCCTGTTCGTCAATGCGCTGTTGCGAGAAACGGGAAAGCGGCTCACTCCTGAAGAGGCCAAGCGGCTTCTCGCGCAGCACGCCGACGCCTTCGTCCAGCGATTGGGTGAGGTCCGTCCCCTTCCCGGCGCGCATGACCTGTTGACCCGGCTGACGAAGCAGGGCGTGCCCTGGGCGATCGCCACCAGTGGCAGCGTGAAGACGGCGGGTCCCTCGATCAAGCTGCTCGGCGTCGAGCCCAAAGTCATCATCACCCGGGACGATGTCGCGCATGCCAAGCCCGACCCGGACCTGTTCCTGGCGGCCGCCGCCAAGCTGGGTGTCGACATCACCAACTCGATCGTCTTCGGTGACAGTGTCTGGGACTTGCTGGCGGCGCGGCGGGCGCGGGCCTTGGGTGTTGGGTTGCTATCGGGTGGCTACGGCCGCGAAGAGCTGCAGCAGGCCGGCGCCTATCGGGTCTACGAGGACCCGCGTGACCTGTTGTTGCACCTCGACGAAGTCGGCGTGCGAGAACCAGCGGGCTGAGCCGGGAACCGTTGGCGGCGACGGCGCAGCGGGGCGTGTCACGACTGTTGTACCTCGGGCCCTTCGCGACGATGGCCGATCGATTCGCCGTGGCGCCCTTGCTCATCCCGATGGCGGTCACGTTCCACGTCTCCTTGGTCGCCGTTTCGGCGGTCGCGAGCCTCTACTACCTGGCCTACGGACTCCTGCCGACGGCATACGGCGTGCTGGCGGATCGTTTCGGACGGGTTCGGGTCATCAGGGCGGCCCTGATCGGAACCGCGGTCGCGGACGTCCTCTCCGCACTCTCGCCGAATCTAACCGCGCTACTGGTGGCTCGCTTCATCACCGGCGGCATCGCATGCGGCGTGATGCCAACGACGCTGGTGTATCTTGCGGACCGTTTCCCGTTCACCCTGCGCCAGCAGGCCATCACCAACGTGCTGGTCTTCGTCGCCCTCGGGACCGCAGCGGGCACGCTCGGTGCCGGCCTGATCGCTCATGTGCTCACGTGGCGTCTCTTCTTCCTGATCCCGGGAGCCATCGCGCTCGGGGTCGCGATCGCCCTTCGAGGAACCCCGGAGTCGCTGGTCACGCGATCGAGTCAGAACCCGCTGCGGCAGGTGGCCGGCGTACTGCGGCACGGCTGGGCAGTGTTTTTGTTGGCGGTGGCGGTCCTTGTTGGTGCTGTGATGTTCGGTTTCGTCACCTACCTGGCGCCCGCGCTCGAGGCCAGCGGACAGAGCCCGGCCATTGCGGGCATCGTGGTCGCGACTTACGGCCTCTCGGTCCTGATCTGCACCCGCGCTTTTCGCCACGTGGCCCGGCGGACGCCGGCCGCGCTGATCCTCGCCGGGGGCGCGAGCCTGTTGCTGATTGGATACCTGGTTGCCGCGGCTGCCCAGAGTGTCCCCGCCATCCTTGCGGCCAGTGTTCTCGCCGGCGGTGCCTACGCCTTCATGCAATCGACCTTTCAGACCTGGGCGACCGATGTCGTGCCCGAGGCTCGCGCCACCGCCACCGCCTTGTTTGCGACGGCGATTTTCACCGGCGCCGCGCTGGCGACGTCAGTTGTCGCGGGGCTCGCCGGCGCCCACCGATACTCGAGCCTGTTCGCGATCGCGGCCATCGTCACGCTGCCGGTGCTGATCATCGGCAGCGTGGCGCGGTGGCGCTATCCGGGGTCCGACGCGATCGACGACGCACCCCGCGGCAGCCAGATCGGCTGACGTCGCTGGGCATCGATCGCCCACTTCAGGGTCTCGACCACATGGCTGAGATGCTGGCGCATGGCCGCCTCGCTGGCATCCGAATCGCGGCTGGCCAGCGCCTCGACGATGGCTTCGTGCTCGCGCAGCGAGCTGGCGGTCCGGCCCGGCCGCAGGATCGTTCGGTACTGAAATCGGATGCTCTGCGATTTGAGGTTGGCCAGGAGGCGCCCGGCCGTTCCGTGATCCGCGATCGCCCAGATCCGCTGGTGGAACTCGGCGTTGAGCCCCGAGTATCCCATCGGATCGCTCTGCGCCAGCCGCTCGCGCATCCGGACAATCGAGCGGCGAAGGTCCCGAAGGTCGGCGGCCGTGACCCGCTGGGCGGCTTGACGGACGATCAGCTGTTCGAGGATCACCCGCACCTCCTCGATCTCCAGAGCCTCGCGATCGGATACCAGCCGGACGCGCGCGCCACGGTTCGGTTCGCGGCTGACCAGTCCCTCCTGATCCAGCCGAACCAGTGCGGCACGGATCGCCGTCCGGCCGGCGTCCAGCCGAAGCGCGAGATCAGCTTCGACTAGGCGCTCGTTGGGGTGGAAGCCCCCGCTGACGATCTCACTCCGCAGGCGCTGGTAGACCTCGGCGCTACGGTCCGCGGCCGGCGCCAGTCCCGACTGCTGGGCGGCTGGCGATGAGCGCCTCGATGGGTGGGCGACGGGTGGTTTCATGGCGCGACCCCTTTGTGCGATTATGCCTAATATTGTCGACAATCCGGTGTGCAATCCCAAGTCATGGAGGGGAAGACGTCATGGTAGACAGGCGCTTGCGTCGGTTCCTCGCGTTGCCCGCGTCGGCCTTAGTTCTGGCGCTGTCGGCATGCGGCACCAGCAGTAGCTCCACTGGCGGTGGGCTTGGCTCGGGGGATCTTCTCGTGGGCGTGCTCGCCCCCTTTAGCGGGGCGGACGCAAATCTCGGTCCCGCCTATTACGCGGCCTGCCTGGCGGCGGCACCTGCGATCAACAACAATGGCGGCGTCGGCGGCCGCCATGTCACGTGTCAGAAGTTCGATACGCGGGGTGAGCCGGCGGACGCGGCGCCCGCCGCCAATCAGATGATTGCCAGCAACTCCAACTTGATGGCCGTCGTCGGCTGTACGTCGGACGAAGCCTCTGCCGTGGCCCCGATTGTCGACAAGGCCCACGTGCCGATGTTTTGCATGACCGGGCAGTCCGAGTTCAACAAGACCAAACTGCCCTATTTCCACCGCTTGGTGCCGGCGGATATCTACGACGCCTACGGCATGGTCGGCTGGGTGATGTACGGTCCCAACCATCCCACCTGGAACAAGGTCGCGCTGGTCTTCGGCGACGACATCGGCTCGCAGGCCTTCGTCCAGCCCGCGACCAACGCGCTCAAACACTTTGGGAAGACGGTCCAGAACTTTCCGATTCACCTCGGTGCGTCGTCGTTCCGCACCGAGGTCCAGAGCATGCTGAACTACAAGCCGGACGTAATCCTGACCGAGGCGCTCGGCTCAGCCGGCACCTACCTCGGCGAAGTCAAAGTACAGAATGGCGGACAGATGATTCCCTTTATCGGAACCTCGGCGACGATTGACCCGGCGTGGTTCAAGGATGTGACCAACGCCGTCGGCGTCAACGACGTCGTGCAGTATTACCGCGGCGTCGACCTTGGCTACACCTTCTCCGGTACCGCTTACAGCGAATTCACGGCCAACCTGCAGGCCGCGGCGTCGACGTTTGCCGACGCGCCGAAGTACAAGCAACGTGGGTCCACGTTGCACCTGTACGACGGCATCATCATGACCGGGCTGGCCATGGTCGCCACCAACAGCAAGGACCCGACCGTCTACAACTCGAAGATCAAGGAGATCGCCAACGGCACCTCCGGCGCGACGGTCGTGCACACCTACAAGGAAGGACTCGACGCGCTCCATGCGGGTAAGTCGATCCAGTACGTCGGCGCCGGGGGTGCGAACAACTTCGACCAATACAACAACTCCCAGTCGGGATACATCCTGGTCAAGTACGACGCCCAGGGCGGCGAGGTCCAGGTCGCGGCGTTGACGCCGCAGCAGACCAAGCAGTTGAGTGACGCGGGCGGGATCTAGAGTCGGAATAATCGTTTGTAAGGGAAGAGGCCGGATGCCGTGAGCTTACTGATCGCGGCGTTCGGCTTCGGCCTGGTCAGCATGTCGGTGATCGCGCTGGCCGCGGTCGGGTTCACGATGCAGTTTGGGATCACCAACATGATCAACCTCGCGTATGGCGAAGTGATGATCACGTCGGCATTCGTCGCCTACTACCTCAACCAGGCGCGCGTCAGCGTTTGGATCGCCATGCTCGGCGGCGCCGCCTTCGGGGCGGTCTTCTCCTTCCTGATCAACCGGTTCGTCTACACGCCGTTTCAACGAAAGGGCACCGCGCTGCTGGGCATGGTCATTGTGTCGCTCGCCGTGTCGTTGATGATTGCCAACGGGCTGTTGCCGATCGTCGGCTACTTCAGCGTGTCGTACCGCGAGCGGTTCAGCCACCTACTGCGCTTCGGCGACATCGCCTTAACCGTCAATCAGATCGTCATTATCGTGCTCGCCGTCGCGGTGATGCTGGCCGTCCACGCCCTGCTGCGCTACACGCGGTTGGGTAAGGCGATGCGTGCCACCGCCGCGAACCCCATGCTGGCTCGCAACTGCGGTATTGCAACGAATCGCGTGATCGACGCGGTGTGGCTGATTACCGGATCACTGTGCGGGCTGGCCGGCGTGGTCGCCGCACTCGACTCGGATTCGTTCACCATCGCCAGCGGCGCCGGCTTTCTCATCACGGCGCTGGCCGCCGCCGTCCTCGGCGGTGCCGGCCAGCCGTACGGGGCAATGATTGGCGCGGTGGTCATCGGCCTGGTCACCGAGCTCAGCGCCGCCGTGTGGTCGCCCGACTACAAGCAGGTGGTGGCTTTTGTCATCCTGGTGCTGGTCATGGTCCTGCGGCCGCAGGGCCTGCTCGCCAAACGAGGAGCGCTGGCGGCGGCCGGATGAACACCTATTACGCGGCAAATCTGCTGATTTTCGCCGGCGTCGATATCATCGCCTGCCTGGCGCTCAACCTGCAGTTCGGCGTCTCCGGCGTCGTCAACTTCAGCTTCATCGTCTTCCAGGCCGCGGGGGCTTACGCGGCTGCGGTTCTGTCGATGCCGCCGGATACGGCGCCCGACTACAGCTTCCAGATTTACGTCGGTGGCTACCAGCTTCCGTTCCCCTTGCCCTGGATCGGCGGCGCGGTCGTGGGCGCGCTGCTGGCCCTCCCGATTGGCCTGGTGGTCCTGCGCCGGCTGCGTGCCGACTACCAGGCAATCGCCCTGCTGGTGACGTCGATCATCGCCAACACGGTGATCAACAACGCCCGACCGCTGCTGAACGGCGCGGCCGGCCTCGCGCTGGTCCCGCAGCCGCTCGACGGTGTGGTCAACACCAGCACCAATAGCTATCAGTACCTCTACATCGGCCTGACGGCGATCTGCGTCGCCATCGTCTGGTTCATCGCAGCGCGGATCGTCAACTCGCCATACGGTCGCACGCTTCGCGCGATGCGGGAGAACGAGGTCGCGGCCAGCGCACTGGGGAAGAATCCGACCGCCTTAAAGATGACCATCTTCGTCGTCGGCGGGGCCATCGCCGGGCTCTCGGGGGCGATCCTGGTCGGCTTCCTCCAAGTCTGGGCGCCCTCAACGTGGCTGTACCCCGAGACCATCATTCTGTTCGCCGCCGTCATCGTCGGAGGCCGAGGCAACAACGTCGGCGCCATCCTTGGCGCCCTACTGGTGCCGGTCGGCTTCGAGGAGGTCACGCGGCTGTTGGGGCGTATGAACATCGGCCCGCCCAACCTGATCCCCGCGCTGGAATGGGTTTGCATCGGCCTCCTCATCCTCGGCTTCCTGTGGTTCCGCCCCAAGGGTGTGGTGCCCGAGCAGCGTCGCGTCTTTCCCGGCGCGCCCGCGGTCGAGGAAGAGACGCGATGGGTGGTGGGAAAAGGTGCCCGTTAGCGAGCCGATGCTCAGCGCCCGGGACATCCATCGCCACTTCGAGGGCATGCACGCCGTCGATGGGGTGTCGATCGAGGTCATGCCCGGACGCATCACCGGGCTGATCGGTCCGAACGGCGCCGGCAAGTCGACCTTCATGGCGGTACTAGCCGGCACCCTGCCGGCGTCATCCGGCAGCATCGTCTTTCAGGGCGAGGACATCACCCGGCTGCCCGCCTATCAGCGGGCCCGGCGAGGCCTGGTGCGGACGTTTCAACTGCCGTCAGAGTTCGGCCAGCTGACGGTTCTCGAGAACCTGCTGGTGGCGGCGCCGGATAACCGCGGTGAATCGTTGCTGGGCGCGCTGCTGGGCAAGCGCTACTGGATGCCCGACGAGACCCGCTTGGTGGCACAGGCACGCGGCCTGCTCAAGCGCTTCGGCCTGCTGCCCAAGGAATCCGATTACGCCGGGATGCTGAGCGGCGGGCAGAAGCGACTGGTCGAGATCATGCGGGCGCTGATGCTGCGCCCGCGCCTGCTGCTCCTCGACGAGCCGATGTCGGGCGTGCACCCCTCGATCGTGAACGAGATCGCCGGGTACCTGGAGCAGCTGCGCGACGACGGGCTGACCATCCTCATGGTGGAGCACGAGTTGCACATCGTCGACCGCCTTTGCGACCCGGTGATCGTGATGGCGCAGGGCAAAGTCATCGGGCAGGGCTCGATGGCGGCGCTTCGCCGGCAGCCGGAGGTCGTGGACGCGTACCTTGTCGGCTAACAGCGCAGCGATCGCCGCCCGACCGGCGCCATCGCTCCGGGCCGAGGGCGTCACATCGGGGTACGGTGGGGTGCCGGTGGTGCGGGACGTGTCGATCGACGTCGGCCCCGGTGAGGTGGTCGCGATCATCGGGCCGAACGGCGCGGGCAAGAGCACGCTACTCAAGAGCCTGGTCGGCATCCTCCGCATCACCGAAGGGCATGTCCTGCTCGGCTCCGACGACGTGACCAACCATGCCCCGGAAGAGCTGGCTCGTCGGGGCGTCGGCTACGTCCCCCAGGTCAACGATATCTTCGAGCCGCTCAGCGTCGTGGAGAACCTTGAGATGGGCGGCTACCTCTTGAAACGCCATGAGATCAAGAGCCGGATCGAGGAGGTCACCGCGGTGTTCCCCCAACTGGCCCCGATGCTAAAGCGACGCGCCGACAAGCTGAGCGGAGGAGAGCGGAAGATGCTGGCGATCGCTCGGGTCCTGATGCTGGATCCGAAAGTGTTGATCCTCGACGAACCGACCGCCAACCTCTCACCGAAGCTGGCGGACACCCTGTTACGCGATCACGTTCGTCGATTGGCGAATCTCGGAAAAGCCGTTTTGTTGGTCGAGCAGCGGGCACGCGCAGCAATGGAGGTCGCGACCTGGACGATCGTCCTGGTCTCGGGATCCACCAGGCTGGAAGGTCGCCCGGGCGAACTCCTCGGTCGCCAGGATTTCGAGGGATTGTTTTTGGGGGCCGCCACCAGGCCAGCCCCGGTGAGCGACTCCGAGGAGGTATCGAACACATGAAGATCCTGATGTTTCGGGAGGGCACTGAGCGGCGCCTGGGCGTCGTCCGCGAGGGCTCGTCGGAGGAAGTTGTCGACGTTAGTCAGCTGGCGAAGGGCAATGGCTCGTCCGGCGCGCCGTCGGATGTGCTGGCCCTGATCGAAAGCGGCAACGATGGGCTGAAACGACTGCGTGAGCTGGTCTCCTCGGTGAGGGGGTCAGCTGCCACGGGTGTCGTGCGCAAGCTGAAAGATCTCACCCTGCTGCCGCCACTCGACCCGCCGACAGGCAATATGCTGGCGATCGGCCGCAACTACGAGAAGCATGCGGCGGAGAGTGCGCGCGCCTGGGGCGAGAACATCAAGCCACCGACGGTGTTCACCAAGGCCCAAACCGCGATCACCGGACCCTTCGATGACATCGTGATCGACCCCGCCATCAGCGACAAGATCGACTGGGAAGTGGAGCTGGGCGTCGTAATCGGCAAACGGGGCGTCAATATCAAGGCGGACGATGCCATGAGCCACATCTTTGGCTACACGGTCGTCAACGACATCAGCGCGAGGGACATCCAGAACGGTTGGGGCGGACAGTTCTTCAAAGGCAAGAGCCTCGATGCCTCCTCGCCGGTCGGGCCATGGGTCGTGACCGCCGACGAGATCCCGGATGTGCAAAACCTTCGTGTCACCCTGCGCGTCAACGGGGAGGTCAAACAGGACGGCAACACGCGAGACATGATCAACTCGGTTCAGCAGCTGATCGTCTGGCTCTCTGTTGGCATGACCTTGCTGCCGGGCGCTCTGATCGCAACGGGAACGCCGGATGGTGTCGGCTTCGCCCGGACCCCACCCGAATTTCTCAAGCCCGGCGACCTGCTCGAGACCGAGGTGGAGCGTATCGGCCTGCTGCGGAACCGGATGGTGGGGGCCGCCGTCGCCGCCGGCCGGTAGCAATAAGCGGCCCCGGTGTGGAAAGGCCGCGTGTCAGTTTGCTGCGGTAGGCTCTTCCGGCGGTGCTGAATTTTTTCGCGCGCAACCTCGATAGCCTGCTCGCTACGTACGGCTACCTGGCGGTGTTCTTCTTCGTCGGGATCGAGAGCATCGGCATCCCGGTGCCGGGGGAGACCATGCTGGTCACCGCCGCCATCTATGCGGGGACGACGGGCCGGCTATCGATTTTCTGGGTGATCGTCGCCTCGTCGGCGGGCGCGATCGTCGGCGACAACATCGGCTACGTGATTGGCCGCACAGGTGGTTACCGCCTGCTGAAACGGTACGGACGGTACATCCGTCTGGAGGAGAACCGGCTGAGGCTCGGGCAGTACCTCTTCCGCAAGCACGGCCCCAAGGTGGTGTTCTTCGGGCGATTCGTTTCGGTGCTGCGCATCTTCGCCGCTTTCCTGGCCGGCGTCAATCACATGCACTGGAGGGTCTTCCTCATATTCAATGCGGCAGGCGGCATCATCTGGTCGACGATCTATGGCGTTGCCGCCTTTCTGCTCGGGAAACAACTGCTGCAACTCTCCGGTCGGGTGGATCTCGTCCTGGCGATCGTCGGCGTCGCGGTGATCATCACGGTGATCGTCTTCCTGCGGCGCAACGAAGCGCGGCTGCAGCGTGAAGCCGATAAGGCGATGCCCGGACCGCTGAAAGCGCCGCGCTAACGCGGCCGGCGGCGCTCGGTATCGAAGACTTTCGCCAGCAAGGTAAGCAGCTGCTTCTGCTCAGTCGGCGTCAGGCGGTCGAGGAAGAGTGGCGGCTGGGCAAGTCGGGCTTCCAGCGTCGTGCGCAGCCGCTCGCCCTCCGGGGTTAGCGCAAGCAGCCGGAACCGTCGATCAGAGGCATCCGCTCGCCGCTCGACAAGCCCGCGTTCCTCGAGCGAGTCGGCGAGCGCGTTGATATTGGACGGATCGTAGTGGAGCCGTCGCGCCAACTCACGCTGGGACTGCGGCTGTGCCAGTTCCCGGACCAGCTTGCCCTGGGAGAGGGAAAGGCTGCACTCCGCCACCCGGGCCGTGAAATCATCCCGCAGGCTGGCAAAGGCGTCGTCCCGAAGGAGCTTCCAGAGCGCCTGAGCCGGCTTGGCTTCAACTTTGGTTGCCACGTATGGAATATACCCGGGAGATCAATGGTTTATTCATGTGAATCGTTCAATGACCGACACAAGCATTGGAGGCAGAGACATGGCGTTTGTTCCTTACTGGATCGATGCGGCGACAGCCAGGCAAACCATCGAGGCCGGCCAGGCGATCGTCCTGGACGTCACCTCCCCGTTCATCGAGAACGCCGTGAGGGGGAAGATTCCGGGAGCGCTTCGGGTGCCTCCCCGGGCGATCCTCGATCGCAATCGGCACGCCACCGACCTTCTCAGCGACTTGCCCGACCTTTCCCATGACAAGACGATCATTGCCTATTGCACCTGCGCCGACGAAGAGGCAAGTACCCGGTTGACCCGCGTGCTGCGGAGCCAGGGCTATGACGCCTGGCTGCTCGAGGGTGGCCTACCCGCCTGGCGCGCGGCGGGCTATCCGATGGAGTTGAACCAGGCGGTCGCGGCCTAAGCGTCCCCGACGTGGAAAAGCCGCGTGGCTATCGGGTTCGATCGGTAGAGTCGGCGGCCGGTTGCGATATGCCGATCAGGTTGCCTTCGCTGTCCTTGAACCAGGCGGCCCTGGCATATCCAACGTCGGCGATTCCCTCACTCGTCTTCAGTCCCGGACTGTCGTACTCCTCGAATTGGACGCCGCGGGAGCGAAGCTCGTTGACCGCCGCCGCGAGATCGTCGACCGTGAGCGCCATTTGCGTGTGCGCACCGGAGGCCTTGCCGCCGCTGCGGAAGAGCCGGAAACGCGTTCCGTCGGCAAGGCGATAGCGAAGTCCGATTCGTTCCTCGCTGGCCGGCGTCAAGCCGAGCTTTTCGGCATAGTAGGTCCTCGCGCGCTGCAGGTCCTGGGCCGGGATCGTCGATTCGACCAGCGCGCGCTCCAGGATGCCCATCCAACGGCCATGATACGGCGGCCCGAGCGCCATAATCAGAGGATGCCGCGCGCGGTATGGTCGGGAACGATCAGCTTCGGACTGGTGAGCATCCCGGTGCGCTTGTACCCGGCGACCCGGCGGAAGGACGTGCGCTTCCACGAGATCGACCGGTCGAGCGGACAGCGCATTCGTCACCAGAAAGTGGTCGAAGCAGCCCCCACCCTACCCTCCCCCAGAGGGGGAGGGGATCTTCTAGTGCCTTCTCGGAGAGGAGGAGGCGATGTCGTGACGCAATCGGCCCGAGGCGGTGGGAGCTACCTCCCGCGAGAGGCGGACGTGTCCATTGAGGTAACGAAAAGACCGGTGGCGGCGCCCGACGTCGTCAAGGGGTTCGAGGTTGCGAAAGATCGATACGTCACCGTCGCCCGCGAAGAGCTGGAGCAGCTCGCCCCTGAACGGAGCCGGACGATCGACGTCGAGCAATTCGTGGAGGCTTCCGCCATCGACCCGATCTATTACGAAACCAGCTATTACGCCGTGCCCGACCGGGGTTACGAGCGCGCCTACGGGTTGCTCGTCGACGCGATGCGGGAGACGCACAAGGTAGCGGTCGCCTGGTTCGTCTTGCGCCGAAAGCGCTACCTAAGCGCGCTGCGCCCCCACGGTCGTCTCATGGTCCTGACGACGATGTTCCACGCCGACGAAATCCTGCCGGCCGCCGAGCTGGAACCTGCCAAGCCGACAGACCTGAAGAAGAACGAACGCGAGATGGCGGCCCTACTGATCAATACCCTTTCGGGGCCATTCGAGCCCGAGCGTTATCCGGACGATTACCGGCAACGCCTGAAGGCGCTCATCGAGGGTCGGGCAGCCTCCGCGCGGCCGGCAACGGCCGAGGTCACCACCGGCGGCGGCGTCGACGACCTGATGGCGGCGCTGCGGGCGAGTGTCGAGCAAGCGCGTCGCGCATCGAAGGGGCGCGCCCGGCCCGCTACCCGGCGCAAGCGAAAGTCCGCTTAAGTCTGGTTCGCTAGAGCCTTTCGGGCACGGCCAGCGCTTGGGTCGGCGCTGTACGAGATCCAGGGCCCACGTTTGCCGCCGTGGCGGTCGTAGAAGCGTTGGGCATCGCGATTGTCCTCGGCCGTGACCCAGTCGAGGCGGACGTAACCGCGCGCCGTAGCGTAAGCCAGGCTGGCATCGAACAGTGCGGCGCCAACGCCGTGATTTCGAAGGGAGGGGTACACGAAGAGGTCGTTCATGACCAGGATGCGATCGGCAACCAGCGTGTCCAGACAGGCATACAAGCTGGCGAAACCCTGAAGCTTCCCGTCCGCCTCGGCCACCAGTTGCACCCCGAGGCCGGGATCCTGCTCGAGAAGATCGAGCAGGGCCTCGACCTTTTGCCTGGGAAAAGGGGTGCGGTAAAAGGCAAAGTAGCCCTCGATCAAGGCACGAAGTCGGGGGCGATCTTCACGTTCCGCCGGACGGACCACCATCGCGCCAGCCTAGCATCAGATTAATGACATCGATAAGGATGTCCCTCGGCCACGCGCAGATCGCCGGCATGGCGACGGCGGTACCGCCGATCACCGCCACGGTCGACGAGGTCTGGGACGCGCTTGGGCGGTTACGCGGGCGACGGATGCCAAAGCTGCCGCATGACGACGGGGCGCGGACGCGCTACTTCGCGGAGCCTGTGACCTCGCTGATGGAGCGTCGGACCCAGAGTCAGCAAACGGATGCTTATCTCGAACACGCGCGGGTGCTTGCCAGGCGGGTGTGCTGCAAGGCCCTGGAGCGAAGCGGCCTCGCGCCCGAGGAGATCGGACTTGTAATTGGGGTGTCCTGCACGGGTGTGGTCCTCCCGTCGCTCGACGCCGAGCTGATCCCTTTGATCGGACTGCGGCCGGACACCGCCCGGCTGCCGATCACCGAGCTCGGATGCGGGGGAGGGGTGGCGGGTTTGGCACGGGGGCTCGACTACCTGCGCGCCTACCCGCAGCGAAACGTGCTGCTGTTCGCGGTCGAGATCCCGTCGCTGACGTTCCAACCCGACGATCACTCGCTCGACAATCTGGTGGCGGCGATGGTGTTCGCGGATGGCGCCGGAGCGGTCGTGATGCGAGGCGGTGACGGCCGGCCGGGCTGGACGCTGGAGAACTGCGGCACGGTGTTGGTTCCGGAAGGCGCCCGTCATCTGGGCTACGAGCTGCGCGACGGTGGGCTTCGCGTGATACTGAGCCGCGAGCTGCCGGACGTGGTGGAGGCGCACCTGCGCGGCGCGGTTGAAACGTTCCTCGCGGACGCGGGTCTCGGCCTGACCGACATCGACGCGGTTGCCGCGCACCCGGGAGGCCCACGGATCGTCGACGCCATCGAACGCGCGCTAGACCTCCGCCCAGAGGCGCTGGCCACCTCGCGCTCGGTGTTCGCCGGCAACGGCAACGCGTCGAGTGCCGGCATCTTCTTTGTGCTCGAGGAGATGCAGCGGGTCAAGATGTCTGGTCGGGTGTTGGCGATCGCCCTCGGTCCGGGACTCTCGATCGAGCTAGCGCTGATGACGCTGGCGTGAGCGCCCCCACCCCGGCCCTCCCCCGCAAGCGGGCGAGGGAGCTTTCATACGCCGCCGTCTTGCTAGCGTTCGGTGCCCAGCGTGGTTTCGAGCTGGCCTATTCCGCCAGGAACGAGCGCGCCATCCGACGCCGGCAGCCGGGCGCGCCCGCCGCCGCACGGTCAATCTTCAAGTGGATCGCGCTGGTCAACGTTGGCCTCTTCACCTTGCCCGCGCTCGAGCGATGGCTGCGTCAGCGTCCGGCGCCGCGGATGGTGGCGGGACTTGGCTGGGTGGCAGCGCTGTCCGGCGTCGCGCTCAGGCTCAGCGTGCTCCTCAGCCTGCGTGGGTCGTGGAATGTGCACGCGGTTGTGCCGGACAACTTACATGTTGTCGACCGCGGACCGTACCGGTTCATCCGCCATCCCAACTACGTCGCGCTAGGGCTGGAATTTCTCGGACTGCCGCTGATTGGCGGCGCCTACGTGAGCGCGCTCGGCCTCGGTCTGGCCAATGCCCTGCTGCTCCGCCTGCGGATCCGTGAAGAAGACGCGCTGCTGATGGCGATCCCGGCTTACCGCGAGCGCATGGGTAGCAAGCCGCGCTTCATGCCGCGCCTTAGCGGCCGCTGAACATCCGGATCCACTCCCGGGGCGTGATGCGGTTGAAGCCCCAGTAGCCGAAGCCGATCCCGAGCAGCTTGCTGAGCGTCTGCGGAGATCGTCCGTGATTGCGAATCGCCCGGTCGACCAGTGCTGGCGTGCGGCTGAGGCGGAGGAACAACGATGCCACGCGACGTGGGTCTCTTGTCAGTCGCCGGTGCACCTGCCGGTAGGCACCCTCGGGATTCGGCGAGGCCAGCGCCTCAGCAAAAGCGCGTGCCTGGCGTAATCCCGTGGCGACCCCCTCGGCCGTGATCGGGTCGGTGAAGCCTGCTGCATCGCCGACCAGAAAGATACCCCGGTCGGCCACGGTCGTCGCGCCGTACCAGAATGGACCGACCGCCGACGCCGAACCAACCATCTCGGCCTGTCGAAGCACTGGCCGTATCGCCTGCGCAATCTCCCGGTAGCGTGCGTCGAGCTGGCCGGCGAACTCATGCATTCGTTCCTGGTAACAGAGCAGCGCGACCATGCGCTGGTTGTCCGCGACCGGACCTTCATAGACCTCTAGGCCGGCATCGAAGGTGATCCGCACCCAGGGATCGACGGGACCGTCCAGCGTCCAGTGGCCGACGACGGCGTAGCGATGAGGCGGTCGCGGTCCAACTGTCCAGCCCAGGCGATGCCGAAGCGGCGAACGCAAACCGTCGGCCACGGCTACGAAGCGTGCCCGAACCTCGCCGGCGGCGGTGATCACGGTCAATATTCCGTCGCCATCCCTTGTGACATCGCGCGCTTCGGTTTGCGGAGAGAACCGAATGCCCGGATGGTGTCCAAGCGCGGCGGCCAGTTGCGCATCGAAGGTGAGCCGCCGGATCCCCAGCCCCGCCTGTTCGCCGTCATGCGTTGGAAAAGGCACCGCAGCTGGGGGCTCGTTGACACGCCCGAACTGGATGCCGTTGAGCGGCGGCGCCCCGCCCGAGAGGACAACGTCCTCGAGGCCCAGTTCGCGCAAGGCCGGTCGGCCGCTCGGCATCAGCCCTTCGCCACACGGCTTGTCGCGCGGAAAGTCTTGCTTGTCGAGAACGATCACGCGAAGGCCACGTCGCGCGGCAAACAGCGCCGCCGCGGCTCCGGCTGGACCGGCGCCAACCACCGCGACATCGGTGTCGGGCGCTTGCATCACTCCGTGACCGGCAGCTCGCCCAGGCGTCGTCGCCATCCGCCATCCTCGATAAAGGAAAGGAAGGCACGCTCCACTGGTCCAAAGCGCTTGTCTCGCGCGTACACGAGGTGCCACTGTCGCCGGAGCGGAAAGCCGACGACGGCGAGCTCGGTCAGCAGTCCGAGCCGGATTTCTTGCGTGACGGCATGGCGGGAGATGATGGCGACACCGAGTCCCCGGGCGACGGCGCGTTTGATCGCCCCGTTGCTGGCCAGTTCCATGATGGTGTGCACAGCCCGGCCGGCTCGCCGCAGGGCTCCCTCGGCGGTTTCCCGAGTCCCCGATCCTGGTTCGCGCGCGATGAAAGGTTCTTCCGCGAGGCGCGTGACCGAGATCCGCTTCATCCCGGCCAACGGATGGCGGACGGATGCGATCGCGATCAGCTCGTTGGGGAGGAAGGGGCGGACCGTCAGCGGGATGGCCGGTCGTGGCCAGGGGCGGCCGACGACAGCGAAATCGGTCGCGTTGGCGATCAGCCGCTCGTAGACATGTTGCCGGTTGCCGACGTCGAGGCTGACGTCCACCTCTGGGTAGGCTTCCCTGAAGGTGCCCAGCACGTCGGGCAAGACGTAAATCCCAACCGTCGTGTCACCGGCCAACCGAAGCAGGCCACGACGAAGGCCGTGCAGCTCGTCGAGCGCCCGGCCGGCCATCTCGAAGTCAGCGATGATCCGGCTGGCGTGCTCGTAAAGCAACGTACCGGCACTGGTGAGATGGATGCGGCGACCGATTTCCTCGAAGAGGGGCGCCCCGACCGCCGAAGAAAGCGCCTTGATCTGATGGGAGACGGCGGGCTGACTGAGGTGCAGCGCCTCGGCCGCCCGAGAGAAATTGTGATGGTCCGCCACCATCTTGAAGATCCTGAGCTGGTGGACGGTGACCCGAGAGTCGAAGCCCGCGGCCAGCGGCCTTCGCACCGTGCGGGTGCTGCCACTCATTCGCTTAGCTTATCGCGGAGATTACTTCTCTGTATTGGACTGCATAGCGCCTAACTGCTAGCGTGCGAACGACGAGCTATGGATCCAGGGGCCAACGCGAGCCGGCCGATCTTCATTGCCATTGGAGGAGACAGTGGCAGTGGAAAGTCCACGCTGACCGCCGGTTTCTACCGTGTCTTTCCCAAGAGCCGAATCACCAGTCTTTGCCTCGACGACTACCACAGCCTCGATCGCCGCGAGCGAGGGCTGGTCGGCATCACGGGGCTCAACCCGAGAGCCACCGACTTCGCCCTGATGGAGAACCAGCTGCTCGCGCTCAAACAGGGACGGACCATCAACAAGCCCGTCTACGACCACAGTAACGGCACCTTTGCGCCTCGAGAAGAGCTCCGTGCCCGCGATGTCGTCATCGTCCAGGGCCTGCATCCCTTTCTCGTGTCTGGGATCCGTGGACTCTTCGACCTGAAGGTCTGGCTCGATCCGGAAGAGGATCTGAAACACCGGTGGAAGCTGCAACGCGATGTCGCCAAGCGCGGCTATACCGCGGAAGCGGTGCGCAACGAGATCGAGACTCGGCGGCCTGACGTGGAGAAATACATCGCTCCCCAGGTTCGCGACGCCGATCTGATCGTGCGCTTTTATCGGCCGGAAGACCGCGCCGACGACGCACATCTGAATGTTCGAATCGTGCAGCGAGCGACACTGCCGCGGCTGAACCTCGACGGCTTGTTGGACGAGGCCGAGAGCGGGCTGCGGGTATCGATGACGGACGAGAACGGGACGAGTGCGGAGATCCTCGACATCGATGGCGAGATCGATCCGGACACGGCGGCCGGGTTGGAAGACCGGATCTGGGCACACATGGACGCCCGTCATCAGCACATGCGCCACCTGGCACCCGACCAGCTCGGCGCGTTTACGGACGGGGTCCTGCGCTCCCATCACAGCGATCCGTTGGCGCTGACGCAGCTGCTGCTGGTCCATCGCATCCTGAGCGCCCGCAAGTCACTGCTCCTGAAGGTCCCATTGAGCGTCCACGAGTCGCTCATTCATCAGGAAGAAGTGACAGAGCTCGCCCATGAGCACGAGCACGTTTAAGGCGGAGACGAAGTGGCCCTCGATCTGGTCGCCACGGCTCACGCGCTGGTCCAGGCCGACAAAGGCATCCTGGCCGCGGACGAAACCCCCGGAACCATCGGCAAGCGCTTCGAGGCCCTCGGCATTCCATCAACCGCAGCGACCAGGTGCGCCTATCGGGAGCTGCTGGTCACAGCGCCAGAGCTACAGGAGGCGATCAGCGGCGTCATCCTCCAGGATGAGACCTTCCGCCAGACGACCTCGAGCGGCATCCGATTTCCGCAGGCGCTGATTCAACGCGGCATGTTACCCGGTATCAAAGTCGACACGGGGGCCAAGCCATTGGCGAACGCGCCAGGCGAGAAGGTCACCGAGGGTCTCGATGGTCTTCGCGAGCGCATCGCCGAGTACGTCGAGTTGGGCGCTCACTTTGCCAAGTGGCGCGCGGTGATCACCATCGGCGACGGCGCCCCCACCCGGGCCTGTATTGCGGCGAATGCCCATGCGTTGGCCCGCTATGCCGCGCTCTGCCAGGAGGGCGGACTGGTCCCGATCGTGGAGCCCGAAGTCCTGATGGACGGCGATCACAGCATCGACACCTGCTTTTTAGCGACCATCGCGACCTGGCGTGCCGTATTCGCCGAACTGGCCGAGCAGGGCGTGGCGCTGGGCGCGATGGTGCTGAAGCCCAGCATGATCCTTCCCGGAAGAGACCATGCCATCGAGGCGAGCGTCGATGAGATCGCCGAGTCAACCGTGCGGGGACTTCGTGAGGTCGTGCCCGCCGCCGTACCGGGCATCGCCTTCCTGTCGGGCGGCCAGAGTCCCGAACTCGCCACCCACCACCTGCAGGCCATCAGCGCGAGTGGCCCGCAACCGTGGCAACTGACCTTCTCCTACGGGCGGGCGCTCCAGGACCCGGCCCTGTCAGCGTGGAAGGGAGAGGCGCGCAACGCCGGCCACGCCCAGGCGGCGCTGCTCCATCGCGTCTCCTGTGTTAGTGCCGCGCGCAGCGGCACCTACAACCAGGCGATGGAGGTTGCGTTCGCCGATGATTCACTGCACTTATCAACGGCATTCGTTTGATGCATTGGACTTCATGGTCGAGGGATGCTAGCGTGACAGGCAAGATGAACGAAACGCAGGTCGTCCGCGAAGCCTACCGCGCCGGCGTCCATGACTACCGCGAGAGCTACTACGATCCGGGCTACCGTCCGAAGGACACCGACATCCTGGCCGCGTTCCGCGTGACGCCGCAACCGGACGTGCCTGCAGAGGAAGCCGGTGCCGCCGTGGCCGCCGAGTCGTCGACGGGGACCTGGACCACCGTATGGACCGACCTACTCACCGATATGGAGCGTTACCGCGGCCGCTGCTACGGGATCGAGTCGGTGGAGGGAAACGCCGACCAGATCATGGCCTACGTCGCCTACCCCCTCGACCTCTTCGAGGAGGGCTCGATCGTCAACATGATGTCCTCGATCGTCGGCAACGTCTTCGGCTTCAAAGCGATCCGCGCGCTCAGGCTGGAAGACCTGCGGCTGCCGATCGCGTACCTGAAGACCTTCCCCGGCCCACCGCACGGGATCCAGGTCGAGCGCGACAAACTGAGCAAGTACGGCCGGCCGTTGCTGGGGGGCACCATCAAGCCGAAGCTCGGGCTTTCGGCGCGAAACTACGGCCGCGCCGTCTACGAATGCTTGCGTGGCGGGCTCGATTTCACCAAGGATGACGAGAACATCAACTCACAGCCTTTCATGCGCTGGCGCGACCGCTTCGAGTTCGTGATGGACGCCGTCCGCAAGGCCGAGAGCGAGACCGGCGAGCGCAAGGGGCACTACCTCAACGTCACCGCCGCGACCATGGAGGACGTCTACGAGCGCGCCGAGTTCGCGAAGTCGATTGGCGCGCCGATCATCATGTCCGATTTCCTGACCATGGGCTTCACGGCCCACACGTCCCTCTCGCTCTGGTGCCGTAAGAACGGGATGCTGCTGCACTGCCACCGCGCCCTGCACGCCGTCATCGATCGCCAGAAGAACCATGGCATCCACTGGCGGGTGCTCGCCAAGTGGCTGCGGATGGCGGGCGGCGACCACGTCCACAACGGCACTGTGGTGGGCAAGCTGGAGGGCGACCGCCGCGGCACGATGGCGATCAACGACCTGCTGCGTGAGGACTTTGTTCCCGCCGACCGGAGCCGCGGTGTGTACTTCGACCAGCCCTGGGCTTCCCTCCCCGCGGTGTTCCCCGCGGCTTCCGGCGGCATTCATGTTTGGCACATGCCCGACCTCGTCGACATTTTTGGCGACGACGCCGTCTTCCAGTTCGGTGGCGGGACGCAGGGACATCCAGGTGGCAACGCGGCGGGGGCGTCGGCCAACCGCGTCGCGCTCGAGGCGGTCGTCCAGGCACGCAACGAAGGCCGCGACCTCACGCGTGAGGGCAAGGACATCCTCGAACAAGCGGCCCGACATTCTTCCGAACTGCGCCAGGCACTCGACCTCTGGAAGGAAATCAGCTTCGAGTTCGAGGGGGTCGACCGGCTCGATCCGGTGCGCGCATGAGGCTCGAGACCTTCTCCTACTTACCGGCGCTCACGACTCAGCAAATCCTCCGCCAGGTTCACTACCTTCTCCAGCAAGGGCTGGTGCCGGCGATCGAATATGCGGAGCAGCCCACGGCCCGCGATCATTACTGGACGATGTGGAAGCTCCCCCTCTTCGAAGCCCGAGCGGCTGAGGACGTGCTCGCCGAGATCGAGGCTTGCAAGGCGGCCAACCCGCGCAGCTTCATCAAGTTGATCGGGTATGACCGTCGCCGCCAGACGCAGGCGGTGAGCTTCGTCGTCTACCGGCCCTGAAGCTGCTACGGCGCTGGCGGCTTCTCCGGGACAAGTGACTCGGGCTTTTTTCTTTCGGCAGCACCTTCCGTGTTCCGCTTCGAACGCGACGGCGCGGCGGTGGGCTCGCTCGGGACCGTGACCTGCGCCGGAGGCTGACCCAGCGCGTGGCCAGGAAGGCGCGCCCTGACCAATTTGCGCCAGCGGCCCGTGCGGTCCGCGGCAGCCTGAGCCGCGCCCGAAAGTTGACGAAGCGCCGCTTGCCGTCGAGCGCTGCCCTGTTCGCGGTCGCCCAGATAGGCGACGGCGGCTCCGACCACCGCGGCGACCCCGAGCCACAGCCGGCTCACACCCGTCTTGGCGCGCAAATTTTTCTGGTCTTGTGACTTCATGGCTTGTCCCCTTGCAATCTCATGCAGCAGCGACCGGTGAGCTGCCACTAGGGTATCCCAAACTCTTGGATCACGGGCCGACGCCGCTTTTGTCAGACTTGAGGTTATGTGCCGAAGTATCAAGACGCTCCGCCGTAAGGAAAGCAAGCCCACCGACCAGGAGATTCACGACGCCGCCCTGCAGTTCGTCCGGAAGATCAGTGGCTACCGGGTGCCGTCGAAGGCAAACACCGCGGCGTTCGAATCTGCTGTGAAAGAGGTCAGCGCCAGCTCCCGCCGATTGCTCGACGCCGTCGCCTGACAGATTCGGCGGCGCTGGCTGGCGTCGAGCGGAGCTACGAGGCCGCGGCCGGCAGATGCAAGACGAAGGCCGAGCCCTTGCCGGGCTGGCTCGATTGCAGTTGTAAGGATCCGCCCATCTGTTCGGCGAGGCCGCGGCTCAAGTAGAGTCCGAGGCCGGTCCCCGGTTTCTGCGTGACCATCGGGTCGCTTCCTCTGGCAAAGCGTGCAAAAATCCGGCTCCGATCCTCGCGCGAGATGCCGATGCCATCGTCGGCGACCGTCAGCGAAACTTGCTGGCCCTCCTGGCGCGCCCCAATCCGGATCGTGGGGGGATGGTCGGCGTACGTCATCGCGTTGTTGAGAAGGTTGTCGAGGATCTTGCCGACGAGCGCCTCATCGGCGAGCACCGTAACATCGTTGCCAGGTTCCATCTGGATCGTCGCCCGGACCAGTTCTGCACGCGGGCGCGCCCGGGCCAATGCCTCTCGCACGGCGTCGCCGACGGAAACCGGCTTCGTGTCAGGGGTCAAGGCCTTGCCCTCGAGTCTGGCCACTGTCAACAGTTCATCGGCGAGGGCCTTGGCTTCCTCAGTCTTTCGTTGCGCCGTTTCCAGGACGTCTCGCAACGGCTTCGGCAGTTCGCCGAAGGCGCCCTCGAGCGCCATCGACAGGTAGCCGCCAGTCACGGTGAGCGGTGCCCGCAGCTCGTGGACGGCAATGCTCATGAACTCACTCTTCGCCTGCTCCGCGTCCCGGGCCTGCTCGATCAGCCGCGCATTGCGCAGCAGCAGCGCGCCGAGTGTGGAGAACTGCTGGAGCGATTGAACCGCCGCCGGATCGAACGGCTTGTCCGTCTTTCGGCCCATGGCCAGCAGCCCGGTCGTCTCGCCGCCGACGGCCAGCGGAGCCACCAGGAAGCGTAGGTACGGCTGCACGACCGACTCCATCCCCGGCGGTGCGCCGGTATACTCGGCCGCGGTCAACTCGACCGCCCTACCCGTGGCGATCCCGGCCAGCACCTTGGGCATCAGCGGCCAGCGGGTGCCCACGAGATCCCCGGTGGGCGTCGATTCGATCACCATCTCGGTGCCTTCCAGGCGAGCCAGCGAGGTGCCGTCGGCGCCGACCGACGCCGCCGCGCGCTCGAGAATGCGCCCAAGCACGTGGTCGAGGCGGACCTGGCTTGCCACGTCCTCCGCGGCGTCAACCGCGGCCCGAAGCCGAGCGGCTGTCTCGTCGGCGCGCTGTCGCGCCGCTTCGCCTTCCTCGTACAGCCGGGCGTTTCGAAGCGCCAGGCCGGAGATCGTGCCTAGCAGGGTAAGCGCCGTCCGGTCGTCTCCGGTGAACGGCCGGTCCTCGTAGCGGCTGAAGACCAGCATCCCGATCGCGTGCCCGCCATGGACCAGGGGCAGCACGGCGACGTGCCGCACGTTGGCGAGCGCCTGGCGGAACTCGGGCGCCGCCCGGTCGATGGCGAGGCGACCGCCGAAGGCCGGCTGCAGCGTTTCGATCGCTTTCTTCACGAGTGGCTGCCCCTCGAAGTAATCGAGCGAGTAGCGCTGCCCCACCCAGGTCAGCTCGCCGGCCCGGCCATAGGTGGCTTCGACCACGATATGGTCGCCGACCAGGCTGGACATGGTGCCGCGATCCGCTTGGACTGCGTGGGTCCCGCGCTCAAGGATGCGGGCGATGACCTCGCGTGGGTCGAGGGACCCGGCGACGTCGAGCGCCATCTGAACCAACTCGCTGGCGTCCTCCTGGGGCTGCCCGTCGAGGGGTGACCGGGCTATCGCCGTGGCTGGCTCCAGTGCGATAAGGGCACAATCACGCCGAAACATTACCCCATGTGGCGCCGGTGTGCCTAGTGACAGTAGCGATGTCAAGACGGCATCTCGGCGCCGCGATCGGCACGATGCTCCTCTGGCGTCGGCGGTCAGCGCAGCGGCAGATGCACGTCGGGGCCTAGCTTGCGCACCGCCTCGCCGGACCCGCGATAGAACGTCGGGTAAGCGTAGATCAGGTGTCGCAACTCGTCACTGGGAAGCTGCAGCTTGATGGCGAGCTCGAAGAGCCCGAGGAGATCGCCGCCGCGCGGTCCCATGGTGGTGGCCCCGACGAGCACCCCCCGATCAGCGTCCTCGACGACCTTGATGAAGCCCTCGTTGCCGGGCCCATGGATCCAGCCGCGTGAGGTGACCGAGGCCTTCTGAAGTCCGGTCCGCACGTTGATGCCCTGCTTGCGCGCCTGCTCCTCGGTGAGGCCGGCCGCCCCGACTTCGGGATCGGTGAAGGTCACTCGCGGTTTCGCCCGGTAATCGGCACCAGGGCCGGGTCTGCCCAGGATGTCGTCGATCACGATGCCGGCGTGGTAGATCGCCATGTGGGTAAAGCCGCCGCCCACGGTTACATCGCCGATCGCCCAGAGTCGTTCACCCACACGGAGATGGTCGTCCGGCTCGAGGAGACGCGACGCCGGATCAAGCCCAACGCTTTCCAGCCCGATGTCCACGAGGTTCGCACGCCGTCCGGTCGCGACCAGCAGTTGATGAGCGGTCACTTTGCGACCGTCTTGAAGGTTGACGCTCACGCCGTCGACGGCCGGCTCGACTGACTGGGCCCGCGCATTCATATAAAGACCGACGCCGTCGCGCCGCAGCACCTCGTCGAGGACCGCGCTCGCTTCGGGTTCCTCCATCGCCAGCACCCGGTTCATGCCCTCGACGATCGAGACCTTGACGCCGAACCGAGCGAAGACCTGCGACAGCTCGACGCCGATGGCGCCGCCACCCAGGATGACCAGCGACGCCGGCAGCTGTTCGACCTTGACGGCCTCGCGGTTGGTCCAGTAGCTGACGCGGTCGAGTCCGGGGATGGGCGGCACCGCGGGCGAGGTACCGGTTGCGATGACCACCCCGCGCTGTCCCTCGTAGGTCGTACCGTTGACCGAGACCTTGCCGGGCCCGGCGAGTTTGCCGGCGCCGCGGACGAAGTGCCCGCCCTTTCCTTCGAACCGTTCGACCGCGACCCGGTCGTCCCAGTTGTCGGTGGCCACCGTTCGGATGCGTTGCGCCACCGGTGTCCAGTCGGGTTTGACTACCGAGTCCCCCGCGAAGCCAGGAATGCGACGGCCTTCCGCGACCATGTCGTCCGCCCGGATCATCATCTTCGTGGGAATACACCCGAAGTACGGGCACTCACCACCGACCAGGCTGCTCTCGATTCCGACCACGTTCAGTCCGCTCTCGGCCAGAGAATTTGCGACTTCCTCGCCGCCGACGCCCAGGCCAAGGACGATCACATCGACGCGCTCAGCCACTACCTGGTCTCCGGTACGGCATCGCGCTGCAGGGCATAGGCGACGGCTTCCTCGAGGCTCATCGCCTGCCCCTCGGCCAAGACTCGGGTCGCTTCGGCGTTGTCGTCGATCCCCTCCCGGCCGGTGCGGCCTTCCTCTTCACGGAGCAACCGCCCTAGGCCGGTGCCGCTGCTTACCTGATGCGCGCTCGCCGCCCCCCACAACCGCGCCGCACGCACAAAATCGCCATCGTGACGCGCTAACGCCGAGAGGTTGTCGAGTTGGAGAACCATCCCGGGTACGTCCCCGGCGGCGGCGAAGAGTTGAACCGCTTCTGTCCAACATTTGCGTGCGAGCTCGAAGTCGCCGAGATTGAACGCCACCAGACCGAGCGTATGAATTGACCAGCCCAGGCCGAACCGATCATCTAATTTGCGATTCAACGCGACGGCTTCTTCCAGGACTGGCCGAGCGTCCGCGAACTCCTTGGCGAAGAAATACGCATTGCCGATTCCCCAAAGGACCCGCGCGACTCCCGTCTGGTCGCCCAAATTCCGGAACAGCGGAAGCGCTTCGTCCAGCATGGGTTTGGCTTCGGCGATCGCCTCGCGGCTGACCACCCTGGGGAACGCCGCATTGTATAGGGCGTTGGCCAGCGCGCGGTCGTCACCGAGGTTGCGCGTGAGCTCGACACATTCGTCGTAAAAACGCTGGGCGATATCCATCTCGGCCTGCCAGTAGGCCAATCCGCCGGCGGCTTCGAGGGCAGCCAACCGTTCCTTCGGAAACTCGCCACTGTTGGGCATCGCGAGGACAGCCTCCATGCGGCGACGCCCCTCGTGGAGGTGGCCGCGCATCTGCCAGAAGCGCCAAAGGCCGGTCGAGAGTTCCATCCCACGGCGGGCATCTCCTGATACGACCGCCCAGTCGAGGGCCGCCCGAAAGTTGTCGTGGTCCTCTTCGAGCCGATCGAGCCATTCCTTTCGCCGCGGACCGAAGAGATGGGGCTGTGCCTGGTCCGCGAGCGCGATGAAGGCCTTCAGATGGCGGTCGCGAACTAGATGAGCTTCGCTTTCCTCGAGGCGCTCCGAGGCGAAATCGCGGATGGTCTGCAGCATCAGGAAGCGCGGCTCCGTGAAGTCCGGAAGACGCCGAAGCAGGCTCTGGTCCGCCAGTTGATCGAGCGCGTCGAGGACATCCCCGCCGACATCCTCCGCGGGACCACAGACCGACTCCAGTTGTTCAAGGTTGCCACCGCGGGCGAAGACCGAAACGCGCGCCACCAGGCGTCGATGGCCGGCATCGAGCATGTCGTAACTCCACTGAATCGCGCCCCGCAGCGTTTGCTGCCGTGCTGGCGCGTCGCGTGTTCCAGTGCCGAGCGCGCTGAGCGACTTCTCCAGCCGGATGAAGAGTGCCTGCGGCGAAAAGAGTTTGACGCGGGCCGCCGCCAGCTCGATGGCAAGCGGGAGCCCGTCGACGCGCTCGCAGATGCCGGCGATCGCAGGTGCGTTCTCGTTGGTCGCCTGGAAATCAGGCTTCACCGCGACCGCTCGTTCGATGAAGAGTCGCACCGCCTCGAACTGCGAGAGCGCCGCCAGTCCGGGTAGGGCCTTGAGGTCGGGCAGCCCAAGTGGAGGAACCGGAAATTCTTGTTCGCCCGAGACCCGGAGAACCGCGCGGCTGCTGACCAGCACGCGGAGTCCGGCG